>NZ_JBIVYX010000020.1:0-148828 GCF_044759225.1 Streptomyces sp. NPDC101132
GGCGGACGCGACAGCGTCCGTAGGCCCACCAGACGGCACGGCGGCCTCCGGGCCAGCCGTGGCCGGACATAAGCCGCCACAGATCGCTACGCGCTCCCGCAGTCTCAGCGACCGCAGGCCGTCCGGGGCCGATCATCCCGCCAGCAGGGCAAAGCCGCCGGTTCTGAGCCCTCCCGGCGTCTGGGCCCGCGGATGACCGTTCGACAATTCCGCTCAGCGGACCTCAGGGCCCACCAGGTGCCGGATGACCCGGGCCGGGAGGGCGCGACGCTGTTCTGGTCATGCCGATAGGCGATTTGTGCTGGTTTCGAGCCCTCCTGGTGCCTGGGTCCGCGGATGACCGGTCGACAGTTCCGCTCAGCGGACCTCACCGCCCACCAAGTGCGGGATGCCCCGGGCCGGGAGGCCGCGACGCTGTTCCCGTCACGCCGGTGGGCGATTTGTGCCGGTTCCGAGCCCTGCTGGCGTCTGGGCCCGCAGATGACCGGTCGACAGTTCCGCTCAGCGGACCTCAGGGCCCGCCAGGAGCGGGATGACCCCGGCCGGGAGGGCGCGACGCTGTTCCCGCCATGCCGGTGGGCGATTTGTGCCGGTTCCGAGCCCTGCCGGCGTCCTGGCCCGCAGATGACCGGTCGACAGTTCCGCTCAGCGGACCTCAGGGCCCACCTGGTGCCGGAGGCCCCCGGCCGGGAGGGCGCGACGCCGTTCCCGCCGTGCCGGCCCGCGATTCGTGCCGGTTCCGGGCCCTCCCGGCGTCTGGGCCCGCACCCGACCCGCCCACAACCCCTCCCAGCGGACCCGGCCCGGCAGGGTGCCCCCGCACCCTGCCCCGCCGGTCCGCAAAGGGATCAGGCCGGGGACGACGCGCGGCTCGGCGTCAGCGGGGCCGTCCAGGCCAGCCGGCTGCCGCCGGTTTCCGGGCGCTCGATCGTGAACGCCCCGCCCACGCTGCGGGCCCTGGCCGCCAGGTTGCCCAGGCCGCTGCGCCGGCCCTGGTCCGGGATGCCGCGGCCGTTGTCGTCCACCGACAGCATTACCTCGTCGGCCGTGGCGCGCAGCGCCACCCGTACCCGGGTCGCGTGCGCGTGCCGCGCCGCGTTGCTCAGGAGTTCCGCCAGCGCCGCCAGGACGTGGTCCGCCACCTCCGGCGCCACATCCGTGTCCAGCAGCCCCTCCATGGTCAGCTGCGGGGCGAACCCCAGGGAGGCGGCGGCCTCCCCGACGGCCCGGGCGGCCCGCGCCCGCAGGCCCGGCTCCGAGGCCGGATCCGTCGCCCGCAGGCCGAAGATGGTCGAGCGGATGATCTTGATGGTCTCGTCGAGGTCGTTCACCGCACGCGACACCCGGTCCGCCGCCCCCTCGTGGGTGACCAGCCGCGCCGCGCTCTGCAACGTCATGCCGGTCGCGAACAGCCGCTGGATCGCCAGGTCGTGCAGGTCCCGGGCGATCCGGTCCCGGTCCTCCAGCAGCGCGATCTGCTCCGCGTCCCGCCGCCGGTCGGCCAGCTCCAGCGCCAGCGCCGCCTGCCCGGCGAACGCCGTCAGCGGCTGGATCTCCGCATCCGTGAACACCGGTCCGCCCAGGTCCCGGGCCAGCAGCAGCACCCCCCGGTGCCCGTCCGGACCGGTACCCAGCGGTACCGCCACCGCGGGCCCCAGACCCAACCGCGACCACAGCCCCCCGGCGTACCGGTCGTCCTCCGCCAGGCACCCCGACACCGCCGGCAGCCCGCTGGTCCGGCTCGCTCCCGCCAGCGTGCCCGACACGGACACCACGGCCCCGCGCCGTTCGCGCTCCTCCGCCCCGACCGCCAGCTCGACGATCAGACCGTCCGTACCCGCGAGCGGCACCACCAGGTCGGCCAGCCGGGCCCCGGTGATCTCCCGGGCCCGGCGCGCGATCAGTTCCATCACGTCCGTGCGCGGACCGTCCGACAGCAGCCGCTGGGTGATCTCCGCGTTCGCCTCCAGCCACCGCTGCTGGCGCTGCGACGCCTCGTACAGGCGCGCGTTGTCGATGGCCACCCCGGCCGCGACGGACAGCGTCGCGATCACCGCCTCGTCCTCGGCGTCGAAGTCCAGCCCGCCCCGCTTGTCGGTCAGGTACAGATTGCCGAAGACCTCCTCCCGCACCCGGATCGGCACCCCCAGGAAGGTCCGCATCGGCGGGTGGTCCGCCGGGAAGCCGTACGAGGAGGTGTGCGCCGCGATACTGGTCAGCCGCAGCGGCTCCGGGTGCCGGATCAGCTCGCCCAGCAGCCCGTGCCCGGCCGGCAGCGGCCCGATCCGGGCGATCTGCGCGTCCGGCAGACCCACCGTCAGGAACTGCGAGAGCGTACGGCCGTCCGGCCCGATCACGCCCAGCGCCCCGTACTCCGCGTCGACCAGCAGGGCCGCCGCCTCCACGATCCGGCGCAGCACCTGCGACAGATCCAGCTCCCGCCCCACCGAGACCACGGCCTCCAGCAGGCTGTGCACCCGGTCCCGGGTGCCCCGCACCGCGTCGATGCGGACCTGCAGTTCCTCCAGCAGCTCGTCGAGTCTCATCTTGGGAACCTTCGACAGCCCCTGGTCCGCCACGCCCACCAGCCCCTCCTGTGCACTTCACGCCGTGGGCCAGGGTATCGACGGCGGGGGGCGCCCGCAGGACGTTGACCGGCCGATGGGCAGAACGTGCCCCCGGGACCGGCTCAACGCCCCTCCAGTACCTCCAGCACCTCCGCCACCGGGCGCCGGGGCGACGCCGGGCCCGGAGGTCCGTACCCGTACCGGATCACCATCTGTACGTGCCCCGTGCCCCGCAGCGGATCCCTGACGGTGGGCCGGAGTTCGGGCCATTCCAGCGGCTGCGAGGTCATCGAGGTGGCCAGGCCGTCCGCCGTGGCGCGCAGCAGCACCCGGTGCAGTGCCTGCCCCGCCCGCAGCCAGTCCGCGGGCCCGTCGTCCCGCGTTCCCAGCAGCGCCAGGCCCGGCCGCCGCTCGAACACCGCCCGCCCGCGGTCCGGTACGTGCCGGGCGCGGCCGAAGTCCCGTACGCCCGCGGCCCCTCCGGACCGCGCCGGCCCGAAGGCCGCCGCAGGCACGCCGTCGGCCTCGCCCGTACCGGCGCCCCGCATCCACGCGGCGGTCTCGGCGCGCAGCTCTGCGTCCATGTCCTCACGGTGCTCGGCGTCCTGAACCAGCGTCAGCACGGTGTCGGTGTGCCAGTCGTCCGGCACCGTGAGCCGGCAGCCCTCCAGCAGCGCGGCCGCCCGCAGCCCGTCCACGACGGCCTCCGGCACCGCCTCGTCCCGGAACGGGAACCGGCTGGTGTGCCGCGCGCGCAGCGCCGGACGGAGCGCGGCGAGCTCCTCCTCGGGAACGCCTCCCGACAGCCGCACCGAGGCGAAGAGCCAGGGATCGGCGGGGTCGGGCAGCAGCTCCACGGCGCACGACAGCCCGGCCCGGGCGGCGGACACCCGCAGCCCGAACAGCGCCGCCCCGCATCCCAGACGCAGCGCCCGGTGCTCGGGATCGGCGTGCGGGACGGCCCGGCCGGGGTCCCCGCGCAGGTCGAGCGTGCCCGCCCGGTGCCGCAGCACGAACCGCCACGGCTGGGCGTTGTGCATGGACGGCGCACGGACGGCGTCCTCGACGAGCGCCACGACGGTGGCGAGGTCCGGAAGGGTGCTGACCATGGGACTCCTCCTGCCCTCGGTACCCCGCTTCCAGCCTAGGCAGGGGTTCGGACCCCGTAATAGGCCGAACGGCCCCCTCGGGGGGTCCCCACCGGACCTACCGCACGCCGACGCTCACACCTTCTTCACCACGCTGGACTTCAGCTGCATGGCGCCGAACCCCTCGATCCGGCAGTCGATGTCGTGCCCGTCGACCCCGTTGACGAGCCGGATGTTCCGCACCTTCGTCCCCGCCTTGATCCCCGAGGCGCTGCCCTTGACCTTCAGGGCCTTGACCACGGTCACGCTGTCGCCGTCGTGCAGCACGTTCCCGACGGAATCCCGCACCACCCGTTCCTCCGTGGCCCCGGCCTCGCCGGGCACCCACTCGTGCCCGCACTCGGGGCAGACCATGAGCGAGTTCATCTCGTAGGTGTACTCGCTGGAGCACTGGGGACACGGGGGCGGGGTCGCGGTCATGGTGTTTCCTGAGGACGCAGTAGTACGGACGCCCTCACGCTACGACAATGGACGCAGGGCGCGAAGCGCCGGGCCCAGCCGGCCCGCGCCGCTGGAGGAAGCCATGTCACACACGGTCGAATGGCAGGTCCGCCTCTCGCTCCTGGAGGACCGGGGCACGACCAGGGCCAGCCTGGAGGTCGACACCGGCACCGCCACGCTCACCGGCCACGGCACGGCCAGGTGCGCGCCCCAGGACACCGACATCCCGGCGGTGGGCGACGAGCTGGCGGCGGCCCGCGCCCTGGAAGACCTCGCGGTCCAGCTGCGCCGGACGGCGTACGGGGACATGCAGGCGGCAGGCGCGCCCTCGGCGGGCTCGCTGAAGCCGTACGCGGGCTGGCTGGACATGTCGGCGTCGTAGGAAGCCACCCCCCGGGCCCCGGGGCCGGGTGGGAGGGCCCCGGCGCGTGGGGATCGTCGGCGGCCCGTGCATGGGCGGCCTGGCCGGCCCGGAGGCCGCCGAGCCGTCCGGCGGGCCTACGGCCGCTGTCGCGTCCGCCCCCCTCGCGCGTCGCGTCCCCGCGTCGGCCTCCCGCGTCCGCCCCCCTCTCTCTCGTCCGCCCCCCTCGCGCGTCCGCCCCCCGCGCCCCAATCAGCCGGCCGCGTGCCAGACCGTCGTCACGTTGCAGAACTCGCGGATGCCGTGACCCGACAGTTCGCGGCCGTAGCCCGAGCGCTTCACGCCGCCGAAGGGGAACGCCGGGTGGGAGGCGGTCATGCCGTTGAAGAACACGCCGCCCGCCTCCAAGTCGCGTACGAAGCGGGCCACCTCGCCGTCGTCACGGGTCCACACGTTGGAACTCAGCCCGAACGGCGTGTGGTTGGCCCGTTCGACCGCCTCGTCGAGGTTGCCGACCCGGTACAGCGTCGCGACCGGCCCGAACGCCTCCTCCTGGTCGATCCGCATCCGGGAGGTGATGCCGGCCAGGACGGTCGGTTCGTAGTACCAGCCGTGTTCCTCCTGCGGCGGCCGCCGGCCGCCGCACAGCACCTCCGCGCCCTGCTCGACGGCGTCGTCCACCAGCTCCTCCACGTCCGCCCGGCCGCGCTCGGTGGCGAGCGGGCCCACGTCGGTGTCGTCGCGCATCGGGTCGCCGACCCGGAGCGCCGCCATGCCCTCGGTGAACCGGCGCGCGAACTCCTCGTACACGTCGGTGTGGACGATGAACCGCTTCGCGGCGATGCACGACTGGCCGTTGTTCTGCACCCGGGCGGTCACGGCCGTGCGCGCGGCCCGTTCGACGTCCGCCGAGGCCATCACCACGAAGGGGTCGCTGCCGCCCAGTTCGAGGACGGTCTTCTTCACCTCGTCCCCGGCCGCCGCCGCGACGGCGCGCCCGGCCGGCTCGCTGCCCGTCAGGGTCGCTGCGGCCACGCGCGGGTCGCGCACCACCGCCTCCACCTGGGACGATCCGATGAGCAGCGTCTGGAAGCAGCCGTGCGGATAGCCCGCCCGCTCGAACAGCTCACCCAGGTACAGGGCGGTCTGCGGAACGTTCGACGCGTGCTTGAGGAGCCCGGTGTTGCCGGCCATCAGAGCGGGAGCCGCGAACCGCACCACCTGCCAGAGCGGGAAGTTCCACGGCATCACGGCCAGGACCACCCCGAGCGGCCGGTAGTGCGTGCGCACGGAGGACGCGCCGCTGTCCCGTACGTCGGCCTCGGCGGGCCGCTCGTCGGCGAGCAGGGACTCGGCGTGGGCCGCGTACCAGCGCATCGCCTTGACGCACTTGGCCGCTTCCGCGCGGGCCGCGCCCAGCGGTTTGCCCATCTCGGTGGTCATCACCCGGGCGATGGCCTCGTTCTCCTCCTCCAGCAGTGACGCGGCCCGCTCCAGCAGAGCCGCCCGTTCGGCGAAGCCGGTCGTGCGCCACGAGGCGAACGCCGCCGCGGCGTCGGCGATGACGCGCTCGACCTCCTCGGGGCCCAGGGTGGGGAAGGTACGCACCGTCTCACCCGTCGCGGGATTCACCGTGGCCATGGACATGGTCGCCTCCACGTGGGACTCGGCCGCCTCTTCGACCCTCCTCCCTCCCGGCGGCCCGCGCAAACGCGGGGCCCGCCGGGGGGAGGGGCAGGGGTACGGTCACCGGCCACGGGCGGTCCGGCGTTGGGGACCGGCCCCGCGACGGCCCCGCTCAGGTGAGCGTCGGCAGTGCGCCGCCCTCCACGGAGGTGACCTCCACGCCGCGCAGGTCGTGGGACCAGGTGTGGGCCACGGCAGCGAGGGTGGCCGGGCCGGGTGGGGTGCGGCCCAGGCCGATCGCGAAGCGGGCGGTGCGGGGGCCGGTGCGGTACGGGCGCGGCCAGGCGTGCGCGTCCGGTGCCCCGGCCTCTTCCAGGGCGGTCAGCAGGGCGCGCGTCCGGCCCCGTACCCGGCCCAGCAGCTCGTCGAACTCCGCGTCGCCGTGCGCCCGTACGGTCACCACCGCCCAGGCCGCGTGGCGGCGGTGCAGCGGCGGCGGGCCCGCCCAGGCCGCGGTGTCGCCGGCCTCCAGCGCCTCCCAGGCCTGGTACAGCTCCTGGACCAGCAGGTCCCGGAACCCGGGGGAGACCTGCGCCGTGCAGCTGCGTACGGGCGCGGAGGGCGTCAGTACGGTGACGGCGCCCGGTGCCGCGGGCGGCGGCACGGGAACGTCGTCCGGGGCGGTCAGGGACACCGGGGCGTGCCAGTCCCAGGCGGCCCAGGTGGCGTGGAACTCCCGCAGCAGCGCGTCACCTCCGGCTCCCTCGGGCGCGTCCAGCACCGTCCGCGCGGCGAGGACCGTCCAGGCCAGGCCCGGCAGGCCGCCGTGCGGTGCGGAGTCCAGGCCGCGGGTGCGGGCCCAGGCCTTGACCCGCCGGGCCAGCTTCTCGAAGGCGGGCGCGCGGGTGCCGACGGCCTCCCGTACCGCGTCCGCGTCGGACACCGCGCTGAGCGCCACGGCCGCCGCCTCGCCCAGCTCCGTCCGGCGGTCCACCGCTGCGGCCGGCGGGAGCGGGCCGGCACCGACCACGACCAGGTCCACGTCGAGACCGCCGAGCGCGAACCGCAGCCCCGGGACGCGGGCGCCCCGCACCTCGCGGAGCCGGGTGAGGTCCGGCAGCGCGGCGGCGAGCCGGTCCGCCACGGCTGCGGCGTCCGCGGTCCCCGGCAGCACCGCCACCAGGTCCAGGTCCGCACCGGGCAGGGCGCACCCCATCCGGCGCGACCCGACGACCCGGACGACGGCGTCGTCCAGCACCCGTGCCACGGCCAGGGCCCCCACCTCCCCGGCGTCCGGTGCCGGGGCATCCGCCGAACCCGCCGCCGGCAGGGCACCCGCCGCGTCACCGGAAGCCCCGGCACCGGCCTCCGCCGCAGCCCCAGCGCCGGCATCCCCGGCCCCGGCACCGGCCTCCACCGCGTTCACCACCCCGGCATCCCCGGCCCCGGCCCCGGCACCGGCACGGGCGCCGGCACGCTCGGCCCCCGCCCGTCCCGGTGCTCCCGCCCCCTCCCCGGACTCCGGCAGCCACCGGACCTCGCCCGTCCCCAGGGCCACCGTCGCCCGGACCCGCATCGGTTCGTCGCCGCGGCGTGAGAGGAGGGCCAGGTCACCGACGCGGGCCGTCGACGGGGCGTCCGCCAGGGCTTCGGCGCAGGCGGCCGCCACCCGCTGCGGGTCCTCGGTACGTCCCAGCGTGAGGTGCGGGGTGAAGCCGCCGGCACGGCCCCGGCAGCGGGGGAAGCGGGCGACCAGGGCGGCCCGCAGCGCCTGCCACGGGGCGTCGCCGTCCGCGGCCGGGTCGAGCCACACCGTCGCGTCCTCGCGGTGCCCGAACGTGTCCACCCCGGACAGCCGCACCGGGAAGGAGGCGGTGCCGGCGGCCACTTCCGCCACCAGACCCGCGGCCCGCTCGAACTCGTGCTCCGGCACGAAGCCGAACAGCAGGTTCACGTGCGGCGGCCACCGCCGCACCGCCGGGTCGTGCGCCAGTCGCAACTCCTGCACGAAGGGCCACAGTTCGCGCGGCGGCAGCCAGGCGAGCGCGGTGCGCACGGTCGGCGGCACATCCAGCACGTCCAGCACGGGCGCGGCCGGAGCGTCGGCCGACTCCGGTTCCCCGTACGACAGTTCGGCCCGCACCCCGTAGTGGTCCGAGACGAAGAGACCGTCCGGGTCCGGCGCGTCGCCCAGCAGCCCCGCGCCCGTCACCCGGGCGGCTCCCCGCAGCAGGATCCGGTCCAGCCGCGAGGCCCGCCCCGAGAGGGAGGACACGGCGGCCAGGGGATTGGCGGCCGGATCGAAGGTCGGGGTGGCGTCGCCGGGCCCGTACGCCTCCTCCCACGCGTCCCGCAGCCCCAGCGCGGCCGCCGGCCCCGCGTCGCCCGCCCGGCCGTCGTTGAAGTCGCCGAGCAGCACCACGTCATCCGGCACCGACGCCAACGCCTCGCCCAGCCGTGCCAGTTCCTCCTCGCGCCGCTGCGGCCCGCGCTCGGAGTGATCGCTCGTCAGATGCGTGGCCGCCACCGTCAGCGACCCGGCCCCCGTGTCCAGCACCGCGGCCGAGACGGCCTTGTGCGGGCCGAGCACCTGGACGCCCGCCTCCCGGACCGGCAGCCGGCTCAGCACCACCAGCCCGTACTCCGCCACGTCCCGGCCCGCCGGGTCGGCGGTCAGCGTGTACCCGGCCCGCACCCAGTCGGCGGCGAGGAGCCGGACCAGCAGGGCGGGCTCCACCTCCTGGAGCGCGATCACGTCCGCGTCCGCCTCCGCCAGCGCGGCCAGCAGTCTCGGCCGCCGCAGCTCGGTGCCGATCCGCTCCGCGTCGTACCGGTCCCACAGGGTGTTCCAGGTCAGCAGCCGTACGCCGGTCCGCACGGGAGCGGCCGCCGGGCCCGTACCGCCGTCCACCGGCCGCCAGGCGTCGCCGTCCCACGCGCAGGGCGTGCGGGCGGCGAAGAACGGCGCACGCAGCCGCCGGGGCTCGCGCACCCGGCCGGCCTCCGACACGCCCACCCGGTCCAGGCCGCTCGCCCGGTCCCACACCAGCTCGCCGTCCGCCTCCACGAACAGCACCCGGTGCCAGGGGATGTCGCCCCCGGGGACGAACGCGGGCAGCGGGATCCGCTTCGGCGGCGCCCCGCGCTGGAGCAGCCCCAGCACGAACCGCGCCGGATCGAACCGCGGATCCCAGCGCACCTGGTGGTAGATCTCCTCACTGGTACGCATCAGTCACCCACACCCCACACATCGCTGTCTCCACGGGAGTCCCACGGCTCCCGCTCCACCAGGCCCCCGGCCCGGTCCCCGATCCCGCCGTCCGGACCGGCGTACCAGGTCCGGTGCGCCCGCCCGGGGTACGGCGGGCCGTACCGGCGCAGCTGCCGCTCCAGCACGGCGGCGGGCACGGGGTGCGGCCGGACGGCGTTGCGCCGTACCAGTTCATCCTCGCCCACCACCGCCAGCACCTGAGTGACCAGCGCATTCCGCCGCCGGGCCGCCTCCAGTACGGGCGTCCGCTGGCGCTCGGTGAGCGAGGTGGTGTCCCACACCACCGTGCCGCCGGCGGCCAGCGCCGCGTCCAGCCCGGTCAGGCCCTCCCGCAGCACCGCCGCGTTCGCGGACTGGTCGGCCCGGTCGCCGCGGTCGGCCCGCAGGTCGTCAAGGGAGACGCGGACCGCCCCCGGGATCCGCGCGGCCACCGTGCTCTTGCCGCTGCCCGACGGGCCGACGAGCTGGAACAGCCGCGGGAAGCGGCCGTCCCGCCACCGCCAGGTCAGCGCCACCGCCTCCGGAACGGTGGAGATCCGGCCCGCCGCGTACGCCTCACGGGCCTCGGCCCAGCAACGGTCGGCCGCGTCGCCCGTCACCCCCGCCCCCTCGAGCGCCTCCCGCAGGCCCTCGCGGAGGGGACCGAGGGGGTCCTCGCCCAGCAGGCCCGCCTCGTCGGCGACCAGCGCGGACCACTCCACCCGCTCACGGGCCGGGTCCGTACGCCCGGCCGGGACGGCGGCGGCGACGGCGTGCAGCACCCCGAGGTCGGCGGCCGACGCCATCCGCAGCAGGCCGGACCGGCGCTCCTCGTCCGGGAAGGGGGCGTGCAGCAGCGGGTGCAGCCCGGCCAGGTCGGCGACCCGGCGTGCCAGGGGCATGCCGAGCGGGCCGGCCAGGCGGGCCATGAGGCCCGCCCGCGGCCGGTCGTACGCGGCTGCGGCGAGCAGTCCGGCGAGCCGGCCGTCCCCGGTGCGGCCGAGCACGTCGACCCGCTCGGCGGCCGCCCGGACCACGTCGTCCCGGGGTACGCCCTCCGCCGGACCGGCCCCGGCCGCCGGGCCGGCCCCCGGTCCCGCACCCCAAGCCGCACCTCCACCCGCATCAGCACCGGCACCCTTCGCCACACCGGCACCCGTCTCCGCGCCCAGCCCCGCGGCCGCGAGCAGCGCCCGGGCATCCGGGGTGGCTCCCGAGCGGGCGGCCCACAGGGGCGCGGCCGGCCCGAGCCCGTTCTCGACCACCGCCGCGTGCATCCAGTGCGTACCGGTCGTGACGTGCCGCGGCCGCACCCACTTCGCGACCCGCGCCCCGAACTCCGCGCGGGGGAAGCCCTCTGCGGTGCGCACCACGTAGCCCTCCTCGCGGGAGGTGTCCACGCGCAGCCGGCGCAGGGCGCGTTCGTCGAAGGTGCCGCGCCACAGCACCCGGGGCGCGGGCACGCCGAGCCGCCGCAGGAAACGGACGGTGTCGTCCCAGTCCAGGCAGCGGTCGGCCGCGTCCCACACCGAGAACCCGTAGAAGTAGCCGTCGAGTTCGTCGTACGCGAGGGAGTGCCGTGCGTACAGGTTCTCGCCGCACACCCGCCACCCGGCCGGGATCCCCGCCCCGACCCGGCCCTGGAGGGCCTTCACCCAGGCGCGGGAGGGGTGGTGCGCGGAGTCGAGCGAGCGGGCGTGCAGCCCGTCCGCGTAGAGGGTGGTGTTCTCCCCGTCGAGCTTCTCGGTGACGACCACCTCGCGCCCGTCCAGCCCGCCGAGTCCGCCGACCCGTACGTCGTCGCCGGAGGCCCCTGGTGACCAGGGCAGATGGGGGGTCCGGGGATAGTGCGTGCGCATGGGGCGTCACTGTAGGAACCGGACACCACACCTGGCGACCGAATAACCCACCCCGGCCTCGGCTCCCGGCCTCGGCTCTCGATCTCACCCCCCGACCTCACCCCCCGACCTCACCCCCCGGCCTCGGCTCTCGATCTCACTCCCCGACCTCCCCCGACCTCCCCCCGACCTAGGCTCCCGACCTCGGCCCCCGACCCCGGCCCCCGCTCCCAAGTCCGGCCCCGCTCCCGCCCCCGCCGAACTAGCCCGTCCCCTCCGTCCCTTCCTCCGCCCCCGCCACCGTCACCACCAACTTGCCGCGCCCGTGCCCCCGCCCCAACTCCCGGAGCGCCTCCGGCGCGTCCCGCAGCGCGAAGGTGCGGCTGATCACCGGGTGGACGGTGTCCGCGGCTGCGAGGTCGGCCAGGACCCGTACGTCCTGGCCCCGCTCCACCGCGACCAGCGCCTTGGTGCGCTGCCGGGCGAACGGCGACGGCAGCGACGCCCGGAGGGTACGGCCCAGGGTGCCGAAGAGGCGTCCGCCGCCCTCCGCGCCCACGATCACCAGCGTGCCCGCCGGCCCGAGCACCCGGCGCAGCTCGGCCGGCGGCCGGTTGCCGGCGGTGTCGAGGACGAGGTCGTACCCCGTGCCCACGGCCTCGAAGGGCTCGCGGGTGTAGTCGACCACCCGCTCCGCCCCCAGGGAGAGGACCAGCGGAGCCTTGGAGCCCGAGCACACCCCGGTGACCCGGCCGCCCCCGGCCCGGGCGAGCTGGACGGCGTACGAGCCCACCGCGCCGCCCGCCCCGATCACCAGCACCCGCGCCCCGGCGGCCGGCGGACCGCCCGCCCGCAGGGCCTGCAGGGCGGTGCCGCCGGACACGGGCAGCGCGGCGGCCTCGATGAAGCCGAGCCCGGCCGGTTTGGCGGCGAGCCGGTCCTCCCGGGCGAGCGCGTACTCGGCGAACGTCCCCCTGCCGGTGCCGAGCACCTCGTCGCCGGGCCGGAACGCGGTGACGCCGGAGCCGACCGCCTCGACGGTGCCGGCGAGTTCCGTGCCCCTGACACGCTGACGGGGCCGCGTCAGGCCGAGCCCGAGACGGGCCACGGCGGGCAGCCCGGTCATCATGTGCCAGTCCCCGATGTGCGCCCCGGCCGCCCGTACCCGGACCAGCACCTCCCGCGGGCCCGGCACCGGCACGGGAACCTCGGCGAGCCGCAGCCCGTCCGCGGAGCCGTAGCGGTCCTGCACGATCGCCTTCATCCGCATCCCGTCCTTCCGGCGGGGTCGGGCGCCCGACGCGCCGCCGTCCCCGCGCGAGGCACCGCAGCACCCTCGCCCACCGCCACGATAGGTACGGGCCGGGCACCCCGGAATCATGCGCGGGTCGCAGCCGCCCCCTGACCCGGTGTCAGGGTCACCCCCTACCACCGGAAGGGTTGACACCCGTCCCCGGCTCCGTGTCCGTCCCCGCCTCCGTCCCCGCCCCCGGCCGGCCCCGGAGCGCTTCGGCTGCGGCCGCGGCGGAGGTCCGGGCGTGGTCGCGGGCGGTGGCGGCCCGGGCGGTGTCGCCCAGGGCGTCGGCGAGGCGGGCCCGGGCGGACCAGTTGTACGAGCTGTCGGGCCGCAGCCCGGTCCGCTCGCTGATGAGCACGCGGGCCAGGTCGTGCCGTCCGGCGCCGAGCGCGGAGTCGACGAGCGTCCGCTGGAGGGCGTCGCGCTGCGCGTGGCTGCCCCCGAACTCGTGCAGCCTGCGGCGCAGCGGCCACAGCAGCTCCACGACCCGGGTGTGGTCGCCCCGGCCGTGTGCGAGCAGCGCCTCGCACGCGGGCAGTCCGATGTCGGCCGTCATCCGGCGGTTGGTGACGACGTCGGCGCTTCCCGCGGCCAGCCACCGCCGCCGGTCGGCGATGAGCCGCTCCGCCGCCCCGAACCGCTCGGCGCCCACGTAGGACATGACCGCGTGGACGTCGTTGAACGCGTAGAACGGCGGGTCGGCCCGCGCGGCCCACGCGTCGGCCAGCGCCTCCCAGCGGGCCGTCGGCCGCGCTCCCGCGAGCCGGATCCGCCACAACAGCGCCGCCGCGTCCAGCAGTTCCATCGCCAGCCCCGCCGAACCCTCGTGGTGCAGGGAGGCGTCGTAGATCGCCAGCGCGGTGTCGGTGTCCCCGGCCTCCAGGGCGTACAGGGCGTAGTGCCACCAGTTGTGGACGTCGAGGTAGTTGTCCCGCGTCCAGTGGGCGCGCCGGGCGTCGAGGTAGCCGATGCCCTCGGAGACGCGCCCCTGCATCTCGTACGTGTGGACGACGGCGTGGATCGCCCAGACATCGCGCGGGTCCTGCTCGACCGCGGCCAGTCCGGCCTCCTCGGCCTGCCGGTAGTGCCCGGACTCCTCCAGCCCGAACGCGTACATGCCGAGCACCAGGCCCCGGTGCGGATCCTCGGTGTCCCAGGCGGACAGGGCCCCGCCGATCCGGTCGCGCAGGCGCACGGCGTCGCCGGTGAAGAAGTCCAACTGGTGTCCGACGGCCAGGGCCAGCGCGTCGGTCGGGTACGCCGCGGACAGCTCCTCCAGCAGTCCGGAGGCGCCCCGCAGGTCTCCCGCCAGCCATGCCCCGGCCGCCTCGACGTGCAGGCGCTCGCGCGGCGGCAGGGCCGGGAGGTCCGTGCCGGCCACGTACCCGTCGAACCGCCGCCGGGCCGCGGCGGCGTCGCCCGGCTCGGTCCCCAGCACGCCCAGGTACGCGCCGAAGGCCTGCGCGAGCGGCGAGGCGGGCCCGCTGTCGAGGGCGTCGCCGACGGCCCCCTCGACCTCGGGGCTGAAGTGGAGCAGCGCCTCGACGGCGCGGTCCAGGTGCCCGGCCGTCTCCGGGGTGCACTCGTGCAGGGGGTTGCCGTACCGGTCCGTCACCATCGGGGATCACCTCGGCGCGCCTGGGGGATGGGATGGCGGGCGAGGCACGGGCACGCCGCCGTGGTCATCCTGCGCCGGTCGGCCCCGCGCCACGCCGCGAACACCCCAAGGCCCCCCGGCCGGAGGACGCGGAACCGGCTGCCGCCGCCCACGCCGCCCACGCCGGCCACGCCGGCCACGCCGCCCACGCCTCCCACGCCGCCCACGCCGGCCACGCCTCCCACGTCGGCCACGCCGCCCGAAGCGGCACCGTCCGGCGCTGCCGGACCGGGCCGCCCCCGCCCGGGCGACGACCGTCTGCCGTGCCGCGGCGTCGCCCGCCGGCCCGGCGCCGCCCCCTGCCCCCGTGCAGTCCCCACCCCGAGCCCGCCCGGCCATCCGGCCGGACCACCTCGGCTGCGGCCACGCCGGTCCTGCCGTGCGGCCGTACCGGCGTGGTGCGTGCAGGCCGCCCGGGCCCGGGTTCGGCTCGGCCCGGTGCGTCCGGGACCGCCCGGGCGTGGGGTTCGGACCGTCCCGGTGTGTCCCGGACTGTCCGGGCGCGGGGTCCGAGCGGCCCCCTACGCCCCGTTCTCCGCCACCACCAGTTCGCCCACCGATTCCGCGAGGACCGTGCGGGCCTCCTCCGGCATGGCGGTGTCCGTGACGAAGCGGTCGATCCGGTCCAGGGCGGCGAAGCCGCTGAGGCCGACCACCCCCCACTTGGTGTGGTCCGCGACCACCACCACCCGGCGGGCCGCGGCGACCAGCGCGCGGTTGGTCTGCGCCTCGGCCAGGTTCGGCGTGGTCAGTCCGGCCCGCTCCGACACCCCGTGCGCGCCCAGGACCAGCAGGTCCACGTGGAGCGAACCGATGACCAGGTCGGCCAGCGGCCCGACCAGGGCCGCCGACGGGGTGGGGGAGCCGCCGGTGAGCAGCAGTTCCGGCACCCGGTCGGCGCCGCGCTCGCGGGCGGCCGTCCGTACCAGCTCGGCCACCGGCAGGGAGTTGGTGACCAGCGTCAGCCGCTCCACCTCCAGCAGCCGGGCGGCGACCGCGCAGGCCGTGGTCCCGGCCGACACCGCGACCACCGAGCCCGGTTCCACCAGCGCGGCCGCGGCCCCGGCGATGGCCGCCTTCGCGGCGCCCTGGAGGGCGGACTTGGTGTCGTAGCCGGGCTCCTCGGCCCGGGTGCCCGATACGGCGACGGCCC
This sequence comes from Streptomyces sp. NPDC101132, assembly GCF_044759225.1. Taxonomy (NCBI): domain Bacteria; kingdom Bacillati; phylum Actinomycetota; class Actinomycetes; order Kitasatosporales; family Streptomycetaceae; genus Streptomyces; species Streptomyces sp. NPDC101132. Next base: position 15,339 of record NZ_JBIVYX010000020.1, read on the forward strand.
CGCCGTACACCTTCTCCACCGCGCCGCGCGCGGCCAGCGCGTCGAGGTCCCGGCGGACCGTCATGTCGGACACGCCCAGGCGTTCCACCAGGTCAGCGACGCGCACCGCGCCATCGCGGCGCACCGCTTCGAGGATCAACGCTCGTCTCTGCTGGGCCAGTTGCACCGGCACAAAATAACACGCCCGCACACCCCCGTCTGTTGGATTCTGCGTGATTGTGTTTAGTCTTGGGGCGTGAAGAAGAGCATCGCGAAGCTCGCCGACGGCCGCGAGCTGATCTACTACGACGCGGACGACAGCGCCGTACGCGAGGACGTGCCCGACCCGCGCCCCCTGGACCGCGTCGTGAGCAACCCCGAGATCCGCCTCGACGAGGCGACCGGCGACCACGTCACCATCGCCTCCCACCGCCAGGCCCGCACCCACCGCCCGCCCGCCGACGAGTGCCCCCTCTGCCCCTCCCGGGACGGCCGGCAGACCGAGATCCCGGCACCCGACTACGAGGTCGCCGTCTTCGAGAACCGCTTCCCCTCCCTCGCGGGCCAGGCCGGCCGCTGCGAGGTGGTCTGCTTCACCCCGCAGCACGACACCGGCTTCGCCGGCCTCACCCCGGAACGCGCCCGCCTCGTCCTCGACGCCTGGACCGACCGCACCGCACAGCTCTCCGCACTCCCGGGCACCGAGCAGGTGTACGTCTTCGAGAACCGCGGCGCGGAGATCGGTGTGACCCTCTCCCACCCGCACGGCCAGATCTACGCCCTGCCGTTCACCACCCCGCGCACCGCCAAGATGACCGCCGCCGCGGCCCGGCACCGCGCCGCCACCGGCCGCAACCTCTTCGAGGACCTGCTCGCCCGCGCCCGCGCGGCCGCCGGACGGGTGGTCACCGCCGGGGAGCACTGGACGGCGTTCGTGCCGTACGCCGCCCGCTGGCCGTACGAGGTGCACCTCTACCCGCACCGCCGGGTGGCCGACCTGACCGGGCTCACCGAGGCCGAGCGGGCCGAGTTCCCCGGCCTCTACCTCGACCTGCTGCGCCGCTTCGACCGGCTCTTCGGCACGGCCGCCCCCACCCCCTACGTCTCCGCCTGGCACCAGGCGCCGCTCGTCGGGGGAGACGAACTCGCCCTGCACCTGGAGCTGTTCACCGTCCGGCGCGCCGCGGACAAGCTGAAGCACCCGGCCGGCACCGAGTCCGGCATGGAGGCCTTCATGAACGACGTGGCGCCCGAGACCGCGGCCCGGCGACTCAGGGACGCCCGGTGACCGGGGGAGGGGCACCGGCCGGCGCCGTGACCCCCGTCCACCCGATCGAGGCCGCCTTCGAGGACCGCTTCGGCACCGCGCCCGACGGGGTCTGGGCCGCTCCCGGCCGGGTCAACCTCATCGGCGAACACACCGACTACAACGACGGCTTCGCCCTCCCCATGGCCCTGCCGCAGACCACCCGCGCCGCCGCCCGCCGCCGCACCGACACGCTCCTGCGCCTGCACAGCACCCGCTCCGAGGGCGCCGTCACCGAGGTCCGCCTGGACGCCCTCGCCCCGGGCACCGTGCCCGGCTGGGCCCGCTACCCCGCGGGCGTGGTCTGGGCGCTCGCCGAGGCCGGACACCCGGTCGGCGGCGCGGACCTGCACATCGACAGCACCGTGCCCACCGGCGCCGGCCTGTCCTCCTCCGCCGCCCTGGAATGCGCGGTGGCCGCCGCCTACGACGACCTGTACGGGCTCGGCCTCGGCCGCACCGAACTGGCCCGCGCCGCCCAGCGCGCCGAGCACGTCTTCGCCGGCGTGCCCTGCGGGATCATGGACCAGATGGCCTCCGTCTGCGCCACCGAGGGCGCCGCCCTGCACCTCGACAGCCGCACCCTGGAACACCGGCAGGTCCCCCTCGACCTCGCCGGCCACGGCCTGGAACTGCTGGTGGTCGACACCCGGGTGAGCCACGACCTGGCCGACGGCGCGTACGCCGCCCTGCGCGCCGGCTGCGAACGCGCCGCCCGGCTCCTCGGCCTGCCGGCGCTCCGCGACCTCGCCCCGGACGGCCTCGCCGCGGCCCTCACCGCGCTGCCGGCGGAGCTGGCACCGCTGGTGCGGCACGTGGTCACGGAGAACGCCCGGGTCGAGGCGGCCGTGGCCCGCCTCGACGCGGGCGACGTCCCGTCCCTCGGTCCGCTGCTGACGGAGGGTCACGCCTCCCTCCGCGTGGACTACGGCGTCTCGTGCGCGGAGACCGACCTGGCGGTCACCGCGGCCCTCGGCGCCGGAGCCCTCGGCGCCCGGATGACGGGCGCGGGCTTCGGCGGCTGCGTCATCGCCCTCACCCCGACCGCCCTCACCGGCACGGTCGGCGACGCCGTCACCACCGCCTTCCGCGCCGCCGGCCACCGCCCCCCGCACCTCCTCACGGCCACCCCCTCGGCAGGCGCGACCCGCACCGCCTGACCGGCCCGCGGCACGGGGACAGGAGACCCGTCGGCCGGGGGTCAGGAGGTCCACCGGCCGCGGTCAGGAGGTCCACCGGCCGGGGTCAGGAGGTCCACCGGCGGGCGTCAGGAGACCCGCGCCACCGCCACCAGGGCCGCGTCGTCGCCCAGGCGGCCGCCCGGGACGTGGGCCAGGAGGTCCGCGCGCAGGGCGTCCAGGAGCGCGCGGGGACTCCGGCCGGACCAGGACGCCAGGCGGTCGGCCAGCGGGTAGAACGCCCCGGCCTCGTCCCGGGCCTCGATCACCCCGTCCGTGTAGAGCAGCAGCAGGTCGCCCGGCTCGAAGACGAAGGCCTGCACCCCGTAGCCCTCGGGCGCGAACTCCGCCAGGCCCAGCGGCGGCGCCGGCTCCGCCACGTCGAGGCTCGTCACGGTGCCCCCGCGGAGCAGCAGCGGCGGCGGGTGGCCGCAGTCGACCAGGTGCAGTACGTGCTCCCCGTCCGGTACGTCGAGCACCGCGGCGGTGATGAACGCCTCCCCGCGGTCGTCCGCGGCATCGGGTTCCGGCTCCGGCGCCACCGTGCCCTCCAGGTACGCCACCAGGGCCGGCAGGTCCGCCTCCTGGTGGGCGGCCGCGCGGAACGCCCCCAGCACCAGCGCCGCGTCCCCGACCGCCGCCAGCCCCTTGCCGCGTACGTCGCCCACGATGAACCGGGTGCCCCGGGCGGTCCGCGCCGCCGCGTACAGGTCGCCGCCGATCCGGGCCTCCGCCTCCGCCGCCAGGTACACCGAGGCCACCCGCAGCGGCCCGAGCCGCTCGCGCGGCGGACGCAGCACCACCTGCTGCGCGGCCTCGGCGACCGTGCGCAACTGGACCACCTGGCGCTCGTGCTGCTCCCGCAGGTACGCGAAGAACGTGACGATCACCGAGATCAGGATCAGCGCGGTGATCTGGAAGGTGTGGTTCAGGTCGGTGAGGGTGGTACGGGTCACCGAGACCACCGCCTGCGCGAGGACCGCCACCAGCCCGACCAGTGCCGTGGCCCGGGGCCCGGCGAAGGAGGCCGTCAGCGCCGGGGCGGCCGCCAGGAAAGGCCCCAGGTGCACCTCGGGCGGCGCCAGCACGTCCACCACCGTCACCACCGCGATCAGCGCCAGCGGCACCGCGAGCAGCGCGTGGCGTGGTCCCTCCCCGGCCCTTCCGCGGCCGCGGCCCCCACGGGTCCAGTGATCCATCGTTCCTGCATACACCGTGACCGGGCCCCGCCGCCGCAGGCCCGCCAGGGGCCGTCGAAGCTCGCCCCCGGGCCCTGGCAGACTGGGCCCGCACCAGATGAAGGAGACGTCCGCATGTCCGTGGTCGGCAATCTGCGCAAGGTGGCCCGCATGGCCCGCCGCCTGCGCCCCGTGGACCTCAGCCATCCCGCGCGCTCCCCGCTCGGTTCCACGGTGGTCAACTGCATCACCTACCGCGACGGGCAGCGGCACGGCGGGTTCCGCTCGGTGTCTGAGGCGCTGGCCAGGGTGCGCAAGGACGGCGAGGGCTTCCTGTGGCTCGGGCTGCACGAGCCCGGCGAGGAGGAGTTCGCCGGGGTCGCGGAGCTGCTCGGGCTGCACCCGCTGGCCGTCGAGGACGCGGTCCACGCCCACCAGCGGCCCAAGGTCGAGAGCTACGGCGACGTGCTCTTCGCCGTCTTCAAGTCCGTCTGCTACGTCGAGCACGAGCGGCTCACCTCGACCAGCGAGGTGGTCGGCACCGGCGAGATCATGGTCTTCGCCGGGCCCGACTTCGTCGTCACCGTCCGGCACGGCCACCACGGCTCCCTGGGTCCGCTCCGCGAGGCCCTGGAGGCCGACCCGGACCAGCTCGCCAAGGGGCCGGCCGCCGTACTGCACGCCATCGCCGACCACGTCGTGGACGAGTACCTGGCCGTGGCCGACGCCGTCCAGAACGACATCGACCAGGTCGAGGCGGAGGTCTTCGCCGCGGACGGCGCGCGCGGCGCCGACCCGGGCCGCATCTACCAGCTCAAGCGGGAGCTGCTGGAGCTCAAGCGGGCCGTGGTCCCGCTGGCCCGGCCGGTGCAGCAGCTCGCCGGGCAGCCGATGGCCGGCATCGACGCGGAGATACGGACCTACTTCCGCGACGTCGGCGACCACCTGACCCGGGTCACCGAGCAGATCGCCTCGTTCGACGCGCTGATCGACTCGATCCTCCAGGCCCACCTGGCGCAGGTGACGGTGGCCCAGAACGAGGACATGCGCAAGATCACCGCCTGGGCCGCGATCGTCGCCGTGCCGACCATGGTGTGCGGCGTGTACGGCATGAACTTCGACCACATGCCGGAGCTGCGCTGGACCTACGGCTACCCGCTGGTCCTGGGCGTGATGGCGGTGGCCTGCTTCGTCATCCACCGCGGCTTCCGGCGGAACGGATGGCTGTGACCCCCCTGCTCGTGGTGGACGGCGCCAACGTCGTCGGCTCCGTGCCGGACGGCTGGTGGCGCGACCGGCGGGGCGCCGCCGAGCGGCTCCGGGACCACCTCGCCACCCGCGCCGAGGGCGAGGAGATCGTGCTGGTCGTCGAGGGCGCGGCCCGCGGCGTGGCCTCCGTGCCCGGGGTCCGCGTGGACGAGGCGCCGGGCAGCGGCGACGACCGGATCGTCGAACTCGCGGCCGCCGCCGCGGAGCAGGGCCGCACCTGCGTGGTCGCCACCGCCGACCGGGAGCTGCGCGAACGGGTCCGCCGGCACGGCGCGGAGTGCATCGGCCCGCGCACGGTCCACCCCAAGGGCTGACGGCCCTCCGTCCCCGGCCGCCCGGCTGACGCCCCTCCGCGCGGCGAGCACGCCGCCGACCGCGTCAACGGCCGCTCCGGCCGGCCGCCCCCGCCGCCTCCGGGCCGGGGACGGGTGTGCCGGCAGCGTCGGTACCGGCAGCGTCGGTACCGGCAGCGGCGGTGGCGGCCCCGGCCGTGCCGGCCTCGCTGGTGCCCTCCGCCCTGACGCCGCTCCCGGTGGTGTCCGGCCGCGGTGGGGAGCCGGGGGCCGGGGCGGGGCGGGTCCACAGCAGGGCGCCCGCCAGCAGGACCGCGGCGGCCAGCAGCCAGGGGCCCGGCCCGGCCGGCAGGGCGCTGACCACCAGGCCGGTGAGCGCGCCGGCCAGCTGGAGGGCCAGGGACTGCACGGACAGCGCGGTGGCGCGGCCCGCGCTCGGGACGCGGCCGTGCAGCAGCTCGTTCTCGTTCGGCCCGGCGATGCCGAAGCCGAGGTAGACCAGGCCGTATCCGGTGACGGCCAGGGCCGCGGGGGCCGGTCCGTCGGCGGCCGCGGTCACGCCGAGCAGGGTCAGCCCGCCCGCGCCGGCGGCGAAGCCCGCGAGGACGGCGCGCTCGCCGCTGCCGGTCAGCCGCGCGGCGAGCGGTGCCAGGTGACTGCCTGCCGCGGAACAGACGAAGCCCGCGCAGGCCAGGCCCGCGAAGAGCGCGGCGCCCGACTCCGGGGCCCCGGTGAGGGCCGCGGCCCGGCCCGGGGTGAGCAGTTCGAGCGCGGCCAGGCCGCTGCCCGCGGCGGCCGCGGCGAGCAGCACCCGCCGGACCAGCCGGTCGCGCCCGCCCAGCCGCAGTCCCGCCGCCACGGTGGCCGGTATGCCGCGCAGGACGCCGGCCACGGTGGCGGCCGGCCGGGGCGGCTCGCGGAGCGCGGTCAGCACGTACAGCACGAACACGAGCAGCCCGGCGGCACCCAGCAGCGGCGGTACGGAGAGCGGCAGGACCGGCCCGGGCAGGGCGGCGTGGCCCAGCAGCCAGGGCAGGGCGCCGCCCAGCAGGGTGCCCGCGGCGAGGGCGGCGGAGGTGGCGGCACTGCCGCGGGCCAGGCCGGTGCGCAGGTCGGCTTCGGGGCTGGCGGCCTGGACGGTGTCGACGTACCAGGCCTCGGCCGGTCCGCTGGAGAGGGCGCGGGCCGCGCCCATGAGGACCGTGCCGGCGGCGAGCACCCAGGTGGTGGTGCCGAGGGCCAGGAGCAGGAGGGCGGCGAGGTTCAGCAGTCCGGCGGCGGTGAGCACGGCGCGTCGCCCCAGGACGTCGGAGAGCCCGCCGGTGGGCAGCTCCAGGACGGCGGCGGTGAGGGAGTGCGCCGCGAGGAGGCCGGCCACGGCCGCCACGGTCATGCCGCGCTCGGTGAGCAGCAGGACGAGCGGGGCGATCGTCAGACCCATGGGGAGCCAGAACAGGGCGCAGGCCGTGGCGTAACGGCGGCGCGCGGTCCGGGAGTCGAGGGGGGCGGTCACTCGGCACCTCCGGCGTGCGCCGAGGCATCGGCCGCGGCCTCGGGGCCGGTCGCGGCTTCCGCTTCGGCCGCCGCCCCTGCGCCGGCCGGAGCCTCGCCGTCGGCCGGCGGGGCCGGCTGGTGCGGCGCCAGGGGGAAGCCGGCGGCGAGGAAGACCACCTGGGCGGCGCGCGGGTCCCCGGCGTCCCTGGCGGTCAGCTCGCCGAGGGTGCGCTCGACGACCGCCCACAGCTCGGTCAGCGACTCGGGCGTCAGCACGGGCAGCAGGTCGGTGATGCCGGACGGCTCCAGCCACTCCTCGCCCAGCCGTCCCTCGGCGACGTCCGTCTCGTGCCGCACGAGGGAGTCCTGCAGGTGCTCGACCTGGCGCCGTCGTGCGAGGCCGACGAAGGCGCGGCTGCCCGCGGTGGCCTCCATGGCGCGGTTGTCCCAGGAGGTGACCGCGTGCACGGCCTGCCAGCGGCGCTCCCGGCCGTCGCGGTTCCGGGCCCCGGCGACGAACGCGTACTTCGCCAGCACCCGCAGGTGGTAGCTGGTGGACGCGGAGGACTCGCCGGTCAGCACCGCGAGTTCGCTCGCCGTCGACGGACCGTGCTGCCGCAGCAGTCCGAGCAGCCGGATGCGCAGGGGGTGGGTGAGTGCCTTGAGTGCCGCGGCGTCCCGGCTGGGGTCGAGGACCCGTCTCTGCTCTTCGCTGACCATGCCCCCGAGCGTAGGGCCCGACGATCGGTCTGCAAAAGAATTTTTGCAAAAATCTTTTGGGGGACGGGTCCGGAACCCGGTCAATCCGGGCGCGCCGGGGGTGGGGTGGCCGGCGCCGGGGGCCGGGTGGCTAGTGTTCTGAGCGGACTGTGCCGGTTTCCACCGAGACGGGCGCATGGCCGGGCCGCCGTGGACCACGGCAGGCAGCGCGGCGCCGCGCGTCGGCCGTTCCTCCTGCCCCCCGTCCGCCGAGCCGCCCGAGACAGCCCTGCCATGCCCACGCACCCCGCGGCGCCCCTGCCGCACGCCCCCGAGCCCCCCGTCGCCGTGCCCGTACGGGCCCCCGCCCGGCCGACGCCCGTGGCCGCCGCGCACAGCATCAGCGCCGTGACCGCGGTCCTGCTGACCCTGGTCGGCATCGGCGCGATGATCCACGAGCCGGTGCTCATACCCTCCCTGGCCGCCAGCGCCGCCCTGGTCCACAGCGCCCCGGCGCTGCCCCTGGCCCAGCCCCGCAGCGTCATCGCGGGCCACCTGATCGGCGCCCTGGTCGGCTACGGCGTACTCGCCGGGCTGGGCAGCAGCCCCTGGGCGGCGGCCGTCGCCGGCGGCCTCACCCTCGCCCTCACGATGGCCGCGCGCACCCCCCACTCCCCGGGCTGCGCCAGTTCCGTGATCGTGGTGCTCCAGACCCCGGAACCGGACACCTTCGTGCCGCTCCTCCTCGGCGCCACCGTCCTCCTGGTCCTCACCGGCTGCCTGGCCTCCCGCATCCGCCCGGGCGCCACCCGCTACCCGGCGTACTGGTGGTGACCGGGAGTCGCACCGGTCCGCCCCTCAGCCGCCCAGGGTGAGGACGTCCAGCAGGGGCGGGGACGGCGGCCAGGGCGGGGACGGAAGGGCGGACGCCAGGCGCAGGGCGCCCAGCAGGGGCGGGCCGTCGGGGGCCGTCCAGCGGGCGTCCGGCAGGTGCGCGGCCACGTGGCGGCGTACCGCGTCGGCGAGCCCCGGAAGCCGGAACAGCCCACCCGTCAGGCACAGGTGGGGGGAGGGGAGTCCGGCCGCGGCGGCCGTCGCGCTCGCCGCGATCTCCTCCGCGGCCCGGTCGAGGACCAGTGCCGCCACCGGGTCGCCCTCCGCGGCGGCCCGGCCCACCGCGGGCGCGAACCCCGCCAGCAGCCCGGCCCGGTCGGCCCGCGGCTGCAGCGCCGCGGGCAGTCCCGCCACCGGGCCGAACTCCTCGGCGGCCAGGGCCAGCAGGGCCGCCGAACCGCCCGCCCGGCCGTCGTGCTGCCGCAGCGCCGCCTCCAGACCGGCCCGCCCGATCCACGCGCCCCCGCCGCAGTCGCCCAGCAACTGCCCCCATCCGTCGGCCCTGCGCCACCCCTCCGCCGGGTGGGAGCCGACGGCCACCAGCCCGGTGCCGCCCGCCACGACCACGCCGTGGCGGGTCCCCAGTGCGCCGATGTGGGCCGTGACCGCGTCGCTGGCCAGGGCGAGGTACCGGGCCCCGGTCTCCCGCGCCAGCGGCCCCGGCAGCCGGGCGGCCAGGTCGCGGCCCAGCAGGGCCATGCCCGTGGCGCCCACCGCGACGGCCTCCGCCCCGGCCGCGCCCGCCGCGTCCAGCAGCCCGCGCAGCGCGGGCAGCACGGCGGCCAGCAGTGCCTCCCCGTCGTGCCCGGCCGCCGTGATCCTGGCCGGGGCGGCGAGTTCGGCGGTCCGCGCCGCCTCGAGGGAGGCCGGCCGGCCGCTCCGCGCGAGGGCGATCCGGATCCCCGTACCCCCGACGTCGATCCCCGCGAACCAGGGCTCCCCGGCTCCGTCGGACATGACGTACCTCCTTCGCTTTCCGGCCAGCTTCGCGGTGTGAGGCCGACCATAGCGGCACCGTTTTGCAGAAGATCTTTCAGATCTACGCGGGAAGAATGAAAGATCTTCAGTTGGCGGGCCGGGGAACCACATCCTCCGCAAGATCCCCGAAATGGTTGCATGGACAACTTATGGGGTGATGTCCGGATCGCGGCCAACCTGCCGGCCGCCGTTTCCGGGCCGCCGTCACCCGCTGGTACTCATCGCCTTGCGCCGCGTACGACAAGCACACCGCGGCGCCGGAAACCCGTACCACCACGTACCACCAGGGGGGACACCCATGTCCGTCATGACCCGACGCCGCGCTCTCGGCGTCACCGCCTCCGCGGCCGCCGCGCTCGCCGTGGCCGGCGCCACCGGTGCCGCGGCCGCCGGCTCCGCGGACCACGCGGACCACACCGGCCACACCGCGCCCGGCTCCTTCGACGAGGTCTACAAGGGCCGCCGCATCCAGGGCGGTCCGACCGCCCACGGCGGCCACCACGGCGACCACGGCGGCGGCCACTCCGTCCGCATCGACGGCCAGGAGCTGCACATCATGCGCAACGCCGACGGCACCTGGATCAGTGTGGTCAACCACTACGAGACCTACCGCGACCTGCGCTCGCTCGCCCGGGCCGCCGTGGTCGAGCTCCAGGGCGCCAAGCTCGTGCCGCTCGCCACCGCCTGACGGCCTGACGGCCCGACGGCGGACCGACCGGGACCGCCCGACCGGGACCGCCCGACCGCCGGCCCCGGGCCGGGGCCTGCCGATGCGGGACACCCTGACCACGTGACCCCCGCACACCACCGACCGACCACCGCACCACCCCAGAAAGACACGGGGACGTACCAGTGACCATACGCAAGAACCAGGCCACGCTGACCGCCGACGAGAAGAAGCGATTCGTCAACGCGGTGCTGGAGCTCAAGCGCGCCGGGACCTACGACACCTTCGTCAGCACCCACAACTCCTTCATCATGAGCGACACGGACTCGGGCGACCGCGTCGGCCACCGCTCGCCCTCCTTCCTGCCCTGGCACCGGCGCTTCCTGCTGGAGTTCGAGCAGGCCCTCCAGGCCGTCGACCCGACCGTGGCCCTGCCCTACTGGGACTGGAGCACCGACCGCACCACCCGCGCCTCCCTCTGGGCCCCGGACTTCATGGGCGGCAACGGCCGCGCCCGCGACGGCCAGGTGATGGACGGCCCGTTCGCGTACTCCGGCGGCAAGTGGGAGCTCAACGTCCGCGTGGACGGCCGCCCCTACCTGCGCCGCGCCCTCGCCTCCTCGGTGGCCCAGCTGCCGACGAAGGCCGAGGTGGACAGCGTGCTCGCCATGGCCACGTACGACGAGGCGCCCTGGAACAGCGCCTCCAACGGCTTCCGCAACCACCTGGAGGGCTGGCGCGGCGTCAACCTCCACAACCGCGTGCACGTCTGGGTCGGCGGCCAGATGGCCACCGGCGCCTCGCCCAACGACCCGGTGTTCTGGCTGCACCACGCCTACATCGACAAGCTGTGGGCCGACTGGCAGCGCCTGCACCCCGGTTCGACGTACCGGCCCGCGGCCGGCACCGCGAACGTGGTGGACCTGAAGGACACCATGCGGCCGTGGAACAACGTCACGCCGTCCGACATGCTCGACCACACCCGCCACTACACCTTCGACACGGCGGCGTGACACCCGCCTGACGGGACGAACCCGAGGGGCGGGGGAGGGGCCGGGACGGGCCGGGGAAGGACCGGACGGGGCCGGGGGCGGGTCCGCGGGAGGGGGAGCGAATCCGCCACCCCCGCCCCGCCCCCTGGCGCCGCACCGGCGTCCGCGCTTCACTCTGGGCCCATGAGACGACAGCGGATCATGAGCATGATCAGCGGGCTCGCCCTCGTGGCGGGCTCGCTGTTCGCGGGCGCCTCCCTCGCCCGGGCGGACACCCCGCCCGCCGAGTTCGGCACCGACTGGCACGACCCGATCACCGCGGACCCGCCCCTCACCCGGCCCGCGGGCCGCTCCTGCGAAGTCACCCTCGCCGCCGCGCAGTTCCGGGACTTCACGCCGTACCGGGGGAGCTACACACCCCCGGAGGCCTGCCCGGGTCCCTGGGCCAAGGTGGTGCTCCGGCTCGACGGGAAGGTCAAGGGCCGCCAGTACGACCGCCTCGGCAACCTCACCGTCGACGGCGTCGAGATCCTGCGCACCTCCACCCCGCAGCCCTCGCCCGACGGCATCACCTGGTCCGTCGAGAAGGACGTCACCCGGTACACCGACACCCTCCGCCGGCCGGGCGCCGTCGAGATGCTCATCGGCAACGTCGTCAACGACACCTACACCGGCGTCCTCGACGTCCGCGTCACCCTCACCTTCCACACCGGACGCCCGGCCGCCGGCCCCGGCCGCGGAACCGGCGGTGGCGCCCCCGGAACCGCCCGCGGCACCGACCGCGCCGTCCCCGACCGCGTGCTGCCCGTCACCGCCGCCCCCGTCACGACCCCGCGCAACACCGAGCGCCTCCTCGCCGAGGTGTACGCCACCGGCTCCGGCGGCGGCTGCGAGGAATACTGGTACCTCACCGTCCCGGACGCCGCCCCGTACTCCTGCAAGGCGGCCGAAGGCCCGTACCGCGAGGTCCGGATCTCGGTCGACGGCCGGCTCGCCGGCATCGCCGCCCCCTTCCCGACCGTCTGGACGGGCGGCTGGTCCAACCCCTTCCTCTGGTACGTCACCCCGGGCCCCCGCGCCTTCGACGTCCAGCCCGTCACCTACGACCTCACCCCCTTCGCCGCGCTCCTCAACGACGGCCGCCCGCACGCCGTCGAGGTCTCCGTGGCCGGCGTCCCGGCCGGGCAGAGCGGCTGGAGCGTCCCGGCCAACCTGCTGCTCTGGCAGGACCACGGCCGCCGCACCGTCACCGGCGCCCTCACCCGCCACCAGCAGACCGAACCCGTCAACACCCCCCGGTACACGGCCGGTTCACCACACCGCCTGGACACCACCGGCGGCCACTCGCTCACCGTCTCCGGCTACCTCGACACCTCCCACGGCCGTGTCACCACCACCGTCACCCGCACCCTCGCCCACACCTCCGCGCACACGTGGACCGACGGGGAGGACCGCGACGCGCTGACCGCCGAGTGGCGCGACGACGAGACCGTCACCACCGGCGGCGTCACCACCCGCACCGCCCGCACCCACACCATGGACGGCGAGACGACCCTGGGCGCCGACAGCCGCCTGCGCACCGTCCTCGGCCTCGGCGACCGCGCCGACACCACGGTGTACCGTCCCGGCCGCCCCGCCTCCCGGACCCGCCTGGACCACACCTACACCGGCGACGCCACCTACACGTACGGCGTCCCGCGCGACCAGCGCCACGCGGTCGGCACCACCACCGACCGCTACCGCCTGCGCACCCCCGACGGCTGCTACGACCACACCCTGCGCACCGCCCAGGGCGTCCTCGTGGAGGACAGCAGCGGCTGCTGACGGCTGGTCACCCCGGCCCCCGCGGTCGGTCTCCGCCCCGGCCGCGGTGCCCGGGGCGGAGGGGCAGGGGGCGCTCCTGCAGCCCTCTGACCAGCACATGTGCCGGAACGGCCACGGACACCGGCACACCGGCAGGTGGCCCATAATTGTGCCTGCTCGCGGGGTGGGCCAGGCGAGCAGGCACAACTCAAAGGGGACGCGCCAGATGGCACAGGGAGCGGACGGGACCACCGGGCGGGGAAGGCCGGAGACCGAACTGTCCGCGGAGATGCGCCGGATGAAGGAGGCCGCGCGGCTCAGCTACAACCGGCTCGCGGACAGGACGCACTACAGCCGCTCCTCCTGGGAACGCTTCCTCAACGGCAAGCAGGTGCCCACCAGGGTCGCCGTCGAGGAGTTCGCGACCGCCGCCGGAGCGGACCCGCGGCCGCTGCTCGCCCTCCTCGACCGGCTCGACCGGAACCCCGCCGCCCCGGCCGCGGCTCCCGCTGCCGCCGCCGCGGGCGGGGGCGCAGCAGCCCCCCGACCAGCGGAGGCGGAGCCGGTGTCCGCGCCCGGCGTGCCGTCGGATCCCGCGGCCGCGGCGGGTACGGGCGCTGCGGGTACGGGCGCTGCGGGTACGGGCCGTTCGGATACGGGCCGTTCGGGTACGGGCCCGTCGGATACGCGTCCCCAGCCGCCGGCCGCTGCGGCATCCGCGCCACCGTCCGCGCCGGAGCCGGTCCCGGCTGCGGAGCCGGCGGCGGGGCCGGGCCCGCAGCCGGGGCGCGCCGCCGTGCCGGTGCCCGGTGCCGACGCCGCCGCGCCCGTGCCCGTACCGGCCGCGCCCCACCCCGTACCCGGGGCCTCCGCCGCAGCCGACCACGACCACCGCACCCCGCGGGCCCGCCGCCGCACCGTCCTGGCGATGGCGGCCTGCGCCCTGGCCGGAGCCGTGCTCGGCAGCGTGCTCACCGTCATCGGCCTCAGCGGCGTGGTCGGCGCCTCCGGCGGCGCCCACGCGGCGTTCGGCTCCCAGGGGAGGTCCGCCACCACCCCGACCGCCGGCACCGGCACCGAGGCCCCGGCCCCCCGCCCCACCGGCCCCGTCAGGACCGGCTGCAAGAGCGACACCTGCCTGCTCCGCGAACCCCAGGCCATGGACTGCCACTGGGACGCCACGACCGTACGCAAGACCTGGCTGCGCGGCATGAGCATCCAGCTGCGCTACAGCCCGGCCTGCCAGGCGGTCTGGGGCCGCATCGAGGCCGGGAACATCGGGGACACCGTCACCATCCGCGACCGGCGGGGCCTGTCCGACCAGGCCGCCATCCGGATGGAGCACGACACGTACACGCGGATGCTCGCGGTCACCCCCCAGGAGCCCTGGGAGACGATCACCGTCTGCGGCTCCATCCCGGCCCAGAAGGAAGAGGAGTGCTCCCCGCTCGGCGGCGTCAAACCCTAGTCACCGCCGCACCCCGCCGCCGCCTCCCGCAGGACCCGTTCGAGGAATCCTTGACCTCAATCGGACTTGAGGTCCTAGCGTCGGGGCCATGGACATGGAGATCACGGCCTGGCAGTCGCTGCACAGCACGATGAACGCCCAGACCCACCGGCGGCCCTTCGACCGGGCCACCCTGCGCCGCATCGGGACCTTCGCCCGCCCCCACTCCCGGCGCATCGGCCTCTACCTGCTGGTCAGCGTGGCGACCGCGCTGCTCGCGGTCGCCACCCCGCTGCTCGCGGGCCGCGTCGTCAACGCCATCGTCGGCCGCGGCGACTCCGGCACGGTGGTCCGCCTCGCCGTGCTCATCGCCGGCATCGCGCTCGCCGAGGCGGCCCTCGGACTCGTCGGCCGCTGGCTCTCCGCCAACCTCGGCGAAGGCCTCATCCTCGACCTGCGCACCGCCGTCTTCGACCACGTCCAGCGGATGCCGGTGGCCTTCTTCACCCGCACCCGCACCGGAGCCCTCGTCAGCCGGCTCAACAACGACGTCATCGGCGCCCAGCGGGCCTTCAGCAACACCCTCTCCGGCGTGGTCGGCAACCTCGTCACCCTCCTGCTGACCCTCACCGTGATGCTGGGCATCTCCTGGCAGATCACCCTCCTGGCACTCGTCCTGCTCCCCGTGTTCGTGCTCCCCGCCCGCCGGATGGGCCGCCGCATGGCCGGCCTCCAGCGCGAGGCCGCCGACCTCAACGCCGCCATGGGCACCCGTATGACGGAACGCTTCTCCGCCCCCGGTGCCACCCTCGTGAAGCTCTTCGGCCGGCCCGCCGAGGAGTCCGCCGAGTTCGCCGCACGCGCCGGCCGGGTCAGGGACATCGGCGTCCGCACCGCCATGGCGCAGTCCGCCTTCATCACCGCCCTCACCCTCGTCTCCGCCCTCGCGCTCGCCCTCGTGTACGGACTCGGCGGCGTCCTCGCCCTCGACGGGCGGCTGGAGGCCGGCGCCGTCGTCGCCCTCGCGCTGCTGCTCACCCGGCTGTACGCGCCCCTGACCGCACTGGCCGGGGCCCGGGTCGAGGTGATGAGCGCCCTCGTCAGCTTCGAGCGGGTCTTCGAGGTGCTCGACCTCGAACCCCTCATCGCCCAGAAGCCGGACGCCCGGCCCGTCCCCGACGGCCCGGTCTCCGTGGAGTTCGACGGCGTCCGCTTCGGCTACCCCTCCGCCGACAAGGTGTCCCTCGCCTCCCTGGAGGAGACCGCCGTCCTCGACACCCGCGGCGGCACCGAGGTGCTGCGCGGCATCTCCTTCCGCGCCGAACCCGGCCAGATGGTCGCCCTGGTGGGCTCCTCGGGCGCCGGCAAGTCCACCATCGCCCAGCTGCTGCCCCGGCTCTACGACGCCGACGAGGGCACCGTACGGATCGCCGGGGTCGACGTGCGCGACCTGGACGCGGACTCGCTGCGCGGCACGCTCGGCATGGTCACCCAGGACGGCCACCTCTTCCACGACACCGTCCGCGCCAACCTCCTCCTCGCCCGCCCCGGCGCCACCGAGGGGGAGCTGTGGGAGGTGCTGCGCCGGGCCCGCCTGGACGGCCTCATCGCCGGCATGCCCGACGGCCTCGACACGGTCGTCGGCGAGCGTGGCTACCGGCTCTCCGGCGGCGAACGCCAGCGCCTCACCATCGCCCGCCTCCTCCTGGCCCGGCAGCGCGTGGTCATCCTCGACGAGGCCACCGCACACCTGGACTCCACCTCGGAGGCGGCCGTGCAGGAAGCGCTCGCCGAGGCGCTGGAAGGCCGCACGGCCGTGGTCATCGCCCACCGCCTGTCCACCGTGCGCGCCGCCGACCAGATCCTCGTCGTCGAGGACGGCCGCATCGTGGAACGCGGCCGCCACGAAGACCTCCTGGCCGCCGGCGGCCGCTACGCGGAACTCCACCGCACCCAGTTCGAGGGCGGCGCGGACAACCCCCCGGCGTCCGCCACCAGCACCGCGGACACCTCGGGGTCCGCGCAGTAGACCTCGACGTCACCGTCGCGGCCGCGGTCCGGCACCCGCTCCCACAGCCACTCGCGGCACGCCCGGCACGGGGTACGCGGGCGGCCCGGCTCGCCGCCGACGAGCGCGACCGCCCGCAACGCCATCCCCAGGCCTCCGTCGATGCCGAGGGTGTGTCCCCGGAGCGGGCAGCAGCCAGCCCGGTCCCCCTTCCCGGCCCGCAGCGGCACGACCACCGTGCCGTCCACGGTCAGCAGGGCCGCACCGCCACGGCGCGCCTGCTCCAGCAACCAGGCCGCCCGGGGCGGGATCCCCTGCCCCGGGCTCACCTCGAGCGTCATCGGACCGCCCCCTCCTTCGAGCGCCGCTGCCCGAACCGCGCGGGGGTCAGGCGAGGAGGCGGCTCCAGGTGCGGGCGTCGACGGTGCCGTCGGCGGGGAGCCTGCGGGCCTTCTGGAAGGCGGTGACGCGGGATCTGGTGCCGGGGCCGAAGAGGCCGTCGACGGGGGTGTCGTAGCCGAGCGAGTGGAGCCTGCCCTGCATGGCCCGTACGGCCTGGCCGGCGGCGCCCTGCGAGACCGGGGTGCTGAGCTGGTTCCAGGTCTGGGTGCCGGCGACGCCGTCCACGACCGTCTCGTTGCGGGTCTGGAAGGCCCGCAGGGCGGATTCGGTGGCCGGGCCGAAGGTGCCGTCGACCGGGACCTGGGCGCCGTGCTGGAGGAGCAGGTGCTGGAGGATGCGGACGCGTTCGCCCGTGTCGCCCGGCCGGAGCACCGTCCACATGGGTCCCACCGGGTCGCCGCCGACCCGGGCCGCGACGTCGGAGCGGAGCTTGGGGAGCAGGGCGTAGAGGCGGTCGCCCGGGCACGCGGTGGCGTTGAAGTCCCGGTGCCCGTAGATCTGGTAGGCGTCGATGCCGTACTGGCGGCAGATGTACGTGCACAGGTCGACCAGGGCCTCGTACAGCTCGGCGCGGGGCTCGACGGTGCTGTACGTGCCCTCGTTCTCGATGCCGATGGCGACCCGGTTCTGGCCGGTGCAGTGCGCGGCCTCGACGGTCTCGGATCCGCTGAGGAGGGAGTTGAGGCTCTCGTGCCGGCCCTCGGTGACGTAGCCGCCGCGGCTGATGGTGAAGTGCTGGCCGGTGTCGATCCAGCCGTTGGTGTCCATCTGGTAGTTCTGGATGGCCCGGGCCAGGACGAGGGAGCGTTTCTGCGAGTAGTCGGTGACGTTCGGGGTCGCGGTGTGGTGGACGACGATCTTCTCGGGCGAGGTGGGCAGTACCCGGACGGGGCTGGTCGGTTGCCGGGCGCCCCAGGAGTCACAGTCCGTGATCTCCGGGGCGCCCGCCGCCCAGGCCCTTCCCGGCGTCCCGAGGGCGGCCAGCGCCCCCAGCGAGAGGGCACCCGTGAGCACCGTCCGGCGGCGCAGCAGGGGTCGCAGCGTCGGCAGCATGTGCGATTCCGTTCCGTGGAAGAGCGGACGGCGGCTCACCCGGTGCGAGGCATACGGGTGATCCGCCGTGGCTTGAGCGGGATGTCCGACACCCCCGTGTCCGGACAGTCCGCCAACGCGTCAGCACGCTAGAGATCAAGACCGGTTCCGGACAAGCCAGATCGCCGTGTGGGACGTCCCGTGTCGTCCCATGGGACCCCTGGGACACCCGGGACGGGTGACGCGGGGTCGGCCGAACGGCCCAGCGCCGCTGGGACGGTACGACCGGCACATGACCGATGGCCGTGCGACCCGTGACCTCCGGCTCACGATCCGGCCGGCCGGCACTGGGGCCGGCGGGCCGCCGCTTCCTACGGTCGGGCGTGTCCGGAACAGGAACACCGACGCCTTGGAGCGCCGCCCATGACCCCTCCCAGCACCCCCACGCCCGACTCGCCCGCCACACCGGCCGGGTCCGCGCCACCGGGTGTGTCCGGGGTCCCCGTCGTGTCCGGGGCGCCCTCCGTGTCCGCGTCACCGGCCGTGTCCGTCGCGCCCGACCTCGTCGCGGTGTCCGGACCCACGGCATCCGTCGCGCCCGCGGGGCACCCCGTACCCAGCCCCGGCCTCCAGCGGTTCGGTGCCGTGGGCGGGGTGTTGCTCGCGCTCGGTCTCGGCGTGCCCGGGGCCGTCGAGGCGTTCACCGGGGAGACCGCCGCCACCAACCGCGAGATCGCCTCACGCCTGCGCCTCACCGAGGGGACGGTGAAGAACCACGTCTCCCGCATCCTCACCCGCCTCTCGCTCCGCGACCGCACCCAGGCCGCCCTCTACGCCCGTGACCAGGGCCTCCTCTGACGAGCCGCCGGAGCCGCCGTACGCTGCGGTCATGCAGAAGATCACGGTGGACAACGACACGGGCGCCCCGCTCACCCTGTGGGTCGAGCCCCTCGGCGAGGACTACTGGCTGAAGCCCGGCGAGCGCTTCACCGTCAGCTCGGACACCGACCTCGCCGACCCGGCCGGTGTCGCCCCCTTCGAGGTCACGGTCCACGCCCGGGGCATCAGCGTCCACTCCAACGTCGGCCACCCGGCCGGCGTCCACGACGCGTCCGGCACCGAACTCCACTGCGGCCACCAACGCCCCACGGAAACCCCCTGACACACGACCGCCCCGGGCGCCCCCGGGTCAGCCCGCCGGGATGACGTCGGCGGTCCACGCGTCGGGAGCGGCCGGCGGGTGCCAGACCACCGTGACCTCCGTGCCGTGGAAGTCACGGGCCAGGGAGGCGACCAGGTCGGCCGCCGCTTCGCGGGCCGCGGCGGCGGGCGCGTCCGCGGGAACGCCCACCAGACCGCCGCACACCGTGCCCCCGTCGGCGGTCGTGAGGCTGTGCCGCCAGCCGCGCGGGCTCGCCATGAGGAGGATGCCGCGCGGCAGCGCGAACGGCGGCCGGGGGGCCTTCCTGCGTCGTGCCATGCCGTCATCCAACACGCCCGGTCGGGATGGGGGGAATCCGGGTCGGGGTGGGTAGGGGGATCGTCCGGGCCCGGGGCGGCTGATACGTTCGAAAGTCCTGGTCGAAGCTGACAAAGGTGGTTGTACTGTGACGCATCACGTACGAGGTGTCATCGCGCGCGGCAAGGGCGCACCGGTGGAGACGGCCACGATCCTGGTCCCCGACCCCGGGCCCGGCGAGGCGCTCGTACAGGTCAAGGCCTGCGGCGTGTGCCACACCGACCTCCACTACCGCGAGGGCGGCATCAACGACGAGTTCCCCTTCCTGCTCGGCCACGAGGCGGCCGGGATCGTGGAGGCCGTCGGACCCGGCGTCACCGACGTCGCCCCCGGTGACTTCGTGATCCTGAACTGGCGTGCGGTCTGCGGAAGTTGCCGGTCCTGTCGGCGCGGCCGCCCCTGGTACTGCTTCGCCACCCACAACGCCTCCCAGCCCATGACGCTGGAGGACGGCACGCCCCTCTCGCCGGCGCTCGGCATCGGTGCCTTCGCGGAGAAGACCCTCGTCGCGGCCGGCCAGTGCACCAAGGTCGACCCGGCCGCCTCCCCGGCCGCCGCCGGGCTCCTCGGCTGCGGCGTCATGGCCGGTCTCGGCGCCGCGCTCAACACCGGCAACGTCGGCCGCGGCGACTCCGTCGCCGTCATCGGCTGCGGGGGAGTCGGCAACGCCGCCGTCGCCGGCGCCCGTCTGGCCGGCGCGGCGAAGATCATCGCCGTGGACCTGGACGACCGCAAGCTCGACCTCGCCCGCACCCTCGGCGCCACCCACACCGTCAACGGCCGCACCGACGACGTGGTCAAGGCCGTCCAGGCCCTCACCGACGGCAACGGCGCCGACGTGGTGATCGACGCCGTCGGCCGGCCGGAGACCTATCGGCAGGCGTTCTACGCCCGGGACCTCGCCGGCACCGTGGTGCTGGTCGGCGTACCCACCCCGGAGATGAAGCTGGAACTGCCGCTCCTCGACGTCTTCGGCCGGGGCGGCGCGCTCAAGTCGTCCTGGTACGGCGACTGCCTGCCCGAACGCGACTTCCCCGTCCTCATCGACCTCTACCTCCAGGGACGGCTCGACCTCGACGCCTTCGTCTCGGAGACCATCGCCCTGGACGAGGTCGAGGAGGCCTTCGCGCGCATGGAGCGCGGCGAAGTCCTCCGCTCCGTGGTGCAGTTCTGACCCGGTGACGGACGGCGGGGCCGGCGGGACGCGACCCGCGGGCCCCGCCGGTTCCACCGCTCCACCGCTCCACCGCTCCACCGCCCCGCCGCTCCCCGCCGCACGTCCGCGCGCCCGGGCCCCGCACGACCCTGCGCGCCATGTCACACCTCACCGCACCACCGTCCACCCCCGTCTCCCGCCCCACCAAGGAACCCCTCATGCACCGCTACCGTCAGCCGGGCGTGGTCCTGACCGACCACCACTTCACCGTCCCCCTCGACCACGACGACCCGGGCGGCGAGAGCATCGAACTCTTCGCCCGCGAGGTGACGGCGGCCGGGAAGGACCCGGCCGGCCTCCCCTGGCTGCTCTACCTGGAGGGCGGCCCCGGCTTCGGCGCCCGGCGGTTCACCGGCCGGCAGGCCTGGCTCGGCCGGGCAACGCAGGAGTACCGCGTCCTCCTCCTCGACCAGCGCGGCACCGGACGCTCCACCCCCGCGAACCGGCAGACCCTTCCCCTCCGCGGCACCCCGGCCCAACAGGCCGACTACCTCGCCCACTTCCGCGCCGACTCGATCGTCCGCGACTGCGAGGCCATCCGCCCCGGACTCACCGGCGGCGCGCCCTGGACCGTGCTCGGCCAGAGCTTCGGCGGCTTCTGCACCACCCACTACCTGTCCACCGCGCCCGAGGGCATCCACACCGCTCTCATCACCGGCGGCCTGCCCTCCCTGGACGCCACCGCCGACGACGTGTACCGCGCCGCGTACCCCCGCATCACCCGCAAGAACCTCGCCCACTACGAGCGCTACCCGATGGACGTCGAGCGGGCCCGCCGCATCGCCGCGCACCTCGCCGAGCGCCGGCCGGTGCTGCCCGGCGGGTTCCGGCTCACGCCCGAGGCCTTCCAGTCCCTCGGCCTGATGCTCGGCGTGGCCGACGGCAGCCACCAGCTCCACTACCTGCTGGAGGGGGCCTTCGTCCGCACGCCGTCCGGGCACGAACTGTCGGACGCCTTCCTGGAGGGCGTGCGGGCGGCGCTCTCGTACGCCGGACACCCGCTGTACGCGCTGCTGCACGAGGCGATCTACGCCCAGGACCCCGGCCGGCCCACCGACTGGGCCGCCGAGCGGGTCCGCGCCGAATTCCCGCGCTTCGACGCGGAGAAGACCCTCGCCGGGGACGAACCGCTGCTGTTCACCGGCGAGACCGTGCACCCCTGGCTGTTCGAGACCGACCCCGCCCTCGCCCCGCTGCGCGAGACGGCCGGGCTGCTCGCGGCGCGCACCGGCTGGCGGCCGCTGTACGACCGGGCGCGGCTGGCCGCGAACCGGGTGCCGGTCGCCGCTGCCGTGTACCACGACGACATGTACGTCGACACCGCGCACTCGCTGGACACCGCCCGGTCGATCAGGGGGCTGCGGACCTGGGTGACCGACGAGTTCGAGCACGACGGCGTCCGCGCCGGCGGCCCGCGGGTCCTGGACCGGCTGCTGGCGCTGGTACGCGACGAGGTCTGAGCGCGCGGGGCGTCGGGGACCCGGTGGGGGCGCCGGGCACGCGGCGGCTACGGCTCGACGAAGGGGCGGGTCAGATGCGGGGTGCCGAGCAGGGCGCCCCGCTTCCTGGCCAGCTCCAGCAGGGCCTCGCGCGAGGCGCGGGCCGGCACCGGGTCGCTCTCGTACACGTACGGGACCTCCGGGCTCACCCACTGCACGGCGTGCACCAGCACGTCGCCGGTCAGCACCAGGTCCCGGCCGGCGCCCTCGACCAGCACGGACTGGTGGCCGGGGGTGTGCCCGGGAGTGGGGAACAACGTCACATGTGAACCTATACGGTGACGTCCCGCCAGCTCCCGCAGCGCACCCGCCCGCCGCAGCGGCTCCACCACCCGGGTCAGCGCGGGCGCGCCGGGCGCGAGCGGTTCGGTCTCGTCCCGCTGCACCAGGTACGTGGCCTCGGTGAAGTACGGCTCGCCGTCCGGCCCCACCGCCCACCCCACGTGGTCCCCGTGCAGGTGGGTCAGCACCACCGTGTCCACGTCCGTCCGCGCGATGCCGGCCCGCGCCATGATCTCCGGCAGCCGGCCCGGCACCGGGGCCCAGTCGGCGGCCGGCGCGTCCGCGGGACCGACGCCCGCGTCCACCATCGTCACCCCGCCGTCGGGGCGCCGGACCGCGAAGCAGCGGAACTCGAGCCGCCAGGTCCCGTCCGGCCCGAAGGCCTCGGGATCGGCCGCCGCGGCCCGTTCCCAGTCCTCCTCCGTCGCCCCCGGGAAGAGCGTGCGCACCAGGGTGGTCGACTCGAACAGGCCCGATGCGTCGGACAGCGGGACCACCACGGGTCCGCCCGGCAGGGAAATCTCCAACTCGTCTCCTGAGTACGGGAATCACATCGTCGGCTGACCTATTGTGCGGATCATGACCGAGCAGCTGAAGCCCATGCCCACCGACTGGCAGCGCGCCCTCGCCGTGGTCGCGCACCCCGACGACCTCGAGTACGGGTGCGCCGCCGCCATCGCCGACTGGACCGACGGCGGCCGTGAGGTCGTGTACGTCCTCGCCACCCGCGGCGAAGCCGGCATCGACACCCTCGACCCCGCCACCTGCGCCCCGCTGCGCGAGGCGGAGCAGCGCGCCAGCGCCGCGGTCGTGGGCGTCTCCACCGTCGAGTTCCTCGACCACCGCGACGGCATCATCGAGTACGGCCTCGACCTGCGCCGCGACATCGCCGCCGCGATCCGCCGCCACCGCCCCGAACTCGTCATCACCCTCAACCACCGCGACACCTGGGGCGGCGTCGCCTGGAACACCCCCGACCACCGGGCGGTGGGCCGCGCCACCCTCGACGCGGCCGCCGACGCAGGCAACCGCTGGATCTTCCCCGAACTCACCGAGCAGGGCCTGGAGCCCTGGAACGGCGTGCGCTGGGTCGCCATCGCCGGCTCCTCGTCCCCCACCCACGCGGCCGACGCGACGCCGGGTCTCGAACGGTCCGTCAAGTCCCTGCTGGAACACCGGGCGTACATCGAGGTGCTCACGGACGAGGACCCCGAGACGTACTGCCGCACCTTCCTCACCCAGAGCGCCGAGCGCGCGGCGGAGCGCTTCGGCGGCCGGCCGGCCGTCACCTTCGAGGTGTTCGCCCGCTGACCGCCGCGGGGCCGGCCGGGCCCTTCACTCGCGTCACGCTTCCCCCTACCCTGACGGTTCGTCACATGAGGTGGGCGGAGGGGGAAACGACGTGATCGACACGATCGGCACGGAGATCGCCGAGGGTGAGGAGCGCATCCGCCTGGACGTGGCGGACCACCTCGCGGTCCTCACCCTCTGCCGCCCCGCGAAGCTCAACGGCTGGAGCTGGGAGTCGACCCGGCAGCTCGGGCTGCTCGCCGACCGGATCCGCTTTGACGACTCGGTCCGTGCCGTGCTGGTGCGGGCCGAGGGCCGGGCCTTCTGCGCGGGCATCGACGTGACCGCCCCCGGCGGTGCGATCACCGGGGTCTCGGCGGCCGCACGCACGCGCAACTACTACGAGGGCATCCGCTGGGTGCACGAGCGGTTCGCCGTGTTCTCCCGGCTGCCGCAGCCGGTCGTGGCGGCCGTCCAGGGCTACTGCCTCGGCTTCGGCTTCGAACTGGCGCTGATGGCCGACATCCGGGTGGCCGCCGACGACGCCGTCTTCGCCCTCCCCGAGGCCCGGCTCGGCGTGGCCGTCGACGCGGGGGGCGACCTGCGGATCGCCCGCGAGGCCGGCGCCGGCTGGGCGAAGTACCTGGCCCTCACCGGCCGCCGCATCGACGCGGCCACCGCCGAACGGCTCCGCCTCGTCCAGCAGGTGGTGCCGGCCGCCGAACTGGACGCGACCGCCCGGAACCTCGCCGCGGAGATCGCCGCCCAGGCCCCGCTGGCCGTCCAGGGCATCAAGCGCTCCGTCGACGCCTTCGCCGACGCGGGCCTCCCGGCCGCCCTGGACCGTACGGCCATGACCGCCGCCCTCACCCTCACCTCGGACGACTGCCGGGAGGGCTACACGGCCGCCGCCACCCGCCGCCCCCCGTACTTCCGCGGCCACTGACCGACACCGCCGGCGCCGCCCCGGCAGGCCCGTACGGCCCGTGGCCCGTACGACCCCGCCCGTACGACACCCCACGCGTACGGCATTCCGCCCGTACGGGACACCCCGCCCGGCCGCCGCCCGCCTTAGGCGTCGGGGAACCAGTCGCGGCCGGACGCCCAGTGAGCGGCCCAGCCCGTGAAGCCGGGGGTGCCGGGCATGAGGGCGTCCGGCGCGTCGGGGCCGAACGGGAGGGCACCCTCCCCGGCGATCTGCCAGACGTGGCCGCGCTGCGGGCCGGTGACGACCAGGTGCCAGTACATGCCGCAGCCGTCGGTGCCCAGCAGCAGCGAACCATGGTCGAACACGGTGGCCGTACGGGCCTCGAACTCCTCCACCGACAGCTCCACCACGGTGTCGTCCTCCTCCCACAGCCACGCCCCGGTGAGCGGGAAGGGTTCGGCGAGCAGGCGCTCCGGACGGTCCGCGCCCCAGTCCTGCGGGGTCTCCGCCAGCGGGAGGAGGCCGTAGTGGGGCGGTCCGGCGGGCAGACCGTCGCAGACCTCCGCCACGAACGTGCGGTACGGCTCGGGCAGCAGCACTCCGTGCTCCGCCTCGAACGACCGCACCGCCTCCCACCCGGCCGGCGGCGCGGCGCCGGGCCGTGAAGCGAAGATCTCACGCAGGGCGGCCAGCTCGGCCGGGCCGCAGGTTTCCGTGTTCATGCCGGCCATCATGCACGGGTGCCGGGATCCGGCGGGCGGCAGGGGAGGCAAGGCGGCAGGGCGGCCACGGCGCCGGGACCGGGCCGGGCGCCGAGTGAAGGGCGCCGAGTGGCGGGCGGCGGGCGCCGGGCCGGGCCGCCGGTGCCGGGACCCGGCCGGCGGCAGGGGAGGCAGGCCGCCCCGACGGGTGCCGGGGCGGTGGTGCGGATACGGCTGCGGCGGGTTCCGCGGGGCCGTTATCTTCGGGTTCGGGGGTGTGGATGCGGGGCGTGGTCAGGGGGGTTCTGCTCGGCGGGGTCGCCGCCGTGGTGGCCGTGCTCGCCTCGCTGGCCGCCAACGCCGCCACCGCGCAGGAGCGGTGGCCCGGCGCCCTCGACCAGATCCGCCAGCGGCCCTGGTGGTGGGTCGGCGGACTCGGGGCCCTGGCCCTGGCCGGCGCCCTGCTCACCGCCTGGCGCCAGGAGCGGCCCCAGGCCGTCGCCGGTGACCCCCCGCCGCCGGCCCCCGAGGACGTGGCGGACTGGGTGGTCGGCCGGGCGGAGGGCGCGCGTGCGGTCGCCGCGGTCTGCCGCCGGCACCGCCGCGGGACGGTGGCCCTCACCTCCTCGCTGGACGGCGACGGCGGCTTCGGCAAGACCGTCCTGGCCCGGGTCGTCTCCGCGCACCCGCGCGTCCGCAGGCGGTTCCGGGACCGCGTGTACGTGGTCACCGTCGGCCGGGACGTCCGCGGCCGGGCGGCGGTGGCCGCCAAGGTGGCCGAGGTCACCCACTACGTCACGGGGGACACCCGCACCTTCGACGACCCCGGCCTCGCCGGCCGGCACCTCGGCCGGCTGCTGGACCAGCGGCCCCGCACCCTGCTGGTGCTCGACGACGTGTGGGAGGAGGAACAGCTCACCCCCTTCCTCCAGGGCGGCCGCACCTGCGTGCGCCTGGTCACCACCCGCGTCCCGGAGCTGCTGCCGCCCGGCACCCGGCGCGTCACGGTGGGGGAGATGACCGCCGCCCAGGCCCGCGCCGTCCTGACCTCGGAACTCCCGCCGCTGCCCGAGGAACTGACCCTCGGTCTGCTGCGCGCCACCGGCCGCTGGGCACTGCTGCTCCGGCTCACCAACCGGCTGGTCGCCGGCCAGGTGGCCGCCGGCGCGGACCCGACCGCCGCCGCCCGCGCGGCCCTGGACGGGCTGACCGCGCACGGCCCCGCCGCGGGCGAATCGCCCGGACCGGTGGCGGCGCTCGACCTCGACGACCCGGTACGGCGCTCCACGGCCGTACGTGCCACCGTCGAGGCCGCCACCACGCTGCTGCCCGCCGGCGGGCCCCGACGCCTGGCGGAGCTCGGGGTGTTCGTCGAGGACGAGACCGTACCGGTGGCCCTGGTCGCCCGCCTCTGGGCGGTCACCGGCGGGCTGGACGAGACCGCGACCCGTACCCTCTGCGGGCGGCTGCACCGCCTCTCGCTCGTCTCCCTCACCCCCGCTGACGGTGGCCGGCTCACCCTGCACGACGTGCTCCGCGACTACCTGCGCGGCGAACTCGGCGAGGCCGACCTGCGCCGGCTGCACGCCCTGCTGGCCGACGAGGCCGGTCCCGCCCCCTGGGAGACCACCGACGGCTACCTGCTGGACCACCTCGTCGAGCACCTCCTCGCCGCCGGCCGCACCGACCGGGCCGAGGCGCTGGTCGCCGATCTCCGCTGGGTCGAGGCCCGGCTGCACCAGCGCGGTCCCTCGGCCCCCTGGCAGGACGCCCGCCGCGTCCCCACCGGCACCGGCACCCGCGTCGCCCGGGACCTCGACCGCATCGCGCACCTGCTCGCCCCGCTGGAGCCCGCGGGCGCCCTGACCGCCACCCTGCACAGCCGCCTGGCCCACGAGCCCCTCTGGCGCGAGCAGGTCCTGGTCAGGCAGCACGATCCGGGCGCCGGACCCCTCCTCTGCAACCGCTGGGACCTCCCGGACCTGCCGGACAGCCTGCTGCTGCGCACGCTCACGGGCCACACGGGCTCCATCGAGTGCATGGCCGTGTCCGGGGACGGCAGCCGGCTCGCGAGCGCGGACCGGGCCGGCAGCATCCGGCTGTGGGACCTGGAGTCGGGCCGGTGCGTGCGGGTCCTGCGGTCCGGAGACGGAACGGCGCTGATCAGGCTGGCGCTGTCGCCCGACGGGAGGGTGCTGGTGATCGCCGACAGCAATGGACGCATGCGGATCCGAGACGCGGTGACGGGCGCCCGGATCGCCGCCAGAAGGGGCGCATGGCCGGTCAACGGAGCGGCCTTCGCCCCGGACGGCGCCTGGCTCGTCACCGGGAGCGGCGACGGCGTCCTGAGGGTCTGGGAGCCGCGCCGGTGGCGGCCCCTCCGCGTGATCGCGACCGACGGACCGGTGTCCGGGCTGAGGCTGTCCCCGGACGGCTCCCGCCTCGCCACCGGCATCGGCCCGACGCTCCGGCTCTGGTCCACGGCCGACTGGCGGCGGATACCGGTCGCGAGCACGGGCGGCGCACGGTGGGCGCTGGAGGTCCTCGTCGCGGACGACCCCCTCGCCGGCCCGCCGGGCACGGCGGAGCGACACGGTTCTGAGGGGGACGGGTGGCACGGCGTGGCAGAGGACGACGGGCGGACCGACCGCATGGCACTGGCTCCGGACGGATCGTGGCTGGCCGTCGACGACGCGGAGGGGGTACACCTGCGGGCGATGCCGCAGGGGACCCCGCTCGGTACGGTGCGTGCCCGCGACGCCTGGAACCGGGCGCTGGCCGTCGCCCCGGACGGCAGTTGGCTGGCCACGGGCTCCCACGACGGCACCATCCAGTTCTGGGGGGTCCGCGGAGGGTTCGCCGGACGGATGGCCGCCGGCGCCGCCGAGCCGCAGTACGCCGTGGCGTTCTCCCCGGACGGCGCCTGGCTGACGGGCCGCGTCGGCGAGGTCGTACCGGTCGCCGGCCCGCCGGACCGGGGCCGCGACGCGGGGACGGTGCTCCACGCCGTCCACGCGGTGGCCGTCGCCGCTGACGGGAGCCTGATCGTGTCCGTCGGCGGCGACCGGCAGACGCGGGTCCACGACACGGTCGCGGGCACCCACACCGACCTCCCGGACAGTGCCTACGACGTGGCGCTCGCCCCGGACTGCTCCTGGCTGGCGCTGGCCCTCACCGACGGAACGGTGGCCGTCTGGGAGCCCGGGCCGTGGCGGCGCGTGACGACACCGCCCGCGCCCGCGGCGGCGTGCCGCTCCGTCGCCGCGGGCCCCGCCGGGGATTGGCTCGCCGCGGGGGACCTGCACGGAGCCGTCCGCGTCTGGACCAGAGGCCCCTCCGGGCCTGGTACGTGGCATGCCGGCCCGCCGCTCCCCGGCCACACGGGAGCAGTGCCGGCGCTGGCGGTCTCGCCGGACGGCCGTCTGCTCGCCTCGGCCGGAGCGGACGGCACGGTACAGATCAGGGACACCGCCACGTGGGCCCGCACGCACGCCCTGACGGGGCACGAGGGCGAAGTCCAGGGGGTGGCGTTCTCGCCGGACGGCGCCTGGCTCGCCTCCGTGGGCGGGGACGCGACCGTCCGCGTCTGGGACGCGGCCACCGGCCGGGCGGTGACGGCCCTGCGGACGGAGCGTCCGCTCGTCGGCTGCGCCTGGCATCCCGACGGCCGGGACCTCGCCGTGTGCGGCTCGGGCGGGCTGTACCTCTTCGGGTTCCTCGGCCCGCCCGCCACGGGGTGAAGGTCCTGCCGCCACGGGGGTGGACCTCCCGCCCCCTACAGGCTGAACGGCCCCCGCCCCAGTTGCTCGCGGAGCGGGGTGACCTCCGGGTTGACCAGGCTGCGGCGCTGCCAGTTGGCGCCGTCCACCACCAGCGTGTGTCCGGTGATGAAGGAGGCGTACGGGGAGGCCAGGAAGGTCGCGGCCCAGCCCAGTTCGCGGGGGAGGCCGACGCGGAGCGCGGGCTGGCGGAGGGCGGCGGGGCCCTCGTCGCGGGCCAGGCCGGCGCGGATGTCGGCGGTCATGTCGGCATGCGGGACCAGGCCCGGGACCAGGCCGTTGACCTGGATGCCGTACGGGCCCCACTCGACGGCCAGGGTCTCCGTCAGGCTCTTGACCCCGGCCTTCGCGGCCGCGCTGTGCGCGAAGCCGGGGCCGCCCGTCCAGGCGTACGAGGCGCCGATGTTGACGATCGAGCCGGGGGTGCCCGCGGCCAGGTGGCGGCGGCCGAACTCGCGGGTCGTCAGCCAGGTGCCGGTCAGCGTGGTGTCGACGACCGCGCGCCACGCGTTCGGCGACATGTCCTCCGCCGGTACGGGGAAGTTGGCGGCCGCGTTGTTGACCAGGACGTCCGGCAGTCCGGAGCCGGCCACGGCGGCGTCGAAGACCTCCGCGATCCGCTCCGGGTCCCGGATGTCGCAGACGGCGGCCGTGATCCGGCCGCCGCCCGTGTCCCCGCGGCCCGTGTCCCCACCGCCCCCGTCCGCCCGGCCAGGGCCGCCGGCCTCCGCACCGGCCGCGATCCGGGCCAACTCGGCTTGCGCCTGCTGGAGTTGTCCCGCCCTACGGCCCGCGATCACCACGTGCGCGCCGAGCCGGGCGAACTCGGCGGCGATGGCCTTGCCCAGGCCGGTGCCGCCGCCCGTCACCAGCACCGTCCGCCCCCGGTACGTACCGGGGGGCAGGGCGGAGGCGCCGAGCGGCGGCGGGGCCGGCAGGCCGGGCAGGGGCTGCTGCGGCGGGTGCGCCGCCGGACCGTGCTCCGTGGATTCCATGCGCGCATCGATAGCGCGCCGGGCCTCGGATCACCAGCCCCGTGCCGGCCGTCAGAGCGCGTACGCCTGCCTGCTCGCGCACGTCCAGACCGCCGCGGACTCGCCCACGAGGTGGTCGTGGTCGATGACGGTGCCGCCCACGCGGTCGTCGTCGGAGACGGCCTTCGCCCGGCCCGTCGCGTCCGCGTCCGGCAGGGGCAGGGTCAGCATCGGGCCCGAGCCCGGCCAGTACTGCGGCTTGAGCTGCTGCGGGTAGCCCTCCTCGTAGGTCATGGCCGAGCCGACGCTGACGTTCGTGGTGGGGCTGATCGCGTACAGCTCGCCGTCCTCGTGCCCGGGGAGCTTGCCCGGGAGGGTGGGCAGCGCGTCGTAGGGCTTCTTCCACACCTGGGCGGTGGTGCGGTACCAGGCCTTGAGGTCGAGGTCCTCGAAGCCCACGACCCGGCCCGCGGCGTCGATGTCGGTCGCGCGGTTGCCGATGGTGTAGTCGGTCTGGTTCTCCACGAGGAGGCTGTACGGGTCGTAGCCGCCGGCGGGCCACACCACCGGGAAGCTGTTCCCGACGGGGTAGTCGCCCGCCTCGTCCCAGTAGTACGTCGTCGCGGTGCCCACGATGTCGCCGCGCTTGTTGATGCCGGCCGCGCCGACCTTCGTGGCGGCGTGCGCGTCCGCGGGCACCGGCAGGCGCCGGACGACCCGGCCGTTGCGCCAGACGGTCGCGGTGCCGGCGGCGGTGCCGACCACGTACCCGGCGTCGTTGACGTCAGCCCCCCAGCTGTTGTCACCGGCCGCGCTGAGCAGGGTGACGGCGGCGTCGCCCTTGCGGTACGTGAACGCGACCGCCTCGCTCCCGTTGTTGCGGGTCAGCGTGCCCACCATCAGGCCGCCGGCGTTCACGGCGTTGACCCGGCCCGCGGCCCAGCCCGCGGGGAGCGGGACGGCGGTGACCTTCACGCCCTCCCAGAAGACCGGCCTGCCCTCGCTCGACCCCACCGACAGGTCGCCTGCACCGAAGCCGAGGACCTCCCCGTTCGCGTAACCGTCGCCGACGGTCAGCGACGTGAGGAGCAGCAGTTCGGGCTTGCACGGCTTGGGCGCCGGGGCGGCGCCGGCCGGGCCGGCGGTGCCGAGGAGGCCGGCCGCCAGGGCGGTGGTGATGCAGACGTGCTTGAGCTTGTTCACGTGGTGTCCCCCCATGTGAATGGTTCGTGTGGGGGACATGTTGCCTTGTGGGGCGGCGGATCGGGGCGGAACGGTACAGACCACTTTTCGTGGGGTGTTCGCGTCGAGTTCGAGTACCCGGGGCGGCTCGGTGCGGGCCCCGTCGGGCTCCTGGGCGCGGACCCGTCGCGGAGCATTCCCTTCCGGGCAAGCGACCGCTTAGTATGCCCCGGAGCGTGGTTCCTCGACGGCGGCTGGAGGCCCCGGATGCAGGCATGGCGAGTACACACCCACGGCGAGCCCCGCGAGGTCATGCGCCTCGACGAGGTGCCGGCCCCCGAACCCGGCGAGGGCGAGGTGCGGCTGAGGGTCCTGGCCGCGAACGTCAACTTCCCCGACGCGCTGCTGTGCCGGGGCCAGTACCAGATCCGCCCCGACCTGCCCTTCACCCCCGGCGTCGAGGTGTGCGGCGAGACCGAGGACGGCCGCCGCGTCATCGTCAACCCGCGCCTGCCGCACGGCGGTTTCGCCGAGTACGTCACCGCCGACGCCCGCGCCCTCCTGCCGGCTCCCGAGGCCCTCGACGACGCCGAGGCCGCCGCCCTGCACATCGGCTACCAGACCGGCTGGTTCGGCCTGCACCGCCGGGCCGGCCTGCGCGCGGGCGAGACCCTCCTCGTGCACGCCGCCGCCGGGGGCGTCGGCAGCGCCGCCGTCCAGCTCGGCAAGGCCGCCGGCGCCACCGTCATCGGCGTCGTGGGCGGCAAGGCCAAGGCCCGCACCGCCGAGGAACTGGGCTGCGACCTGGTGGTCGACCGGCACGCCGAGGACATCGTCACCCGGGTCAAGGAGTTCACCGGCGGCCGCGGTGCCGACGTCGTGTACGACCCGGTCGGCGGCGACGCGTACACCGCCTCCGCCAAGTCGGTGGCCTTCGAGGGCCGCATCGTGGTCGTCGGCTTCGCCGGCGGCACCGTCCCCGCGCCCGCCCTCAACCACGCGCTGGTCAAGAACTACGCGATCCTCGGCCTGCACTGGGGCCTGTACAACACCAAGGACCCGGCCGCCGTCCGCGCCTGCCACGACGAACTCACCCGGCTCGCCGGCACCGGCGCCATCCGGCCGCTCGTCAGCGAGCGCGTCCCCCTGGACCGCGCCGCCGACGCCGTACAGCGCGTCGCCGACGGCACCACCACCGGCCGCCTCGTCGTCCTCCCCGCCACCGGAGGCGCCCGATGACCGGCACCACCCCGTCCGAGGTCACCGCCGCCGACGTCACCGCCCGGGTACGGGACCTCCTCGCCGCCCACCCCCCGGCGAGCACCGACCGCCTGGACTTCCTCCGCGCCCGCTTCGACGCCGGCCTCGCCTGGGTCCACTACCCCGAGGGCCTCGGCGGACTCGGCGCCCCCCGCACCCTCCAGGCCGTGGCCGACGCCGAACTGGAGAAGGCCGGGGCACCCGACAACGACCCGCGCCGCATCGGCATCGGCCTCGGCATGGCCGCGCCCACGATCCTCGCGTACGGCACCGAGGAGCAGAAGCGCCGCTTCCTGCGCCCGCTGTGGACCGGCGAGGAGGTGTGGTGCCAGCTCTTCAGCGAGCCCGGCGCCGGCTCCGACCTCGCCGCCCTCGGCACCCGCGCGGTGCGCGAGGAGACCGCCCCCGGCACCGGCCCCACGGAAACCGCCGGCGGCTGGATCGTCGACGGCCAGAAGGTGTGGACCTCCAGCGCCCACCTGGCCCGCTGGGCCATCCTCATCGCCCGCACCGACCCCGGCCTCCCCAAGCACCAGGGCATCACGTACTTCCTCTGCGACATGACCGCCCCCGGCGTCGAGGTCAGGCCGCTCCGCCAGCTCACCGGCGAGGCCGAGTTCAACGAGGTCTTCCTCACCGGCGTCCGGATCCCCGACGCCCACCGGCTCGGCGCCGTCGGCCAGGGCTGGGAGGTGGCCCGCACCACCCTGATGAACGAGCGGGTCTCCATCGGCGGCATGCGACTGCCCCGCGAGGGCGGCATGATCGGCCCGGTCGCCGCCGCCTGGCGCGCCCGCCCCGGACTGCGCACCCACGCCCTCCACCAGCGGCTCCTCGGCCTCTGGGTCGAGGCCGAGGTGGCCCGCCTCACCGCCGAGCGGCTGCGCCAGCAGCTCGCCGCCGGCCAGCCCGGCCCCGAGGGCTCCGGCATGAAGCTCACCTTCGCCCGGCTCAACCAGGAGATCAGCGGCCTGGAGGTCGAACTCCTCGGCGAGGAGGGCCTGCTGTACGAGGACTGGACGATGCGCCGCCCGGAACTCGTCGACTTCACCGGCCGCGACGCCGGCTACCGCTACCTCCGCTCCAAGGGCAACTCCATCGAGGGCGGCACCAGCGAGATCCTCCTCAACATCGTCGCCGAACGCGTCCTCGGCCTGCCCCCCGAACCGCGTGACGACAAGGACCTGCCCTGGAAGGACCTGGCCAAGTGAGCGACCTGCGCTACACCGACACCGAGGAAGAACTCCGCGCCGCCGTACGGGCCCTGCTCACCGACCGGGCCCCCGCCGCCACCGTGCTCGCCCGCGCCGAGTCCGGCACCCCCCACGACCCGGCGCTGTGGCAGGCCCTCGGCGCCGGGATCGGCGCCGCCGGGCTGCTGGTCCCCGAGAAGCTCGGCGGCCAGGGCGCCGGCCCCCGCGAGGCCGCCGTCGTCCTGGAGGAGCTGGGCCGCGCCGTCACCCCGGTCCCGTACCTCACCAGCTCCGTCATCGCCACCGAGGCCCTCCTCGCCTGCGACGCCCAACTCCCCGCCGTCGCGAGCCTGCTGGCCTCCCTCGCCGCCGGCACGACCGTCGCCGTCGTCGCCCTGCCGCTCACCCTCGGACCCGGCGCGCCCGGCCCCGCCCCGGTACGCGACACCGGCGGCGGACTGCTCGACGGCACCGTCACCTCCGTGGCCGACGCGGCCGTCGCCGACGTCCTGCTCGTCCTCGCCGACACCGGCCTGTTCGCCGTACGCGCCGAGCAGGCCCGCATCGAGCCCGCCGTCCCCCTCGACCTCACCCGCCCCCTGGCCACCGTCCGCCTCGACGGCGCGTACGGCGAACCGCTCGCCGGACCCGTCACGGCGACCGCCGTGCTGCGCCGGGCCCTGCTCGCCGGCGCCGGACTGCTCGCCTCCGAGCAGCTCGGGCTGGCCGACTGGTGCCTGACCGAGACCGTGCGGCACGTCCGCGAGCGCCACCAGTTCAACCGGCCCGTCGGCTCCTTCCAGGCCCTCAAGCACCGGCTCGCCCAGCTCTGGCTGGAGGTGGCCCAGGCCCGCGCCGCCGCCCGCAACGCGGCGGACGCCCTGGCCACCGGGGACTCCGAGGCGGCCCTCGCCGTCTCCCTCGCCCAGGCCTACTGCTCGGGGGTGGCCGTGCGGGCCGCCGAGGAGTGCGTACAGCTGCACGGCGGCATCGGCATGACCTGGGAACACCCGGCCCACCTGTACCTCAAGCGGGCCAAGGCCGACTCGCTCGCGCTGGGCACCACCGGCCACCACCACGACCGGATCGCCCAGCT
Source organism: Streptomyces sp. NPDC101132 (assembly GCF_044759225.1). Taxonomy (NCBI): domain Bacteria; kingdom Bacillati; phylum Actinomycetota; class Actinomycetes; order Kitasatosporales; family Streptomycetaceae; genus Streptomyces; species Streptomyces sp. NPDC101132. The sequence goes on from NZ_JBIVYX010000020.1 coordinate 49,877, forward strand.
CGCCGCCCTCCCGGCCCCCTGACGCCCGGCCCGAGGGCACGCCGTCCCCGGCCACCCGCCGGCCCCCGGTCCGGGGCCGGCGTGCCCGCCCGGGGGCCGCCTGCCCGCCCGCCCGGGGCCGGCGTGCCCCCTCCCGCGCTGCTCAGGGCCCCGCCCACCCGGCCCGGAGGGGCAGCACACACGGCCGAAACATTCGGTCCCTACCCTGACCGGCATGATCATCCAGCCGCTCCCGGAACCCGCGCTCCGCGCCCAGCTCGACTCCCTCGCCGACCTGACGCTCGACACCGTCGCCGGGGGCAACTCCCTCGGCTTCCTCGCCGACGTGGGCCACGCCGAGGCCGCCGCCTGGTGGGAGTCGCTCCTGCCGGCCGTCTCCGACGGCACGCTCACCGTCTGGACGGCCCACGACGGCGACCGGGTCGCCGGCACCGTCAGCCTGCGCCGCGAGACCAAGCCCAACGGCCGGCACCGCGCCGAGGTCAACAGGCTGATGGTGCACCGGGAGGCGCGCGGCCGGGGCCTCGCCCGGGCCCTGCTCGCCGCACTGGAGCGGCACGCGGCGGAAGAGGGACTGGTCCTGCTGCACCTCGACACCGAGACCGGCAGCCCCGCCGAGGGCCTCTACCGCGCCCTCGGCTGGCACGAGGCGGGCACCGTCCCGGACTTCGCGGCCGACCCGGCCGGCGTCCTCCACCCCACGACCATCTTCTACAAGTCCGCGCGCACCCCCGCCGCGGCCGGCCCGGCGCCCCGCTGACCCCCGCCCTTCCCCTCGCGCACCCGCCCCCTCGCGCACCCGCCACCCTCGCGCACCCGCCACCCTCGCGCACCCGCCCCCTCGCGCAGCCCCACCGCCCCCGGCGAGCCCCCCGCGAGCCCCCGGGCGGCCCCCCCCGCGCGCCCCTTCGGTGACCTCCACTGCACCGGAGCGTTAGACCGTCGGAGTCGGTTGACGTCCCGAGAGGCACGGAGGAGCAGGGATGAGCGCCAGCAGCGGGAACATCGCCATCGCCAGGGCGGCCGGAGCACTCGCCGTCGGCCGCCGCACGGCACTGCGCGCGGCCTTCACCGCGGCCGTCGTCGCCGCCACGGCCGCGGCGCTGGCCCCCGTCGTCCGGGCCGGGCGCGCGGGCCGGCGCACCACCCGCGACGTCGAGCCGACCGTACCGGTCTTCGAGGAGACCTACCGCGGCCGCCACATCACCGCCGTGCGGTACGCCGCCCACGCGCCCGGCGCGCGCCCCCGCGTGGACGTGTACGTCGACGGGCGCTCCCTGCACGTGATGCGCCGCGCCGACGGCAGCTGGCTCAGCGGGGTCAACCACTACGAGTCCTTCGCCTCCCCCCGCGCCCTGGCCCGCGCCGCCGTCGACGAACTCGGCAGCGCCCGCCTCTCCGAGGCCCCCGCGCACCACGCCTGACGGCCCCGCCCGCCCCCCACGCCCGGCCGCCGGCACGCCACGGCGGCCCCGATCCCCGCCGAAAGGGCCGACCCGTGTACACCCGCCAGAACCAGAAGGACCTCACCAGCGCGCAGAAGAAGAGGTTCGTCGCGGCCGTGCTGGAGCTCAAGCGCGACGGTACGTACGACCAGTTCGTCCGCACGCACGACCGCTACTTCGTGCCGGACGACGACGACGGCCTGCGCGTGGGCCACATGTCGCCCTCGTTCTTCCCCTGGCACCGCAAGTACCTGCTGGAGTTCGAGAAGGCCCTCCAGGCGCTCGACCCGGGCCTGTCCGTCCCGTACTGGGACTGGACCACCGACCGCAGCCCCGCCTCCTCCCTCTGGGCGGAGGACTTCCTCGGCGGGACCGGACGGGCGGACGACCGGCAGGTGACGACCGGTCCCTTCGCCTACGAGAAGGGCAACTGGCCCATCACGGTCGGCATCCGGGAGGGCCGCTTCCTCACCCGCAACCTCGGCCGCCCCCACAACCCCATCACCCTCCCCACGGCCGCCGAGCTCCAGTGGGCCGTGGACGACCCGGTGTACGACACCGCCCCCTGGGACTCGACGGCCGTCGACGGCGGCTTCCGCAACAAGCTGGAGGGCTGGACCGCGCCGCGCCGCGAGCGCTGGCGGAACCACAACAAGGTGCACCAGTGGATCGGCGGCCACATGACCGGCGGCACCGCGCCGAACGACCCCGCGTTCTGGCTGCACCACTCGTTCGTCGACCTGATCTGGGACCGCTGGCAGCAGCGGCACCCCGGTTCCGGCTACCTGCCGGCGCAGCGCCTCGACCGCTTCGACCGGCAGTACGGGCGGGTGCTCAGCCTGGACGAGCCGATGCCGCCCTGGGGCGTGACGCCCCGTGAACTCCTCTCGCACCGGAACCTCTACCGGTACGCGTGACGACGCGCGGGATCGACGCGCGGGACCGGGGTGTGAGACCGGGGCGTGAGACCGGGGCCGGGTCCCCGCACAGGGGCCGGGCCCCCCGCCGCGGTTGCGGCGGGGGGCCCGGGGGGTACTGCGGAGTGCCGGCGATCAGTCGCCGTAGGCGCCCTTGGGCTCGTCGTGCCCGGAGACGTTCTCGCAGTGGTTGCCGAAGGCGGGGTTCAGGAGGCCGATCACGTTCACGGAGTTGCCGCAGACGTTGATCGGAACGTGCACGGGCACCTGGACGACGTTGCCCGAGGCGACACCGGGGGAACCGACCGCGGCGCCGTGCGCTCCGGCATCGGCGACGGCCATGCCGGCGCCGGCGGCCAGAACGGAACCGGCGGCAGCGGTGACGGCTGCTGCCTTCGCGATACGCGACATCGAGATCTCCTTGAGAAATGGAAGCGCCACAAGATCTGTGACGATGACATGGCGTACAACGCCGTGACCGCCCTGGGGTCACGGCCGCTGCGCCTACCTGGTGACGGGGAAGTGCACCGAGCCGAACGCCGGGCCCACCGGGGCGCTGGCACCGGGCTCGACGACCCCGACCACGCGTCCCGTGCAGCCCTCCCCGGCGTACAGCACCGCACGCCTGTCCGAGCCGTTCACCACGCCGCCGCCGGCGCCGCCCGCGGCGTCGAAGCAGCCGGCCGGGTCGTGGATGGCGTGGACCTTGTCGTCCGTGCCGAAGAACTGGAAGTCCTGACCGGCGGCGTGGGCCGTGCCCCCGGCAGCCGCCGTGGCGGCCAGGAGGAGTGCCGGGGCCGCCGCGGCCCTGAGGGTGCCGTTGATACGCATGAATGCCTCGCGGTGTGGGTGGAGTACCTGCCACCGGTCCAACCACCCGGCCCGGTGCGGGTCACGCCATGTCACCCGTAGGGGCAACGCCGGGCCCGGTACGGCCCCGGAGCCCGCGCCCCGCACCGGCCCCCCCTCCCCGCCGGGCGGCCCGCGCCGCCGCTGTTTATGCTCGCTTCCTGGGCCCACGGCGCACCGAGGAACTGCGGGAGGGCGACATGGCCATGGACGTGGTGGAACGCGTGGAGGCCGTCACGCGGTACGGCGCGGTACGGGGCACGCGCGAGGGCTCCGTCGCCGTCTTCCGCGGCATCCCGTACGCCGCCCCGCCCGTCGGACCGCACCGGTTCGCCGCGCCCGCGCAGCCCGAGCCGTGGGAAGGCGTCCGCGAGGCCGTCGCCTTCGGTCCCACGGCGCCCAAGACCCCGTACCCGGAGCCCTTCGCCACCCTCCTCACCGACCCCGTCCACCCGGGCGACGACTGCCTGAACCTGAACGTGTGGACCCCCGACCCGGTCGCCGGAGCGGCGCTGCCGGTCATGGTGTGGATCCACGGCGGCGCCCTGACCAGGGGCTCTTCGGCGGTACCGGTCTACGACGGGTCGTCCTTCGCCCGCGACGGCGTGGTCCTCGTCTCGCTGAACTACCGGCTGGGCGTGGAGGGCTTCGGGCACTTCCCGGACGCGGTGCCGAACCGCGGGCTGCTGGACCAGATCGCCGCCCTGGAGTGGGTGCGGGACAACATCGAGGCCTTCGGCGGTGATCCCGCCCGCGTCACCGTGTTCGGCGAGTCGGCCGGCGCCATCAGCATCGGCGCGCTGCTCGCCTCCCCGCGGGCCGAGGGCCTGTTCCGGCAGGCGGTCCTCCAGAGCGGTCCCCCGGAGGCGCTGCCGCACGTGAAGGTGCGGGCCATGGTGCGCAGGATGGCGGCCCGGCTCAAGGTGCCGGCCACCGCCGCGGCCTTCGCCCGGGTGGACCCGGACGCCCTGCTGGCCGCTCAGGCCGCCGTACTGCGCCGCTCCAGCCCGCTGCTGGGCGGGGCGGCCTTCGGGATCGTCGAGGACGGGGACGCCGTGCCCGGGGACCCGCTGGCCCGGCTCGTCTCGGGCGAGGCGGGGGCCGGGGTGCCGCTGCTGCTGGGCTGGACGGACGAGGAGTACCGGCTGTGGCTGGCGCCCACCGGCGTACTGGGCCACCTGAACCGGATGGGCCCGCTGGCCCTCGCGCTCACCGCGGCCCGGGCCGGGATGCCGCTGGCGGCCGTACGGGCCCGCCGGGCGGCGCAGCCGGAGCTGCCCGTGGGCGAGGTCGCGGGCCAGGTGCTCACGGACCGGCTGCTGCGGGACCCGCTGCGCGCCCTGGCCGCCGCGGAGCGCGGCGCGCCGGCGTACGTGTACGAGTTCGGCTGGCGCTCGGGCATACCGGGGCTCGGGTCCTGCCACGCGCTGGAGCTGGGCTTCGTCTTCGACGTGCTGGACATCCCGGCGGCCCGCGCGCTGGCGGGCCCCGGGGCGCCCCAGGAGCTGGCCGACGCCATGCACGCGGCCTGGGTGTCGTTCGCGGTCACCGGGGACCCGGGCTGGGCCCCGGCGCCCGGGGAGCCCCGCCGGTTCGCCGTGTAGCGGGGCCGGCACGGCTCACCGGGCGCCGGGGGCGCGGGCCGCCGCGGAGGCCGGGGCGCCTGGGAGGCCGGGGGCGCCCGGGAAGCCGGGGGCGCTCGCCTAGGAGGCCGGGGTCGGGCCCTCCATGTACTTGCTGATCCACTCGATCGGTCCCTCGCCCATGGCGGGGACGTAGGTGGCCGCGTTGTGCCTGCCGCCCTGGATCTCCTTCAGGGTGGTGTGGACCGGGCCCTTGTTGCCGTAGGTGGCGATGAACTTCTTCACGTCCGGGAGCGTCTTCTTGTTGCTCTCGTTCGTGCCGACCTGGAAGGCCAGGTAGACGTCCGGCCCCTTGCGGTCGATCAGCTGCTGCGCCAGGACCTGCGGGTTGTTCTCCTGCTTCTCCTTCTCGTGGCCCTTCCAGAGCCGCGAGTCCGGCACGATGTCCGGGCCGGAGGCGATCACGGCCTTGAACCGGTCCGGGTTCTTCAGCACCGCCTTGAGGCCGTTGAAGCCGCCGGTGGAGGAGCCCATGAAGGCCCAGCCGTCCCGGGACTTGATGGTGCGGAAGTTCTCCTTCATCAGGTCCGGGACGTCCTCGGTCAGCCAGGTGCCCATCTTGGGCTGGCCGGGGATGTCACTGCCGTCCCAGTACGTGCCGTCCGTGTCCGGCTCCGGGTTCTGCACCGGCATGGCCAGCAGGAAGGGCTTGCTCTTGCCCTCCTCGTACCACTTGGTGATGCTCTCCTGGAGCTTGAGGTCGGTGCCCATCCAGTAGTTCATCGGGTAGCCCGCGCCGCCGGGCAGGGCGATCATCACCGGGAAGCCGCTCTTGGCGAACTTCGGGTCCGAGTACGCCTTGGGGGCCCACACCCAGACCTTCCCCGTGAAGCCCGACTTCTTGCCCGTGTACGTCACCACGCCGATCTTGGTGCCGTCGTCGAGGGTGTTCGCCACCTTGAACTCGGCCTTCGGGCCGGTCGGCAGCGAGACCTTGGAGTCCGCGGGCTCGGCGGTGCCGCCGCCGGCCCGACCGCCGCCCGCGTCGGGGTCGGCCGGGGTCTGGTCGAAGGAGACCGGGTCGCCCTTGTCCGTGAAGGGCGGGATCTCGTAGTGGCTCATCACCTGCCAGGCGCCGACGCCGAGGACGGCGAGGGTGGTGCCGGCGACCAGCCAGCGGCGCCCGCGCCGGCGGGGCGGCCGGCCGCGGTCCTCGGGGGAGCGGTCGTCGTCGCCGGGGCGGGGCGGGAGCGGGGGCTCCTGGTGGTGGGCGGGGGAGTGGCCGTGGCCGGGGGGCTCGTACGGTTCGTACGCCTCGTGGGTGTCGTACGGGCCGGGGGCCTGGGGGGAGGCGGAGGCGGCGTACGCGGGGTTGCCGTAGGGGGCCTGGCTGCCGTACCGCGGCTGCTGGCCGTAGGGCTGCCGGGCCTGCTGGGGGTGCGGGGGCTGCTGCGGGTGCCGGCGGGGCGCGCCTGCGCCGTACGGGGCCTGGCCGTGGCCCTGGGGCGCGTCGTGGCCGGGGGTGCGGTACTGCGGGGACCCGTACGGGCCGGGGGCCTGCTCCGGCGTTCCGTACTGCGGCGAGCCGTGCTCGGGGGCCCCGTGGGACGGGTGGTGGTACGCCTGCCCGCCCCCGTACTCCGGCCCGGCCCCGTACGGCTGACCTGCCCCGTACTCCGGCCCTGCCCCGTACTCCGGCCCTGCCTCGTACTCCGGCCCGGACGCGTACTCCCGCCCGGCTCCGTACTCCGGCCGGGACCCGTACGGCTGCCCGGCCCCGTACTCCTGCGGGGAGCCGTAGCCGTGCGGGGACCCGTGGCCTTCGGGCGGGCGGTTCCCCTCGGGCGGGCGGTGGCCCTGGGGGGTGCCCCCGTTGGGTGCGTACGTCATCACGGATCTCCGGCTCGGGTCTGCCCCGAAGGGCGAACTGTCATTCGGCTCTGAGGATGTGGATCAGCCCCACCGGGTTGCCCGCTTTGCCGCATCTTGACCTTTGGCTCCCGGTGCCGGCCACCGGCGGGCCCCCGGCCGCGCTCCGTGGCCTCGGCCCCGGATGCCGCCCGAAGCACGCGGCCACCCCGGAACCGCACACCGCGCGGTCCGGAGCCCCCGGCGCCGCGCCGGAGCGCCGGGGTCCCGGCGCGGGCCACCGCGCCGTGGTCCTCGGCGCCCGGCCGGGGGCGACCCGGTACCGGTGTGGCGGGGCCCCGCCCCACCCTCGGCCCGTCCAGGTCGTAGACGTCGGCGCCCCCGTCCCGTGTGGTCAACTCCCGGCGGGGCAGCCCGGCTTGACGCCGCCGGCCGCACCGGCACGGCGGGCGCCGAGCCGCGGGGCGTTAGGTTGGCGGGATGGACTTCACGACGACGGACGGTACGCGGATCCACTACGAGGTGTCGGGCCCGGCCGGCGGCACGCCCGTGCTGCTGGTGCACGGCCACCCCTTCGACCGCACCCTGTGGGACCCGCAGACCCGGGCCCTGGCGGGGGCCGGGTACCGGGTGGTCACCCCGGACCTGCGCGGCTACGGCCGGAGCGAGGTCGTCCCCGGCACGACGCCCTTCGAGGTGTTCGCCGGTGACCTCGCCGAGCTCCTGGACCACCTCGGGCTGGAGCGGGCCGTGGTGGGCGGGGTCTCCATGGGCGGTCAGCTCACCATGGAGTTCCACCGGCTGTTCCCCGGGCGGGTGCTGGCGCTGGTGCTGGCCGACACCTCGCCCCGGCCCGAGGCGGAGGACGGCAAGGCGTTCCGCAGGGCGCTGGCCGACCGGCTGGTGGCGGAGGGGATGGGCGGCTACGCGGACGAGGTGATCGACAAGATGATCACTCCGGCCCACGTCACCGCCCTGCCCGAGGTGGCCGCGCACGTCCTGGGCATGATGCGCGGCACCGACCCCGAGGGTGCCGCCGCCGCGCTGCGCGGACGTGCCGAACGCGCCGACCACCGGCCGGGCCTGGCGGCCGCCCGGGTGCCGGCGCTGATCGTGGTCGGCGAGGAGGACACGTACACGCCGGTGCCGGACGCCGAGGAACTCCACGCCCTGGTACCGGAGTCCACCCTCGTGGTCGTCCCGGGCGCGGGTCACCTGCCGGGGGTCGAGGCGCCGGAGGCCTTCAACGCGGCGCTGCTGGAGTTCCTGGCGAAGGTGTGAGGCGGGCCGGGGCCGGCGGGGCGACGAACCGGGGCGGTCGAACGTAGGATCGGCTGCCATGACTGGATCCGGATCCTGGTCCGTCGCCGGGGTGGACCTGCACGTCGACCTCGACGCGGCGGGGGGCCGCCGCACGGCCCTGGAACACGGCCTGCGCGACGCCGTACGCACCGGACGCCTGGTCTCCGGCGCCCGGCTGCCCTCCACCCGCCGGCTCGCCGCCGAACTGGGCCTGTCCCGCGGCACCGTTCAGGCCGCGTACGACCAGCTCACCGCCGAGGGCTACCTCACCGCCCGCCAGGGCGCCGGCACGGTCGTGGCGGCCCTCGCCACCGCCCGCGCGGGAGCCGGGGCCGAGGCCGCGCGCCCCGACGCCCCCCGGCTCGACCTGCGCCCCGGCAGCCCCGACGCCGGCACCTTCCCGGTGGCCGCGTGGCTGCGGGCGGTGCGGCGCGCGCTCACCACGGCGAGCGCGGAGACGTACGGGTACGGAGACCCGCTCGGCCGCCCCGAACTCCGCACCGCCCTCGCCGGGTACCTCGGCCGGACCCGGGGCGTCCTCGCCGACCCCGGCCGGATCGTGGTCGTCTCCGGCTACGTCCAGGGCCTCTCGCTGCTCTCCCGCGTCCTCGCCGATGCCGGGGCCCGCACGGTGGCCATGGAGGACCCCGGGCTCGCCTTCCACCGGGAGGTGGTCCGCCGCACCGGCCTCGGGGTCCGGCCGCTGCCGGTCGACGGGCGCGGCGCGCAGCCGGAGGCCCTCGACGGCGCCGACGCGGCCGTGGTCACGCCGGCCCACCAGTACCCGACCGGCGTCCCGCTCCACCCGGCCCGGCGCCGCGAACTGACCGCCTGGGCCCGCGCGCACGGCACGCTGCTCGTCGAGGACGACTACGACGGGGAGTTCCGGTACGACCGCCAGCCGGTCGGTGCCCTCCAGGGGACGGCCCCCGGCCACGTCGCGTACCTCGGCACGGTCTCCAAGTCCCTGGCCCCGGCGCTGCGGCTGGCCTGGATGGTGCTGCCGGAGCACCTCGTCGGCCCGGTCCTGGACGCCAAACTGCACACCGACCACCACACCGAGACGCTGGGGCAGCTGGCCCTGGCCGAGCTGATGGCCGGTCACACCTACGACCGGCACGTGCGCGCCGTCCGGATGCGGTACCGGCGCCGCCGCGACCTGATGGCCGGCCGGCTCGCCCCGTACGGCCGGGTCAGCGGCGTGGCCGCCGGGCTGCACGCCCTGCTCGAACTCCCGGCCGCCGGCCCGGCGGAGGCGGACCTGCGGGCCCGTGCGGAGGCCGCCGGCCTGGCGCTGGGCTGGCTCGGCGACCACTGGCACACCCCGGGCGACCGGCCGCAGGGCCTGGTGGTCGGCTACGGCACACCGCGCGAACGGGACTATCCGGAGGCGCTGGAGACGCTGGTGCGGGTGTTGGAGGGGGCGTAGGCGGGGGGCTGCCGGACCTGCCGGGCCTGCCGGGCCTGCCGGGTCTGCCGGGGCGGCTCAAGGCGGCTGGCCACCCGGAGCTGCCGGGCTGCCGAGCCCCCGCCCAAGTGGCCCAGTCCCACGGGAGCAGAATGGCCCTGCTCTCCGGGCCACCGGGACCGTAGCTTCGGAGTGTCCCCGAATCCCCGAAGGCCACCCCCGGAGTCACCCGATGCGGATCCTGCCCCCGTCCGGACCGGCGCGGCTGCTCGCCGCCGCCCAGCTGAGCAACTCCGTGGGCGACGGCGCCTACTACGTCGGCTCCGCGCTCTACTTCACCGGAGTGGCCGGCCTGTCGCCCACCCAGGTCGGCCTCGGCCTCACCGTGGCCTGGGCGGTCGGCTCCGTCGCCGGGGTGCCGCTGGGGGCGCTGGCCGACCGGCGCGGGCCGCGCGGTACCGCGGTCCTGCTGGCGCTGGCCGCCGCGGGCGCCGTGGCGTCGTTCCTGCTGGTGGACTCGTTCGGGGCGTTCCTGGTGGCCGCCGTCGGGTACGCGACCGCCCAGTGCGGGCTGGCGGCGGCCCGGCAGGCTCTGCTGGCCGGGCTGGTGGCGCCGGAGGAGCGGACCGGCGTACTCGCCCACCTGCAAGCCGTGGGCAACGCCGGGCTGGCCGCGGGCGCGGCGCTGGGCGGGCTGGCGCTGCACGTGGGGACGCGGGAGGCGTTCCTCGCGGTCTTCACCCTGGACGCGCTGACGTTCCTGCTGGGCGCGGCCCTGCTGCGGCAGCTTCCGGCAGTGGCTCCGACGGTGGCCCCGGCGGAGGGCGGGGCGGGCCGGGCCGCCGGCACCGTTCCGGCGGGGGAGCGCCGGCTCGCGGTGCTGCGCGACCGGCCGTACGCGCTGGTGACCCTGCTCAACGCCGTGCTGCTGCTCCGGCTGCCGCTGCTCAGCCTGGTCCTGCCGCTCTGGATCGTCAGCCGCACCGACGCGCCCGGCTGGCTCGTCTCGGGCCTGTTCGTGCTCAACACCGGGGCCGTGATGCTGTTCCAGGTGCGGACGGCGCGTTCGGTGACCGGGCTGGACGGGGCCGCCCGGGCGGTGCGCTCGTCGGGCTGGATCATGCTGGCGTCGTGTGCGGTGTTCGCCCTCTCCGCCTGGCGGCTCGGGCCCTGGGCGGGGGCGGCGGTGCTGGTGGCCGGTGCGGTGCTGCAAGTGGTCGCCGAAATGCGGCAGTCGGCGGGCGGCTGGCAGATCGGCTTCTCCCTCGCGCCGGCCCACCAGATCGGCCAGTACCAGGGCTTCTTCGGCACCGGCGTACCGGTGGCCCGCACCGTGGGCCCCCTGCTGCTGACCTCTCTGGTGGTGGCCGGCGGTGTCCCGGGCTGGCTGGTGCTGGGTGGCGTCTTCCTGGCCGCGGGCCACGCGATGGGCCCGGCCACCCGCTGGGCCGCCGGCACCCGCCCGCCCGCCCCGGCACCGCAGCCCACCGGCCCGCTCACCCGAGCGGCCTGACGGCCCCGCCCGCCCGCGCCGCCTCCGACCGCCGCCCCTGCCCCGTCGCCCCGAGCGGCGGGGCGCCGCTCCTGCCGCACACCTCAACGAGATCCCGGGGTACGGCACTTGATGACCCGTCAGCTCATGCCGCCGCCGGGCCGAACGCGCGCACCGGCGAGTAGCCGGTGCGCGGACGTGGGGACGGCCCGCACCTCGGCCGCCCAGGCCGATCCCGGAACCGAGGGTCACCGCCGCCAACGGCGCAGCGGCTGCTCGGACCGGGCGCCCGGGCGCGTGCGGGCGGGCGACGGCGTCTTCGAGGGCGGCCCGGCCCTGCTGCTCGCCGCGGACGACGTCCTCGAAGCGGCCGACGGCCTGCTGCTCGGCGGAACCAGCCGGGTCGTTTCGACCGGCAGCCCCGCTCCGGCGGCAACGGACGGGATCACCGGCAGGTGGCCGACGCGATCGCGGCCACGTACGCACCCGGCCTGCCCCGTCATCCCGTGAACGCCCCCGCGCGGGCCGCGGCCGCCGCCGCTCGGGCCGCGGTGGCGGGGAGGCGGGGGGACGGGGGCGTGCCCAGGAGGACCAGTTCGTGGTACAGCGGGGCCGTTGCCGCGACCAGGAGGTCCCGCGGGCGGGTGCCGGCCGGGAGTTCGCCGCGCCGCGCCGCACGTTCGGCCACCACCGCGCAGCGCGCGTACCGGTCCTCCCAGAAGGCGCGCAGCGCGTCAGCGGCCTGGGCCGAGCGGAACGACGCCGCGATCAGCGCCGTGGTCAGCGGAGGATCGGCGGTCACCCCGGCCAGGATCTCCTCGTTCAGGGCGGTCAGGTCGCCCTCCAGCGTGCCCGTGTCGGCGGGCTCCCAGCTGTCGTCGGCCGCCGCTTCCAGCAGGTCGGCCAGCAGTCCGCCGACGTCCCGCCAGCGCCGGTAGACGGTGGTGCGGTGGACGCCGGCCCGCTCGGCCACCGCGTCGACGGTGAGTGCGTCGTACCCCTGCTCGACCAGCTGCGCGCCGGTGGCTTCGAGGACCTGGGCGCGGACCCGGGCGCTGCGGCCCCCCGGGCGGGAACCGCTTGCGGACGTCGTGGATGCCATGGCAGCATCTTAACGCAACGATCGTCGCTTTAAGGAGTTCCTCACGCAGCCCCCGACCGGAACCACCACGACCGGCCCCACCCGGCCCACCCAGCTCACCCTCCGCGCCGTCACCAAGGCGTACGACGGCCACGTCGTCCTCGACGCCGTCAGCTGCTCGCTCCCGGCGGGCCGGCGCACCGGGATCGTCGGCGAGAACGGCTCGGGCAAGTCCACCCTGCTCCGCCTCCTCGCCGGGGTGGAGGAGCCCGACCAGGGCACCGTCACCGTCCGCGCCGCCGGCGGCATCGGCCGGCTCGCCCAGGAGGAGCACCTCCCCGGCCACCTCACCGTCCAGCGCGTGATCGACCGCGGCCTCGCCGGCCTGCGGGCCCTCGAAACCCGGATGCGCGAGCTGGAGCGGGCCATGACCGACGGCGACGGCAGCGGCCTGGCGGAGTACGGCGACCTCCTCACCGCCTTCGAACTGCGCGGCGGGTACGACGCCGACGCCCGCCTGGAGCGCGCCCTGCACGGACTGGGCCTGGCCCGCCTGCCCCGCGACCGCCGTGTCGGCGGCCTCTCGGGCGGCGAGCAGGTGCGCCTGCGCCTGGCCGCCCTGCTGGCCGGGGCCCCCGAGGTGCTGCTGCTCGACGAGCCCACCAACCACCTCGACGACCACGCCCTGACCTGGCTGGAGGAACACCTGCGCGGCCGCGCCGGCACCACCGTCGCCGTCTCGCACGACCGGACCTTCCTCGACCGCGTGGCCGACGTCCTCGTCGAGGCCGACGCCGACACCAGGACGCTCACCCGGTACGGCAACGGCTACACCGGCTACCTCGCCGAGAAGGCCGCGGAACGCGCCCGCCGCGCCCAGGCCCACGAGCGGTGGCGGGCGGAGGCCGAGCGGCTGCGCGAGACGGCGGCCACGACCGCCCGCCGCGTGGCACCGGGCCGGGCCGCCAAGGACGGCAACAAGATGGCGTACGACCGGGCGGCCGGCCGCGTCCAGCAGTCCCTGGCCGGCCGGGTCCGCAACGCGGAGGAGCGGCTGCGCCGGCTGCTGGCCGAGCCGGTGCCGGCCCCCGCCGCGCCCCTGCGCTTCACCGCCGAACTCCGCACCGCCGAACTCCGCACCGCCGGGCCCGGTACGCGCGCCGGGTGCGCGTCCGGCCCCCTCGTCGACGCCGAGGGGATCGCCGTGACCGGCCGCCTGGGCCCGCTCGACATGACGCTCTCGGCCGGCGACCGGCTGCTGGTCACCGGCCCCAACGGAGCAGGCAAGTCCACCCTGTTGCGCGTCCTGGCCGGCGAACTCGCCCCGGACCGGGGCCGGATCACCCGGCGGGGCCGCGTCGGCTTCCTGTCGCAGCAGCCCGACCCGGGCCCGCCCGACCGCACCGTGCGCGCCGCCTTCGGACCCGAGGGCACCGCCCGGCTGCTCTCCCTCGGGCTGTTCGCATCCGACCGCCTCGACACGCCCATCGGCCGGCTCTCCACCGGCCAGCGCCAACGGCTCGCCCTGGCCCGCCTCGTATCCGAGCCGGCCGACGTACTGCTGCTCGACGAGCCCACGAACCACCTCTCCCTCGCCCTGGTCGAGGAACTCGAAGCGGCCCTCGACGACTACCCCGGAGCCCTGGTGGTCGTCAGCCACGACCGCCGGCTGCGCGACCGCCGGCGCGGCACCCGCCTCGACCTCGCCGCGCCCGTTTCCGCCCCCGCGCCCGCACTCCGAGGAGCCCCGTGACCGACCACCGCCCCCACCCCCACCCGCACGGCCTCCTCCGGGTCTCCGAGCCCGGCGAGGGCCCCTACGCGGTCGCCGCCGGCCCCGACGGTGCCGTGTGGACCACCCTCGTCCACGCCGGCGCCGTCGCCCGGGTCGGCCCCGACGGCCAGGTCACCCGGTACGACACCGGCGCACCTGACTGCGGACCGTCCGTCCTGACCACCGGCCCGGACGGCGCCCTGTGGTTCACCCGCAACCGCGACCACCGCATCGGCCGCGTCACCACCTCGGGCGAGATGACCGCGTACGAGCTGCCCACTCCCGGCAGCGGCCCCTTCGGCATCGCCGCGGGCCCGGACGGCGCGCTCTGGTTCACCGCGATGCACACCGACCGCATCGGCCGCATCACCACCTCCGGCGAGGTCACCGAGTACCCCCTGCCGGTCACGGGCGCCTTCGCCTCCTTCATCACCGCGGGCCCCGACGGCGCGCTCTGGTTCACCCTCAACCAGGCGAACGCCGTCGGCCGCATCACCACCGGCGGGGACATCACCCTGTTCCCCCTGCCCACCCCGGCCGCCGCGCCGGTCGGCATCACCGCGGGCCCCGACGGCGCCCTGTGGTGCGTGGAGATCGGCGCGGGGCGGATCGCCCGCATCACCACCGCAGGCACGATCACCGAATTCCCCCTCCCCGACCCCGGCTGCCGCCCCCACGCCATCACGGCCGGCCCGGACGGCCGCTGCTGGTTCACGGAATGGGCCGCCAACCGCGTCGGCGCCATCACCCCCGACGGCCGTGTCGAGGAGCACCCCCTCCCCGCCGCCGCGCCCGAACCCCACGGCCTCGCCTTCACCCCCGACGGCACCCTGTACACGGCCCAGGAGTCCGGCCACCTCACCCGCCTGGTTCCGGCCGTGACCCCGGACCCGACCCCAACCCCGACCCCGACCGTGCCGCCCCGGACGGGCGGCGCCCGCCGGCCCCGCCCGGGTGTGCCCGGGGGAGGGCCGGGTACTCGCGGGGCGTGACCGTGGGGGCTGACGTGCCCTGGGAAGGAAACGCCGCCATGAGTGCCGTAGCCACCGCCCCGAACCTGGGGACCGCGCCCGCCCTGCCGCCCGGCCGGGGCGAGCTGTCCGCCGCCGTGCGCAGCGCGCTCCGCGCGGAGGGACCGTACGAGCTCGCCGGAGCGGACACCGCCGAGCGCGCCGACCCGTACGGCGAGGACCTCCAACTCGCCCTGTACCTCTGCTACGAGCCCCACTACCGCGGCTTCGACGGAGTGCCGGACGGCAAGGAATGGGACCCGCAACTGCTCGGGCTGCGGCGACTGCTGGAGTGCCGGTTCCTCGACGCGCTGCGCGCGGAGACCGGCGCCGTCGACCGGGTCGACCAGGCGCTGCGCGGACTGCTGGTCGAACACACCGACGCGTACGACGTCTCGCACCACCTCAAGGACGGCGGCGGGCGCGAGGAACTCCGCGAGTACGCGGCCCTGCGCTCCCTGTACCAGCTGAAGGAGGCCGACCCGCACGCCTGGGTGCTGCCGAGGCTGCGCGGGCGGGCCAAGGCGGCGATGGCGGCCGTGCTGTACGACGACTACGGCAGCGGGCGCGCCGAGCGGCTGCACGCCACGCTCTGGGCGGACCTCATGACCGACCTCGGGCTCGACCCCGCGTACGGGCACTACCTGCCCGCAGCCGGGGCGCCGGCCCTCGCCACGGTCAACCTCATGTCACTGCTGGGCCTGCACCGTTCGCTGCGCGGCGCGCTGGTCGGGCACTTCGCGGCGCTGGAGACCGCGGCGCCCCCCGCGGCCGCCCGGATGCTGCTGGCCCTGCGGCGCGCGGGGGCGGGGCCGGCGGCCCAGCGGTTCTACGACGAGCACGTGGAGGCGGACGCGGTGCACGAGCAGGTCGTGCGGCGGGACGTGATCGGCGGGCTGCTGGAGGAGGAGCCGGAGCTGGAGGCGGACGTGGTCTTCGGCGTGGAGGCCACGGTGTGGCTGGGCGACCGGCTGACCGAGCACGTGCTGACCGCCTGGCGCCGGGGCGACTCCGCACTGCGGGTGCCGCTGGACCGGCTGGACGGGGACGGCGCGGAGGGCGCGGAGGGCACGGGAGGTACCGGAGGGGCCGGGTGAGGCTCCCGTGCGGCTGCGTGCGTGCTCGCACGCGGCGCGATGGTCCGGCCGGTACCGGAAGGGGCCACCGCCTTGACGGCGGTGGCCCCTTCCGGCGGGGTCCGCGCGCCGGGAGGACGGTCGGACGCGGACCCGGGGGAGGGTGGTCCCAACGGCCCCGCGGGGGGCGGGGCTCCGACGGTTCGACGCCGGCCCGGGGGGCCGGGTGCCGGCCGGGTACCCCGAGGGCGGCCGGTCAGGAGCGGACCCTCGGGCGGTGGCTGGTGTCGCACAGGGGGAAGCGGAGGCTGCGGCGGCAGGCGCACAGCGCCACGACCGGCCGGTCGCACACGCGCACCTCCCCGTCCGGCAGCACGATCTCGACCGGGCCCTCGATCAGTACGGGCCCGCCCGCGATCGACGTCGCCCGGGGCAGCGGCGGCTCCGCGGGACGCCGGCCGGCGCCCTGCCGTCGGTCCTCGGTACGTTCCACCGGCTCCGGCATGGTCACCACGCTCCTCGCTCCGCGGCCCCGCTCCCGAGGAGGGCGCGAGCACCGTCAGGCCGCCTCTGCCCGGCCGAGGAACCGCCATGCACCCCCCGGTACGAACCCACACGCCCCCGCCCCGCCGCCGGCCCCCGGCTCCGCTGCCGGACCCCGCACCCCGGTCCGAGCACCCCGGCTCGGACCCCGGACCCCGTACCCCGGATCCGGCACCCCGGATCCGGCGCCCCGGACCCGGTCCCTGGCTCCGGCCCGCGGCCTGGGACCGCGGCCTCCGCACCCGGACCCCGGCCGCGGCCGCCGCACCCGGACCTCGGCCTCGTACCCCGGTCCCGCCCCCGCCCCCCGGCCCCGGCCCCGGCCCCGCCCCCCGCCCCCCGGCCGCGACCCCCGCACCCCGGCCTCGTACCCGGTCCCGCCCGCGGCCTCAGACTCCGCACCCGGAGCCCGGCCCCGGCCCCCCGCACCCGGAGCCCGGACCCGGGGCGCCGGTTTCCCCTGGCCCCCCGGGGTAGACGCGGGTCATGGGCGGAGTCGAGGTGGGCGGTGGCCGGGGTGCCGTGCCGACGTTCGGGGTCGAGGAGGAGTTCTTCCTCGTCGATCCGCTGACCCGCGCCCCCGTGCCCCGCGGCCCCGACGTGCTGCGGGCGCTGCTGCCGCGGCTGGGCGGGCGGGTCCAGGCCGAGTTCTACCGCTGTCAGGTGGAGCTGTGCACCCGCCCCACCGCCTCCGCCGCCGAGCTGCGCGCCGACCTCGCCGCCCTGCGGTCCCTCGCCGCCGGGGCAGCCCGTGACGCCGGGTGCCGGCTGATGGCCAGCGGCACGGTCGTGGTCCCTCCGGACGCTCCGATCCCGGTCACCGACACCCCCCGCTACCGCCGCATGGCCCGGCACTTCGGTGCCGTGGTCGACGGCACCCACGGCATGGTCTGCGGCTGCCACGTCCACATCGGCACCGAGGACCGCGCCCAGGCCCTGCTGCTCGCCAACGAGCTGCGCCCTTACCTGCCCGCCCTCCAGGGCCTGCTGGCCAACTCGCCCTTCCGCGCCGGGCTGGAGAGCGGGTTCGCCGGCTGGCGGTCCGTCGAGTTCGGCCGCTGGCCCACCGCCGGGCCCGCACCCGTGCTCGACGCCGCCGGGTACGAGCACACCGCGTCCGCGCTGGTCCGCTCCGGCGTCCTGCTCGACCGCCGGATGATCTACTGGTTCGCCCGGCCCTCCGAGCACGTCCCCACCCTGGAGGTGCGCGTGGCGGACAGCAACGCCGACCTGGACATGACGGTGCTGCTGGCCCTGCTCGTACGCGGCCTGGCCACGACCGCCCTGCTGCGCCCCCGGAACGGGCCGGCCCCCGCGGTCCCCGCCGCCCGGATGCGCGCCGCCCATGCCGCGGCGGCCCGCCACGGCGACCGGGGCGACGCGGTCGACCCCTTCACCGGGGCGACGGTGCCCGCCGCGGAACGCACGAGCGCCCTGCTCCGCCGGGCCGCGCCGGGCCTCGCGGCCGCCGGGGACCTCGACGAGGCGGTCCGGCTCCTGGAGCGCACCCGCCGGGCGGGCAACGGCGCCGAACGCCAGCGTGCCGCCTACCGCCGGGCCGGCCGCCTGCGCGACGTCGTCGACGACCTGGTGGCCGTGACCGAGGCCTGAGCCCCGCCACCGGTACCGTCCGCGCTGCCCCCGCCACGGCACCGTCCCCGCCCCCGCCCCCGGCACCGTCCCCGAGCCCCCGGCCGGCCCCCCGCATACCGCCCGCACCACCGGGTAGCCGCGCACCATGTCCCCCACCATGACCGACAGCACCCTGTCCCTGCTGGCCCAGGGGTACAGCTGGCTGCCCGAGCGCCGCCGTCGGGCCGGGGGCGGGCCCGTGCGCACGCGTCTGCTCGGCAGGCCCGCGGTCGCGCTCGGCGGTCCCGGAGCCGTCGGCTTCTTCTACGACGAACGCCACGTCCGGCGCCACGCGGCGCTGCCCGGACCGGTGCTGGACACCCTCTTCGGGCGGGGCGCCGTGCACACCCTGGACGGCACGCCCCACCGGGTCCGCAAGGGCATGTTCGTCCGGCTGCTCATGGACGAGGCCCGCGTACGGGACCTCGTGGCGCGGGTCGACACGCTCTGGGCGCGCGAGCTGGCCCGTACCCCCGGCCGGCCGATCGCCGTGTTCGACACCGCCGGCCAGGTGCTGGCCCGTGCGGTCTGCGGCTGGGCCGGACTGCCGCTGTCGCAGCGTGCCGTACGCCGCACCGCGCGCGACTGCGTGGCCATGGTCGACGGCTTCGCCACCCCCGGGCCCAGGCACTGGCGCGCCCGGCGGGCCCGCAGGCGCCAGGAGAGGCAGTTCGCCCGGCTCGTCCGGGACGTCCGCGCGGGCCCGCCCGCCGACGGCCAAGCCAAACCCACCGTCCTGGAGGCCGTGGCACGGCACCGGGACGTCGAGGGCCGGCCGCTCGACCCGCACACCGCGGCCGTGGAACTGCTGAACGTCGTCCGGCCCACCGTGGCCATCGCGTGGTTCGCCGCCTTCGCGGCCCACGCACTGCACGCCTGGCCGGCGGAGGCCGCCCGGCTGCGCGCCGACACCGGCACCGACCGCGCCCGGGCCTTCGCCCAAGAGGTGCGCCGCTACTACCCGTTCGCGCCCTTCGCGGCCGGCCGGGCCGCCGCCGACCTGGAGTGGCAGGGCGAGCACATCCCCGAGGGCACGCTCGTCCTGCTCGACCTGTACGGGCAGGACCACGACCCCCGCACCTGGCACGACCCGGAGCGCTTCGACCCCGAACGCTTCGCCGGCGGACCGCCGGACCCCGACACCCTGGTCCCGCAGGGCGGCGGCGACCCCACGACCGGCCACCGCTGCCCCGGCGAGGACATCACCCTCGCCGTACTCACCGTCCTCGCCGCACGGCTGGCGGCCCAGGAGTACGCCGTACCCGACCACCAGGACCTCTCGATCCCGCTGCGCCGGGTGCCCACCCGGCCCCGCAGCGGGGTCGTGATCACGCCGGTCACCCCGGCCGGCTGAAACGGAAGCGGAACGCATTCACGAGAGCAGGAGGAACGCCATGCCCCGCGGATCCAGCCCCAAGAGGGAACGCCAGTACGAGCACATCAAGGAGAGCGTCAAGTCCCGCGGCGAGAGCGAGAAGAAGGCGGAGGAGATCGCCGCCCGCACCGTCAACAAGGAACGCGCCCGCGCGGGCGAGTCCAAGACGGCCAGCAAGACCTCGCTGGAGGACATGTCCTCGTCCCGGCGCGGCGGCCGGCGCTCCCACAGCGGCGCGCAGGGGCCCACGTACGACCAGCTGTACGAGGAGGCCAAGCGCCGCAACATCCACGGCCGTTCGACCATGAACAAGGCCGAGCTGAAGCGGAAGCTGGACCGCTGACCCGCCGCGCGGGAGGAGGCAGCACGATGACAGGTGCGGATGCGGATGCGGCTGCGGCTGCGGGCACCGGGCACGGCTCCCGGGTCGTGGTCGTCGGTGCCACCGGCAACGTGGGGACCAGTGTGGTGGGGGCCCTCGCCGGGGACCCGTCGGTGGCGTCCGTCCTGGGCCTGGCCCGCCGCGTCCCCGACTGGCGCCCGGCCGGGACCCGGTGGGCCGCCGCGGACGTGGACCCCGGAGGCCCCGACCTCGTGCCGCACTTCCGCGGCGCCGACGCGGTGGTCCACCTGGCCTGGCGGTTCCAGCCCGCGCACGACCCGCTGACCACCTGGCGGACCAACGTGCTGGGCAGCATCCGCGTCTTCGAGGCCGCGGCCGAGGCGGGCGTGCCCGCGCTCGTGTACGCCTCCTCGGTGGGCGCGTACTCGCCCGGTCCCAAGGACCGCGAGGTGGCCGAGGACTGGCCCACGCACGGCTGGGCCGCGGCGGCGTACTGCCGGGAGAAGGCGTACGTCGAGCGCTGGCTCGACGCGTTCGAACGCGACCACCCGGAGGTGCGGGTGGTCCGGATGCGGCCCGGCTTCCTCTTCAAGCGGGAGTCCGCCTCGCAGCAGCGCCGGATCTTCGCCGGTCCGCTGCTGCCGGGCCGGCTCGTGCGCCCCGGCCTCATCCCCGTGGTGCCCGACCTGCCGGGACTCCGCTTCCAGGTGCTGCACACGGACGACGCCGCCCAGGCCTACCTGGCGGCCGTGGTCCGTCCGGTGCGCGGCGCCTTCAACCTCGCCGCCGGGCCGGTGGTCGACGCCGGCCTGCTTGCCGGGCTGCTGGACGCCCGGGTGGTCGCGGTGCCCCGCGGCGGCGTACGGGCCGCCCTCGCGGCGGCCTTCCGGCTGCGCGCGGTGCCCGCCTCGCCGGACCTCTTCGACGCGTTCCTGCGGCTGCCGCTGATGGACACCTCGCGGGCGGTGCGCGAACTGGGCTTCGCCCCGCGCCACTCCGCGACCGAGACCCTGGCCGAGTTCCTCGGCGGCCTGCGGGACGCCGCGGGCATGGGTACCGCCCCGCTCCAGCCGGGCCGCGCCGGCCTCCCGGCCCGCGCGGCCTGACGGGGGTGCGTCGTCCGGCCGCGGTCCGGCACCCGGTCCGGCCGCGGTCCGGCACCCGCTCGGCAGGGTGCCGGACGAGGCACGTCCCGGGTCCGGACGACGCACGCCCCGGGCCCGGGACGACGCACGGCCCGGGTGCCGGGCCACCCCCGGCCCCGGTGCCGCACCGCTCAGCCCCCGGTGCCCCTCAGCCCAGGTGCCGGCGCGCCACCGTCAGGTCGGCCACCAGGCCCGCGTACGCCGCCTCCCGGTCGTCGGACCGCAGGACCGCCGACGGGTGCAGGGTGGCCATCGCGTGGCGCACCCCGCCGTCACCGGGCAGCGGCAGCTCCACGACGGCGCCGCGCCGGTCGCCGAGCCGGAAGTCCGGGCCCCACAGCGCCTTGCCGGCCGTGGCGCCCAGGGCCACCACCAGCTCGGGGCCGACGAGGTCCAGCTCGGCGTCGAGCCAGGGGCGGCAGGCGGACAGCTCGCGCAGGGTCGGCTGCCGGTGGATCCGGCGCTTGCCGCCCGCGGGGACCGTGTACTTGAAGTGCTTGACGGCATTGGTGACGTAACACTCGGCCAGGTCCAGTCCGGCCTCCGCAGCGGCCCGGCGCAGCAGCCGTCCGGCGGGGCCGACGAACGGCTCGCCCCGCCGGTCCTCCTGGTCGCCGGGCTGCTCGCCCACCAGCACCAGCCGGGCACCCGGGTCGCCGGCGCCGAAGACCGTGCCGGTGGTGCCCTCCCACAGCGGACAGCCCCGGCAGCCGGCCGCCGCCTTGCGGTGGGCCTCCAGGCCGCCCCGCCGGGGGAGGAACGGCCCGGCGTCGTACGGGACCGCAACGGTTCCTGCCATGCTGCTCTCCCTCGCTCCCGTGTCGCGGCTCCCCCTGGTCCGCGTCTCTCCGGCGGACCGGCGCCGAAACGGGGAGTCGGGGAGTATGGGGTGTAGGCCGGGCAGGTGCCGGGCAACAGGGGGCAGGGGGACCACACGGGGGCCGGGAAGGGAGTCGGCCGTGAGCGACACAGAGGTGACGGTGGTCGTCAGCGACTGCGCGGAGGACGACGCGCGGACGGTGCTGACGGCGCTGGGCGAGACGTTCACACCGGACCGGGCCCCGGCGGCCCGGAGCGGCGGCCGGGCCACCGTATGGTCCTCGACCTTCGACGTGGCCCACCCCAAGGAGCACGCCGCCCACCCGGTGCCGCTGGAACACCCGGTGACCGTCACCGCCCAGGGCGGCTACGGCGCGGTGGACCGGGTCGTGGCGGAGCTGGGCACGGTCTTCGCGATCGACGCGCAGGGCAGCGCGGCGGGTGACCAGGAGAAGGACGTCCACCTGCGCCTCCACGGGCGCTGAACCCAGCGGGGCCCGGAGCGCAGCGAGCCGGGCCGGGCCTCGCGCGCCGGGGCCCGGGCGCTCAGATCCCGGGCCCGTCCGCCGCCGTGCCCGGCCCCTCGGCCGGTCCGCGCGGCTCGCGGCGGGCCATCGTGGCCGCCCAGCGGCGGCACCAGCCGATCAGCATCCGCAGCAGGCAGGCCAGCGTGACCAGCCAGACGGCCGCGAACGCCCAGATCAGGGCGGGCCGCTCGGCCGCCACGGCCAGG
The DNA here is from genome assembly GCF_044759225.1 of Streptomyces sp. NPDC101132. Taxonomy (NCBI): domain Bacteria; kingdom Bacillati; phylum Actinomycetota; class Actinomycetes; order Kitasatosporales; family Streptomycetaceae; genus Streptomyces; species Streptomyces sp. NPDC101132. Next base: position 72,273 of record NZ_JBIVYX010000020.1, read on the forward strand.
ACGAAGAGGGTGAGGGAGGCGGTCAGCAGCAGGGGTGCCGCCAGCCGCAGCGGGTGGCGCCGGGCGCCCCGCCAGGGCACGGCCCAAGGGCGCAGCCCGCGTCGCATCGTGCGCATCCGGCGGTCGAGGAGGGCGTCCTCCCCGGCCAGGTCCCGCTCGATCCCGTCCAGGATCGTGCGCTCCCGCTCAGAGAATCCAGGGCCGTCCATGGCCGCCTCCGGTGGTGCGCCGCCTGCCCCCCGTCCCGTGCCGCTACCCAGTTCCCGCGGGTCCAGACGGATGCCGGTGCAGGGTGATGAGCAGCCGCCAGACCTGGCCCGCCAGGGCTTCCGGCGTGCCCTCGACGAGCCCGTGCAGCCAGTCTGCCACCACGCCGGTGAAGGTGGCCGTGACGGCGGAGGCGATCAGGGCGGGGGAGTGGCCGCCGGCGAGCGTGCGCTCGGCCAGGCTGCGCTCACGCAGCTCCCGGTGGAGCGCCTGGCCGAGCGGTCCCGAGCCGCCGGGCAGCAGCAGGGCCCGGTACAGCCCGGCGTGGCCCGCGGTCTGGGTGAAGAACCGGACCAGCGGCTCGGGCGGTGCGGCCGGGTCGGGCACGCCGCGCCAGGCGTGCAGCGCGTCGACCGCCTGCCGGGCCAGGTCCGCGCAGGTGTCCACGGCCAGGTCGGGTACGTCGGTGTAGTGCAGGTAGAAGGTGGCCCGGCCGACGCCGGCCCGGCGTACCAGGGCGGCGACGGTGATCTCCGCCAGCGGCCGCTCGGCGCACTCGGCGAGCAGCGCGGTGCGGAGCCGGTCGCGGGTACGGGCGGCCCGCGCCCCGCCCCCGTCCGGCGCGGCCGTACGGGGCGTCATCCGGCGACCAGGACGGCCGCCAGTGCCAGGGCGCCGGGCAGGGCCTGGGCCAGGAGGATCCGGCGGTTGGCGGTGAGCCCGCCGTACACGCCCGCCACGGTCACGCAGGCGAGGAAGAACACCCGTACCTGGAAGCCGGTGGGGTCGGCAGCGATCAGGCCCCAGACCAGACCGGCCGCGAGGAAGCCGTTGTAGAGCCCCTGGTTGGCGGCGAGCGGCCGGGTGGCCCTGGCCATGGCGGCGTCGAAGCCCGACAGGCCGCGGCCCGGCGCGCGCTCCCACAGGAACATCTCCAGAACCAGGATGTAGACGTGCAGCAGGGCGACCAGGCCCACGAGGACGTTCGCAAAGATGGACATGTGTCCAGCTTAGATGGACACATGTCCATTCCGCCAATCGCCGCCGCCGTCGCGGACGGCCTGGCCCCGGCAATGGTTCGGTAAAGCAATTATTTACTTGACCAAGTGAACTAATGCTGGCTACCTTCGTCCAGTTACTTGAAGACATGAAACATCCGTGTCCTGAAGCATTGAGTCACTGAGAAGGTCCCCGCCGCCATGAGTCACCCCGCCACCCCGGCCGCCGCGACCGGCCGACGCAGCGAGACGGCCGTCGTCCTCGCGCTGAGCCTCGCCGCGATGGTCGTGTCGATGATGCAGACCCTGCCCGTGCCGATCCTGGGGCTGATCCGCGCCGACCTCGGCACCACCACCGCGAACGTCAGCTGGGTGACCACCGCCACCCTCCTCTCGGCCGCCGTCTTCACCCCGCTGCTCGGCCGCTTCGGCGACCAGCGCGGCAAGAAGCCCACCCTGATCGCCGTCCTCGGCGTCATGGTCGTCGGCTCGGTCATCGCCGCCCTCGCCACCTCGCTGCCCGTGCTGATCGTGGGCCGGGTGCTCCAGGGCGCGGCCACCGCGATCTTCCCGCTGGCCCTGTCGGTGCTGCGCGAAGAGGTCCGGCCCGAGCGGCTCCCCGGCGCGATGGCCCTGGTCAGCGGCACCCTCGCGTTCGGCAGCGGCCTGGCGCTCGTCGCCACCGGCCTGCTCACCTCCGGCTCGGACGCGGACTACCGCAGCGCCTTCTGGATGGCCGTCGGCTTCGCCGTGATCGCCCTGCTGGCCGTCCTCTTCCTGGTCCCGGCCACGCGCACCAAGGCCGGCGGGCGTACGGACGTCCTCGGTGCCCTCACCCTCGGCATCGCCCTGCTGCTCCTGCTCCTGCCGGTCTCGCAGGGCCACGAGTGGGGCTGGGGCTCCGCCCGTACGCTCGGCAGCTTCGCCGGCGCCGCCGTCATGACGGCCGTCTGGGTGCTCGTCGAGCGGCGGGTCCGCGAACCCCTGGTCGACATGAGGATGTTCGTCCACCGCCCGGTCCTGATGGCCAACCTGGCCGGCATCCTGGTCGGCTTCGGGATGTTCGCCAACTTCCTGGGCGTCTCGTACCTGGTCCAGATGCCCGAGGCGCTCACCGGCTACGGCTTCGACGCCTCGATCCTGCGGGCCTCGGTCGAGTTCCTGCTGCCCGGCGCGGTCGTCTCGCTCCTCGCCTCGCCGATCGGCGGCCGGCTGGTCCGCCACCGCGGCCCGCGCGTGGTCCTCGGCCTCGCCGCCGCGCTCGGCGCCGCCGGGTTCCTCTGGCTCGCTCTGGACCACCGCCACGCGTTCTCGGTGATCGGCGCCGGCCTGGTCGTCGGTGCCTCCGTCAGCTTCGGCTACGCGGCCATGCCGGCCGTGATCATGTCGAGCGTCCCGCCCCACCAGAGCGGCATCGCCAACGGCATCAACTCCATCTCCCGCTCCACGGGCAGCGCCATCGGCAGCGCCGTCGTCACGACGATCCTGGCCTCGCGGACCATCGAGCACCTGCCGGCGGGCGTGCCGGAGCTGCCGGCGGAGTCCGGCTTCACCCTGACCTTCGTGGTGGCCGCGGTGGCCTTCGCGCTGGTCGGCCTGATCGGCTGGCTCGGCCTGCGGGCCAGGACGGCCCCGGCGGAGGCCGCCGCTGCGCCCGCGCCCGCCGTGGAGGCATCGGAGGAGGCGTCGGTGGCGGCTCCGGCGCAGGCATCGGAGGCGGCCTCGGCGGAGGCTCGTACCGCCGCCGCGGCGGTGACCGCCTGATCCCGGCCGCGGCCGGGGCGCACGGCACGGCGGCGCAGGGGCGGGCGCACGGGGAGACCCCCGGCGCCCGCCCCTGGCGCGTTCCCGGGGCCCCCGCCGCCTGTCCGTCCGGGTGAACGGAGATTTCCGCGGCCGCGCCGATGAGTTCCGGGGGCCGGACCGGTCCATACAGGTGGCGCGGCACCCGCCGCGCGGTGCACGCCCGTACGAGGAGGCAGCGATGTCCGACCGTGGATTCACCACGTGCCTGTGGTTCGACGGCCAGGCCGAGGAGGCCGCGCAGTTCTACCTGTCCGTCTTCAAGGACTCCCGCCCGGGCAGGACCGGGCGCTACACCGAGGCCGGCCCGGGGCCCGCGGGGGACGTCCTGGCCGTCGAGTTCGAACTGAACGGCCAGAAGTTCGTCGCGATCAACGGCGGCCCCGAGTTCACCTTCAACGAGGCCGTCTCCTTCCAGATCCGCTGCAAGGACCAGGCCGAGGTCGACTACTACTGGGAGCGGCTGACCGACGGCGGGCACGGCGTCGCCTGCGGCTGGCTCAAGGACCGGTACGGGGTGTCCTGGCAGGTCTTCCCCGAGGTGCTGCTCGACATGGTGGGCGACGAGGACCAGGAGAAGGCCACGCGGGCCACCCGGGCCATGCTCCAGATGGTCAAGATCGACCTGGCCGCGCTGGAGCGGGCCTACGCGGGGGAGTGACGCGGGGGGCGCAGCGTACGGCCCCCGGTCCTCCCGTACGCGGGGTCGCCGCCCCGCCGGGGCTCAGCCCTCCGTACCGCGGGCCCGGGCGCCGGATCGCGTGCGGCCGGCCACCGGAGCGCGGTCCGGGTGCCGCCTCAGGTACTCGCCCTCCAGCTCCGACATGCGCTGGGTGTGGGTCCGCAGGGCGTCCTCCGACCCGTGCAGCAGCGTCTCGTGCCGGGTGCGGTGGATGGCCTCCAGCTCCTTCAGCAGGAGGCCCTCCGCCAGCTGCTCGGGTGCCACACCGCTGTCGTGCTCGGCCATGGTCACTCCCTCCGGTCCGGGTGGTGAGGGGCGGGGCCGCCGGAATGACTGCTTCCCCGTAAGCCAGGGTAAATGCGAACATTCCGGTCGGCCCTGCCGCGGCCGGACCCGGCGTCCGGGGAACGTCCCCGCAGGCGCGGTGCGGACGTTCCGTGGTCTGATGCTCCTGTCGTGGCCCGTCGCCTCACCCGGGTGGTTCGATGAGCACACCGCAGTTCGCGGACGCGTCGTCCGTGCGCGAGGACGAGCCGCGTCACGCCGGGTGGCTGGAGCTCTTCTTCGACCTCGTCTTCGTCGCCTTCGTCGCGCAGCTCTCCCACGGGCTGCACGGCGACCCCGGCTGGCGCGAGTTCGGCGTCTTCTTCGCCCTCTACTTCCCGCCCTGGTGGATGTGGGCCAACCTCACCGTCTCCGCCAACCTCTTCCAGGACGACAGCGCCCGCCGCCGCCTCGCCATGCTGTCCGCCATGCTCTGCCTGGCGGTGATGGCGGCCGCCGCGCCCGAGGCCGACGGCGACCGGGCACCCGCGTACGCCCTCGGCTACGCCGGCACCCGGCTCGTGCTGCTGGCCCTCTGGTGGCCCGCCACCCGCTTCGCCCCGCCCCGCCGCATCCCGCGCTGGCGGCCGCTGAGCTACTGCCTGGCCTCCGCCGTGCTCTGGGCCGCCTCCGCCGCCCTGCCCGCGCCCTGGATCTACGTCTCCTGGGCGGCCCTGCTGCTCGCGGAGATGGTGCTGCTGCTCACCGCCCGCGGCGTGGGGATCCCGGGCCAGGTCCACACCGGCCACCTGGTCGAGCGGGTCGGCCTGTTCGTGATCATCGTGCTGGGCGAGTCCGTGCTGGCGCTCATCACCGCCACCGACCACACCTGGACCGCGGCCGCCGGCATGGTGGCGGTGCTCGGCTTCGTCCTGCTGGCCGCGCTCTGGTGGTCGTACTTCGACTTCGCCGCCACCGGCGCCGAGCGCGTCCTGGGCGCTGCCGGGGGCCGCGCGGCCTACCTGATGGCCCGCGACGTCGGCGGCTTCCTGCACTTCTTCGTGACCGCCGCCGTCATCTCCATGGCCGCAGGACTGTCCACCGCCGTCGAGGAGGCCGGCCACGCGCACCTGGCCCGCGGCGCCGTCTGGGCGCTCGCCGGCGGCCTCGCCCTCTACCACGCGGCACACGCCCTGATCGCCCTGCGCTTCGGGAGCCCCCTGCGCCGGGTCGCGGTCTGGGCCGTGCCCGGCATCGGCGTCGCGCTCCTCGTCGTACTCGGCGCGGACGTGCTCGCCCCCTGGCTGGTGGTCCTGCTGCTGGCCGCCGAGGCGATCCTGCACCTGCTGTACGCCAAGCTGCTGGTGCGGCGGCGGGCGGCCGCACCCCGGTAGGGCGCGCCCGCAGCGGTACGGGCGGTCCCCCCGGACCGCCCGTACGCCGTGCTCACTGCTCGCGCATCCCCCACGGGGAGCCGTACGCGGTGAGCAGGTCCAGGAACGGCCGCGGCGCGAACGCCTCCGGGCCCAGCACGCCCGAGCCCGACCAGCTGCCGTCGGCCAGCAGCTCCAGGGCGACCACCGGGTTCACCGCGGTCTGCCAGACCACCGCCTGCGAGCCGTACTCGCCCATCGACCACTGGTTGTCGACCACGTGGTACAGGTACACCTCGCGCGGCGCCCCGTGCTTGACGCCCTTCACCCAGGTGCCGGCGCAGGTCTTGCCGGTCATCCGCTCGCCCAGCGTGGCCGGGTCCGGCAGGCAGGCCGCCACCACGTCCCGCGGCGAGACCTGCACCGGGCCCCCGGGACCCGGCACGGTCACCGGCGCCGTGCTGTCCAGGCCCAGCGCGTGCAGGGCCTTCAGCTTGCCGATGAAGTCGTCGCCGAGCCCGTACTTGAAGGTCACCCGGCGGGCGTCGACCCAGCGGGGGATCAGCAGCACCTCCTCGTGCTCCACGTTCACGCACTCCACCGGGCCGATGCCCTCGGGGAAGTCGAAGACCTCGCCCTCGCTGAACGGCGGGGTGGTGAACCATCCGCGGTCCGACTCGTAGACCACGGGCGGGTTCAGGCACTCCTCGATCGTGGTCCAGATGCTGAAGGAGGGGGCGAACTCGTACCCCTCGACCGCGAGGTTGGCGCCGTCGCGGATGCCGATCTCCTCGATCTCGTCGAAGAGCTCGTCGGCCGCGTACCGGGCGAAGACGTCCGACAGACCCGGCTCCACGCCCATGCCGACCAGCGCCAGCCGCCCGGCCGCCGCCCACTCCGCCGCCCGCTCGAACTGCGCGTCGCCGAGCTTGACCCCGCACTCCTCGTACGGTCGCTCCGGGTGCGGGTACGAGAGCGACATCGCCATGTCCAGGTAGTGCGCCCCCGCCGCCAGCGCGGCGTTGAACAGCGGCATCACGAACCGCGGATCGGTGGCGTTGAGCAGCACGTCGCACTCCCGCTCCGCCAGCAGGGCGGTCACCGCGGCCTCGTCCGAGGCGTCGACGCGGCAGGCGCTGAAGCGGGTCTCGCCCTCACCCAGCGCGGCCACCGCCGCCTCCGCCCGCGCCGGGTCGTAGTCCGCCACGACCATGTGCTCGAAGAACTTCCGACGGGCCGCGATCCTGGTGATCGCCGTGCCGACGCCACCGGCCCCCACAAGCAGTACACGCATGACACAACCCTCTTCCGTTGGAGCGCTCGCTCCTCGGAGGGCGATGAAACGCTCTGCCCGGAGTCAAGGTCAATGGCGTTGGCATAAGGATCCGGAGGTACGGTGCCCGGGACGCGCGGCACTCGGGAAGGACGGGTCATGGCCAAGCAGGTGGTGCCCGAACCGGCACGCAGGAGGCGCCGGCCGACCAAGACGGGCACCGTGCTGTCCGAGCGGATGATCGTGGAGACCGCCCTGCGGATGCTCCGCGAGCACGGCAGCGGCGGCCTGACCGCCCGCCGGCTGGGCGCCGCCCTCGGCGCGGACCCGAGCACCCTCTACCGCTACTTCGCCGGCATGGACGACCTCACCCGGGCGATCGGCGAGGAGCTCACCGGCCGCGCCCTGGAGGGCTGGACCGCCACCGGCGACTGGCGGGCCGACCTCGGCGCGCTGGGCCTGCGCATCCACCGCGCCTACCTGGACCACCCGCAGGCGGCGGTGCTCACCGCCAGCCGGGTCACCGGCCGGCCGCGCGAGATCGCCGCCGACGAGGCGATCCTCGGCGTGCTCCGCACCGCCGGCTTCCCGGATCCGGCGGCGGTGCGGATCTACCACGCGTTCATCGACCAGAGCCTGGCCTTCGCGGCGCTGGACGCGGGATCCCTGGCGCTGGCGGAGGAGGCGCGGACCGCGGACGAGGAGATGTGGGAGTCGACGTACGCCCGGCTGCCCGCCGAGACGTACCCGCACATCGCCGCGACCGCCGCGCTGCTGGCCGCCCGGATGACGCACAGCGCGTACCCGGTCGCCCTGCGGATGCTGCTGGACAGTGCGGAAGCCCAGCTCAGCGCCGTCCGTGGGGGCGGGCCGACCGGCGGGTAACGCTCTACACTCGCGCGGGTGACACAGGCACAGGGGGAGCGGGGCCGCGACGCGGGGAGCGGCGGCCCGGCCGACGAGGGCGGCGGGCCCGCCGGTGACGCCCGCCCGCGCTACCGCCGGGAGGACCTCGCCAGGGCGGCCGGGGTGAAGGCCCGCAACCTGCGCTACTACCAGGAGCGGGGGCTGCTGCCGCCGCCCCGCCGCGAGGGCCGGATCGCCTGGTACTCGGAGGACCACCTCACCCGGCTCCGGCTGATCGACGACCTGCTGGGCCGGGGCTACACCGTCAACGCCATCGCCGAACTCTTCGACGCGTGGGAGCGCGGCGGCGGACTCGCCCGGCTGCTGGGGCTGGAACGCGCCATGACCCACGACTGGCCCCGCGAGGAGCCCGTCACCCTTCCGCTCGCCCGGCTGCGCGAGACCTTCGGGCCCGGCGCGACGCCCGAGGACACCCGGCGCGCGGTCGCGCTCGGGTACCTGAGCGTCGACGGCGACCTCGTGACGCACCGCAGCCGGCGGCTGCTGGAGGCGACGGTCGCCCTGGTCCGGCGCGGGGTCCCGGTCTCGGAGGTCCTGGACGCGGGGGAGTTCGTACAGAACGAGGCGGCCGCCGTGGCGGACCGGTTCGTGGCCCTGTTCCGCCGGCACGTCATCGGCGAGGGCGGCCTGGAGGCGCTCCCGGCCGAGCGGGTCCAGCGGGTCACCGAGGCCGTGGCGGCGCTGCGGCCGGTCGCCGGCGAGGTGGTGGCGGCCGAGTTCGCGCGGGCGCTGGCGGCACGGGTCACGGCCGAACTGGAGGAACTGCTGGGGCTGGTGAGCGGTACCGAGGCGGTCCCGGAGTAGGCCGAAAACCGCCGTTGCCGCAACCTTGCCAACCGCCATTGGCACTCATACGTTCAACTCGTCGGTAACCAGAGCCCGGTGACCCGTGGCCGCCACCCCGGACGAGGTGGCGGCACCGCGCCGGCTCACCGGCGCACCCGGCCGGCCCGCGCCGCGCACCGGCCGCCAGGTCCAGGCACGTTCACCTCGCTGACAAGGGGACATGTCGCCATGCAGGAAGCCAACTTACCCTCCGACACGCCGCCCGGCCCCGCGCCGGAGGTGACGGGCAGGGTCGGCTGGAGACGCTTCGCCGTCCTCACCGTCCCCGCCCTGGCCGTCACCGCCGGCCTCGGCATCGCCCTCTCCCAGGGCGCGCTCGCCGCCTCGTTCGCCGTCTCGGGCCAGCAGTTCAAGGTCTCCGCCGAGAGCCTCACCGGCCAGGGCTTCGCCCAGTACGGCGGCATCGACGTGAACGCCCGGGAGGAACTGATCCCGGTCGCCGTCACCGCCATCAAACAGGCCGAGCTGCGCAGCCTCTGCCAGTCGGTGGTCACCACCCTCCCCGTCATCGGGGACATCTCCCTCAACCTCACCGCGGGCCGGGGCGCCCCCGTCGAGGCCACCGACCTGTTCGTGGACGCCACCCAGCTCGGCGGCGACGCGGTCTTCACCAACATCGAGATCGGCCGCGACGCCTCCACCCTCGACAAGGGGCCCGACGGCTCCCAGGGCATGCAGGACCTCTTCGGCCAGCAGGCCGACACCGTGCGCATCACCAAACTGAGGCAGACCGCCTGGGCGACCAACGCCGGCACCTTCAAGCTCTCCGGCCTGAACATGAGCGTCGCCAAGGGCAAGAAGGAATGCTTCTGACATGGCGGGGGCCTGGCGGCGCTGGCGCCGCAGCCGCCCCTTCTGGGGCGGCCTGGTCACCGTACTCGCCGGCGCCGAGATCAGCGTCCTGCCGCTGGCCCCGCTGAAGGTGATGCTCCATCAGGGCGTGGCGGGGATCCCGTCGGTCCTGATGGGCCTCCTGATGATCCTGATGGGACTGACCGCCTGGTTCGCACCGCACCACCGGAGCCTGGCCGGGATCGTCACCGCACTCCTCGCCTGTGCCGCGCTGGTCCTGTCGAACCTGGGCGGCTTCCTGATCGGCACCGTCCTCGGCATCGTCGGCGGCGGACTGACGTTCGCCTGGCGCCCGGTGCCGGGACCGGCACGCGGTGCGGCACCCGGCTCCGTACCGGCCGCGGCACCCGGCTCCGATCCTGCCGGAGCACCCGGCTCCGATCCGGCCGCGGCACCCGGCGCCGCGCCGGAAGCAGCGTCCGCGCCCGGCCCCGGTCCAGGTCGCGGCTCCGGTCCCGCGGCCGCGCCCACCGACGCCTGACCACCGACGCGCCACCCCGCCCGGCCGGCCCCCGTACGCACGAGCGCCACCCGAGTCTCCGCACGTACGAGGGCCGCCCGGGCCCCCGTACGCCGCCGCCCGGGCCCCGTACGCCGCCGCGCGACCGGCCGTACGCGGGCCCGGGCCGGCCGGCCGCCCCCCACCCCACTCCCGAAGGAGCACCGCCATGACCACCCGCACCCGTCCCCGCACCGCACTCGCCCTCGCGGCCGCCGCCGGCCTCGCCCTCGGTGCCGTGGGCCTCGCCGGCCCGGCCGCCGCCGCAGCCGGCCCGGCCCTGGCCGGCTCCACCACCGTCACCCCCGCCGGCCACTCCTTCAAGGCGGCCCTCACCGGCAAGGCCACCCTCAAGGCCGGCTCCGTCACCGTGACCTGCACCGTCTCCACGTCCACCGGCGCGGTGCCGCAGGCGCCCGCCCACCACAACCCGGCCGGCCCGGTCGCGTCCACCATCTCCGCCCCGACCTACAGCTCCTGCACCACCAGCGTGCCCGGCGTCAGCGCCACCGTGACCACCAGCGGCACCTGGGGCGTCTCCATGCAGCACGGCTCCCCGGTCGTCGCCACCATGACGGTGCCCGCCGCCGGCCTGGTCGTCCGCACCAGCGGCATCGCCAGCTGTACGGTCACCGCCGCACCCACCGCGGCCGCCGCCGTCCCCGGCACCTGGACCAACGGCGCCCCGTCCGCCCTCGCCTTCTCCGCCGCGAGCGTCCCGGTCAAGGTGGTCGGCGGCTTCGGCTGTCCCACCAGCGCCACCACCTCCTCCTTCACCGCCACCTACCTCGTGACGGACACCACCGACCCGTCGCAGCAGATCACCGTCACCAGCTGACGCAGGACCGCCGGCAGGCAGACCCGCCGCCCCGCCCCCCGACCGGCCCCCGGGCCCGGCCGCGGTCACGGGCGGCGGCATACTGGCTGCCCGTGATCGAGACCATCGGCCGCCTGGCCGCCGTCGGGCCGTACTTCACCGCGGGCTGCGGAGCGCCCCCGGCCGGGTACCGCCCGCTCACCGAGCTGTACGGGCCCGCGCTCGACGGATACGTCGCCGAGACCGCCCGCCGCATGGGCACCGCCCACACCCGGGTCGCCGCCTCCACCGCCCACCTGGGCATCGCCTCGCGTCTGTGGTCCCTCGCCCTGGGCTGTGCCGCCCTCGACGGCCGGGTGCCCGACCTGGCGCCGGACCGGGTGCTCTGGCACCTCCCGGCCGGCGGCTCCCTCACCCTCTGGCTGCCCGATCCCGAGCCCCGCCCGGAACCGGGGGCCCGGGGCATGGCCGCCTCCGTCCTGGAGGGCAACCTCCCCGTCCTGGACGCCCGGCTGCGCACCGGCTCCGGGCTCTCCGACCGGATCCTGCGCGGCAACTCCGCCTCCGCGCTGGTCGGCGCCCTCCGCGTGCTCGGGAACCGGGCGCCCGGCACCCCGTACTCCCCGGCGGCCCTCGTCGCGGAACTCCTGGACGGCGACGGACCGCTCGCGGACACCGCCCACACCTGGATCCACGAACCGGACCTGGGCACGGCCTTCGTGCGCAACAGCTGCTGCCTCTACTACCAGGCCCCGGGCGGCGGCCTCTGCGGCGACTGCGTCCTCCGCACCCGCCCCGCCCGCGGCGGCCCGGTGCACTGACGTTCCCCCACGCACCCGGACGCGCCGCGCGTCGCGGCGCGGTGCCCGGAACCGGCCGTGGAGTGATCGACTCCGCACGGGCCGGACCGCAAGCTTCCGGCCCCCCATACCGGTTTTCGGCATGTTCCGATGGAATTTGCCAGAACTCCCCAACCCGGCGCCGACGTTGAGTAGCGTCTGTGTCGCCGCCCGTACGCGACCGTCCTGCGCACGGCGGCTGGGAGGGGAGCCCGAGTGCCCGGAATCGATGAGTGCCTGCTCGAAGTGATGGCCGTGCCTGGTGCCCGCGGGGCCGCGCTGGTCGACTGGAGCAGCGGTCTCGCACTGGGCACGATAGGCGACTCGCCGGTCGGCGACCACGAGACCACCGCGGCCGAGACGGCGGAACTCGCCCGCGCGGCAGCCGAGTACGAGTCCTTCTCGGCCATCGGCGTACCGCCGCCCGTCCTGTCGGGCCGGCACAGCGCCAGACCGGTACCGCCCGAACTCCCGCCCGGCCCGCCCGACGGCGAACCCCCGGTCGAGGACGTGATCGTCACCACCCGCACCGGCTACCACGTGCTCCGCTTCGTCGAGACGAGCTTCGACAGCAGCGTCTTCATCCACCTCTGGCTGGACCGCACCGCGGGCAACCTCGCCCTCGCCCGGATCCGGCTCCGCGACCTCGCCGGGCGGCTGGTGCTGGGATGAACGCACACGCGGCGGCCACCACGGTGTCCCCGATGCTCCAACGACTCGCCGACGAACGCGCCACCGGCGCCCTGCTCCGCGACCACGGCACCCTCTTCCTGGAAGACGGCCGGATCGTGCACGCGGAAAGCCCCGCCACCCCCGGGATCGACGTGCTGCTCACCGCGGGCGGCCGGCTGCCCCCCGAGGGCTGGCAGGAGGCCGTCGACCGGGCCGGACCGCGCCGCGAGGTGGGCCGGTTCCTGGTCGAGAGCGGCCGCCTCGGCGACGGCGAACTGGAGATATGCCACCTCGGCGCGGTCTTCGACGCGGCCTTCTTCGCCCTCGCCCCCGGCAGCGGGCCCACCCGCTTCCGGCGCGGCGCCACCCACTGGATCGGCTCCGTGCGCTCGGTCTCCGCCGCCGCCGTGGAGCGCGAGACCGTACGCCGCAGGGAACTCCTCGACACCGTCTGGCCCTACCCCGTGCTCGACACCGCCCCCGTGGTGCCCCGGGCCGCCGCGCCGGGCCAGACCGTCACCCCCCGCCAGCGCGCCCTGCTGCGCGCGGCCGACGGGGTCCGCACACCGGCGGCCCTCGCCTGGGCACTGGGCCGCCCCGCCTTCCACACCCTCCTGGAGGTACGCCGGCTCGCCGCCACGGGCCTGGTCGAGACCCCGCAGGACCCCATGCCCCCACCTCCTTCGCCCCTCCCCGGATGGGTAACGCAGGTCGCCTCCCCGGACATCGCCCTGCTCCGTCGGCTCCGTGACGCCCTGGAGGCAACCCTGTGACCGCCCCTTCGCTCGGCACCACCCGCCGCTCCGCTCCGGGAAGGCCGTCATGAGGCTCCCGATGCGTCAGCGCGCCGAGAGGAGACAGCATGAAAGGAGACAGCTGATGACGGCAGAGCCCGAGGTGCTCGGTGAACTGAGGCGACTGCGGGCCCGGTTGCCCCAGCTGACCGGCGCCCTCGCGGCCAGCGTCGACGGCCTCGTCCTCGCCCAGGAGACCTCCGCCATCGAGGCCGAGGGCGTGGCGGCGCTCACCGCCGCCGCGCTCGGCGTCGCCCAGCGCCTGACCGACGCCACCGGCCAGGGCGACTTCCGGGAACTGCTGGTGCGCGGCGCGGACGGGTACGTCGCCACGTACGCCGCCGGCGGCTCCGCCGTGCTGACCCTGCTCGCGGAACCCCGCATCAACGTCGGCCGCCTCCACCTGGAGGCCCGCCGCTCCAGCGCCCGCATAGGCGAGCTGGTCGACAGCGCCCTCACGCGCCGCGACCCCTGACCCCGCCTCCGTACGACACACCATCCAGACAGTGCAGTTCGCCCCACGGGACCCGGAAACCCCCGGGCCCGCTCCGGGCACGGTCGAGAAAAGGAAGTACGACAGCCATGGCATCCACCGAAGCCGCCCTCAAAGAAGCCACCACCCTCATCGACGGTGCCATCGGCGCCGCGCTCGTCGACTACACCAGCGGCATGGCCCTGGGCATGATCGGCGGCGGCAAGGAGCTCGACCTCAACGTCGCCGCGGCGGGCAACACCGACGTGGTCCGCGCCAAGGTCCGCACCATGGAGATGCTGGGCCTCAAGGACGAGATCGAGGACATCCTGATCACGCTCGGCGGCCAGTACCACCTGATCCGCCTGCTCCGGGCCCGCGGGAACGACGGGCTCTTCCTCTACCTGGCGCTGGACAAGCAGCGGGCCAACCTCGCGATGGCCCGCCACCAGCTCCGGAAGATCGAGAACGAGCTGGACGTCTGACCAGGTCCCGCGGAGACGGGAGCACGACACGGCCGCCGGGCCCGTGACGACGACCGTCACGGGCCCGGCGGCCGTGCCGGCGCGGCTCAGCGCGCGCCGAACACCTGGGTCCAGTAGGGGCCCCCGCCCGAGTGGATGCCGACGCCGATCTCCTTGAAGGAGCAGTTGAGGATGTTGGCGCGGTGGCCGGAGCTGTTCATCCACGAGTCCATCACGTCCGCCGCGGTCCGCTGGCCCATCGCGATGTTCTCGCCGTACGTCGACCAGCGGTAGCCGGCGGCCGTGACGCGCTCGCCCGGTCCGTCCCCGTCAGGGTTCGTGTGGTCGAAGAAGTTGCGGGCCGCCATGTCGTCCGAGTGGCCCTGCGCGGCGCGCGTCAGCAGCGAGTTCGCCTTGAGCGGGCCGCAGCCGGCCTTGGACCGTTCCGCGTTCACCAGGCTGATCACCTGCTGTGCGGTGCTCCCGCCGGTACCCGTGCCGCCCGAGCCGCCCCCACCGGTCCTGGTGGGCCGCGGCGCGGGGGCCGTGGTCTTCCGGGTCGGCGCCTTCGAGGGCGAGGGCTTCGCCGTGCTGGGGCTGGGGGAGGGCTTCGCGCTCGGGCTCTTCGACGCCGAGGCGCTCGGCGAGGCCGAGACGGTCGGCGAGGCGGAGGCCGACGGGGACGCGGACGAGGCCGCCGGGCTCGCCGGCAGGGCGGCCGCGCGGGTGGCGCCGGCCCGGTCGGCGCGGTCGCCGTCGTGCGGCGCGGCCACGAAGTAGAAGGCGCCGCCGCCCAGGGCCACCACGGCGACACCGGCCGCCACCGCGGTACGGCGCCGCCCGCGGGCCTGCCGGCGGCGGGCCGCCCGGCCCGGGCCCGCGCCCTCGTGGTGGGCCGACGCCGACGGACGGGACGCGACCGCCGGAGACAGGGACGTGGTGCCCGAGGCCGCCGCGGCGGCGCCGGCGGACCAGCCGACCGCCTCCTGGACCTGCGCGGCCAGCAGCGCCGACGGGGGCACCAGCAGCAGACCGGCGAGCAGCCCCTCGGCGGGCATCAGGCCGTGCCACAGCCCGGCGCAGTGCGCGCACGAGCGGGCGTGCCGGGCTATTCGCTTGCGCCACAGCGCCGACGGCCGCCCGTCCCATACGCCCGTCTCGGCGCGCAGCTGCGGGCAGAGCGGGTTCGCGCCGAGCGCGCGTACGACCACCCGGGCGGCCTCCAGCTGCGCCTTCATCCGCTGCACCCGCACGGCGGTGTGCTGCGGGGACAGGCCCAGCGCGGCGGCCACCTCCTGGCGGGTCAGCTCGCCCGCGCACTCCAGCCACCACAGGGAGAGCAGGGCGCTGTCCTCGGGCTCCATCCACCGGGTGGCCTCGGCGGTCTCCCGGCGCTGCCCGGACAGGTTCAGGCGTACGACGGTGAGGTCGACGAAGTCGGCGCCGGGATCGGCCAGGTGCCGCGCGTCGTCCAGGGGGCCGCTGCCGTACCCGGTCTGCTGCGCGTGCCAGTGGCTGCGCAGCACGTTCATCGCGATGGCCACGAGCCAGGAGCGGAAGCTGTCGGGGGAGCGCAGCGTGCCGAGCCCGTCCAGGGCCTTCAGCATGGTCTCCTGCACCACGTCGTCCACGTCGTGGTGGCCGTTCATGGCACGGCCGACGATGTTGTAGACCAACGGCAGGTAGGCGGCGATCAGCTGGTCCTGCGCCTGCAGGTCACCACTCTGTGCCGCTCTGACCAGTTCTGTACCGTGCTGTCCGCTCATGTTCGGAATCACCCTGCCTGTCCCCTGCTGCTGTCGATGCCCAACACCTGGGAGACCGCAGGGCATCCGCCCGATAACGAAAACCGCCGGAACTTTCCGCCGGATTTCCCGGGACGGGTGCCCGGCGTCCGAACGGGCGGCCGACACGCTACCCCGGTTTCCGGGCGCCCACAGCCCCGGACCCCTCGTCGCCGAGGGGTCCGGGGGTCCCGTGGGGGGATTCGGGGGGTTCTGCCCGCGTGACGTCCGCCACTGCGGCGGGGGGCGGTGGAGCCGCCCGTCCCTCACCCGGGCGGGGTGCGGCGCGGCGCGGCCGCCCCGCCGCTCAGGCCTTGACCGGCTCCGCCTCGGGCGGCGTGCCCGGGGCGGGCACGGCGGCCTCCGGGGCGGGGCCGTGGCCGTCGTCGAGCAGGGTGGTCTCGTCGAAGGGCAGCCGGCCCGCCAGCACCTCGGCGGCCCGCTCCCGGTCGAACTCCTTCGTCCAGGTGCCGACCAGCACGGTGGCGACCGCGTTGCCCGCGAAGTTGGTCAGGGCCCGCGCCTCGCTCATGAACCGGTCGATGCCCACGATCAGGCCCACCCCGTCCACCAGCTCCGGCCGGTGCGACTGGAGGCCGCCGGCCAGGGTGGCCAGGCCGGCGCCGGTCACGCCCGCGGCGCCCTTCGAGGCGATCACCATGAAGACCAGCAGCGAGACCTGCTCGCCGATCGAGAGCGGGTCGCCCATCGCCTCGGCGACGAACAGCGAGGCCATCGTGAGGTAGATCGCGGTGCCGTCGAGGTTGAAGGAGTACCCCGTGGGCACCGTGATGCCGGTGACCGGCTTCGAGACGCCCAGGTGCTCCATCTTGGCGATCAGCCGAGGCAGCGCCGACTCCGAGGACGAGGTGGAGAGGATCAGCAGGAACTCCCGGCCCAGGTACTTCAGCAGCGCGAACACGCTGATCCCGGTGCACACCCGCAGCAGCGTGCCCAGTACCAGGAAGACGAAGAGCAGGCAGGTCGTGTAGAAGCCGATCATGATCACGGCGAGGGACTTCAGCGCGTCCACGCCCGTTGCGCCGACGACGGCCGCGATCGCGCCGAAGGCGCCGACCGGAGCCGCCCACATGATCATCGCCAGTACCCGGAAGACCAGCCGCTGCACGTGTCCGATCCCGCGCAGCACCGGCTCGCCCGCGCTCCCCATGGCCTGGAGCGCGAACCCGCACAGCAGGGCCACCAGCAGGGTCTGCAGCACCTCGCCGCCGGTGAACGCGGAGACCAGCGTGGTCGGGATGATGCCGAGCAGGAACTCGGCGGTGCTCTCCGCGCCGCCGTTCTTCGCCTGCTCCTCGCCGGCGTGCCGCACCGCCTCCGTCAGGTGCAGCCCGCTGCCCGGCTCCAGCAGGTTGCCGACCAGCAGGCCGATGGCCAGCGCCACGGTCGACATGACCATGAAGTAGCCCAGCGCCAGCCCGCCGACGGCGCCCACCTTGGCCGCCTTGCGCACCGAGCCCACCCCGAGCACGATCGTGCAGAAGATGATCGGGGAGATCATCATCTTGATCAGGTTCACGAAGCCGGTGCCGAGCGGCTTGAGCTCGACGGCCACCCCCGGGGCGGCGAAGCCCACGACGATGCCGAGCACCACCGCGGCGATCACCGCGAGGTAGAGGTAGTGCGTTCTGTCCCGACGCCGGCTGCTGTCCCGCTCGAGTACGGCCACGAAAGTCTCCTGAAGTCGCGCATCTGTCCCGGACCCGGCCCGCCGCACACGCGGCTCACGTTCCGGCGGGGGGTCCCGGCGACTATCCACCAGGCCTGTGACCGCGGTCACCCTTGCGTTCATTTCGTTCACCGGCCGGGGCAGACTGGCGCGCATGCTCCGCCTCCCCCGCCCGCGCAGCCTGGCCGGCCAGCTCTTCGCCGTGCAGGCCGTGCTGATCGCCGTCGTGGTGGCCGGGTGCGCCTTCCTCGCGTACGTCAACGCCCGCGCCCGCGCCGAGGAGTCCGCCGGACTCCAGGCCCGCGCCGTGGCCCGCTCGGTGGCGGACGCCCCCTCGGTGCGCGAGGCGGTGCGCGGCACCGACCCGTCGGCGGCCCTCCAGCCGTACGCCGAGCAGGTCCGCGCCGACTCCGGCGTCGACTTCGTCACGATCATGGACCCGGGCGGGGTGCGCTGGACCCACCGCGACCCCCGCCGGATCGGCGAGCGCTTCCTCGGCAACACCGGCCCCGCACTGCGCGGGCGGACCTTCGGCGAGACGTACACCGGCACGCTCGGCCCCTCCATCCGCGTGGTCACCCCGATCCGCGACGGCGCACGGATCACCGGCCTGGTCGCCGCCGGCATCACGGTGGAGTCGATCGGCGACCGGGTGGCCGGCGAGATCGCCGCCCTCGCCTGGGTCGCGGCCGGCGCCCTCGTCCTGGGCGGCCTCGGCACGTACGTGATCAACGCCCGGCTGCGCCGTCACACGCACGGCATGAACGCCGCCGAGCTGAGCCGCGTGTACGACTACCACCAGGCCACCCTGCACGCGGTCCGCGAGGGCCTGGTGATGCTCGACGGCCAGCGCAGGGTCCTGCTGGTCAACGACGGGGCGCGGGAGCTGCTCGGGCTGCGCGACGCCGACGTGCTGGGGCGCAACGTGGCGGAACTCGGCCTGCCCGCACCGCTGACCGGCGCCCTGCTCGCCGCCGAGCCCCGGCTCGACGAGGTGCACCTGACCGCCGAGAGGGTCCTGGTGGTCAGCACCGCGCCGGTCGCCGGCGGCGGGCGCCGGGGCACCGTGGCCACCCTGCGCGACCACACCGAACTCCAGTCCCTGACCGGGGAGCTGGACCACGAGCGGGGCTTCACCCAGGCCCTCCGCTCGCAGGCGCACGAGGCCGCGAACCGCCTGCACACGGTGGTCTCCCTGATCGAACTCGGCCGCACCGAGGAGGCGGTCGAGTTCGCCACCGCCGAACTGGAACTGGCCCAGGCCCTCACCGACCAGGTGGTCGCCGCGGTGGACGAGCCGGTGCTGGCCGCCCTGCTGCTGGGCAAGGCCGCGCAGGCGCACGAGCGCGGCGTGGAGCTGGTGGTCGCCCCGGAGTCCCGGATCGGCGCCCCGGGCGCCCTGCCGGTACGGGACCTGGTGACGGTCCTGGGCAACCTGGTCGACAACGCGGTGGACGCCGTGACCGGCACCCCCGGGGCGCGGGTGACGGTCACGGCCGGCACCGACGCGGAGCCGGGCACCCTGCTGCTGCGGGTGGCGGACAACGGGCCGGGCCTCCCGGCCGGCGCCGAGGTGTTCCGGCGCGGCTGGTCGGAGAAGGGCCCCGGCCGCGGCCTGGGCCTCGCGCTGGTCGAGCAGGCCGTGCGCCGCCACGGCGGCACCGTGACCGCCGCGCACACCGCCTCCGGAGGCGCGGAGTTCACCGCCCGGCTGCCGCTCCCCGACGGCGCCGGACTCCGGACGGGGGCCGGCGGATGAGCACCGCGGACCCGGTACGGGTGCTGGTGGTCGAGGACGACCCGGTGGCCGCGGACGCCCACGCCCTGTACGTCGGCCGGGTGCCCGGCTTCGAGGTCGCCGGCGTCTGCCACACCGCCGCGGCGGCCCGCCGCGAGCTGGAGCGCACCGGGGCCGACCTGCTCCTGTTGGACCTGTACCTGCCGGACGGGCACGGCCTGCGGCTGGCCCGGGCGGTGCGGGCCGCCGGGCACCCGGTGGACGTGATCGTGGTGACCTCGGCGCGCGACCTGGCGGTGGTGCGGGAGAGCGTCTCGCTGGGCGTGGTGCAGTACGTACTGAAGCCCTTCGCCTTCCCCACCCTGCGCGACCGGCTGCTGCGGTACGCCGAGTTCCGCGCCGCGGCCGGCGAGGCCAGCGGCCAGGACGAGGTGGACCGGGCCCTGTCCGCCCTCCGCGCCCCGCAGCCGGCCGCCCTGCCCAAGGGGCTCAGCGCCCCCACGCTCGACCGCGTCACCTCGATCCTGCGGGACGCCGAGGGCGGCCTGACCGCCGCCGCCCTCGCCGGGACCGCCGGCATCTCCCGGATCACCGCCCGCCGCTACCTGGAGTACCTGGTCGACTCCGGACGGGCCGGCCGCAGCCCCCAGTACGGCCAGGTCGGCCGCCCGGAACTGCACTACCGCTGGCTGCCCGCGTCCCGCTGAACCGGCGCGGCACCGCCCGCCCACCGGGACCCGCACCGCCCAGCGGGACCCGCACCGCCCAGCGGGACCCGCCCGCCCGCCGGGTCCCGGCGGCCGTCCGCCCCGCCGGGACCCGGCCTCCCGTGTGACGGCGCCAGGCGGGGGTAGCGTTGGCAGTAGCAACCCGACAGCGCCGGATGGGGGTGACAGTCGTGCCGACGTCGAGCGAGGACGTCTTCGGTGCGCCGTGCTGGGTCAGCCTCACCGCGCGTGACCTGGAGGCGGCCCAGCACTTCTACGGAGCGGTCCTGGGGTGGCACTTCCGCCCAGGCCGCCTCGGGGACGCGTTCAGCGTGGCCTTCGTGAACGGGGCGCCCGTGGCGGGCATCGGGGCGCTCGCCGAGAGCTTCGCGGTCTCGGTGGCCTGGATCCCGTACTTCGCCGTGGCGGACGCCGACGCGACGGCCGCAAAGATTCGCGAGCGCAGCGCCACGGTCGCCGTGGGCCCGCTCTCCTTCGGCCTGGGCCGCGCGGCCCTCGCCGCCGACCGGGACGGCGCGATCTTCGGCATCTGGCAGGGCCGGGTGATCAGGGACTGGGCCGTCGGCCGCAGCCGCGCCCCCGCCTGCCTGGAGCTCTACACCCGGGACGCCTTCGCCGCGGCGATCTTCTACGCCGAGGTCCTCGACTGGGCCAGCGGCCGCGAGGGCTGCTGCGAGGTCTCGTACGAGAGCGACCACGTGGTGCTGCGCCACGGGACGGGTGCCGTGGCCCGGATCCGCGGCGGCGCCGTCGACGAGGCGCCGGACCCGCAGGTCAGGCCGCGCTGGCACGTGCACTTCCGGGTGCCCGAGCTGTCCCGGGCCATCGACACCGCCACGCTCCTCGGCGGGACCGCGGTCACCCCCGTGCGCGCCGACGGCACCCACAACTGGATCACCCTGCGGGACCCGGAGGGTGCTCTGTTCACGGTCACCGCCCCGCTCCCGGCCGACCTGGCCGGCGCGCCGGTCGCGGCCGCGGGGACCGGCAGCCCGCTGGACTGACCGCCGGTCCCGACATCGACCCGGGCCCCGGGAGTCCGAGGGCCCGCGTGTGCCGGATTCGGCCTAGGCCATCGGGCTCCCGGGCCAGGGCTGATCGCGCCACTTCCGGCCCGTCGGGGTGGCGCTCGCGCCCAAGATCCAGATGCTGGGCACATGGAGTTCCCCGTGCGCCCGCTCCGGGCCCAGACCGTTCCCGACCTGCCCGGCGGCCCGGGGTGGTGGTTCGAGCCGGAGTTCGACGGCCAGCGCACCCTGCTCTTCCGGGACGAGGGCGCGGTACGGCTGCACACCGGCACCGGGCGGACCGTCACCGCGCTCTGGCCGGACCTGGTGCACGCCGCCCGCCGGCTGCCGCCCGGCACGGTCGTCGACGGGGTGGCGGTGATCTGGCGCGACGGCTGCCTGGACCCGGGCGCCGTGCACGCACGGGCCGGGGCGAGCCCCGGGCGGGCCCGCGAGCTGGCCCGGACGCTGCCCGCCTCGTACGCCGTCTTCGACCTGCTCGCCCACCCCGTCCACGGCGACGTCCGGGCCCTGGGCTACGCGGAGCGCCGCGGGCTGCTGCTGGACGTGCTCGGGGAGCCGGTGCCCCCGCTCCAGCCGGTGCCCGCCACGGACGACCACGAGACCGCGCTGATCTGGTACGAGGCGCTGCGCGACCAGGGCATCGAGGGCGTTCTCGCCAAGCCGGAGGACTCCCCGTACCGGCCGGACGCGGCGGACTGGCGGTGCCTGCGGCACTCCGAGAGCGCCGAGCTGCCGGTGGTGGGCTACACCGGGGCGGCCTCGCTGCCCAAGGCGCTGGCCGTGGAGCTGCCCGACGGGCGGCGGGTGCTGACCGAGCCCCTGGGCGCGGGCCCGGCGGCCCAGGCCGCGCCGTTCCTGACCGCCGCGGGTGCCGGGGAGCGGGCCCGTACCGGGGACGGCGAGGCGTACGCCGGCACCGCGCCGGGGCTGGTGGCGCTGGCCCGCACGGGCACCGCCCGGCACGCGGCGGTGCGGGTGGTGGCCGTCCGGCGGGCGCCCGGGTCCGGGGGGCCCGGGGGCGGGGGAGCGGCGTAACCTGGAAGTGGACTCGGGGGCCGTTCGTCCCGCCGGGAGGCGGTAGGCCATGGCTGGAATCCTGCAGAGGAACTTCGACTCCCCCGACGAGACCCGCCCGTTCGAGGAGAGCAGCGGCAGGCTCGACGTGATCAACACCCCCAAGGGGCCCGTCGGACGGGCCGTCTTCGAACCGGGCTGGCAGTGGTCGAAGCACATCAAGCCCATCGCGGGGACGGAGAGTTGCCAGTCCGCGCACACCGGCTACATCGTCAGCGGGCGGATGAAGGTGGTCATGGACGACGGGGAGTCGACGGAGTACGGCGCCGGTGACTTCATGATCGTAGACCCGGGCCACGACGCCTGGGTGCTGGGCGACGAGCCCTGTGTGGCCGTCGACTGGACGGGCTTCGGCGAGTACGCCAAGCGCTCCTGACGGCCTGTCGCACTCACGGGGTGCGGCCGCCCCGCCGCCGAACGCGCCGGTCCCGGACGGCTGTCGAGCCGTCCGGGACCGGGTGGTGGTGCGGGTGGTCCGGGTGCGTGTCCCGCCGTGACCTGGAAGCGCCGTGACCTAGAAGGTCAGGTTCCAGGCGTCGATCCTGCCGACGTCCTGGCTGGCGATGTCCTGGACGCGCAGCTTCCACGTGCCGTTGGCCACCTCGGACGAGGCGTTGACCGTGTAGGTCTTGAGCACGTTGTCGGTGCCGTCGTTGTTGGCGAAGTCCTCCAGCAGGTAGACCGAGCCGTCCGGGGCCACCAGCGAGATCACCAGGTCACCGCGGTAGGTGTGCTTGACGTCCACGCCGACCTTCAGCGTGGCCGGGGCGTTGCCCGTCACGCCGGAGACCGTCAGGGGGCTCTCCACCGTCGCGTTGTCGTTGACGGTGACGTCGGTGGTGGTCTCGAAGAACTTGCCGGGCGGCGGGGTCGCGCCGACGGCCTTCAGGGCGTCGGTCTGGCCCTCGCCGAAGAAGCCGTTCTTCGCGGCGGTGCCGGTGCAGCGGCTGTCGGACGGGCAGGCCGTGTCGTTGGCCTGGGTCGCCAGCGCGTTGCGCAGGTCGGCGGGGGTGTACGTCGGGTTGACGCTGGCGAGCAGCGCCGCCACGCCCGCGACGTGCGGCGAGGCCATCGACGTACCGTTCTTGCTGCCGTACTTGCCGCCCGGCAGGGTCGAGTACACGCCGGACGCGCCGTCGCCGCCCGGGGCCGCGATGTCGATGACGTCACGGCCGAAGTTCGAGTACGAGGCCTTGACGTTGCCCTGGCCCATCGCCGCGACCGTCACGACGCCCGGCAGCTCGGTCGGGATGTCGAGGCAGGCGTTGGTGATGGTGCGGGTGACCGGCGTCGAGTCGTTCGGGCTCTCGGTGTCCGTGGTCTTGTTGGCCAGGTCGATGTTCGAGTTGCCGGCCGCGGCGACCTGGAGCGAACCCTTGCCCTCGGCGTAGGCCTGGGCGCGCCTGACGCCCTCGATGATGGCCGCCTGGTCCAGGTTGTCCGGGCAGTTGAACTGCCACGGGTCGGTGTAGTAGCTGTTGTTGGTGACCTTGAAGCCGTGGTCGCCCGCCCACATGAAGCCGCAGATGGTGTTCTCGGCGAAGAAGAGGGTCGAACCGGGCTCCGCGATGCGCACCGAGGAGATCTTCACGCCCGGCGCGACGCCGATGACGCCCTTGCCGTTCTTGGCGGCGGCGATGGTGCCGGCCACGTGCGTGCCGTGGGTGTCCACGTCACGCCAGGCGCCGGTCCGGGTGTCGGCCTTGCCGTAGGCGCAGGAGGCCGAGTCCGCCGCGTTGAAGTTGGGCGCGATGTCCTGGTGCAGGTCGTCCACGCCGGTGTCGAGCACGCCGACCTTGACCGAGGCCGAGCCGGTGGTCACGGCCCAGGCCTGGTCGGCCTTGATCTGGGTCATGTCCCAGCGGTTCGACTCCGTCAGCGTGGTCGGCGTCTGGGCGGGCGCGGTCGGGATGGCCGGGTTGTACGCGTCGGCCGGGACGTCGGAGGTACGGGTCGCACCCACCTGCTGGACGCCGGAGACCGAGCGCATGGCCGAGGCGAACGTCGACGAGGTCGAGTGCGCCACGATGACGCCGATGGCGTCGTAGGAGGCGAAGACCGAACCGCCGTTGTTCGCGACGGCGGTCCGGACGGCCGTGGTGTCACCCGGCGTGGTGATGACCAGGTAGGCACGGGTGCCCGCGGCCCAGCCGGCGACGGCGGCCTTCGCTGCGGTGCGGGCGGAAGAGGTGGGCGTTGCCTGGGCGCGCGGAGTGTCCGACGTGGGTGCTGCGTTGGCGATCCCCGAGGGGGTCACGAACACGGCGGCGGCACTGAGCGCGGCGACCGCGACCGCGGTGCGGCGCAGTCGTCGGGATATGTGGGGAGTCAATGCGTCCTCCGAGGGTCCGATGGGGCTGGTGGCGCCATCGGGCCAGGTGAATAAAGGGGCGGACGCAAGATGTCACGTACATGCCCAGTTAGGGAAGAGCCTTGTTTTCCCGCCGCGTTCAGGCCAAGGTTGATCTCTTACGCGCCTCCGCGCCGCCGTTTTTCCCGCCACCGCCCCGGGGCCCCGGCGACGGCGCGGCGCCGCACGGTCAGGCGGCGGGCTCCAGCAGGCGGTCGCGCAGGCGCCCGAGCAGCTCCTCGTCC
The DNA here is from genome assembly GCF_044759225.1 of Streptomyces sp. NPDC101132. NCBI lineage: Bacteria > Bacillati > Actinomycetota > Actinomycetes > Kitasatosporales > Streptomycetaceae > Streptomyces > Streptomyces sp. NPDC101132. Next base: position 96,695 of record NZ_JBIVYX010000020.1, read on the forward strand.
ACGCCCAGGTGGCCGGTGGCGTACGCGTGGGCCGAGCCGTACGTCGCCGCCAGGTCCGCCAGGAACAGCCGGATCACCCGCTCCGGCGCCCGCCCGTACCCCGGCCAGCGCATCTCCCGGCCCGGGTGGGCCGCGTGCCAGTCGGCCAGCAGCCGCTCCGTGGCCAGTTCGGTGAGCGCGAAGTCGGCCGCCACGGTGTCCTCGTCGACGCCGAGCAGCACCAGCACCAGGGCCGCCAGCAGGCCGGTGCGGTCCTTCCCGGACGCGCAGTGGAACACCTGCGGGTCCTCGCCCTCCGCGATGACCTCCAGCGCGTCGCGCAGCTCCGCCGCCCCGTCCAGGGCCACCTCGGCGTACCGGTCGGCCAGGTAGCGCCAGGGGTCCAGCTCCGGGTCGATCTCCGCCTGGTCGTACGGCCGGTGCTCGATGCTCAGGTTCACGTACGCCAGGCCCTCGGCCTCCGGCACCCGGCCGCGGGACGCGATCTCCCAGGGGTAGCGCAGGTCGATCACGGTACGGATGCCCAGCTCCCGGAACCGCTCCCAGTCCGCGCCGGCCAGCTTGCCCAGGGAATCGGCCCGGTACAGCCGCCCCCAGCGGACGGCCCGCCCGTCGGCGGTGCGGTAGCCGCCCAAGTCGCGGAAGTTGTGCAGCCGTTCGAAGTTCAGGTGTCTCGTCACGGGCCACACCCTAAGCAGGGAATACGATCTTCCGCCCGGGCGTGACGCGTCCCACGCTGCCGGGGCGCCTGCGGGACCGGGTGGTGCCGGCCGCCATGGCGCGGCCCGTCAGTGTGGGCCCCGTGCACATGGAGGGTCCCCGGAGCCGCGCCTAGATTCCCGGTCATGACGAACGCACCGCACTCCGCGCCCCCGCCGCTGTCCGGCCGCACCGCGCTGGTCACCGGAGGCGGCGGCGGCATCGGCCGGGCCTGCGCCCACGCGCTCGCGGCCGCCGGCGCCGCCGTCCACGTGACCGACCTCGACGCCGACGCGGCCAAGGCGGTCGCCGACGCCGTCGGCGGCACCGCCCACGTGGCCGACCTGGCCGACCCGGCCGCCGTCGAGGGCCTCCCGGCGGCGGTCGACGTCCTCGTCAACAACGCCGGCCTGCAGCACGTCGCGCCGCTGCACACCTTCCCGCCCGAGCGCTTCGCCCGCATCCAGCAGGTCATGGTCACCGCGCCGTTCCTGCTGATGCGCCACACCCTGCCGCACATGTACGCACGCGGCTGGGGCCGCGTCGTCAACATCTCCAGCGTCCACGGACTGCGGGCCAGCGCGTACAAGTCGGCGTACGTCGCCGCCAAGCACGCGCTCGAAGGCCTCAGCAAGGTCCTCGCCGTCGAGGCCGCCCCGCACGGCGTGACCAGCAACTGCGTCAGCCCCGGCTACGTCCGCACCCCGCTCGTCGAGGGCCAGCTGCGCGACCAGGCTGCCGCCCACGGGCTGCCCGCCGAGGAGGTGCTCGCGCAGGTGCTGCTGGCCCGCTCGCCGGTCAAGCGGCTCATCGAGCCCGAAGAGGTGGCCGCCGCCGTCCTCTGGCTCTGCGGACCGCACACCGGCCACGTCAACGGCACCTCCCTCGCCCTGGACGGCGGCTGGACGGCCACCTGACCGGCCCGCCCGCGCCCCGGGCACGGCCCGCCCTTGCCCCCGAGCACGGTCCGCCCGCGCCTCCCGAGCACGGTCCGCCCGCGCCCCGAGCACGGTCCGCCCGCGCCGCGGAGCCCGGCGCGTGAAGGCCCGGCTTCCGGGTACCGGCGCGGTGTGGACGACAGGGCACGGATGGCCTCGATCGGCTCGCTGGACGAGCTGGTGGGACTGCTGGCCGCCGGACGCGGGCTCTACGTACGGTGGTCGATGGGCCCCGCCGTGGACCTGCCGACGGTGAGCAGCCGTGACGACCTGACCGGGGTCGCGCTGCCCGGCCTGTCCGCCAGCCTGCTGGACGCCGAACCCTGGTGGGGCGACCGGCCCCTGCGCACCTGGGTGGCGCGCCGGCTCTACGACTACGCGCACCTGCCGCGCGTCAGGGACCGCCGGGTGCGCCCGTGGCTCCTGCGCGGCACCGAGACGGGCCGCGGACCCGACAACGAACCCCTGGTCCGGGACGTCGAACCGCTGGGCTGGATCGACGAGCGGGTGATCGACGAGGCCGTCCGGGAGGTGGCGCGCCACAACGGCGACTGGGGTCCCCTCGACCGCCTGCGCCGGGGCCGTGGGGCGACGCGCGGCCCCGGCGGCGGGACGCCGGGCGCCCGGGGCGGCGGATGACGGTCCGCCGCCCCGGGCGTCGCGTGCCCCCGGAGGGCCGGGCCGGTCCCGGCCGCCCGGTCCTCGCCCGCTCCTAGTCCTTGCCGCGGCCGGTCATCCGGTCGCGGAGGCGGTCGACCAGGCCGATGCCCGGCGCGAGGAGCTTGTTGGCCGGCGGCTTGTCGGGAGTGGAGGGGTGCGGCCGGGTCGGGGCCGTCTTCTTGGCCTGGCGGGCCTTGTCGCCGAGCTTGTCCAGGAAGTCGTCCGGGCACTGGCTCCGGAGCCGGGGGAAGAGGTTGGACTCCTCGTCGGCGATGTGGTCCCGCACCTCCGTCATCAGCCGCCCCACCAGGTGGTCGAACTCGGGGTCGCCCGCCTCGCAGCCCTCCAGCTGCTTCATCAGCCGCTCGACGGTGGCGTGGTCCTCCAGCTCCCGGTCGGCCAGTCCCTCGCCGTCCGTGACGTGCTCGCGCACGGCCGGGTACAGGTACGCCTCCTCGGCGACCGAGTGGCGCACCAGCTCGATGGTCGCCTGGTCCGCGAGGTGCTTGCGGCGCTCGTCGCCGGACGGCAGTTCCTCGATCCTCGCGAAGAACTCCTCGACCTCCCGGTGGTCGGCGATGAGCTCCTCGATGATGTTGCCGCCGTGTCCCATGTCACTGTCTCCTGTCGGTACGGGGCAGCCTTGCTGCGGTCACTGGCGCGGCTTCCCGCTTCCCCTCCGGATAAAGTGGGGAACGGCAGATTTTCGAGCCCGGGACGGCCACGATGCCTGCGGAACTGCCCCTCTCCCCGCTGATCGCCGCCACCACGCAGTGGCTGACCAGCGCTTTCCCCTCCGCACGCGGCGCCTTCCAGCGGAGCCTCGCCGAGGCCCAGGCGCGCCAGGCGGTGACGGTCGCCGCGTGGCTGCGCTACCCCAGCGAGTTCGACGTCCAGCTGCTGGCGCTGACGGGCCCCGGGGGTGCGGCGAAGCTCGACTGGATCACCGGTGCCGACGCGCACGCCCACGAGCACGGCCGGCAGGCCTGGCGCACCTGGGTCGACGAGGTGGTGGCGAGCTGGGCCGCCTGCCTGCTGAGCACGCCCGGCCTCGCCGAGGCCGCCGTCCTGACCGTCTCGGGCTCGGTGCACTCCGGGCCGGTGCCGGCCGACTTCCGCCGCCTGGCCAGGCCCGGGGAGGACGACCGCCGGGCCGCCGCCCTCCTGCGCCACCCCGACCTGCTGGCCCCCATCGCCGACCTGCACCGGGCGGAGCTGGTGGACCTGCTGGGCGGCCCGCGGAGCTGAGGGCCCGTACGTCTCAGCCGGAGGCCGGCAGGACGGCGGGGGAGGCGGCTCCGGGGACCAGGACGCGCGGCCTGCCGGTGCCGTCCGCGGGGACGGACCAGACGTCGTTGGTGCCGTCGCCGCGCTGGAGGGCGTACGCGACGGTGGCGCCGTCGAGCCAGGCCGCCTGGTCGTCCACCGTCCGGGTCTCCGCCAGCTCCGTGCGGCGCAGGGTCGCGAGGTCGAGGACGGACAGGCGCCAGCCCTTGGCCGGGTCGCCGCCGACGGCCTGCTTGAAGGCCAACCGCCTGCCGTCGGGCGACAGCGACGGGCACTCCACGTTGTCCGCGAGGGTGCGCAGGGTCCTGGCCGCCAGGTCCCCTTCCACCAGGGACCGGGTGCCGGCGCTGGACACGGTCGCGTAGAAGCGGTTGCCGTCGGCGGCGAAGGTGACGCCCCAGACGTTGACGTCCGCGGCCCGGTACCGGCGTCCCTCCCGGAAGACGGCGAAGTCCTCCAGGGAGGACTCCAGCCGTCCCGTCCGCGTGTCGAGGATGCCGGTCCTGGTCGAGAAGCCGCCGCCGGCGTACGAGTCGCCGCCGACGAACGTGGTCCAGGCGACCAGCCGTCCGTCGGGGGAGACCCGGGTGCGGTTGGGCAGGCCGGTCAGGGAGACCGTGCGCCGGGTGCGCAGGTCCTCGTCGAGGACCAGCAGCCTCGGGGCGCTGAGGGCGCCCGCGGGGGTGAGGCAGGCGGTGGTGCCGCCGGCCGTGTACGCGCGGTCGCAGCGCAGCTCCGTGACGGTGCGCGGCCCCTTCGGGTCGGTCAGGGAGACGGTGGACAGCAGCCCGTTGCTCAGCACGCGCAGCCCGGCGCCGGGCTGCCGGGGCCCGCCCGCGGGGGCTCCGGCGGCGGTGGCGCCCGCGGGCGGCCCGGCCGCCGCGTCCTGGCGGGCGAGCACCACGGTGGTGGCCGCCAGGGCCGCCAGTACGACGGCGGCGGCCACGGTGAGCAGGATCCGGGAGCGCCGGGTGAGGCCGTTCATGCCCTGTGTGCCGTGCGTGCCGTTCGTGCCGTTCATGAAGGGGAACCGGTCCTTTCACCCGGGGTCCGGGCATCGGGGGCGCCACCGGGGGATCCGGGAGCTCCGGTCCGGGGGCGGAGGGCGCCCGGGAAGGCCCGGGAACCGAGGAGGAACGCCGTCAGCACATCGGTGAGGACCACGGCGACGGCGGCGCCGCGGCTCGCGGCCGCGCCGCCCCACGCCTGCCAGGCCAGGCCGAACAGCACCGAGGAGCCGAGGTAGGCCAGCGCCTGGCCGCTCTGCACCAGCGCGATGCCCGTGGTCCGCAGCCGTTCCGGCAGGACCGGGCCGGCCAGCGCCATCAGGACGCCCTCGGTGGCGGCGTAGAAGAGGCCGTACAGGACGAGGACGGTGACGACCAGCGCCGGGCCGCCCAGCGGGCCGTGCAGCAGCAGGTAGACCGCGGCCAGTACGCCGTACCCGCCGAGCAGCACCGGGAGCCGCCCGATCCGGTCGGCCAGCACGCCGAGGGGGGCCGCCAGGAGCAGGTACGACAGGCTCGTTCCGACGGCCAGCAGCGGGAACCAGCCGAGGGACAGCGACTCGCGCCGCTGGAGCAGCAGGTAGACGAAGCCGTCGCCGACCGTGGCCAGTCCGAGGAGGCACGAGGCGCCCACCAGGCGCCGCACCGGGGCCTCGCGCAGCAGCCGTCCCACGGCGCGCGGCGAGACGGCACCCGCCGGCGGGCGCGGCTGCCGGCGGTCCCGTACGAAGAGGACGAGGACCAGCACGCCGAGCGCCGCCACGCAGAAGCTGGTCACGAAGACCGCGTCGAAGGACCGGGCGTCGGCCGGCCGGCCGACGGCCGTGACCGTGAGCACGGCCAGCGCCGCGAGCGGCCCGAGGAAGGCGCCGACACTGTCCATCGCGCGGTGCACCCCGAAGGCCCGGCCCAGCGCATGACCGGGTGCGGACAGGGTGATCAGGGCGTCGCGGGGAGCCGTCCGCAGCCCCTTGCCCGCCCGGTCGGCGGCCAGGACGAGGCCCAGCGCCGGCACGGAGCTCCCCGCCGCCACCAGCCCGAGTTTGGCGGCGGCCGACAGCCCGTACCCCGCCCCGGCGACGGCCTTGCGCCGGCTGACGCGGTCGGCGACGTAGCCGCCGGCGACCCTGAGCAGCGCCGTGGCCCCGGTGTTGAGGCCGTCGAGCAGGCCGTACGCCGCGGGGCTGAGCCCCAGTCCGAGGACGAGGTACAGCGGCAGGACGGCGGTGACCATCTCGGCGGAGACGTCGGTGATCAGGCTGACGCCGCCGAGGGCGACGACGTTGCCGCCGACCACCTTCCACCGGCCGCGGCGGCGGCCCGGTCCCGGGGCGTCGGACGGCAGGTCCGTCCTGCCGATCGTGGAGAGATACACGGGGGTTGCGACCTCCGGGTACGGGGGCGGATGCCGCCCGCCCCGCCGGGGAGCGGGTGGCGCGGGCGGCATCCGGCCGGAGCGGGTGCGTCAGTGGCAGGTGCCGGAGCCGCTGTCGTTGTAGGTCTTGCCGGCCTGCGGGACGAACTGCCAGTCGTAGCTGTTGGCGTGCAGGGTCAGCTTCAGGACGCCGAAGGTGTCGTTGTTGCGGGCCTCGCTGTTGGGCTGGATGGTGCCGAAGCCGTAGAGGCTCGCGCCGCCCATGCCGGCGACGAACTGGCGCAGGCCGCGCGCGGTGTCCAGCCGGCCGCTCGGGTCCTGCGGGGCGAAGCGCTCGTACTGGTGGTTGTGGCCGGTCAGGATGACCTCGGCGTTGTGGTCGTACAGCGCCTGGACCAGCGGGCCCGTCGAGGGGTCGCCGGCATGGCTGGAACTCGACGTCCAGCGCGGCTTGTGCCAGAGGGCCACCGTGCACTGCTTGGTGCTCGCGGCGAGGTCGGCGCGCAGCCACTGCTCCTGGGCGGAGCCCGCGCTCATGGAGACCTCGGAGTTGAGGGCGACCACGTGCCAGGCGCCCAGGTCGTACGAGTAGTAACCGCGGCCCGAGGGACCGGCGTTGGCGCCGAAGTAGCCGAAGTATCCCGAGGCGCCGGAGGTGTGGTAGTCGTGGTTGCCCGGGACCGGACGGGTGCGGGCCTTGTGCCGGCCCCACGTCGGCTCGTAGTAGGTGGAGAAGTCCGAGGCGGTGCCGTTCGGGTAGGCGTTGTCGCCGGTGGTGAAGACGGTGCCGGATATGTTGTCCAGCAGGTTCGCCGTCACGCTGTCGCCGGAGCCCGTGGTGGCGATGTCACCGGCCCCGACGAGCACCGGGTCGCCGGTGGGCGGGGTGGTGCTGGGGCTGGGCGTGGGCGTGCTGCCGGTCTCGACCACCAGCTGCGGTGCGGTGGTGCCGGTCTCGCGGGAGTCGTAGTCCGCGCCGTTGCTGCTCGACGAGGTGACGCCGATGCCGAAGGTGCCGTTGCCGGTGACGTACGAGGTGACGTCGACCTCGTACCAGGTGTTGCGGGCGACCGCGCCCAGGGTCCCGAGGGTGGCGCCGCTGATGGACGGCCTGTTGTTGTACGTCACGGAGGTCTCGGACCAGCTGGTGTTCGACATCGCGCGGAACGTTCCGCCGCTGCTGCTCTCGGCACCGGAGACGTCGTCGACGTGGACGCGGAGCGTGGCGCGGGTGACCGGCTGGGTGATGCCGGAGACGTCGAACCGGAGCAGGGTCTGCTTGACCGGGCTGTTGTCGACGCCGAGCTGCTGGGCGGTGCCGTAGTTGGTGCCGGCGTTCAGGCTGTCGACGGAGGCGTCGGCGGTGGCGGTGAAGGTGGTGCCGGCCGCCGCCGCCGAGGGGGCGAAGGCGGTGAGGGCGGTGGCGGCCAGGGCGGCCGAGGCGACGGTGCCGACGAGGGCCGCTGTGGTGGCCTTCCGACTGGGCATGCCGAACCTTTCGGTGGGGGACGGGAGCGACACGGAAGGTAGATGCCCAGTGAATCGCCCAGATGTTCCAACGGAGTTGACCCGGTGGCCACCGGATGAACCCCACAAGACCCGATCCGGCCACGGGCGGCCTCAGCCCCGCCGCCCGGCCCGTCCCCTCGCGCTCCCGTCGGCAGGCCGTCACCGAACCCTGCCCCGTCCCACCCACCCACCCATCGGAGCCTGTCCCGGGGCGGCCCGCGGCAGGCTCTCACTCGGGTCAGGCCCGGCTCCGCCTTTGCAGCTGGGCGAGGTGGACGACCACCGTCGTGTAGAAGCGGTCGACCGACTCGCCGACGCTCCTGATGAAGCCCGACTCGGTGTTCCCCCGCGCCCCGCCCATCCCCTTGAACAGCGAGAGGCGGAAGCCGGTGATCGGTGCGCCGTCCCGGGGGAGCAGGTCGCCCGGTTCCGGCCGCAACCGTTCCAGGGTGCCGCGCGGACCGTTGTTGGCCTCGACCAGTGTCTCCACGTGCAGGTCGGCCGGGGCCTCGGCCAGGACCCGGACGAGCCGCTTCGCGGTCGTGAGGGGGTAGCCGCCCTCCGGCGCCGGCACGTCCATGGACGTACGGAGCTTGCCGGTCCGAAGATCGGCGGTCAGCCCCAGGATCCCGGGTGAGCCGTCCACCCGGATCTCGGCCGACAGCCGGCCCTCGAAGCACAGCGTGTCCGCTGCCTCCGCCCGGCGCGCCTGCGGGTCGCCGCCCCGGCGCGCCCGCTGTACCGGCAGTGCCTTCTGGCCGAGCTCTCCGCCGAGCCGTAGGCACAGCTGGCGGACCAGGCGCTCCCAGCTCTCCACCACCTCGGCGGCGCGCGGGTCGCCGGCGGACAGCGTCTCGGTCTCGATGCCGGTGCGCACCGGAACCCAGGACGGGCCCATGTTCTGGAAACCGTGGCAGCCGGAGTTCTCATGGTGCAGGTAGTGCAGCAGCTCCTGCAGCAGCCAGGCGTGGGCGGCGTTGCCCACGCCCTCGTGCCGGATGAGCAACTGCGCGTGCTGTGCGACCTCCGCCCATGAGAGGTGCCAGAGCCCGACCTTGTGCTTGCGCCGGCCGTCGAGCTTCACGGTGACGAGGGGACTGCCCTCGAGCGCGACGTCGTTGGAGAGCGTGATCACCGCTTCGTAGCCGCGCCGGGCGGCGATGTCCATGTAGTCCTGGACCTGCTCGTCCTTGAGCGGGTTGCCGTTGGTCTTCGTCTCCACGAGTGCCGTCCACAGCTTGCCGGCCCGCTCCACCCGGATCACGCCGTCCGGCCTGCGGGGAGACTCGCCGTGCGGCAGGGAGACCTCGGTGAACGTCTGCATGCGGCCGGCGGGGGCGCCGAAACCGGCGGTGAGCCGACGTCCGAACTCGGGTACCTCGGCCATGACGGACAGCAGGACGGACGTGGCCCGGGCCTCACGTTCCCGGTCGCTCTTGGTGTGCGGCAGGGGGAACAGGCGGGCGGGCCTCCATGACTCGTTCTCCGCCAGGGACTTCTTGGCGGCCCGCGGGACGGTGATCTTCTTCTTGGCCGTGCGGACGGCCCGGGGGCGGGCCGGAGCGGTCGAGTCGCCGGGCCCCGCCTGGGCGGGAACCAGGGGAGCGTCCGGCCCACCGGGAGCGGCGACGGCCGCGCCGACCACGGCCGCACCGGCGACGGCAGCACCCGAGGCGACCGCCCCCGCGCTGCCGGCGCCCGCGAGGGCCGCGCCGGCGCCGACGACTCCCGCGGCGACGACGGCCGTGCCGATGACGGGCCCACCGCCGGTGCCCGGCCCGCCGGCCCCGGACGAAGCGGTCCCGGGGCTTGCGGAGGACCCGGCCGAACCGTCCCCGGAGCCTGCCCCGTCCGCGGCCTCAGCCGCATCCGCCTCCTCCTCGTCGTCGACGACCGCGATGCCGAAGTCGGTGGCGAGCCCGGCGAGTCCGGAGTCGTAGCCCTGGCCCACGGCCCGGAACTTCCATTCCGCGGCGCGCCGGTAGAGCTCTCCGAAGATGAACGCCGTCTCGGCACCCGCGTCCGGGATCGAGAAGCCGAGGAGCGCCTCGCCCGACCCGTCGGAGAGCGTCAGCCGGAGGTCGGCCAGGTCGCCGAAGCGGGCACCGCCGTACCGGCTGGCCGCCACGACGATGCGTGCCACGTCCGGCGCGACGGCCGTGAGGTCGAGACTGATGCGGTCCTCGCTGCCGTCGGGGGTGGGGACCTTGCCGAGCAGTTGGACGCTGCCGTCCTTCGCCGCGGGCTGGTTGTAGAAGTAGAAGTCGCCGTCGTCGCGGACCTTGCCGTTCTCGTCGAGCAGGATCACCGAGACGTCCGCGTCGCCGTCTCCCGAGGCGCTGCTCCAACTGAGGCCGGCGACCACCGCGCCCGGCTGCTCGGTGAGTGCGGAGAGCGCGACGTTGGCCCCCTTGGGCATTTCGTGCATGTGGAGTCCCCCCGGACCCGCGGCCGCCGGCGTCGGCTTCCGGGCAGCCGTGTCCAGTCGATCGGTTGGTGCTGTGACGTGACACACGTTTGTGGCCAGTGAGTGAACCGTAACTGTCCGCATCCATGGGGCGGGAGGGTGCTTTTCGGCCAGCTCGGCGGAGCTCGGTGTGGTGGTTGTGGGGGTGCTGGGGGGTTCAACTGTGGGGGTCCGCCACATACGCGGGTGGGCCGGGCGCTTCTACGGTGTGGCGACACGACTCGTCCCCCCGGAACCCGCTCGGAAGTGGTGACTATGGCCGCCAAGGCAACCGCTGCAACACCCCCCGGCTCCATCAGGCGCATCGTCGGTGCCAGCCTGATCGGGACCACCATCGAGTGGTACGACTTCTTCCTCTACGGCTCCGCCGCCGCGCTGGTGTTCAACACCCTCTTCTTCCCCGCCGCCGACCCGCTCACCGGCACCCTCATCGCCTTCGTCACCTATGCCATCGGCTTCCTCGCGCGGCCGCTCGGCGGGATCGTCTTCGGCCACTTCGGGGACCGGCTCGGGCGCAAGAAGCTGCTGGTGATCAGCCTGCTGCTGATGGGCGGCTCGACGTTCGCCATGGGGCTGCTGCCCACCCACGCCACCATCGGCTCCGCCGCGCCCGTGCTGCTCACCGTGCTGCGGCTGGTGCAGGGGTTCGCCCTCGGCGGCGAGTGGGGCGGCGCCGTCCTCATCGTGGCCGAGCACGGCGGGGACCGGAACCGCGGGTTCTGGGCCTCCTGGCCGCAGGCCGGCGCGCCCGGCGGCAACCTGCTCGCCACCGGCGTGCTCGCGCTCCTCGCCGCCGTCCAGTCCGAGGAGGCGTTCCTCGCCTGGGGCTGGCGGATACCGTTCCTGCTCTCCGGTCTGCTGGTGGTCGTCGGCCTGTGGATCCGGCTCTCGGTCGCCGAGTCACCGCTCTTCCTGGAGGCGCAGGCCCGGGCCGAGGCCGCCGCGGCCGGGGGCGTCAAGGACCGGGCGCCCGTAGTCCAGGTCTTCCGGAAGTCCTGGCGCGAGGTGCTCACCGCCATCGGTGCCCGGTTCGGCGAGAACATCTCGTACTACGTGCTGACCTCCTTCCTCCTCGTGTACGTCACCGTCCACCTCGGCCTGCCCAAGAGCGCCGCGCTCAACTCCGTCCTCATCGGCTCCGCCGTCCACTTCGTCACGATCCCCGCCTGGGGCGCGCTCTCCGACCGGATCGGCCGCCGCCCGGTCATCCTGATCGGCTCCGTGGGCATGGCGGCATGGGCCTTCGCCTTCTTCGCGCTGCTCGACACCGAGTCGTTCCCGGTCATCGCGCTCGCCGTGACCGCGGGCCTGCTGCTGCACGGCGCGATGTACGGGCCCCAGGCCGCCTTCGTCACCGAGCTGTTCGACACCCGGGTGCGCTACTCGGGCGCCTCGATCGGCTCGCAGCTGGCCTCGATCGTCGCCGGGGCGCTCGCCCCGATCATCGCCGTCGAGCTGCTGAAGGACTACGGCTCCGCCACCCCGGTCTCCGTCTACCTCTGCCTCGCCGCCCTGGTCACCACCCTCACCGTGGTCCTGGCCCGCGAGACCAGGGGCCGGGCGCTCGCCGACGCCGGTGCCGCACCGGTCTCCGCCCCGGCCGCCGAGCGGGTCTGACGGCCGGGCGTCCTACCATCCGGACCATGCACAGCTCTCAGCACGAAGCCCCCGCCGGCGGCGGCCGGGCCGCCCACGCGGCCCGGCTGCTGCTCGACCTGCTCGCCCAGGGCGGTACGGCCGAGGAACTCGGCAGGGTGGCCGAGGCGGCCCGCGCCGCCGGGGCCACCCCGGAGGAGCTGGCGTTCATCGCCGGGGCCACCGACGCCGCCCGCGGCATCCACCGCACCCTCGGCCAGCACCGCCGCCGCGAGGCCGAGCTGGAGGCCCTCTTCGACACCGCGGGGGACCTGGCCGGGCTGCGCGACCTGGACGCCGTGCTCCGCGCCATCGTGCGGCGGGCCCGTACGCTGCTGCGCGCGGACGTCGCGTACCTGACCCTGCACGACCCGGCCGCCGGGGACACGTACATGCGGGTCACCGAGGGCTCCGTATCCGCCGCCTTCCAGCAGCTCCGGCTCAACATGGGCGACGGGCTCGGCGGCCTCGTCGCGCAGACCGCCCGCCCGTACGCGAGCACCGACTACCGCACCGACACCCGCTTCCGGCACGTGGCCGCCATCGACACCGGCGTCGCGGAGGAGGGGCTGCGCGGCATCCTCGGCGTCCCGCTGCGCCTGGGCACCCGGGTGATCGGGGTGCTGTTCGCCGCCGACCGGACGGTACGCGAGTTCACCCAGGACGCCATCGCCCTGCTCGGCTCCCTCGCCGACCACGCGGCCATCGCCATCGACGGCGCCCGGCTGCTGGAGGAGACCCGCGGCGCGCTGGTCTCGCTGGGCGCCGCCAACCAGGCCATCAGCCGGGCCGCCGACACCCACGACCGGCTCACCGACCTGGTGCTGCGCGGCGGCGAGGCCGGCGACGTGGCCCGGGAGACCGCGGCGGTCCTGGGGGGTGCCCTGGTCGTGCACGACGCCGACGGCAGCGAGCTGGCCCGTACCGGGCCGGCGGCGGCCGCACCCCCGCCCGCCGGCGTGGCCGCCTCCCGGGCGGCCGGCCGGGCCGTGGCCGTCGACGGCGTGTGGGTGTGCGCCGTGCTCGCCGGACCCGAACTGCTGGGCTCCATCGCCCTGTCGGGGCGGGCGGAGCTGCCCGACACCGACCGGCGGCTCTTCGAGCGGGCCGGCCTGGTCACCGCACTGCTGCTGCTGATGCGGCGCTCCGTCGCCGAGGCCGAGGACCGGGTGCGCGGCGAACTCCTCGACGACCTGCTCACCCTGGCCCCCGACGCCGGCGCCCGGCAGGTCTCCAGCCTCGCGCTGCGGGCAGGCCGGCTCGGCGTCGACACCACCCGGCCGCACAGCGTGCTGCTGGCCCACTGCGCCCCGGAGGCCCGCTCCCGGCTGGCCACCGAGGCGGCCCGGCATGCCCGTGCCCTGGGCGGGCTGGCCGGCCCGCACGGCGGCCACGCCGTCCTGGTCGTCCCCGGCACCGAGCCCGGCCCGCTCGCCGCCACCCTCGCCGCCGATCTGGGCCGGGCCACCGGCACCCCCGTCACGGTCGGCTCGGCCGGACCGGCCGCCGGCCCCCGGGACTTCCCCACCGCCTACGCCGAGGCCACCCGCTGCCTGACGGCCCTGCACACCCTCGGCCGCACCGGGGACGGCGCGGCGCTGGCCGACCTCGGGTTCGTCGGCGTGCTCCTCGGCGACCGCACCGACCTCACCGGGTACGTCGAGCGGGTCCTGGGCCCCGTCATCGCGTACGACCGCAGCCGCGGCACCGAACTCCTGCGCACCCTGGACGCGTACTACCAGCAGGGCGGCAGCCTCACCCGCGCCAAGGACCACCTGCACGTGCACATCAACACCGTCACCCAGCGCCTGGACCGCGTGGCCCGGCTCCTGGGCAAGGACTGGAACAGCCCGGCCCGGGCCCTGGAGACGCAGCTCGCCCTCCGCCTGCACCACCTCTCCCGGGGCTGACGCGGCGGCCCCGGCCCCGCTGCGGATCACCGCCGGTCCGCACCCTGGTGTCCGCCGGGGCGGGGTGGCAGCATGCCGCGCATGACGGGGACTGTGGTGAGCGGGACGGGGCAAGGGCCGCGCGGCTGGCCGGTGTTGGGGAACCTGCCGGCGTTCGCGCGGGATCCGCTGGGCTTCTTCGAGGACCTGCGCGACCGGCACGGCGACTGGGTCCCGTGGGCCCTCGGACCGCAGCGCAACCTGCTGGTGTCCCGGCCGGAGCACGTCGTGGAGCTGATGGGCGCGGTCGAGGACACCTTCCGGCCCCCCGAGCTGGGCTGGGCCTTCCGCCACCTGCTCGGCGAGGGCGTGGTGCTCAGCACCGGTGCCGACTGGCGGCGCAAGCGGGCGCTGGTGCAGCCCGCCGTGCGGCCCCGCCAGGTCAAGGCGTACGCCGCCACGATGATCGACTGCGCCGACGCGGTGGCCCGCGGCTGGCGCGACGGGGCGCGGATCGACGTCCAGAAGGAGATGGCGGCCCTCACCCAGCGCATCGCGGTCCGCACCCTCTTCGGCACCGAGACCGGCGGCCGCGAGGAGGCCATCGGCGGCGCGATGGCCGTGGCCCAGCGCGAACTCGGCGCCGAGCTCCGCGGCGTCACCGTCTTCCTGCCGCCCTGGGTCCCCACCCCGGGCCGGCGCCGGATGCGCGCCGCGGTGGCGCAGCTCGACGAGGAGATCGCCCGCGTGATCGCGGCCCACCGGGCCGCCGCGGCGGCCGGCGAGGAGCGCGAGGACCTGCTCAGCCGGCTCCTCGCGGCCCGTGACGAACAGGGGCTGCCGCTCACCGAGAAGGAGCTGCGCGACGAGTCCATCACCCTCTACATCGGCGGCCACGAGACCACCTCCACCACGCTGACCTGGACCTGGCAGCTGCTCGCCCGGAACCCCGCCGCGCGCGAGCGGCTGGAGGAGGAGCTGGCGGAGGTGCTGGGCGACCGGCTGCCCGGCCACGACGACTACGCACGGCTCCCGTGGACCCGGCAGGTGGTCAAGGAGGCGCTGCGGCTCTACCCGCCGATCTGGCTGATCACGGCGATCGCGGGGGAGGGGGCCACCCTCGGCGGCCGGCCGGTGCCGGCGGACACCTCGGTCTGGTGCAGCCAGTGGTCGGTGCACCGGGACGCGCGCTGGTTCCCCGACCCGGACGCCTTCCGCCCCGAGCGCTGGACGCCGGGCAGTGAGGACCAGGCCGACGAACGCGCCTGGTTCCCCTTCGGCGGCGGCCCCCGCGCCTGCCTCGGCGCGCGCTTCGCGATGGTGGAGGCGGTGCTGCTGCTGGCCGTGCTGGCCCGGCGGTTCCGGATCGAACCCGAGGTCCCGGTCGGCCGCCCGTTCACCGGACTCACCCTGGTGCCCCGGGCTCCCGTCACCGCCCGGCTGCGCTCACTACGCTGAGGACGCATGCACGTACTGAGCAGCCGGATCCTGCTGACGCCCCGTGACCCCGCCCGCAGCCGCGCCTTCTACGGCGGGGCGCTCGGCCTCGCCGTGTACCGCGAGTTCGGCACCGGCGAGGAGCGGGGCACGGTGTACTTCCTGGGCGGCGGCTTCCTGGAGGTGTCGGGGCGGTCCGCCGAGGGCCCGGCGCCGGGTCTGCGGCTCTGGCTCCAGGTCGCCGACTGCGCCGCCGCGTACGAGGAGCTGCGCGCCCGGGACGTCGAGGTGCTGCGGCCCCCGCTGCGGGAGCCGTGGGGGCTCGTGGAGATGTGGATCACCGACCCGGACGGGGTGCGGATCGCGGTGGTCGAGGTGCCCGAGGACCATCCGCTGCGGTACCGGCCCTGAGGGGGCGGTCGGCGGCGGGTACGGGCCGGTGCCGGCGCACCACCGACGGGCGGGGGGCCCGTGCGGACCGACCGTGGCCCGTACGGCGCCCGGCGTCGCGAACGCCCCTACCCTGCACGGGTGGTGACGGTGGGACGGAATGCTGAACGGACGGCGAGCCGGGGCGGTCACCGGTTCACGCGGCGGACACCGGCAATTTCCTACTGACCAGTAGACATGGGGGCGCGCCCGGTCCATCTTGGGCGTGAACATGCCATGTCCAGCGGTGGCCCCGCCAGGCCGCCGTCGCGTCCAAGGAGCAACCCCCCCATGCCCAAGGCCATGTTGAGAGCCCGCACGACCGCCGTCGCCGCCACCGCGGCAGCCGCTGCCGCCGCCCTGATCGCCTCGGCCACCCCCGTCCAGGCCGCCCCGGCCCCCGCCAGGACCCCGGCCGTGGCCGCCGCCGCACCGCTCGCCAGTGCCCCCGGCGGCAACGCGGCCATCCTCGGCATCGACTACAACGCCTGGCTCCGCGACGTCGGCGCCGTCGTCGACGTCGCCCGCCCGTACGTGCAGCAGCGCCTCGACGCCTCCCCGGCGGGCGAGAAGCCGGCGATCGTCCTCGACATCGACAACTCCTCGCTGGAGACGGACTTCCACTACTTCTGGACCTGGCCCACCCCGGCCATCTCCCGGGTGCGCGACCTGGTCGCGTACGCCCACTCCCGCGGTGCCGCCGTCTTCTTCGTGACCGCCCGCCCCGGCATCGTCCACGCGCCCACGCTCTACAACCTGAAGACCGTGGGCTACCCGGTCACCGGCCTGTACGTGCGGGACCTGCCGGACCTGTTCGAGGAGGTCAGCACCTACAAGACCGCCAAGCGCGCCGAGATCGAGGCCCGCGGCTACACGATCATCGCCAACATCGGGAACAAGCCCGGCGACCTGGTCGGCGGCCACGCCGAGCGGACCTTCAAGCTCCCGGACTACGACGGCAAGCTCTCCTGACGCGCCGCACGGGCCCGCGGGGCCCGGCGCCCCGGCCGCGCACCGGAATCCGGACGGCGAAACCCGGTTGACGGAGCCGGCCGCGGGCGCTGGGATGGCCTGCCCGTCCACTGCGAAAGGCAGGCCGTGCGCTCGACTCCCGTGACCCCCGAGGGCGATCTGATCCGCTGGACCGAGTTCCCCGGCCGCGCGCCGGTCCGGGTCTGGCTGCACGGACTGGGCGCGACCTCCGCGTACTTCAACGAGATCGCGCACCACCCGCTGCTCGCCGGCCACCGGTCCCTGCTGGTCGACCTGATGGGCCACGGGCTGAGCGACCGCCCGGCCGGGTTCGGCTACGCGCTGGAGGACCACGCCGACGCGGTGGCCGCCGCCCTGGCCGCGGCCGGAGTGGCGGACGCCGAGGTGGTCGGGCACAGCATGGGCGGCGCGGTGGCCATCGTCCTGGCCGCCAGGCACCCGCGCCTGGTCTCCCGCCTGGTGCTGGCCGACGCGAACCTCGACCCGCTGCCGCCCGTCCCCGGCGCAGCCGGGAGCAGCGGCATCGCCTCGTACACCGAGGAGGAGTTCCTGGCCGGCGGCTGGGCCGAGGTCCGCGACCGGGCCGGCGACCACTGGTGGTCCACCATGCGGCTGGCGGGGCGCACCGCCCTGTACCGCAGCGCCGTACGGCTGGCCGGCGGCAGCCGGCCCACGATGCGGGAGCTGCTGACGGGCCTCGACGTACCGCGCACCTTCCTCCACCCCGAGGCCGACGGCGCCCCGGACGGGGCCGACGCCCTGGCCGCGGCCGGGGTCGCCGTGGTCCCGGTGGCGGACTGCGGGCACAACATCATGCTGGACAACCCCGACGGCATGGCGGCGGCCACGGCGGCCGCCCTCGCCCGGCCCGCCTGACGCGGCGCCCCGTCTCGGGCGGGGATCCCGGCCGGTCAGCCAGTCAGCCGGTCAGCTGGTCGCCGGGGGCCCGGTGACACGGGCCGCGATGGTCCGGGCGCAGTCCAGGGCCTCGGTCCGGGTGGTGTCCACCTCCACGTCGTAGGTGACGCCCCGGTGGACGAGGGGGTGCTGCGTGGCGGCCATGCCGGGGGCGCGGTCGCCGCGCGCGATCTCGCGGGCGGCGAGGACCTCCGGGTCGCAGTGCACGCCCACCCACAGCACGTCCAGCCCGTCCAGGGCGTCGTGCAGGCGCGCCTGCGACGCGGCACCGCCGAGGAACACGTCGTCCACGACGATCCGTGCTCCGGCGCGGGCCATCGCGGCGACACCGGTGTTCCAGGCCTGCTCCAGGTCGCGGAAGCCCGCCCCGACGCTGACCTCGCCGTCCTCCCCGAAGCCGATGCCGAGGCCGCCCTCGCGCATCGCCGCCGGCAGGGTGTCGATCAGGGTGTCCACCCCGATGGCCAGCCAGGGGTCGGGGAGCACGGCCTGGAGGCAGCGGGCGATGCCCGACTTCCCGGAGCTGGAACTGCCGTTGAGTACGATCACCTGGGTCATCCGGTCAGCCTAGGAGCTGTCGGAGGCCCGGCGCCGCCGGTTTTCCCGGGGCCTCTCGCCGTTCCCGGGCCGGGCCCCTCGTCCCTCCCGACCCCCACCCCTCACCGCTGCTCCCCGGCCGCCCCCGGGCACGCGGCGCCCTCCGCCGCCTCCGCACACAGGCCGCCCTCCACCTTGTTCAACAGCCGCAGGAACTCGGCGCGTTCGGCCTCGTCCAGGCCGCGCAGGGTGAGTTCCTCCAGCCGCCGCCACGCGTCGCGCACCTCCTGGAGCAGTCCGCAGCTGGCCTGGGTGGCCTCCACCAGCGCCGCGCGCCGGTCCGCCGGGTCCGGCATCCGCCGCACGTGCCCGGCCTGCTCCAGGCGCTGGAGCATCTTGGTGACCGTGGACGGGTCGAGGCCCACGGCCCTGATGAGCTCCGACTGGCGCACCGGTCCGTTGTCCCAGAGGTGCATCATCACGAACTCCTGGCCGGGGTAGAGCCCGAGTTCCTTCAGCAGCCTGCCCGCCACCGTGCGGTGCAGCCGGGCCACCCGGCTCACGGCATGGCTGACGGGCCCCTCCAGTTCGGCGCCGGGCGCCGCGGTACAGCCGGAGGTGGCGCCGGTGTCGGCGGCGGTTTTCATGATCGCTCCCTGGCGGTTCGGACTCGCTCCCACATTTTACCTTGGTCGGCCAATGAATGGGTTACAGTGGCTCCCGACGGCATTACTTGGTCGACCCATTATCTTTCTGCGAGGCGACTCATGACCACCGCTTTCGACCCCATCGACCTGTCCGGCGTCCGGCTCGCCAACCGCATCGCCATGGCCCCGATGACCCGCAGCCGCGCCGGCGAGAACGGCGTACCCGGCGAGCTGACCGCCGAGTACTACGCCCAGCGCGCCTCCGCCGGCCTGATCGTCACGGAGGGCATCCAGCCCTCCGCCGTGGGCCAGGGCTACCCGGACACCCCGGGCCTGCACACCGCCGAGCAGATCGCCGGCTGGCGCCGGGTGACCGCGGCCGTGCACGCCCGCGGCGGCCGGATCTTCGCCCAGATCATGCACACCGGCCGGATCGGCCACCCGGACCTGCTGCCGGACGGCCTCACCCCCGTCGGCGCCTCGCCCGTCACCGCGCAGGGGCAGGTGTACACGCACGAGGGCCCCAAGGACTTCGTCACCCCGCGCGAGCTGACGTCCGACGAGGTACGGGCCACCATCGCCGACTTCGCGGCCGCCGCCCGCAACGCGGTCGACGCGGGCTTCGACGGCGTCGAACTCCACGGCGCCAACGGCTACCTCATCCACCAGTTCCTCGCCCCCGGCACCAACCTCCGCACCGACGAGTGGGGCGGTACGCCCGAGAACCGGATCCGCTTCGCGGCCGAGGCCGTCAAGGCCGTCGCGGCCGAGATCGGCCCGGAGCGCACCGCCCTGCGCCTCTCGCCGGGCAACGTCTACAACGACATCGACGAGCCGGAGCCGCGCGACACCTACCTGCTCCTCCTCAAGCAGCTCGCCCCGCTGGGCCTGGCCTACCTCCACGTCCTGGAGACCTCCCCGGAGAGCCGCGAGGTGACGCGGGCCCTGCGCGCCGAGTTCCCCGGGGTGTTCGTCCTGAACCCCGCCACCGAGGGCCCGACCGACCACCGGGCGCTGTCCCTGGTCGAGGAGGGACTGGCCGACGTCATCTCCTTCGGGCAGCTCTTCCTGGCCAACCCCGACCTGCCGGAGCGGCTGCGCGCGGGCGGCCCGTACAACGCCGCGGACGCCGCGACCTTCTTCGGCGGCGACGCCCGCGGCTACACGGACTACCCCGCGCTCTGAGGACCCGCGCGCCCCGTGCCCGCCGCGCCCCGCCCGCGGGGCGCGGCGGGCCGGGGAATCAGCCGAATGGCGGCCCGACGTGAATCCTGCGCGGGGAAGATGTGAGGATGGCCCCATGAGCAACAACGTCTTCTTCGACATCACCATCAACGACGAGCCGGCGGGCCGGATCGTCTTCGAGCTGTACGACGAGGTCGTCCCCAAGACGGCCCAGAACTTCCGTGAGCTGGCCACCGGTCAGCACGGCTTCGGCTACGAGGGCTCCTCGTTCCACCGCGTCATCCCCAACTTCATGCTCCAGGGCGGTGACTTCACCGCCGGCAACGGCACCGGCGGCAAGAGCATCTACGGCGAGAAGTTCGCCGACGAGAACTTCGACAAGAAGCACGACCGCCCGGGCCTGCTGTCCATGGCCAACGCCGGCCGCAACACCAACGGCTCGCAGTTCTTCATCACCACGATCGTCACCGACTGGCTCGACGGCAAGCACGTCGTCTTCGGTGAGGTCGTCGAGGGCATGGACCTCGTGAAGAAGATCGAGGGCCTCGGCTCCGGCAGCGGCCGCCTCGCCGCGAAGGTCACGATCGCCAAGTCCGGCATCGTCGAGTAGTCGTTCCCCCGCCGGGACACCGCACCACGCGTGCAGGCCCTCCTCCGGAAACCTCCGGGCGGAGGGCCGCCGCGCGTTCCGGCCGGGTGCGGAAGCGGGTAGGAACCCTGGTACGGAACCCCAGTCGGCGCCCTCCCCGGTGAGGGAACGGGCGCGTACCGTGGGGTAGGACGGACGGAGGACCCCATATGAGCGCCCTGCCCCACGAGACCCCCACCCGCACCCTGGGCGATCCGTACCGCCTCGCCGCGGGGGAGGGGCCGCAGAGCATCGCCGAACTGCGGGCCGCGCTCGCCGTCGTCTCCCCGGCCGACCTGACCGCCTTCGACGCGCGGCTCGGTGCCGCGCGGCTGGACGAGGTCCCGCTGGTGCTCACCGAGTACCGGCACGTCTGGGCGCTCCGGGCCCGGCCGGAGGTGGCGGAGGCCATCGGCGCGTCGCTGGAGGGCAGCGAGAAGGCCAGCGGCCTGGACGAGTTCTTCGCGCAGTTCGACGGCGCGGGCTTCGACGGGCCCGGCTTCGGTGAGGGGGGCCGTTGAGCGACTGGCACATCCTCCTGCCGGAGCGGCTCAACCGCGAGGTCGCCGAACTCACCCCGGGCGAACGCCAGGCGCTCTACCGCGCGCTCAAGGGGCTGGCCGACGACCCGCGCGCGGACAGCGCCGCCGAACCCGTCGCCAGCGCCGAACTCCGGCGCGTGCTGGCCGGCCCCGCCACCGACACCGGCCGCCTGGTCACCGTGCTGTACCGGGTGATCTCGGACACCCGTACCGTGGCGATCATCTGGATCATCAGCGGCCCCTGAGCGCGCGGCCCGTGTGCAGGGGCCCGCGCGCAGGGGCCGCCGGGCGGCCCGCGGTCGCCCGGCGACGCCCGCGCCCGGGCCCGATCCGAAAGACGGGGCCTACGGGACGAGGCGTACGGCCTGGTCGCGCAGCTCGTGGCGGGCGCCGACCACCGCGAGCCTCCCCGCCGCGATCCGCTCCGCCAGGTCCGGCTCGCCCCGGAGCCGGTCGCGGACCCGCCGTGCGTTCGCCGTGATCGTCGCGTCGACCCGCGCCTCGCCCTGCCGCGAGCGGTCGATGGCCGGCCGGATCTGGTCGGCCGGGTACTGGATGTGCGCCGGCAGCCGCTCGCCGGTCTCGTCGGCGTGCACGGCGGCCTTCACGGCCCCGCAGGACTGGTGCCCGAGCACCGGCACCAGCGGGACCTCCAGTTCCAGCGCCCCGTACGCGACGCTGCCGAGCACCGCCTCGTCGAGCACCTCGCCGGCCGAGCGTACGGTCAGCAGGTCGCCCAGCCCCTGGTCGAAGACCAGCTCCGGGGGCACCCGGGAGTCGACGCAGCCCAGCACGACGGCGAACGGGTCCTGGCCGAGGACCAGTTGGCGGCGTACCACGGGTGACTCGTGCGGGTGGCGCTGCCGGTTCGCACGCCGGCGATGGTTTCCGGCGGCCAGCTCGCGCAGGGCCTCGCCGGGGGTGCCGGGGCGGGGACCCGAGAGCCGGCGCGGCCGCCGCCGGCAGCGCCCCGAGGGTCAGGCCGCCGCCTTCCCCGTCCACCCGCTGGACATGCAACTATTTGGCTGCCTATAGTGGACAGGCAACCCCATGGTTGCCTATGGGAGGGGCGGAGATGGACGAGGTCTTCAAGGCGCTGGCGGACCCCAGCAGGCGCGCCCTGCTGGACCGGCTGAACGAGCGGAACGGCCAGACCCTGCGCGAGCTGTGCGCAGGCCTGGACATGACGCGCCAGTCCGTGAGCAAGCACCTCGCCGTGCTGGAGGACGCGGGCCTGGTCACCGCCGTCCGGCACGGCCGGGAGAAGCTGCACCACCTCAACGCCGAGCCGATCAACGCCGTCGCCGAACGCTGGATCCGTCAGTACGACCGCGAGCGGGTGCGCGCGCTCGCGGACCTCAAGAGAGCCTTGGAGGAACCCGCCGTGGACGCCCACACCCCCGCCGGCACCGCGACCACCGCAGGCGCCGCCCCCGGCGCCGACGCCTTCGTCTACACCACCCACATCAGGACCACCCCCGAGCGGCTCTGGGAGGCCCTGACCTCCCCCGCCTTCACCCGCCGCTACTGGGGCCTGGCCTTCGAGACCGACTGGAACCCCGGCTCCCCCATGCTCTGGGAGCAGAACGGCGCCCGCATCGACGACCCCGCCCAGGTCGTCCTGGAGGCCGACCCCCACCGCCGCCTCGCCTACACCTGGCACACCTTCACGCCCGAGTGGGCCGCCGCCGTCGGCGTCTCCGAGGAGCTCCGCGCCCGGCTCGCCGACGAGCGCCGCTCCCGGGTCGCCTTCACCCTCGAACCGCAGGGCGAGACCGTCCGGCTCACCGTGGTCCACGACGGCTGGGAGCCCGGCGCCACCGGCCTCACCATGATCCGCGAGGGCTGGCCCGCACTGCTCTCCAGCCTCAAGACCCTGCTGGAGACCGGCGAGCCCCTGCCCGAGCCCGCCGCCTGACCGCCCGCGGGCCGCCGGCGGACCCGCTGTGTCATGCTGGGAAGGGCTCTTCCCATCGGGTGTGCGAGGCGCGGCCATGAGCACGGACAGCGGTACGGCGGCCCAGGTCATCGACGAGGCGTACGACACCCTCGCCAAGGAGTTCCGGGGCCCGCTCGTCCGCCCCGGCGACCCGTCCTACGAGACGGACCGCAGGATCTGGAACGGCGCGGTCGACCGCCGCCCCGCCCTCATCGCCCGCTGCGCCGGGGTCGCCGACGTGATCACCGCCGTCCGCTTCGCCGCCTCCGCTGGACTCCCCGTCGCGGTCCGCGGCGGCGGCCACAGCTTTCCCGGGCACTCCGTGTGCGACGACGGCATCGTCGTCGACCTCTCCCCGATGCGCGGCATCCGCGTCGACCCCGAGCAGCGCACCGCCCGCGCCCAGGCCGGCGTACTCCTCGGCGAACTCGACCACGAGACCCAGGCGTTCGGCCTCGCCGTACCGGCCGGAGTGGTCACCCACACCGGCCTGGCCGGGCTCACCCTCGGCGGCGGCATCGGCTGGCTGATGCGCGCCTACGGGCTGACCGTCGACCAGCTGCTCTCGGCCGACCTGGTCACGGCCGACGGCAGCCTGGTCACCGCGGACGAGAACCGGAACGCCGAGCTGTTCTGGGGCCTGCGCGGGGGCGGCGGGAACTTCGGCGTGGTCACCGAGTTCACCTTCCGGCTCAACCCCGTCGGCCCCGAGGTGCTCGCCGGCCCGCTGATCTGGCCCATGGAGCGGTCGGCGTCCCTGCTGCGCTTCTACCGCGACTGGATCACCGACGTGCCGGACGCGCTGACCACCGTCGTCATGCACCGCAAGGCCCCGCCCCTGCCCTTCATCCCGCCCGAACTGCACGGGGCGCCCGTCGTCATGGTCGTCTGCTGCCACATCGGACCGGTCGAGGAGGGCGAGCGCGTCCTGCGGCCGCTGCGCGCCCGGGAACCCCTGCTGGACCTCTGCGTGCCCAAGCCCTTCACCGCCCACCAGGCGATGTTCGACCCCTCCTTCCCGCACGGCCGCCGGTACTACTTCAAGGCCATGGACGTGGCCCGGCTGACCGACGAGGTCATCGACGTGGTCGCCGAGCACGCCGCCCGCATCCGCTCCCCGTTCACCAGCTTCCCGATCTTCCAGCTCGGCGGGGCCGTCGCCCGGACCGGCGACGACGAGACGGCCTTCACCGGCCGGTCGGCCGGCCACACCGTCAACCTCAACGCCATCACCGAGGACGCCGAGGGCTTCGAGGAGGAGCGGGAGTGGACCCGGGAGTTCTGGTCCGCACTGGCCCCGCACCAGACCGGCGTCTACGTCAACTTCCTGATGAACGAGGGCGAGGACCGGGTCCGCCAGGCCTACGGGCCGCAGAAGTACGACCGGCTGCGCCGCCTCAAGGCCCACTACGACCCCGACAACCTCTTCCACCTCAACCAGAACATCCCCCCGGCCGCCGCCTGACGGCTCCCGCCCGGCTCCCTCCGAGCGCCCTCCCGCTACGGCTCGCCGTCCCCGGACTCCAGCCCCGCCGGCACGGCGGCCCGCAACGCCCGCGTCACCGCCGCCACCCCCGGGTGCGCCGCCCCGCCGCTGCGGTACGCGACCTTCGTGCGGCGCCGCACCGGCAGCCGGGCCAGCGCCACACCGGCCGGCGGGTCCGCCACCCCGAGCTGCGGCACGACGGCGACGCCCTGCCCCGCGGCCACCAGGGCCAGTACGGTGCCGAACTCGTCCACCCGGTGCCGTACCCGGGGCGAGAACCCGGCCGCCTGGCACGCCCGTACCGTCATCGCCTCGCACAGCGTCCCCGGCGTCGCGGTGATCCAGGGCGCGTCCCGCCAGCGCGCGAGCAGCCGCAGCCTGGCCTCCGCCGGCACGGCCCCCGCGCCGGCCTCGGCGGGGGTGGCCGGGCAGGCCAGGTACATGGACTCGCCGCACAGCGGCTCGGTGTCCAGGCCCGGCTCGCGCAGGGCCGGCACGAAGTCGTAGTCGTGGATCAGCGCCACGTCCAGGTCGCCGGCCCGCAGGGCGTGCGCCACCCCGGCAGGGTCGATCTCCGAGACCATCGGTTCGAGGTTCGGGTGCCGTACGGCCAGCTCCGCCAGGGCGCCGGGCACGATGGACCGGGTCGCGGTGGGGAACGCGCCGATCCGCAGCGGGCCCGCCGGCCCGTGCCGGACCTCGGCCAGCTCCGCGGCCGCCCGCTCCAGGCGTTCCAGCACCGCCTCGGCGTGGCGCACCAGGTTCTCGCCGGCCGGGGTGAGGCGCACCCGGCGCCCGGTCCGCTCCAGCAGGGGCACCCCCGCCTCGCGCTCCAGGGCGCTGAGCTGCTGGGAGACGGCCGAGGGGGTGAAGGCGAGGGCCTCGGCGACGGCGGCGATGGTGCCGCGGAGGGAGAGTTCGCGCAGCAGGCGCAGGCGGCGTACATCGAGCATCAGCACAGCTTACGTTTTGCCTCAGAAAGGCGAACTGGACCTGAGCGTTCGGTCGGGGCGAGGCTCGGGACATGGCACTCGACTTCTCCCCCCAGGGGATCCACGTACCGCTCGTCACCCCCTTCGCGCCCGACGGCGGGGTCGCCCTCGGCCCGCTGGAGGCGCTGGCCCACGCGGTCCTCGACGAGGGGGCCGCCGGGCTGGTGGCCCTCGGCACGACGGGCGAGGTGGCCGCCCTGGACGACGGCGAGCGGTCGGCCGTGGTCGACCTGTGCGCCCGGGTCTGCCGCGAGCGCGGGGTCCCCCTGACCGTCGGCGCGGGCGGTTCCGACACCCGGTCCGCGGAGCGGGCGCTGGCCGGGCTGGCCCGGTGGCCGGAGCTCGCGGCGGCCCTGGTGACCGTGCCGTCCTTCACCCGGCCCTCGCCCGAGGGGGTGGTCGCCCACTTCACGCGGCTGGCCGCGGCGAGCCCGGTGCCGCTGGTGGTCTACCACATCCCGTACCGCACGGGCCGGCCGCTGGACGCGGCGACCCTGCGGGCGCTCGGCCGCATCCCGGGCGTCGCGGGGGTCAAGTACGCGGCGGGCGGCATCGACCAGGACACGGTGGACCTGCTCGGCGACCCGCCGGCCGGGTTCGCCGTCCTGGCCGGGGACGACGTGTTCACCTCGCCGCTGCTGGCCCTCGGCGCGGCCGGCGCGGTCCTCGCCTCCGCGCACCTGGCCACCGGCCGCTTCGTGGAGCTGGCCGACGCCTGGCGGGCGGGGGAGGCCGGGAGGGCCCGGGAGCTGGGCCACCGGCTGGCCCGCCTCTCGGCCGCCGCCTTCGCCGAGCCCAACCCGGCCGTCGTCAAGGGGGTGCTGCACGCCCAGGGCCGCATCCCGACGGCGGACGTGCGGCTGCCGTTGCTGCCGGCCCGGCCGGAGTCGGTGGACGCCGTGCTCAAGGAGCTGGCCGAGCTGGGGGCGTGAGCGCCGGGCGGACGCCGCGCGGGCCCGCTCGTCGGTGACGGCGGGCCCGCGGGCAGGGGGTGGCCGGCGCGTGGGGCGCCGGCCGTGCCCCCTACTCGATGACGAGCTCGACGGGGATGTTCCCGCGGGTCGCCTTGGAGTAGGGGCACACCTCGTGGGCCTGCTTGACCAGCAGGGTGCCGGTCTCGCCCTCCAGGGCCTCCGGCAGCTCGATGCGGAGGGTCACGGCGAGGCCGAAGCCGTTGCCGTCCTGGCCGATGGAGGTCTCGGCGGTGACGGACACCTCGCTGGTGTCGACCTTGGCCTGCCGGCCGACCAGGCCCAGGGCGCTGGAGAAGCAGGCCGCGTAACCGGCCGCGAAGAGCTGCTCGGGGTTGGTCCCCTGGCCGTTGCCGCCGAGCGCCGGGGGCATCGCGAGCGGCAGGTCCAGCTGGCCGTCGGAGCTGACGGCGCGGCCCTCGCGGCCGTTGGCGGTGGCGACGGCGGTGTACAGCGCGTCCATCAGGGGCTTCCTCTCGTGGCGTGGGCACCCCCCGGCCGTCGTGGCCGGGGGAGCGGCGGCCTGTCCGGCCGTCTCACTAATAGAGCACACAATTAAGTTGTACACAACTGAATGGCTCCCGAGGTAAGCTGGACCACATGAGCGAGCACTGGACCGAGAACGTTCCCGACGAGGCCTTCCTCCGGCTGGACGGGCAGATCTGCTTCTCGCTCAACGCCGCCTCCCGCGCCTTCGGCGGGCTGTACCGGGTGATCCTCAAGGACCTCGACCTCACCTACCCCCAGTACCTGGTGATGCTCGTGCTGTGGGAGCGCGGCCCGATGCCCGTCAAGGACCTCGGCCGGCACCTGCGCCTCGACTCCGGCACCCTCTCCCCCCTGCTCAAGCGGCTGGAGGTGGCCGGCCTGGTGCGCCGGGAGCGCAGCACGGAGGACGAGCGATCGGTCTCCGCCCACCTCACCGAGGCCGGGTCGGCGCTGCGGGAGCGGGCCGCGGCCGTGCCCCGCCGGATCGCCGCGGCCACCGGGTACGGGCTCGCGGAGATCCAAGACCTCCAGGCACGGCTGGACCGGCTGACCGCGGCCCTGGACGCGGCGGCCCTGTCCGAAGCCTGAGGCGGGGTGGTTTGCCCCAGAGGCAAGAGGGATTGCCGGTCAGGCAAGAATCTGGCTCAATCGGGGCATGCAACCCGCCCCCGAAGAGGGCCCAGGCCAGGGCCCTGCCACGCCGGCCGAAGACCTTCCGGCCGTCGCCCCGCAGCTGCGCGAGCTGCGCCGCCGTACCGGGCTGACCCTGGAGGCCGCGGCCGCCCGGGCCAGGCTCTCGCCGGCCCACCTGTCACGGCTGGAGACCGGCCAGCGCCAGCCCTCGCTGCCGATGCTGCTCGGGCTCGCCCGTACCTACGGTACGACGGTCTCCGAACTGCTGGGCGAGACCCCGGCCGCTCCCGACCCGATCGTACGGGGCGGGGGAGCGGGGGCCCGCGAGGCCGACGGCTGGACGTACTGGCAGGCGGGCGGCTCCGGCCGCGGCATGCAGGCGCTCCGGGTGCACGTCCCGTACGGCCGCTCGCAGGGCGAGCTGGTGCGCGTCCACCCCGGCGAGGAGTGGCTGTACGTGCTCACCGGGCGGCTGCGCCTCCACCTGGGCGAGACCGAGTACCTCCTGGAGCCGGGCGACAGCGCCCACTTCGACTCCCTGACGCCCCATCGCATCGCCGCCGCCCAGCAGGGCGGCGCCGACCTGCTCTTCGTCCACACGCTGCTGCAGAGCGCCCTGGCCGGGCTGTGCCTGGGCGGCACGCCCCGGCCCAAGATCTGAGGAGACCGCCATGCCGGACCACGTCACCGCCGCCGCGGCACAGGAGGCCGCCGGGCCCGCCGGTGCGCCCGCGGGGGACCGGGTCGAGTCGAAGTTCCCCCGCGGACTCGTCATCCGCCTGTTCGCCTACCTCTTCGCGGGACACGCCTTCGCGGCCTTCCTCTACCTGCTCTTCGAGCTGGGCTCCCGCTCCAACCCCTGATCCCCGGCCCCGAACGCGCGAACGCGGCGGCCGGTGCACTGCGCACCGGCCGCCGCGTGGCGTCCCCACCCCTGCGGGGAGGCCGGAACGGGGACACGGACGGCGGGCCCGGCCCCCCGCGGGGGGCCGGGCCGGCGGACTCAGAAGGAGAACACCGCGTCGCTGCTGTGCTCAAGGGCGCAGCGGTTCGCGAAGGTGTGCCGGAAGGACACCCGGGTGCCTTCCCAGATGCCGTCCGCCGTCACGGTGAGCGGGCGCCACTCGCGGGTGCACATGGCACCCGAGCCCGTCGCGGCGAGGATGTCGAACGCCGCGTTGGAGGCGCGGAGTTCGGTACACGCGCCGGCCGGGTCCGGGTGGGTGCCGGTGGCGGTGGGCATGCAGCTGAGCGTCACGGCGCGCAGGACCGTTCCCTCCTCGACGTCGTCCCCGTCGACGAGGGTGAGCACCAGGGCGGACGGCGCGTACAGGCGGGCCGCCCCGGTCTGGGCGGCGTCGGCGGGGGCGACGCCGCTCAGCGCGGTGAGGGCGGTGAGCGCCGTGGTCGTGGCAGCCAGCCCCAGGACCCGTGTCATGGACCGCATTTCGAACACTCCCTGTGTGTGGATTCGGATTGCGGACGTGAGTCTTGCCGAACCCGGCGGCTGATGCCCGGTCACACCATCGGTTTCAGTCGCTGGTTGTGACCGTTTGAGTGCAGGTTGTGCTCGTTCCAGCTCGCTGACCAGTGCGAATGCGATCGGAGGAATCGGCCGAAGAAAGCCGTACCCGATTGTTGATCAAGCAAATTTAAGGTGAATAAATCCTTGAGCCATTGAATGGAAGGTGAAGGGCGTCAACTCGGCCGCCCTGTGGGCGAGTTGGGGGATTCCGCTTTCTGGTCTAGACCTTGACAGGTCCAGACCATTTCGGTTCAGTGGGCGGCAGCCCCCCACGGCAACTCCCCCCACGCAAGGAGCAGTTACGTGTCCCGAGCGCCGTTCCGCCCCGCCCTCGCCACCGTCGCCGCCATCGCCGCGGCCGCAGCCTCCCTCGCGATCGTCCTTCCCGCCGCCTCCGCGTCCGCCGCCGCGCCCTGCGCCGCCCCCTGGGCCGCCTCCGCCGTCTACACCGGCGGCGCCACCGTCTCCCACAACGGCCGCAACTGGGGCGCCAAGTGGTGGACCCAGGGCGAGACGCCCGGCACCACCGGAACCTGGGGCGTCTGGGCCGACCAGGGCGCCTGCGGCGACGGCGGCGGGACCGGCCCCGGGCCGGTCGACCCGTCCGGATTCGTCGTCACCGAGGCGCAGTTCAACCAGATGTTCCCGAACCGCAGCGCCTTCTACACGTACGCCGGCCTGAAGGCCGCCCTCGCCGCCTACCCCGGCTTCGCCAACACCGGCAGCGACACCGTCAAGCGCCGGGAGGCGGCCGCCTTCCTCGCCAACGTCTCCCACGAGACGGGCGGGCTGGTCCACGTCGTCGAGCAGAACACCGCCAACTACCCGCACTACTGCGACGCCGCCCAGCCCTACGGCTGCCCCGCGGGCCAGGCCGCCTACTACGGGCGCGGCCCCATCCAGCTCAGCTGGAACTTCAACTACAAGGCGGCCGGCGACGCACTGGGCATCAACCTGCTCGCCGACCCCTACCTCGTCGAGCGGGACGCCGCCGTGGCCTGGAAGACCGCCCTCTGGTACTGGAACACCCAGAACGGCCCGGGCACCATGACCGCCCACGCGGCCATGGTCAACGGCGCCGGCTTCGGCGAGACCATCCGCTCCATCAACGGCTCCCTGGAGTGCAACGGCGGCAACCCCGCCCAGGTCCAGAGCCGCATCGACGCCTACCGGCGGTTCACCGGCATCCTCGCCGTGGACCCCGGCGGCAACCTCGGCTGCTGACCGCCGCCGCCCCGAAAGCCGCGTGGGGGCGGCGGTGCCCGCCCCCCACCGCCCCCACGCGCCCCACCCCACGCGCCCCTGGACCCCCGCGTACCCTCCCGCGGCCCCCGGTGCCGCCCCGGACCTACTGGCCGAGTTCGAGCACCCGGCCCGTCTCCGTGCCCTCCACCGTCCGCACGTACGCCTGGGCCACCTCCGCCAGCGGCACCGGCGCGAAGCCCGGGAAGAAGTCCCCGTACGCGTCCAGCGACTCGGTGAACACCGTGGGACTGACCGCGTTGATCCGCCGCGGCGCGATCTCCGGGGCGGCGGCCTGGACGAACGCCTCGACCGCTCCGCTCGCCATCGCCGCCGCCGTCGCGGTCGGCACCGGACGGCGCGCCGTGATCCCCGTGATCAGCGTGAAGGAACCGCGCGGCGCCACCACGCCGAGCCCCTGCCGCACCAACTCCAGCTGGGCCAGCACCTTGCCGCGGAACGCCGCCGTCCAGTCCTCCGGGGTCATCTCCGCCACCGGCCGGTACGGGACGTCGCCCGCCGCGCTCGCCACCGCGTCCAGCGGGCCGGCCGCGGCGTACATCGCCGCGATCTGCGCCGGGTCGGTCACGTCGTACCGCAGGTCGCCGCCGGAACGCCCGACGGTGACCACCTCGTGGCCGCGGCCGGACAGGGTCTGGTGGACGGCGGAGCCGAGCGTGCCGCCCGCGCCGATCAGAAGGATTCGCATGCCCCGACGCTAGGCGAGCCGCCACGGACGGGGGAAATGCCTCTCGCGCAGCATTTATGCTTGGCGGTCATGAATGTGGATCTGCGGCACCTGCGGGCCCTCGTGGCGATCGGCGAGGAGGGCACCATCACCGGCGCCGCGGCCGCCCTCCACATCAGCCAGCCCGCCCTCTCGCGCACCCTGGAACAGCTGGAGAGCCGCCTCGGCACCACCCTCGTGGAGCGTACGACCCGCCGCCTGCACCTCACCCCGGCCGGCCTGCGCCTCCACGAGCACGCCCACCGCATCCTCAACCAGCTCGACGACGCCCTCACCGAGGCCGCCGCCGGCTCCCGCCCCCTGCGGATCGGCTTCGCCTGGGCCGCCCTCGGCGAGCACACCGTGCCCCTGCTGCGCGACTGGCGCCGCGACCACCCCGCCACCCCGCTCCGCGTCCACCGCGGCGAGGACCCCGCCGCCGCCCTGCGCCGCGGAGAGCTCGACGCCGCCTTCGTCCGCGTCCGCCCCGACGACCCGGAGACCGCGTCCGTCGCCCTCTACCAGGAGCCGCGGATCGCCGCCCTCTGCGCCGACGACCCCCTCGCCCGCCGGGCCGCGGTCACCCTCGCCGACCTCGCCGCCCGCCCCGTCGTCCTGTGCTCCACCGCGGCCACCACCGACGCGCTGTGGCCCGCCGGCCCGCCCGCCGCCCTGGAGGTCGCCAACGTCGACGAATGGCTCACCGCCATCGCCACCGGCGAGGCCGTGGGCGTCACCGCCGACGCCACCCGCCACAGCCACCCGCACCCCGGCGTCGTCTACCGCCCCCTCGCCGACGCCGGGCCCGTGACCGTCCACCTCGCCTGGCCCCGCACCGGCGCCCACCCCGCCGTCCCCGCGTTCCGCGACCACGCCCGCCGGACCCTCGCCGCCGCGCCCTAAACCGGTTGTCCGGCCCGCACCGGGCAGCCTAGAAATACCGGGTGATACGAGGAGACAAGACCGGGCTGCGCGCCCGGCACCCCGAGGACGTGCCCCTGCTCCACGCCGAGCTGTACGACGACGTCCCCGGCCACGCCCGTGCCGACACCCGGCCCTGGGTGCCCTGGCCCGCCGCGCACGAGGGATCGCCGTACGCCGTACGCCCCCCGGGCGACCGGGACGCCTGCTTCTCCGTCGTCGAACTCGCCACCGGCGAGCTGGCCGGCGAGGCCGTCCTCTGGGACGTCGACCTCCACAACCGCGGCGCCCACCTCGGTCTCGCCCTCCGCCCCGCCTTCCGCGGCCGGGGACTCGGCCGCGAGGTCGTCCGGCTGCTCTGCCACTACGGCTTCACCGTCCGGGGCCTCCACCGCCTCCAGCTGGAGACGCTCGCCGACAACACCGCGATGATCGCCGCGGCCGAGCGGAACGGCTTCACCCGCGAGGGCGTGCGGCGCAGCGCGGCCTGGGTACACGGCGAGTTCCTCGACGAAGTCGTGCTGGGCCTCCTCACCGACGAGTGGACCCCGCCCGCCCCGTAGGCCGCACGGCGCCCGTCCGCGGGACGGCGCCCCGTACACGAGCGGCCCGGCCCCGGGATCCGGTCCCGGGGCCGGGCCGCTCACGCGGAGCCGTACCGGCGGCTCAGGCCAGGATCAGCCGGCCCCCGCCGCCGTCCTGCCCCAGGCACTCGCGGTCGATCGCCCGGTTCAGCGCGGCCGGGGAGGCCGCCGCGGCCAGCCGCAGCTCGATGATGGCCCGCACGGCGGGCCACTCCTCGTCCAGGATCGAGTAGAAGGCCGTGCTGCGCACCGCGCCGTCCAGCCCCCGCGAATGCGCCCGGCGGACGCCCTCGCAGGTCGCCCCGAGACGCTCGATCGCGGCCCGCGACCGGGTGTTCCGGGCGTCCGCGCGCAGCGAGATGCGGCGCACGCCCCAGGTCTCGAAGGCGTGCCGCAGCATCAGCAGCTTCATCTCGGCGTTGATCCCCGTCCCCTGGGCGCGGGGCGCCAGCCAGGTGTTGCCGATCTCCGCCGCATCGGGCACCGCCGTCGCCGGATCGCCGTACGGCACGCCCGGCACGGAGGGCCACACCATGGGGCCCTTCCAGTAGTCCAGTTCCAGGAAGCGTGTGGAACCGACCACCCGGCCGTCCGCGGCGCTGATCACCGCGAACGGCAGCATCCGGCCCGCCGCCTGTTCGGAGAGGGCATGGTCGATATACCGCTCGGCCGCCTCCAGGCCGTGGGGCACGGGAGTGAAGGCGTACGACGTACGGTCCTCGGCACCGGCCTCGGCGAGCGCGAGGGCGTGGTGGGGTGCGAGGGGCTCCAGCCGCGCGATGCGGCCGGTGAGGGCTACGGGTACAGGCACGGGCCCTTCGGTCCTTCGGATGTCGGAGTGTGCCCCGCACCTTGGTCATGGTGCGAAGGCGGTGGTACAGCATGCGACCGAGGCATGGCTGGGGTGGGAAAGGAAGGGTAAAGCGAGAGGGGCGGTCAGGTGAACGCGGGGCCCTACCTGCCGGGTGACGCGGAACCGCGAGGGGAATTCGCGATCGGCGACGGGCTCACCATAAGGCCTAGCCGGTCTTTGGAGAAGGTGGTGGGAGCATGTGGCTGACCACGTTCTCGCCCCGCCCCCCGACAGGCCCCTGACCTGGGGCGGGACACCTCCGGACCCGGCCCGGGCGGCGCGTCGCGGACGCCCGGGTCAAGGCTCGGTCAAAGGCCCCGGCAGCACCCCCGCGCGACCCCGCCCGAGGCCCCCTGGGGGACCCCGTGCGGGCCGCGCGGGCGGCCGGTCAGCCGAGCAGCGACGCGGCCTGCCGGACCGCCGTGGCGAGGCGCCGCACGTCCTCGTCCTCGGTGCCGCGCGCCAGCCGCTCCGCGTGGCCCGTGAGGGCCGCGGGCGCCACCGCGCCCGGCAGCGGCTCCCAGCCGCCCGAGCGGGCGCGCAGGGCCGACGCCAGGTACGCCGCCACCGCCGAGACCTGGAGCCGCGGGTTCGACTCCGACCACAGGGGCGCGGTCAGCGACGACGCCTCCACCCGCCCCGACTCCTCGTGCGGGGCCCGCGTCCGCGGATCCAGCCAGCGCACCGTCGCCGTCGCCACGTGCCCGGCCGCGCCGGCCCGCAGCCGTACGGCGTACAGGGCCGTCACGGTGTGCCCGGCCCCCACCTCGCCGCCGTCCACCCGGTCGTTCCGGAAGTCGCCGTCGGCCACCTTCCGGTTCTCGTACCCCACCAGGCGGAACCGTTCCACGGTCGCCGGGTCGAACGCCACCTGGGCCTTCGCGTCCCGCGCCCGCAGCTCCACCTGCGCCGGCAGCTGCTCGCAGAACACCGTGCGGGCCTCCTCGGCGTCGGAGACGTACGTGGTGTGCCCGTCGCCCCGGTCCGCGAGCCGCTCCATCAGCTCGTCCCCGTACTCGCTGCCCACGCCCACCCCGGACAGGGTGATCCCGTACGCGCGCCGCGCCCCCTCGACGCGTTCCAGGATCGCGTCGGCCGTGGTCGCCCCGGTGTTGGCGAGCGCGTCGGACAGCAGCACCACCCGGTTCGTGGCCCCCGCCCGCCGTCCGGCCACCGCCACGTCGTACCCGCGCGCCACCCCGGCCTCCACGTTCGTCGAGTCCGCGGTCCGCAGCGCGTCGACCGCGGTGCGGATCCGCTCGCGCGCGCCGGCCAGCCGGGTCATCGGGAGCAGTGTTCTCGCCTCGGAGCTGAACGTCACGAGGGCGACCGAGTCGTCGTCGCGCAGCCGGTCCAGCATCAGCGCCAACGAGGAGCGGACCAGGTCCAGCCGGCCCGGCTCGGCCATCGAGCCCGACACGTCCACGACGAACGTCAGTGCGGCGGGCGGCCGTTCGGACGCCGGCGCCCCGTCCCGGGTGGCCAGCCCCACCCGTACCAGCGACCAGCCGGGCTCCGCGGTGGCGGCCCCGTCCACGGTCACCGAGAAGCCGTCGCCCTGCGGCCTCGGGTAGTCCTGGCGGAAGCTGTTGACGAACTCCTCGGGGCGCACGGCCGCCGCGTCCGGCAGCCGCCCCCGGCCCAGCGCCCGGCGGGCGTAGCCGTACCCGGCCGTGTCCACGTCGAGCCCGAAGGTCGACAGGTAGTCGGCGGGCGGCGCGGAGGGCCGCAGGCCGTCGTCCTCGCCCTCCCGGGCGCCCTCCGACGAGCCCTCCGCGGCACCCTGGGCCGAGCCGCCCTGCCGGGCCCCACCGCCCGTGACGCCGCCGCCCGTGACGCCGCCGCTTTCCGGCGCGGCGTGGCGCGGCGGACGCCGGTGGGAACCATTCGGTCCGTCCACGGCGGAACCGCCGCCCCCACAGCCCGTCACCAGCAGGCCGCCCGCCAGCGTCACCGCCAGCACCCGCCCGTACTTCCTTGCGCAGAGCTCCACTTGGCCCCTCCTCGGTCCACGGCACTTGTGAATGTGACGTGCGCGAAGGCGAGGCGGAGCGCGCGGCAGGGTTGCGAATCGATCTCGAAAGGACAACGCGAGGCGGAATGTAAAGGTCAGGACACGGGCCGGTCAGGACACGGGCGGCCAGGGCCGCCGGGCCGGGTCACCAGCGCCAGACCAGGCTCCCGCCCTCGGGCACGGCCGCCCACCGGGCCGCCGCCTCGTCCAGGGCCGCACCGGTACGGGCCAGCTCGGCCTCGCCGAGCGGCGGCCGGCCCACGCCCCGGCCCGAGGCGGGCAGCCCCGACCAGACCCGGTACGCCCAGTTCACCGACAGCTCCGCGGCCAGCACCGCGTCACCGCCGCGCCGCAGCACCTTCAGCCCCGAGCGGCGGTGCCGCGACGGCCCGACGGGCTCGAAGCCCTGGAAGGTGGCGCCGCGCGCCACCGCGCCCCAGAAGCCGTCGTCGAGGCCGAGGGCGGACTCGACGACGGCGTGCACCAGGTCGTGCGGCATGGCCGGACCCGTCGGCTGGGCGGGCAGCCGGACGTCCGGCCCCCTGCGGTCGCGGACCAGGATCTCGTGCTGGTTGTCCGGCAGCTTCCGGAAGGACATCTCCATCACGCGCGACGGTAGGCCGCCCGGCCGCCGGGACCAACCGGTTTTCAGGAGCGCGGCAGCAGCCGCTGCACCTTGCCCGTCAGGTCCGCCTGGAGGTAGCCGCCGCCGTACTCGTCGGAGACGTACACGCGCATCGTGGCCTCCTTGTCGATCAGCCCCCGGTCCACGATCACGTAGCGCATCGTGGGCTTCTCGACGCCGAGTTCCGAGTCCGCCCGCTTGATCAGCCCCGGCAGGGCGTCCCAGTTGACCTTCGCCAGGTCGATCGGCTCGTCGTCCGCGTCCAGGGTGCTTCCGGGACCGGTGCGGCGGGCGGAACCGCCGATGTCGTAGCGGTAGTCGTCGTACACGCCCTTGCGGCCCTTGGGCGTGATGTCCGCCATCGCGTACTGCTCGTAGATGGTAATCTCGACGACCTTGTCGGTGCCCGCGGCCTCCTTGAACGAGGCGACGGCGGCCCGCACGTTCGCCGGGGTCAGCAGGGTGCCCTTGGTCACCACGCCGCCCGAGCCGGTCCCGCCGCCCGTCCCGTCCTTGTCGTCCGTGCCCGTGGTGGCCGGGGCCGTCGGGCGCACCGACGACCCGCCCGAGGCCTGACCCCCGCTGCCCCCGGCGTTCGAGTCACTGCCGTCCGGCAGCAGCCGGATGAGCGCCACGGTCCCCGCGAGCAGCGCCCCGCAGATCACGATGGCCAGCACCACCGACCGCTTGTTGCCCGAGGGCCGCGGGGCGGGCACCGGGGACGGCGCGGTGGTCGCGCCGCCGTACCCGACCGGGGCGGACACGGGCGGGTACGGGGTCGGCGCCCCGTACGGGCTGCCCCCGTACGGGCCCTGCCCGTACCCCGGCTGCCCGAACTGGCCCTGACCGTAGGGGGAGGCCCCGTACGCACCCGGAGTGACCCCGGGCTGCGCCACCGGGGTCACGGGCGGCTGCGGCACGGGGGGCGCGTCCTGCTTCGCGAAGCCGCCGAGGCCGGACGGCGCCGTCGGCCCGCCGGTCCCCCCGGCCGCCCGCAGCAGCTCCTCCAGGCGCTCGGCGTCCGGCCGCGCGGCCGGGTCGCGCACCAGCAGCGCGGCCAGCACGGGCCCCAGCGGCCCGGACCGGACCGGCGGCGGCACCGGGTCCTCCAGCACCGCGACCATGGTGGCCATGGTGGTCGCCCGGCGCAGCGGGTGCATGCCCTCGGTCGACACGTACAGCATCATGCCCAGCGACCACAGGTCGGAGGCCGGGTGGCCCTCCTCGCCCCGGATCCGCTCGGGCGCGATGTACTCGGGGGAGCCGATCAGGTCCCCGGTGGCGGTCAGGCTGGTGGAGCCGCGCAGCGCGGCGATGCCGAAGTCGGTCAGGACCGCGCCGCCGTTGGGGCGCAGCAGTACGTTCGCCGGCTTCACGTCGCGGTGGTGCACGCCGGCCGCGTGCGCGGCGCGCAGGGCGGCCAGCACGTCCAGGCCGATCCGCACCGCGTCCGCCACCGGCAGCGAGCCCCGGTCCAGCCGGTCCGCGAGGGAACCGCCCTGCACGAGTTCCATCACGATCCACGGGTGCGAGCCGTCGGCCGGCTCGATGATCTGGTGGATGGTGACCACGTGGGGGTCGGCCAGCCGGGCCAGCGCCCTGGCCTCGCGCACCGCACGCTCGCGCAGGGTGCGCGCCAGCGCCGGGTTGGCCTCCGCCACCGCGGGGTCGGGCGGCCGGACCTCCTTCAGCGCGACCTCACGGTCGAGGGAGATGTCCCGGGCCCGCCACACCGTGCCCATGCCGCCGCTGCCCAGCCGTGCCAGCAGTTCGAAGCGGCCGTCGATCAGCCGTCTGCCGGCCTCACTCGTGTCCATGGCAGGTCATAGTAGGAGCATGCGAGAACGCCCGATGACGGGCGTCGGGGGATCCGGCTCCCGCACGCGGTCCGGGGCCCGCCGGAAGCCCCCGCGAGGGTCCTGCTGCACGCCACCGGGGAGGGCGCCGACGACCGGGAAACGGTCGCTCGGCCGGGCACCTGATCCACGCCACGGAACCCGAGGAGTTCGCGCGGCGGGTACGCGACTTCCCCGCCCGGCGGCTGCGGGACGGCGGGCGCCCCCAGCCCCGCCGCGGACGTCGGCCACCCCTCGAAGGCGGCCTCCGGCCCCCGCCCCGCGCGTGGGCCGGCCTCACCCCACCCCGCGCGGGCGGAACTGCACGCTCACCCGGGGACCCACCGCCCGCGTCGACTTGGGGACCGCGTGCTCCCACGTGCGCTGGCAGGAGCCGCCCATCACCACCAGGTCGCCGTGGCCCAGGGGGAGGCGCATCGCCGTACGCCCGCCGCCCCGCGGCCGCAGGGCCAGGTCGCGCGGGTCGCCGACGGACATGATCGCGACCATGGTGTCCTCGCGCGAGGACCGCCCGGTGCGGTCGCCGTGCCAGGCCACGCTGTCCCGGCCGTCGCGGTAGAGGCAGAGCCCGGCCGTGGTGAACGGCTCCCCGAGCTCGGCCGCGTAGTGCGCCGACAGCGCCTCGCGCGCCTCGGTCAGCGACGGGTGGGGGAGCGGGGCGCCCTCGGCGTAGTAGGCGAGCAGCCGCGGCACGTCCACCTCGCGTTCGTACATCTGCCGCCGCTCGGCCCGCCAGGGGACCTCGGCCGCCAGGTGCTCGAACAGCGCGTCCGCCCCGCTGACCCAGCCGGGCAGGTGGTCTATCCAGGCGCCCGACCCCAGCTCGGTGCGCCGCAGCCCGGTCAGCGGGCCGAGGCGGATCTCGTCGGTCTGGTCGAAGAGCGAGCCCTGGAGATGCGCGTGCATGGTTCCAGCGTACCCCCGGTGCTCGAATGTATGTACGAACAAGGGGGTGGGGTGTGCGACGCCCCCGGCGGCACCGCCGCGGCGGCGGGCGCCGGCCGCTGTCCGCCGGCGTGCTGTCCGGCTGTCCGCCGCCGGCCTGCCGCCCGTCGTGATGCGCCACCCGCCCCCGCACGGCAGGATGAACCGCATGCTGCTGGCCGACGTGGCGCGGGTGTCGCGGGAGGTCGCCGCGACCTCGGCGCGCTCACGGAAGAAGGAACTGCTGGCCGGGCTCTTCGCCGCCACCGACGCGGACGACGCCCCGCTCGTCATCGCCTACCTCGCCGGACGCCTGCCCCAGGGCCGGCCCGGCGTCGGCTGGTCCACCCTCCGCCACCCCGTACCGCCCGCCCCGGAGCCCGCCCTCACCGTCCGGGACGTCGACGCCGCCGTCACCGCCCTGGCCGCCGTCTCGGGCCCCGGCGCCCAGGCCGAACGCCGCCGGGTCGTCGCGGAGCTGCTGGGCGCCGCCACCGCCGACGAGCAGCCCTTCCTGCTGCGGCTGCTGGGCGGCGAGGTCCGCCAGGGAGCGCTCGACGCCCTCGCCCTGGAGGGCGTCGCCGTCGCCGCCGGAGTCCCCGCGGAGGCGCTGCGGCGGGCCGTGATGCTGGACGGCTCGCTGCCCCGGGTGGCGCGCGCGGTGCTGGCCGGGGGCACGGACGCGCTGGCCGGCTTCACGCTGCGGGTCGGGATCCCCGTACAGCCGATGCTCGCCCACACCGCCAAGTCCGTGGCCGAGGCCCTCGCGGCACTGGGGCCGTGCAGCGTGGAGGAGAAGCTCGACGGGATCCGCGTCCAGGTCCACCGCGACGGGGACGACGTACGGGTCTACACCCGCTCCCTCGACGAGATCACCGCCCGCCTCCCCGAGGTCGCCGCCCTGGCCCGGGACCTGCCCGGCGACCGGTTCATCCTCGACGGCGAGGTCATCGCCCTCGGCCCCGGCGGCCGCCCCGTCGCCTTCCAGGAGGTGGCGAGCCGGGTCGGGTCACGCCTCGACGTGGCCGCCGCCCGGCAGGCGCTCCCGCTGTCCCCGGTCTTCTTCGACGTCCTCGCCGCCGACGGCCGGGAACTCCTCGACCTGCCCGTGCGCGAACGACAGGCCCGCCTCGACGCCCTCGTGCCCGAGCCCTCCCGCATCCGGCGCCTCGTCGTCGAGGAACCCGTCGAACAGGCGCCCGCCGCCGAGGAGTTCTGGACCGAGACGCTGCGGCGCGGCCACGAGGGCGTCGTGGTCAAGGCCCTGGACTCCGCCTACACCGCCGGCCGCCGCGGCCGCTCCTGGCTCAAGGTGAAGCCCGTCCACACCCTCGACCTCGTGGTCCTCGCCGCCGAATGGGGCCACGGACGGCGCACCGGCCTGCTCTCCAACCTCCACCTGGGCGCCCGGGCCGCCGACGGCGACTTCGTCATGCTCGGCAAGACCTTCAAGGGGCTCACCGACGAGATGCTGCGCTGGCAGACCGACCGGCTGCGCGAACTGGCCGTCGACGACAGCGGCTTCACCGTCCGCGTCCGGCCCGAACTCGTCGTCGAGGTGGCCTTCGACGGCCTCCAGCGCTCCACCCGCTACCCCGCCGGCATCACCCTCCGCTTCGCCCGCGTCGTCCGCCACCGACCCGACAAGACCGCCGCCGAGGCCGACACGGTCGAGACCGTACTGGCCACCGGAGGACCGGCGGCGGAGGCCTGAACCCCCGGCCCGGGGCGGACCGGGATCCGTACCCCCCGTACGTTCCGTACCCTCCGCCGCGCGGCGACGCGGGACAAAACCGGAGAACCCGGCGCACCTTTGGTACACGTGGGACCCATGGGACTCACCAGCACCTCGTTCCTTGTGCTCCTCGCGGTGCTCACCGCGCTCGCGATGCTGGCCACGCTCCTCCTCTGGGCCCGCCTGCCCGGCCCGGGCTGGCTCCGCTGGACCGCCCGGCTGGCCATGATCGCCCTCTGCCAGCTCACCGCGGTCGCCACCGTCGGGGCCTGGGTGAACAACAGCTACGGCCTCTACGCCTCCTGGAACGACCTGCTCGGCACCGGCGCCACCGACACCGTCGACGCCTCCATGCCCGGTCCCCCCGCCCGCCGCGCCCAGTTCACCCCCGGCGCCTCCGGCACCCTCAGCACGTACTTCCGCGGCACCCACTCCCGCCTCTCCGGCGAGGTCCTCGTATGGACGCCACCGGGGTACGACGACCCGGCCCAGCGCACGACCCGCTACCCGGTGGTCATGCTGCTGCACGGCATCCCCGGCGCCCCCGAGTCCTGGCTCGAACACGGCGGCATGCCCGACGCCTACCGGCGGTTCGTCGACGACGGCACCGCCGGCCCCGCCATCCTCGTCATGCCCACCATCGACCCCGGCGGCATCGACACCGACTGCGTCGACACGCCGCTGCGCAAGAACGCCACCTGGCTCGCCGAGGACGTCACCGAACTCGTCGCCGACCACTTCCGCACCCTGCCCGCCCCCGGCGGATGGGGCCTGATGGGCATCTCCACCGGCGGCTACTGCGCCGCCCGGCTGCCGCTCCAGTACCCGAGGACCTTCACCGCCGGCGTCGCCCTGGACCCCGACCCGCTCTCCGGGGACCCGGACGTCATCCCGGACGCCGCGCTGCGCGCCCGTACCAGCCCCCTCGCCCTGGTCAAGGACACCAGGGCCGACGTCTCCCTCTTCCTGGCCACCTCGCGGCAGGACCGCGACAGTCCGGTGGGCGCCATCGAGGAGTTCGCCCGCGCCGCGGCCGGCACCCCGGTGCGGCTGAAGACCCTGGTCGTCCCCGAGGGCGGGCACAACTTCCAGACCTGGACCGGCATGTACCCGTCCGCACTGCCGTGGCTCAGCGACCGGCTGACCCCGGCCGCAGGGACGGATCAGCCGACGGCGGGGTCGGACTCCGTCCTCTCGCTCCCGGTCCCGTACGCGCTCGCCGGCCGGTAGCCGCCGCGCCGTTCCCGCGGACGGGCGCCCGGCAGGGGCCGGGCCTCACGTGTCGTCGTGCTCGAACCCCAGCCGGTCGATCACGTCGATCACGCCGTCGACGCTCTCGCAGAGCCGGACCGTGATCGGGACCAGGCTCTTGCGCTCCACCGTCCCGCTCAGCGTCACCCGCCCGTCGACGACCTCCACGGTCAGGGCGGAGGGGGAGAGGTTGAGGGTGCGGGTCAGCACGTCCTCCAGGATCTCCTGCTGGATCGACCGGTCCCGCCGCAGGAACACCCGCAGCAGGTCGCTGCGGCTGACGACACCGATCAGATAGCCGCTGCCGTCCACCACCGGGAGCCGCTTGATGCCCCGCTCCTCCATCACGCGGGCCGCCTCCACCGCGCTCCACTCCGGACGCGCCACCACCGCGGGACTGCTCATCAGGCCCTCCGCGGTGCTGGCCCCCGTACCGTTGCTCCGCTCGTCCGGGGTGTGCCGGCGCAACAGGTCCGCCTCGGAGACGACACCGACCGGCTTCCCGTCGTCCACGACCGGAACGGCCGTGATCCCGTACTCGTCCAGCAGCCGCGCGATCTCCTTGAACGAGGTGCCCCGCTGCACGCTCACGGCGGCGGGAGTCATCAGATCGGCCACCCTGCGGTGCCTCATGGTGCGTCCAGTCCTCTACGTAAGGTGTGGTTTGTCCACCCTTGTCTATCAGGACCGGCTCACTGGCGAACCCCGAGGGTCGTCGCCAGGCACCCGCCGCCCGCCGCGCGGCCCTGGCCCGCGGCCGTGCCCGTGGCGGTCACCTTCCACTCGCCGACGTCCTCGGCGTAACCGCTGTTCAGCGCGAACTGCACGGTCACCGGCTTGGAGCCGTCGGGCAGCTGGAACGTCAGGTAGCCCAGCGCGGTGTTGCCGGGCGTGATGGTCAGCGCCACCGGAAGCCGCGGCCCGGCCGTGGTCTTGGCCACGACATCGGCGTCGAACTGCTGCCCCTGGGCGTCGACCAGCGTCGCGCCGTTCACCGGACTGTCGCGGTACGGGACCGTCCCGGTGTTCTTGAGCCGGAACTGGACCGAGACGTAACGGTTCCCCTCGTCCGGCGTGAAGAACTCGTCGGAAGAGGCGGCCGGGTCGACCACCTTCAGGACGGTCACGTCGACCTTCTCGGACCGCTGGCCGGTGAGACTGACGGTCGTCCCCAGCGGGACGGGCTCGGCGGGGGCGGCGGACGCGGACGCCTGCGCGCCCAGTCCGCCCGCGACGAGCGCGAGCGCTGCCAAGAGCAAGGCCGGTGGACGGCGCATGGCTCCTCCCGGTGGCTGGTCCCCGAGGGCGCGTGCCGGAGCTAACTCCACGATGCTCCCCGGCCGCGCCAGCCGCCACCCGGTCGGCGCAGCGCCGCGGTGGCGCAATGTCACAGGTGACCGCACAACGTCACAGGTGACCGCACAACGTCACGCTTGACGCCGCCGGTGACCGGAGACCCGGCTCAGGACGCCACCCCGCCCAGCCCCCGCGCGTCCAGGGGCAGCCCCCACACGTTCCGCCGGTGTACGGCACCCAGCTCGGCCAGCAGCGGCGACGGCGGCACCACCAGCACCGGGCAGGCGGCGCGCGCCACGCAGTACCGGGCCACCGAGGGCCGCAGCAGACGCCGCAGCGGTCCCCGCTGCCCGGCACCCACCACCAGCACGTCGTCCGGTGCCCGTGCCACGTCCACCAGCACCGCGCCGGGCGCCCCCACCGCCGTCAGGCCCGCGAGCGTCACGCCGGGCCCGGCCGGCCCGAAGGCCTCGTCCAGGATCTCCCGCAACCGCGCCACGGCCGCCTCCCGCCAGGTGTCCCGCTGCGTCCGGTCCCGCCCGGGCACCTGCCAGGCCAGCACCGTCCACAGGTCCGCACCCCGCTGCCGGGCCTCCGCCGCGGCCCGGTGCAGCGCCGCCGCACCCGCCGGAGTGCCGCTGACCCCGACCACCACCCGCATCGCGTCCCCTTCCCCGCCGGGCGACGTACCCGGCCCTCCCATCGAACGCCCGCCGCGACCCGACGGGAACCGGCCATGACGCATTCCTGACGCCCCCCTGACGCGCCCGGGGCGAACCCTGACGCCCCCCTGACGTCCGCCCCGGGACCGTGCCGGTCCCGGACCGGCGGTTCCGGGCGGTGACCACCCGTCAGCGCAGGCCCGGCCTGCCGGTGTCCACCGGGGATCGTCCGGCCGGTCATCCGGCCGGCGGCCGCGCGCCCCGTGCCCGGAGGGCCCCGTCCGTGCCGCGTGGCGTCGGACGTACCGGTCCGCCGCACGGGCGCGCTCGTCGCCCCCCGTGGGGCGGTTCCATCATGAGCCTGAGCATCCGCGACCAGCTCGCCGGCACCGTCAGCTCCGTCACGTCCGTCACCGCCGACGCCGTGAAGGACCTCGGCCTCGCGGCCGGCTCCTCCGTCGTCGCTACATCCGGTCGATGAAGACGCTCGTGGACTTCACCCGGGCCGTGGCCCGCTTGCCGACCTCGATGCCCAGCTCCTCCACGGCCTCCCGCGTCAGCAGCGAAACCAGCCGGTGCGGCCCGGCCTGGATCTCCACCTGCGCGGCCACGTCGCCGAGCTTGACGGCCGTCACGATCCCGGGGAACGCGTTGCGAGCCGAGGTGTAAGCGGCCTCCTCGTCGGAATCCGAGTCCTGCGCGACCTCCACGCAGAACGCCGCCAGGTCCTTCCCGTCCACGAACCGCTTGGCACCCTCGCGCCGGGTGGGGAAGCGCCCCGCGTCGGCCCACCGCCGCGCCGTGTCCACGCTGACACCCAGCAGCCGGGCCGCCTGCCCGATCGTGTA
This sequence comes from Streptomyces sp. NPDC101132, assembly GCF_044759225.1. Lineage (NCBI taxonomy): Bacteria > Bacillati > Actinomycetota > Actinomycetes > Kitasatosporales > Streptomycetaceae > Streptomyces > Streptomyces sp. NPDC101132. The sequence goes on from NZ_JBIVYX010000020.1 coordinate 141,050, forward strand.
AGACTCCATGCCCCCACCCTAGGGGGCCACCCGCACCCGGCCCGATCCGCCCCGCGCGCCGAGGCCCCCGCCACCAGGATGATCTGCATCCGCGACGAGAGGGGCCCCGCACGTGGTGGGTTACGACGAGGGGGGCCGGCGGGTCTACGACTCGGACGAGGACCGTACGTACGACCGGAACCTCTAGCCGGGCCCCCGTCCGTCGCGGGCGGGGCGCCGCCGAACCCACGCCAGCACCAGCACGGAGGCGACGGCGGCGAAGGCGCACCAGGTGGAGGCGAATTCCAGTCGCCACAGCGCCGCGCAGAGCACCGCGCCGGCGGCGAGCAGACCGCCCAGGAGACGCAGCAGCCGGTCACCGGAGAGGAGGAGCGCGCCGAGGGTGGCACACAGGTAGAGGACGACCAGGACACCGGCGCCCGGCAGGTCCAGCAGGTAGCCGACGGTGTGGCCGCGCACCTCGGCCACCGGCTCACGGCGGCTGAGCCCGTACGCGAGCGGCCCGGCGGCGGCCGCGCCGGCGGCGAGCGGGGCCAGGAGCCTGCGGGGAGCCGCCGGGCCGGCGGCGAGGAACACGCCCAGGGGCACCCAGAGGGCGGCGACCGGGAGTGCGATGACCGCCCAGGCGGTGGTCGCGGCACCGGAGCCGCCTCCCGACCGCCAGACGGCGGACTCGACGATCTGGTGGGCGCCGAGCAGCGCGGGCAGCGCGGCGACCAGCAGGTCGCGGGGACGCCGCACGGAGGCAAGGCAGGCCACTCCGACCGCCGACACGGCCGTTCCGGCCACGAGATCCGCCGTCGCGCTCCAGCACATACGGGGGAGTGTGCCCGGTGGCCGAACTCCGCTGCCGCAACCGGGCGGTCTGGTAGAAACGCGTCGTGGCCGACCTTGAGATCGCGAGCGCGAGCGCCGCGGACCTGCTGCTGATGCGTGACTGGGCCGAGAGCGAGGGGTGGAACCCGGGGGAGGGGGACAGGTTCGCCTTCGCCGTGGCGGATCCCAGGGGGTTCCTGGTCGGGCGCCACCAGGGCACTCCCGTGGCGTGCATCTCCGCGGTCCGGTACGGCGCGGGCTTCGGGTTCATCGGCTTCTACATCGCCCACCCGTCCGTACGGGGCCAGGGGTACGGGATCCAGCTGTGGCGGGCGGGGATGGCGGCCCTCGACGGGCGGCTGGTCGGCCTGGACGGGGTGGTCGAGCAGCAGGAGAACTACCGCAAGTCCGGGTTCCGTCCGGCGTGGACGAACCTCAGGTACGAGGGCGTCCCGGTCCCCGGGGACTCCTCGCTGCCGCCGGGGGTCGAACTGGTCGACGCCCGGGAGCTGCCCTTCGAGCGGCTGGCCGCGTACGACCGGCGGTTCTTCCCCGAGCCCCGCGACGCCTTCCTGGCGGCCTGGACGGGACTGCCGGGCCGCACGGCCTACGTCGCCCTGCGCGACGGGGCCGTCGAGGGCTTCGGGGCGGTCCGCCCGGGCGTGACGGCGGACCGGATCGGCCCGCTGTACGCGGCGGACCAGCGGATCGCCGCCGCACTGCTGCACCGCCTGGCGTCCGCGGCGGCCGGCCGCCCGGTCTCCGTCGACGCCCCGGACGTCAACCCGGCGGCCCTCACGCTGATGGCCGGAGCCGGCCTGACCCCCGTCTTCGAAACGGCCCGCATGTACACGGGCGCCACCCCGCCCCTGAACTTCCCGCACCTGTACGGAGTCACCAGCCTCGAGCTGGGCTGAGCTCCGCGCAGGCCGGGAGGGCCCGGCCGCCGGGTCTGTCAGGCGGCGAGGGCGCGGGAGGCCGGGTGCCCGGGCGGGGGAGGGCCGGGCACCCGGCGGTTCGGGGTGGGGGTCAGGCGGCTGCGGGGAGGGTGCCGGAGGCGGCGGCGCCGGCGATGGCGCGTACCGCGAGGGGGATCTGGTCGGCGGTGAAGTCCAGGTGCGTGACCACGCGTACGGTCGTCGGGCCGAAGACGCTGATCCGGACCCCGTACTCGTCCATCGTGTGGCGGCCGAACTCGGCGGCGGTCAGGCCCGTCGCGGCGACGTCGAAGAGCACGATGTTGGTCTCGACGTGCTCCGGGTGGATCACCAGGCCGGGGATGCCGGCCAGCTCGGCGGCCAGGCGCCGGGCGTTCGCGTGGTCCTCGGCCAGCCGCTCGACGTGGTGGCGCAGCGCGTAGACGCCGGCCGACGCGACGACGCCGGCCTGCCGCATGGCGCCGCCCCAGCGCTGCTTGAGCCGCCAGGCCTCCTCGATGAACGCGTGGGAGCCGGCGAGGAGTCCGCCGACCGGCGCGCCGAGGCCCTTGCTGAGGTCGATGAAGACGGAGTCGAAGTGGGCGGCGTAGGTGGCAGGTTGGATGCCGGAGGCCACCGACGCGTTCAGCAGGCGGGCGCCGTCCATGTGCGTCCACAGGCCGTGCTCGCGGGCGATGCCGGTGATCTCGGCGATGGTCTCCAGCGGCCAGACGGTGCCGCCGCCCGCGTTGGAGGTCTGCTCGATGACCACGCCGGAGGTGCGCGGGGCGTACCGGCTGGGGGTGCGGATCGCGGCGCGGAACTGCTCGGCGGTGAAGACGCCGCGCTCACCCTGGAGGGCGCGGACGTTGATGCCGCTGATCGCGGCGGGGCCGCCGACCTCGTAGTTGATGATGTGCGCGGTCGCGTCGGCGAGCACCTCGTCGCCCGGGCGCGAGTGCAGGGCCAGCGCGATCTCGTTGCACATGGTGCCGGAGGGCAGGTAGACGGCGGCCTCCTTGCCCAGCAGCTCGGCCGTCATGGCGGTCAGTTCGTTGACGCTGGGGTCCTCGCCCTTCTGCTCGTCCCCGATCGGGGCCTGGGCCATGAAGGCCCGCATCTCGGGCGTCGGCAGCGTGATGGTGTCGCTGTACAGGTCGACGGCGGGGCGCTTGACCGGGGTGATGGCGGCAGGAGTGCTCACGGGTTCTCTGTCTCTCTGGTCAGGGTGTGACGTGTGACGTTGTACGGGTGGCGGTCCGCTGGTGGCGGGATGCGACCCGGGGCGGCCGTGCGGGCGCGGGTCAGTCGCGGTCGGCGAAGACCGGCCGGAGGTACGTGGCGGCCGAGGCGGCGCGGATCCCGGCCTCGTCGGCCGTGGCGCCGGTGCACCAGAGGGTGCCGTACTCGCTGCGCTGGTCCTTGGCGTCGGCCAGCTCGTCGCCGGGCCGTGCCGTGATGCGGATGGACTCCAGCCCCGGCACCCGCTCGGCGAGTTCGCGGCCCGCGACGCCCTCGAAGCGGCCGCCGCCCCGGGCGTACAGCGCCTGCTCGGAGGCGGCGCGCACCGGCGCCGGCACGACGACCGGCTCGCCCAGGTAGGAGGCGACGATCCCGTCGAAGACGTTCCAGTCGAGTGCGGCGGACACCATCGTGGAGACGTTCCGGCCGGCGAAGCGGGGGTTGAACTCCACGATCTTCGGCCCGCCGGCCGTGAGGGCGAACTCGATGTGCGCCGGACCCTGCTCGTACGACAGCAGGCCGGCGAGGTCGGCGCAGATCCGCTCGATCGCGGCGTGCGCCTCGGGGGCCAGGTCCACCGGGAAGCGGATCGCCAGCTCCATGAAGTACGGCAGCTCGCTCATGATCCGGTCGCTGATGCCCAGGACGTGCGGGACGCCGCCCGCGTACAGCACCTCGGCGCTGACCACCGGCCCGATGAGGAACTCCTCGACCAGCGGCACGCCGCCCTGTGCCTCGGACTCGGCCAGCACGGCCGGGAAGTGGGCCCGCACCTCGTCGGCGTCGGCCGCGGACACCACGCCGTAACTTCCGGTGCCGATGGAGGGCTTGAGGACCACCGGGTAGCCGGTCGCCTCCGCCGCCGCGAGCGCGGTGGCCAGGTCGGCGGCGGCCGTGCTGCGCGGCGCGGGGATGTCCCGCTCGGCGCAGGCCACGCGGAAGGCGTGCTTGTCCTGGGTGAGGCGGACGGCCTCGGTGGGCAGGAAGGGGATGCCCAGCTTCTCGGCCGCGGTGGCGGCGGGGAGGAGGAACTGCTCGTTCGGCGCGATCAGCGTGAACGGGGCGTCGTCGAGCAACTCGGCGAAGAGCTGGGTGAGTTCCTCGGTGGAGCGGGTCTCGCGGACGCGCACGTCGACGGTGCCGGTCTCCAGCAGGGCGCGCAGCGGGTCGTTCGCGTAGCGCCCGGTGTCGCGGGTGACGAAGGTGACCCGGCCGGCCTTGCGGGTGGCGGCCTCGACGAGCCGCAGGCCCGTGCCGCTGGTGAGTGCTTCGACGATGACGAGGTGGTCGGCCATGGTGCGGTCGTCCGTTTCTTCCGTGGTGGTACGTGAGAGGGGTTACGAGGTCTTCACAGGGGCCGGAGCCGGTGCGGGGGCACCGTCCGGCACCGCGGGCACCCGGGTACGAGCGCGCAGCCGCGGCACCGCCACGACGAGGGCGGCCGTCAGCAGGCAGAGGGCGGCGGCCCCGGCGAACGGGTACCAGCCGGTGTCCGAGCCGGTGTCGCCGGCCAGCGCGGTGCCCACCGACCCGCCGAGCGACTCGGCGACGCCCCAGATCAGGCCGGCGAAGCCGAAGGCGGTGAACGAGTCGCCCGCGGCCTTCTTCGACAGGATGCTGTCGGCGGCGGGGGACCACACCAGCTCGGAGAAGGTGAACACGGCCACGCCGACGAACACCACGGGCCAGGCCGCGCCTTGCCCCGGTACGAACAGCACCAGGGACAGTGCCAGCAGCACGAGCCCCAGGGCGACGACCGCCCGGTCGCCGCGCCGCCGCGCGATGCCGTCGGTCCAGCGCGCCACCAGGGCCTGGAACAGCACGATGAGCACCGCGTTGACCAGGAACAGCAGGCTGATGACCCCGGTGGAGACGTGGGCGGCGACGTACACCGGCAGCACGTTGGCGAACTGCGCGTACGCCACCCACAGGGTGGCCATCACCGAGGCCCACAGCAGCACGTCCCGGTTCGGCAGGCCGAACCGCGGCCGCCCGCCGCCGGGCGCGGCCGCCCGTACGTCGCCGGGGGAGCCCCACGCGAGGGCCGCGGCCACCAGGAACCCGGCGACCGGGACCAGCGGGAAGGCCCGCCCCGTCACGGACATCAGCCAGCCGCCGGCCACCGGGCCGAGGGCCGCGCCGCCGTTGACGGCGGCGTTGAGCTGCCCGAACGCGCGCAACCTGGTGTGTTCGTCACAGCCGTTGGCGATCAGCGCCTTGGTGCCCACGTTGGCGCAGGACACCGCCGTGCCGTTGACCGCGAGGACCGCCAGCCAGGCCGCGGCGCTCTCGACGCCCAGGGCCACCGGCACCACCAGGACGGCCGCGGCGAGGACGTACCCCGCCACCAGGACCAGCCGCAGGCGGAACCGGACGACGACGAACTGCATGGCCACCGCGCCGGCGCGCATGCTGAGCAGGTGCACGCCGACGGCGGTGGCGGCCACCGGGACCGGCATGCCGAGCGTGCTGTGGAGCCAGATGGCCAGGAAGGGCGAGATCACGTAGTAGGCGCTGCTGCCGAGCGCCCGTGATGCCAACGTGGGCCACAGCCCTGGCATGTGCGTAGACATCGAAAGGGATTCCTTGCGTGGATCGATGTGCGTTACACAAACACACCCACCCAGCGAGGGCAATCAAAACCAGTCAGACCTGACATACTCCCTGGGAATCCGAGGGAAACCACAAGAAACGCCCGGCAATCCCTCGCTCAGGCGCCCTCAATCCACCGGCAGCGGACGGGTGTTCCACCCCGCGATCACCGGCGCCCCGTGCTCCGTGGACAGCCTGCTGACCGTCCCCGTCCGCAGCAGGAACAGCCGCCCCTCCGCGGGCGGCAGCCCCAGGTAACGCGCCGTCAGCACCCGCAGGAAGTGCCCGTGGGCCACGAGTACGGCATCCCCCTCGGCGCCGTCGAGCGCCGCCGCCACCCGCGCCAGCACCCGGTCGGCCCGCGCTCCCACCTGCTCCGGACTCTCCCCCGGATGCTCCGCGTCGCCCGGCGGCACCCCGTCCCGCCAGAGCGACCAGCCCGGCCGGGTGCGGTGGATCTCCGCCGTGGTGACGCCCTCGTACGCCCCGTAGTCCCACTCGTGCAGGTCGGTGTCGGTCTCCCCCTGCGGCAGCCCCGCCAGCCGCGCCGTGCTGCGGGCGCGGGTGAGCGTACTGGTGAGCACCAGCGCGGGGGAGAGCCCGGCGAAGTACGGGGCCAGCGTGATCGCCTCCTCGACGCCCCCGGCCGTCAACGGCACGTCGGTCAGCCCGGTGTGCCGCCCCGAGGCGCTCCACGCCGTCTCGCCGTGCCGGACCAGCAGCACATCGCCCATTCCCGCCCCGCCTCCTCGCGTCCGCAGGTCCGGGCACCTCCCGGGACCACCCCTACGGTGCGCCAGCCGGCGCCCGGCACCCGCCGGGACGCGCCGGGAATGCTCTACGCTCGGCCGGTATCCGACGATCATGGGGGAGAGACGGTGAAGCTGCGCTGCGCGGTACTGGACGACTACCAGGGAGTCGCCGAGGGCCTGGCCGACTGGACCCGCATCGCCGAGCGGGTCGAAACCCGCTTCCTGCACGACCAGCAGGACCCCGAGGCCGTACGCGACTGCGACATCCTCGTCGCCATGCGCGAACGCACCCCGTTCCCCGCCACCACCCTCGCCCGCCTCCCGCGACTCCGTCTGCTCATCACCTCGGGCATGCGCAACGCGTCCATCGACGTGGCCGCCGCCACCCGCCAGGGCGTCACGGTCTGCGGCACGGCCAGCAACTCCGAACCCCCGGCCGAACTGGCCTGGGCCCTCATCCTGGGCCTGGCCCGGCAGATCGTCCCCGAACACAACGCGCTGCGCACGAACGGCCCCTGGCAGCAGACCCTCGGCACCGACCTGCACGGCAGCCGCCTCGGCCTGCTGGGCCTCGGCAAGACCGGCCGCCAGATGGCCCGCATCGGCCTCGCCTTCGGCATGGACGTGACCGCCTGGAGCAGCAACCTGGACCAGGCCGTGGCCGCCGGCCTCGGCGTGAAGGCCGCGGCGTCCAAGGAAGAACTGCTGGAGACCAGCGACTTCGTTTCCGTCCACCTGGTCCTCGGCGACCGCACCCGGGGCCTGATCGGCGAGCCGGAACTGCGCCGGATGCGCCCCACCGCGTACCTGGTCAACACCTCCCGAGCGGCCATCGTCGACCAGCGGGCCCTGCTCCGCGCCCTGCGCGAGGGCTGGATCGCGGGCGCCGGCGCGGACGTGTTCGAAACCGAACCGCTCCCCGCGGACGACCCGCTGCGCACCGCCCCGAACTTCCTGGGCCTGCCCCACCTGGGCTACGTGACCCGCCGCAACTACGAGGGGTACTTCCGGGAGGCGGTCGAGAACATCGAGGCCTACCTGGCCGGAGCCCCGGTCCGCGTACTGTCCTGACGGCCCCGCACGCACACCGAGCCGCCCGACCACCGGAGCGCGTATCCACCCGTGGCGGCTCCGTCCGCCCCCACCGACCGCGGCCGCCCGACCACCGCAGCGCGTAGCGATCTGTGGCGGCTCATGTCCGGCCACCACGGACCGTGGGTCGCCCGACTGCCGGAGCGCGTAGCGATCGTGGGCGGCCTGTGAAGGGGTACGGACGGCCCGGAGGCCGCTGAGCCGTGCGGTGGGCCTACGGACGGGGGTGCGCGCCCCGTGGGGCGGGGGCTGGGGGTGGCGTGGGTGGCCGGAGGCGTGCTGGGGAACGGTGGATGGCTCCCCCTCGGTGCCGGGCAAGGGCCGTGGGACTGGGTGGTGGCTTGTGTTGCTCCGGGGCGTTTTTCGGG
>NZ_JBIVYX010000021.1:0-60211 GCF_044759225.1 Streptomyces sp. NPDC101132
TACCCCCAGCGGTAGCTGGGGGACGTTGGCGACCGACGACAACGCGGCGAGCGCGCGTGCCAGGCCCCGCGAGCCCGGCCTGATCCGAAAGACAGGGCCTAGACCGCGCCCCTTCCGGCTGTGCCGGGCCGTCCCCTCGGGGGACGGCCCCGCCGCCGCTCGGGGGGACGGCCCCGCCGCAGCTCGCGGGGCCCGCACGAATGGCCCCCGCCGGGAGGAACGGTCCCGCGCCGGGTCACTTCTTCCGCGACAGCGTCAGCCCGTCCGAGATGATGGTCAGCACGCTGTCCATCCGCCCGTCCTTCGCCACGTGGTCGTTGAACTGCCGGATGGCCGCCGGAGCCCCCGTCGCCGCCGGGTCGACCACCCGGCCGTGGAAGAGGGTGTTGTCCGCGACGATCAGGCCGCCCGGCCGCATCCGCGGAACCAGCTCCTCCCAGTACGCGACGTAACTCTCCTTGTCCGCGTCCAGGTACGCCAGGTCCACGTGCGGCTCCTCCGGCATCGCCCGCAGCGTCTCCAGGGCCGGCGCTATGCGCAGGTCGATGCGGTCGGCGACGCCCGCCTCCGCCCAGGCCGCGTGGCCCACGGAGGTCCACTCCTCGGAGATGTCGCAGGCGATCAGCCGGCCGTCCGGGGGCAGGGCCTGGGCCATCGACAGCGCCGAGAAGCCGGTGAACGTACCGACCTCGACCACGTGTCTGGCGCCCACCAGCCGCACCAGGAAGGCCAGCAGCGGCCCCTGCTCCTCCGCGGACTGCATGCCCGCGACGCCCGGGAAGCGCTCGTACGTCGTCTCGACCAGCCCCCGCTGCACCGCGTCCAGCGGGGGGTTGTGGTCGAGCACGTAGGCGTACAGCTCTTCGGTGATCTTGGTCGTGTTGCCCTTGGTCATGCCGGTCAGTCTTCCCGGCGAACACCCGCGATACGGCTGAACCGGCGGACGATTTCCTCGCCCGCCACGACACCGGCCAGATCCAGCGCCGTCACGCCCGGCGCCGTCCATCCCGCGTCGGCCAGCTCGCCGTGGCCCGGCCGCCAGCCGGCGTCCGCGGCCAGCAGCAGGTCGGCGTCCAGCAGCGAGTCGCCGGCGGCCAGGGTGCGGGTGGCACCGGTGCGCCGGACCACCTCGCGCATCGCCGCGCTCTTGGTGAGCGGGCGCGGTACGGCGTACACCTTCCGCCCCTGGAGGGACACGGTCCAGCCGCGCGCCCCGGCCCACTCCGTGAGGGCCTTCAGCCACTCCTCGGGCAGCAGCTGCCGCTCGACGACGAGGTACGCGAAGAGGTCCTCCGCCACCCGCTCCTTGCGCAGCCAGGACGGGTGCGAGGTGGCGATCAGGTGGTTGCGCACCTCCTCCAGCGGGGCGCACTCCTCCGCCAGCCGCCGCGCGACCTGCCGCCGCCAGTCCCGGTCCGGTACGCCGTCGACCAGCAGCTGCCCGCCGTTGGCGCAGATCGCGTAGGGCGCGGGGCGGCCGGGGAAGCGGATCCGCTGGTACTGCTTGCGGGTGCGGGTGGTGGTGGGGACGAAGACCACCGACGGGTCGGCGGTGAGCTCGGCGAGCAGCGCCGCCGCGGTCTCCGTCATGAAGGAGAGCGGCTTGCTCTCGTGCACCTCGACGCAGAGCAGCCGGGGCGCCAGCGCGTCGGGCATGGTCAGCCCGAGGGCCGCGGTCGAGTAGATGAGCGTGCGGTCGAGGTCGCTCGCGACGAGGACGGTCACTGGGCCGCCACCGCCTTGCCGTCGGCGCCGGTCGCGCCGCGCGTGTACCGCGGGTGGATCAGGCCGACGCAGCTGTACGGCAGGTCGTCGACCTCCTCGACGGGCACCCCGCGCTGTTCGGCGAGCAGCCGTACGTGGCCGAGGTCGGCGCCCGCGCCGCGGCGCGCCAGGATCTTCCAGGGGACCCGCCGCAGCAGGACCCGCGTCGTCTCGCCGACGCCGGGCTTGACCAGGTTCACGTCGTGGATGCCGTACTCCTCACTGATCCGTTCGACGGCCGCCCAGCCCTCCCAGGTGGGGGCCCGGTCCGCCGCCAGCAGCTCCTTGACCTCGGCGTCGACCGCGTCGGCCACCTCGTCGAAGCGGGCGGCCACGGTGTCGACGAAGTCGGCCGAGACGTCGGCCCCGGCCAGCTCCCGGTAGAACTTCGCGCCGTGGAAGTCGTGGGGGCCGACGAGGTCCGCGCGCAGCACGGTACGGGATATGAGTCCGGAAACGGTGGAGTTCAGGCAGGCCGAGGGGATGAGGAAGTCCTCGCGGGTGCCGTAGGTGGCGACGCAGCCGCCCGGGTCGGCGAGCACCACGACGTCCGGGTTGAAGCCGGGGCCCCCTTCCTCCTGCCGGTGGGCCTCCAGGGCGGCGGTGAGTTCGCGGGTGATGGCGCCCTTGCCGGTCCAGCCGTCCACGAAGACCACGTCCGCGGGGTCGTGGTGGGCGGCGAGCCAGCGCAGGGCGTTGGCGTCGATGCCCCGGCCGCGGACGATGGAGACCGCGTAGTGGGGCAGGTCCAGGCCGTGCCGGTGCCGGGCCCAGCGGCGCATCAGGACGCCGACGGGGGTGCCGGCGCGGGCCAGCGAGACGAGGACGGGGCGCGGGGAGCGCTCGGCGAGCACGGTCTCGGTGACCGTGCCGACGGCGCGGGCGACCCGGGCGGCGGAGGCGGTCAGGGCCTGCTGGTACAGCTCCTGGTAGCGCTCGCTCGGCTGGTACTCGACCGGCAGGGACTCGGCGTAGTGCGCGCCGCCCGCCTGGATGGCCTCCTCGCGCTCCTCGGTGGGCGCCTCCAGCCGGACTCCGGAGAGGTCCTGGAGCAGCCAGCCGACGTCCTCGGCGGCGTAGGAGGAGAAGTCTGGGCCTCGGAGAGGCTCGGGCATGATCGGCTCCTGCCGGTCGGATGCGGTCGCGTACGGCGGTACGTACGAGGGGACGACGGCCAGCAGCACCCGGCCCGTGTGCGGGGCGAGTACGGCGGGCAGCCCGTCCGGGGCGTGCAGGGCGGGGGTGTCGCCCGCGGAGTCGACCACGACGACGACGGCGTCGAAGCCGGCTCCGGCGACGTTGTACGCGTACCGGTCGCCGGGGCCGTCGGCCGGCTCGTCGTGGGCCGGGAAGACCAGGCGGGTGCGGATGGCGTAGCCGGGGTCGTCGACGGCCAGCACCGGGGAGCGCGTGGTGGTGGAGAAGCGGACCTCGGCGGCACTGCCGGAACGTTCCAGCTCCCGGGCGAGGGCCAGCGGCGCGTACATCAGCTCCTCGTTGCCGAGGACGAGCACGCGGCCGGGCTCCGGGCCGAGCGCGGCGGCGATCCGGGCGGCCATGCCGGGGAGTGCGTCGGCCAGGGCCGCGCGGTGCGCCGGGGTGAACCCGTGGCGGCCGCCGTCGGGTACGCCGGCGGGCCAGCCGAGGTCGACGCGGAGCGGCGGTACGCCGGAGGACCCGGGGCGCCGCCCCGTACCCCGCTCCTCGGACGCCGGAGCGGCCGGAGCGGCCGGAGGGGACGCGGGGGAAGCGGGAGGGGCGGGGGCGGCGGCGGCCTCGTGGGCCGCCACCAGGGCCTGGCCCTTCTCCAGGACTCCCGGCGGGAGGTGGACCGTGCCGGAGGCGAGGGCGACCAGGTCCACCCGCGCGCCCAGGGAGTCCGCGAAGGCGTCGAGGCGGTCGCGGTCCTCCGGCGAGCGCATGTCGACCAGCGCCACGACGACGTACCGGTCGCGCGGGTGGCGGTCGTGGAGGTCGCGGATGGTGTTCAGCACGGTGTTGCCGGTGGAGAACTCGTCGTCCACCAGCACCAGCGGCCCGGTGCCGGCCAGCAGCTCGGGGTCCTCGGGCAGGAGCAGGTGCGAGGTGGCGTGGGAGTGGGACTCCTCGAACCCTCCCGCGGTGGCCACGCCCGGCACCGGCCGCCGGGTCGAGTGCAGGTACGGGGCGTCGGCGAGCCCGTCGGCCACGGAGTGCCCGAGGCCGGTGGCGGTCTCCGCGTACCCGAGCACGACCGCGCGGGCGGCCCCGTCGGGGCCCAGCAGCTCGCGCACCCGCAGGCCGAGCCGGTAGCCGGCCCGGTGGACCGTCGCGGGCGACTGGGGCACGTGCTTGCCCAGCACGTTGGAGACCAGCAGGTGGGCCCGCTTCGGGTTGCGGCGCAGGGCGAGGCCCAGCAGGTCGCGGAGACCCGCACCGGCCGCACCGGCGGCGTCGCCGGCCGCGCCACCGGCCCCGGCACCACCGGCCGCAGCGGCACCCGCAGCACCGCCGGCACCGGCACCCGCGGCACTGCCACCGGCGGCGCCGGCTCCGGCACCCGCTTCCCGCAGGTCCACGCCCAGCCGTTCGGCCACCCAGGATCCCGACCACACCACGTCGTCGACTCGCCCTTCCGTCGTCTCCACCGGCTCAGCCCGACAGCCCGGCGGTGAGCAGGTCGACGAAGCCGACCTCCTCGCGGGCCACGCCGAAGACCTCGGCGCGCAGCATCGTGCGCTCCGCCCAGGCCCGGTGGGGCTTCACCTCGTTCATCTTGTTCGTGTAGGCGGAGCGCAGCACCCCGCCGCCGCCCCGCTCGGGCCGCAGGATGTCCTGGGCGTCGCTGAACTCCTCGTGCGAGACCACCGAGAGCGCGTGCACGGGGGTGGTGTGCGCGGGGTGGATGCAGGTCTTGCCGAGCAGGCCGTTGGCCCGGTCGAGTTCGATCTCGCGCAGCAGCCCGTCGAGGTCGTGCTCGATCAGGGCGGTGCGCAGTTCCTCCGCCTGTCCGTCGAGGAAGGGGCTGCGGCGCAGCTGGGGCTTGAACTTCCGCTCCTGGTGGCGGAAGTACTCCCAGACCGGGCCGGTGACCGTGAAGCCGGTGCCGTCCGCCCGGGAGAGGACGTTGACCACGTCGGCGATGACGCCGGCGACGATCTGGACGTCGTACGCGGTCATGTCGGGGGTGCGGCGCAGCCCGTAGGCGGAGCAGAAGTCGGTGACGCCCAGGCGCAGTGCGAGGACGCGGTCGCGGTGCCGGTCGACCGTGCGGAAGATCCCGGCGAGCGCCGCGGCCCGGGTCTCCAGGTGGAGCAGCTCGGGCGATTCGAGCACCGGCATGGCGTACAGCCGGCGATCGCATACGGCCTCCGCACGGGTGAGGGCCTCCAGGAAGGCCTCGCCGCGCTCCTCCGTGAACTTCGGGAGTACGAATCCGGCCAAGTGCCGGACGGCCGGTCCGAGCCGGGCGGTGAGGTCCGGGATCTGCTCGGGTACGCGGACCCGGATGAAGAGCAGCGGCACCTCGCCGCCGGCCGCGTCGAGGTCGGCGAACTGGCGGACGAGGTTCTCCTCCGCACCGACGACCTCGCCGTCGCTGATGGAATCCTCCAGGCAGAGCACCATGGAGACCACTCCGCGGGCGGCCTGCTTGCGTACGTCGTCGGCGAGCCGGGGGCGGGTGGCGGGGCTGTAGAGCGTCGCTCCGAGGGCCGCGGCGAGGGTGCGGGCCGGCGACCCGGCGTCGAATTCGACGGGTTCCTGGTGGAAGAGGTCCTTACGGACAGCAGGCGAAACGTGCCCGAAATGACGCATGTGCTTCCCCCGTACTGCCTCGGCGGCCCCTCTGGCGTGGCCGGTAATAGTACGTACGAATGAGTGTCAAGAGTTCCTCAAGCTCATGAAATTCAGGTAACCCCCTTGCACCATGCCCACCCGCCCCCGTGCCCACAAGGGGGGCCGCATTGTCCCGCTCCGCTCCCAGAGGGCAGGATGACGGGCATGACGCACGCGATGCAGAAGGGTTCGAACATCCCCGTGGCCGCCACTGCGGTCCGGGCGGTGCTGCGCTGGACCAGCGGTCCGGAGGTTCCGGACGTCGACGCCTCGGCCCTGGTACTGGGCCCTGACGGCCGTGTGCGCTCGGACGAGGACTTCGTCTTCTACAACCAGCCGCGGCACCCGTCGGGGGCCGTCTGGCGGCTGGGCAAGAAGCGCCTCGGGGAGGCCGTGACGGACGCGGTCCAGGCCGACCTGGCCGCGCTGACCGCCGCGGTCGACCGCGTGCTCGTCGTCGCCTCGGCGGAGGACGTGCCCTTCGAACGGGTCCCGGACCTGCGGATCCTGCTGTACGACGCCGCGCCGAGCGCCGGCGGCGACCCGCTGGCCTACTTCGACGTCCGCCCGGAGACCGGCACCGAGACGGCCATGATCTGCGGCGAGCTGTACCGGCGCGGGGACGCGTGGAAGTTCCGCGCGCTGGGCGAGGGGTACTCGAACGGTCTGGAGGGCCTGGCCACCGACCACGGCATCTCGGTCGACGAGAACGCCGAGATGCCCGGTGCCGAGGCCGCCGTGGAGCAGGCGACGCAGGCCATGCGCCCGACGCCCGCCACCGCCACGCCCGCCCCGGCCCCGGAGACCCAGGCCCCGCCGGCCACCCCGCCCGCGTACGGCTATCCGCAGCCGGTCTCTGCCCCGCCGGTGCCCGTGCCGGTGCCGGGCCCGGGCGGCGACCCGGACTTCCGGCTGCCGCCGCAGGGCCCGCAGTTCCTGCGGCGCTGAGCGCCGGGGAGCCTCCGGGGTGCGGCTCAGGTCTTGCTCGTCTTGTAGCCGCGCCCCCATTGCAGTCCCCATCCGTAGAGCCGGTCGAGCTCGGCCTGGAAGCCGTACACGAACTTCACCTCACGGCGCACGATCAGCTCGCCCTTGACGTTCTCCAGGGACACCACGGCGCAGGACCGCGCCTGGGGGTGCCGCTCGTCGAGGGCGATCTCGATCCGGGGTCCGGTGACCGGGTAGAGGGTGACCAGGGCGTGGGTGCGGTCGAAGGCCGGCGTCTGGTCGTAGATGTAGACGAAGACCAGCAGGCGCTTGATCGACTCCCAGTGGTCGAGGTTGACGAAGAGGGTCTCGCCCGAGGGGGCGCCGAACCGGTCGTCGCCGCTGAGCTTCACGTACGGCGGGCTGTTGATGTCGCCGAGGAAGTTCCCCAGGGGCTGTACGACGCCCCGGCTGCCGTCGGTGAGCTCGTACAGGCAGCCGATGTCGAGGTCGACGTTGACCATGCCCTGCGTGTGGGCCTGCACGATCTCGGGCTTGAAGAGCTTGAAGGGGTGGCGCAGGAGCTGGCCGCTCTGGCCGGACCGGCCGCCGATGTCGGAGGTCCGCATCCGCCAGGAGAGGTTGACCCGCAGGTTGCCGTTGACGGCGCCCTGCTTGGTGAGCGACACCGTCGGATGTCGCCTGGTCAGCTCGATCGCGTTCGACGATGCGCTGCCGGACTGGAACTGCGCCGCCCGGCCGCCCCTCAGCCCGTCGAAGAACCCCATCTCCCCCACAACTCCCCAGGTCGTCCGTGCTCGGGCAAGACCGCGGGGCGGCCGAAGGGTCCGTACCCTCCCGGCCGCCCCGCGTAGAGCGTTCCGCAATCACCGCCGGGTCACACCCCGGAGGCGACCTCCGCCTTGTCGTCGGACCCCAGCCGCTTGTTGCGGACGACGGAGGACCAGAAGGAGGCGGCGATCAGCACCACGCCGATGAGGCCGGTGATGATCTCGCTGATCTCGTGCTCGATGGTGATGAGCAGGATGACGGCCAGCGCGCCGATGGCGTAGTGGGCGCCGTGCTCCAGGTAGACGTAGTCGTCCAGGGTGCCCTGGCGGACCAGGTAGACCGTGAGCGACCGGACGTACATGGCGCCGATGCCGAGGCCGAGCGCCATCCAGAAGATGTGGTTGGTGATGGCGAAGGCGCCGATCACGCCGTCGAAGGAGAAGGAGGCGTCGAGGACCTCCAGGTACAGGAAGAGGAAGAACGCCGCCTTGCCGGCCAGGCCGACCGCGGAGACCTCCTTGCCCGCGGCCTTGGCCTTCTCCTCCTCCTCGTGCTCGCGCTCCTCTTCCTCTTCGAGCTTGTCCTCGAAGTAGGAGGAGAGGCCGCCGACGATGAGGTACGTGATCAGGCCCGCCACACCGGACAGCAGCACGGTCGCCGACTTGTCCGCGTGGCCGGTGCTGGTGTGCGCGTTCGTCGCGAAGGTCATCGCCGTGACCAGCAGGGCGATCAGGGCGACGCAGACCGACAGCATGTCGACCTTGCCGAGCTTGGCGAGGGGACGCTCCAGCCAGGCGAGCCACTTGATGTCCCGGTCCTCGAAGATGAAGTCGAGGAAGATCATCAGCAGGAACATCCCGCCGAAGGCGGCGATCGCCGGGTGGGCGTCGGTGACGAGCGCTTCGTACTGCTCGGGCTGGTCCAGGGCGAGGTTCACGGCCTCGATCGGACCGACCTTCGCACTGATGGCCACGATGGCCACCGGGAAGACCAGGCGCATGCCGAACACGGCGATCAGCACACCGATCGTGAGGAAGATCTTCTGCCAGAAGGCGTTCATCTTCTTCAGGATTCCGGCGTTGACGACCGCGTTGTCGAAGGACAGCGAGATCTCGAGGATCGACAGGATCAGGACGATCCCGAACGCCTCCCACCCCCACTGCCACGCGGCAAAGGCCAGACCGAGCGCCGTGACGGCGAACGACCAGCCGAAGGTTTTCAGAACCACAGGTACCTCATCCAGGCGCGGCTTTACGAAACATTGACCCCGAAGTCTAGAGCGATGCCCCTCAGGCCCGACGCGTACCCCTGGCCCACGGCCCTGAACTTCCACTCGCCGCCGTACCGGTACACCTCGCCGAAGATCATCGCGGTCTCCGAGGAGGCGTCCTCGCTCAGGTCGTAGCGGGCGAGTTCGGCACCGTCGGCGACGTTCACGACGCGGATGAAGGCGTTCGTGACCTGGCCGAAGGTCTGCCGGCGGGCGTCGGCGTCGTGGATCGAGACCGGGAAGACGATCTTGTCGACCTCGGCCGGCACGAGCGTGAGGTCGATGAGGATCGACTCGTCGTCGCCGTCACCCTCGCCGGTGAGGTTGTCGCCGGTGTGTTCGACGGACCCCTCGGGGCTCCTGAGGTTGTTGTAGAAGACGAAGTACGGGTCCCCGAGCACCCGGCCGTTCTGGCACATCAGGGCGCTGGCGTCGAGGTCGAAGTCGGCCCCCGTGGTGGAGCGCGCGTCCCAGCCGAGCCCGATCATCACGCGGGTGAGGTTCGGTGCGGCCTTGGAGAGGGAGACGTTGCCCCCCTTGGCGAGTGTGACGCCCATGTTCGTGGTCCTCCCCGGACGGTGTGGTGGCAAAGCCGGTCCGGCGCCGCACACACGGGGTGCGCGGCGCCGGACCGGTTACTGCTGCTGCTCGGCGGCTCAGACGTTGACGCCGAAGTCCTGCGCGATGCCCCGGAGACCGGAGGCGTAGCCCTGGCCGATGGCGCGGAACTTCCACTCGGCGCCGTTGCGGTACAGCTCGCCGAAGACCATGGCGGTCTCGGTGGAGGCGTCCTCGCTGAGGTCGTAACGGGCGAGCTCCACGTTGTCCGCCTGGTTGACGACGCGGATGAAGGCGTTGCGCACCTGGCCGAAGCTCTGCTGGCGGCTCTCGGCCTCGTAGATCGAGACCGGGAAGACGATGCGGTGCACATCGGCCGGCACGCCGGCCAGGTTCACCTTGATCTGCTCGTCGTCGCCCTCGCCCTCACCGGTGAGGTTGTCACCGGTGTGCTCCACGGAGCCGTCGGGGCTCTTGAGGTTGTTGAAGAAGACGAAGTTCGCGTCGTTGGTGACCTTGCCCTGGTCGTTCGTCAGCAGGGCACTGGCGTCGAGGTCGAAGTCAACCCCGGTGGTGGTGCGAGCGTCCCAGCCCAGGCCGACGATGACCGCCGTCAGGTTGGGGGCGGCCTTGGTCAGCGAGACGTTGCCGCCCTTGCTGAGGCTGACTCCCACGGGTCCTCCATTGGTTTGTGTGGGGCGGTGCCCCGTCGTGCGTTGCTACCGGATCAACGGTTCGATCCTAGTGACGGGTTCCCGTCCGCACCGGATTTTCCCGGGCTGCCGCACCGTCTTTCCCCAGGCTGCCGCGTTGGATCAGAGGCTGTCGAGGGCCTTGACGTACTCGTTCAGGTCGCGGGCGTCGGCCAGGCCGTTGACCACGGTCCAGCGGACGACGCCGTCCTTGTCGATGATGAAGGTGCCGCGGACGGCGCAGCCCTTGTCCTCGGCGAAGACGCCGTACGCCCGGGAGGTCTCGCCGTGCGGCCAGAAGTCGGACAGCAGCGGGTACTCCAGGCCCTCCTGCTCGCCGAAGACGCGCAGCGTGGGGACGGAGTCGTTGGAGACGGCCAGCAGCTGGGTGTCCTCGTTCACGAAGCGCGGCAGCTGGTCGCGCAGCTCGCACAGCTCGGTGGTGCAGACGCCCGTGAAGGCGAACGGGTAGAAGAGCAGGACGACGTTCTTCTCGCCGCGGAAGTCGGAGAGCCGGACGGTGACGCCGTGGTTGTCCTTGAGCTCGAAGTCAGGGGCCTTGTCGCCGGCCTCGATGGCCATCGTCGCTTCCCTTCGGTGGTGCTGTACGGGTGCGGCACAGCCTATGCCCGGCGGCCGGGTGCGGAAAAAACGCGGGACCCCCGCCGACCGGGTGGTCGGCGGGGGTCCCGTCCGCACGTGCGGCGCCGGATCAGCGCTTGCCGGACTTGGCGGCCTTCGGGGTCATCAGGCGGCTGGCGATCCACTCCTTGCCGACGCTGACGCTCTTGGTCTGCGACAGACCCGCGGTGGTCGCGGCCTCGCTGATGTCGCTGGGCTCCACGTAACCGTCGCGTCCGGTCTTGGGCGTCAGCAGCAGGATCAGCGCGCCGTCCTCGACCAGCTCGGTGGCGTCCACCAGCGTGTCGGTCAGGTCGCCGTCCTCGTCGCGGAACCAGAGAAGCACGGCGTCGGCGACGTCGTCGTAGTCCTCGTCGACGAGCTCACCCACGACTCCCTCGACGATCTCGCGGAAGTCGTGATCGACATCATCGTCGTAGCCGATCTCCTGGACCACCTGCTCGGACTGGAAACCCAGCCTGACGGCCTGGTTCTCCGCGTGGTCCGCGGTCGCGCTCACGGGTTGCCTCCTGCTCATGTTCGGTGAATGTCTTCGGCCGCGCGCGTACGCGCAGCATTGGGCGTAGTCCACACGGGACCGGCGGATCGCGCAAGTACCCGGCCGTCGAGACCGTCGAAACGGTGACGATCAGGGTCGTCTCGCCGCAACTCAGGGCACCTCGGCACCGGTCCTTCCGTGATCCGCGCCACATCGTCCAAGGGTATTCGGAATCCCTTGATGACTTTCCTACCCCTTTGAGGGACGAACGGCCTTACGAACCTCGTAAACCTCTTGGGCGTAAGGTTGCGAGATGTCCGGACCATCCCATTGGAAACTCGGCAATCGCCGGAAGATCCCTGGGTTACCTAGCGGTAAAGATGACGTCCCGGACGCGGCGGTAGACGATGGGAGGCGGCCTGAAAACCCAAGGCAAGACTCCCCCGACAGCGAAGGAACAGCGTGGCTTCCGCATCCGATCGCAACCCGATCATCATTGGCGGCCTGCCGAGTCAGGTACCGGACTTCGATCCGGAGGAGACCCGGGAATGGCTCGACTCCCTGGACGCCGCCGTCGACGAGCGGGGCCGTGAGCGTGCCCGCTACCTGATGCTGCGGCTGATCGAGCGGGCCCGCGAGAAGCGCGTGGCCGTGCCCGAGATGCGCAGCACGGACTACGTCAACACCATCGCCACCAAGGACGAGCCGTTCTTCCCGGGCAACGAGGAGATCGAGCGCCGGGTCCTCAACGCCACCCGGTGGAACGCGGCCGTCATGGTCTCCCGCGCCCAGCGCCCCGGCATCGGGGTCGGCGGCCACATCGCCACCTTCGCCTCCTCCGCCTCCCTCTACGACGTGGGCTTCAACCACTTCTTCCGGGGCAAGGACGAGGGCGACGGCGGCGACCAGATCTTCTTCCAGGGCCACGCCTCGCCGGGCATCTACGCCCGCGCCTACCTGCTGGACCGCCTCTCCGAGCAGCAGCTCGACGCGTTCCGCCAGGAGAAGTCGAAGGCCCCGTACGGCCTTTCGAGCTACCCGCACCCGCGTCTGATGCCCGACTTCTGGGAGTTCCCGACCGTCTCGATGGGCCTCGGCCCGCTCGGGGCGATCTACCAGGCCCGGATGAACAGGTACATGGAGGCGCGCGGAATCGCGGACACCTCCAAGTCCCACGTTTGGGCGTATCTCGGTGACGGCGAGATGGACGAGCCCGAGTCGCTCGGCCAGCTCTCGATCGCCGCCCGGGAGGGCCTGGACAACCTGACCTTCGTGGTCAACTGCAACCTCCAGCGCCTCGACGGCCCGGTCCGCGGCAACGGCAAGATCATCCAGGAGCTGGAGTCCCAGTTCCGGGGCGCCGGCTGGAACGTCATCAAGCTGATCTGGGACCGCTCCTGGGACCCGCTGCTGGCCCAGGACCGCGACGGCATCCTGGTCAACAAGATGAACTCCACGCCGGACGGGCAGTTCCAGACGTACGCCACCGAGACCGGCGCGTACATCCGCGAGCACTTCTTCGGCGACGACCACCGGCTGCGCCAGATGGTCGAGAACATGAGCGACCAACAGCTGCTCCACCTGGGCCGCGGCGGCCACGACCACAAGAAGATCTACGCGGCCTACGCGGCGGCCAAGGCGCACAAGGGCCAGCCGACGGTGATCCTCGCGCAGACGGTGAAGGGCTGGACGCTGGGCCCGAACTTCGAGGGCCGCAACGCCACGCACCAGATGAAGAAGCTGACGGTCGACGACCTCAAGCGCTTCCGCGACCGCCTGCACATCCCCGTCACGGACGCGCAGCTGGAGAACGGCGCGCCGCCGTACTACCACCCGGGCCGGAACTCCGAGGAGATCCAGTACATGCACGACCGGCGCCAGGCGCTGGGCGGGTACGTGCCGACCCGGGTCGTGCGGGCCAAGCCGCTGCCGCTGCCGGAGGACAAGACGTACGCGGCGGCCAAGAAGGGCTCCGGCCAGCAGTCCATCGCCACGACCATGGCCTTCGTCCGCATCCTCAAGGACCTGATGCGGGACAAGGAGATCGGCAAGCGGTTCGTGCTGATCGCTCCGGACGAGTACCGGACCTTCGGCATGGACGCGTTCTTCCCGAGCGCCAAGATCTACAACCCGCTGGGCCAGCAGTACGAGGCGGTCGACCGCGACCTGCTGCTCGCGTACAAGGAGTCGCCGACCGGCCAGATGCTGCACGACGGCATCTCGGAGGCGGGCTGCACGGCCTCGCTGATCGCGGCCGGTTCGGCGTACGCGACGCACGGCGAGCCGCTGATCCCGGTGTACGTCTTCTACTCGATGTTCGGTTTCCAGCGCACGGGTGACCAGTTCTGGCAGATGGCCGACCAGCTCTCGCGCGGTTTCGTACTGGGCGCGACCGCCGGCCGTACGACGCTGACCGGTGAAGGCCTCCAGCACGCGGACGGCCACTCCCAGCTGCTCGCCTCGACCAACCCCGGCTGCGTCGCGTACGACCCGGCGTACGGGTACGAGATCGCGCACATCGTCCAGGACGGCCTGCGCCGGATGTACGGCGCGACCGAGGACGGCCTGCCCGGCGAGGACGTCTTCTACTACCTGACCGTCTACAACGAGCCGATCCAGCACCCGGCCGAGCCGGCGGACGTGGACGTGGAGGGCATCCTCAAGGGCGTCCACCGCGTCAGCGCGGGCGAGGCGGGCGCCGTACCGGCGCAGATCCTCGCCTCGGGCGTGGCGGTGCCGTGGGCCCTGGAGGCGCAGCGGATCCTGGCCCAGGAGTGGAACGTCCGGGCCGACGTGTGGTCCGCGACCTCCTGGAACGAGCTGCGCCGCGACGCCGTCGAGGCGGAGGAGCACAACCTGCTCCACCCGGAGGAGGAGCAGCGCGTCCCGTACGTCACCCGCAAGCTGTCCGGCGCGCAGGGGCCGTTCGTGGCGGTCTCGGACTGGATGCGGTCCGTGCCGGACCAGATCGCGCGCTGGGTGCCGGGCCGGTACACCTCGCTGGGCGCGGACGGCTTCGGCTTCGCGGACACCCGCGGCGCGGCCCGCCGGTTCTTCCACATCGACGCGCAGTCGATCGTGCTGGCGGTACTGACGGAGCTGGCCAAGGACGGGGTGATCGACCGCTCGGTGCTGAAGCAGGCGATCGACCGGTACCAGCTGCTGGACGTGTCCGCGGCCGACCCGGGTGCCGCCGGCGGCGACGCGTAGCCGTACGGCGCCGGAGCGCCGGGAGGGGCCGGGACCGCGGTCAGCCGTGGTCCCGGCCCCTCCGGCGCCTTCTCTACGATGCGGGGCATGAAGGAACCGTCCCACCAGCTCCGCTGGGAGCGCCGCACCCAGATCCCGCTCTTCGTCTGTGCCGTCGCGTTCGGTGTGGCCTACGCCGTGCCGATCGTGGCGCCGGACGCGAGCGCCCGGGTGCACGAGGCGTGCCTGCTGGTGGAGTGGTGCGTGTGGGGCGCCTTCGCCCTGGACTACCTGGTACGGATGGCGCTCTCGGCGGACCGCCGCAGGTTCGTCCGTACGCACTGGCTGGACCTGCTGGCGGTGCTGCTGCCGATGTTCCAGCCGCTGCGGCTGCTGCGGCTGGTCTCGACGCTGCTGCTGGTCGGGCGGCGGGCCCGGATGGCGCCGCAGATCCGGCTGACCACCTACGTGGCGGGCGCGGTGGTGGGCCTGCTGATGTTCGGCTCCCTGGCGGTGCTGAGCGTGGAGCGGGACGCTCCGGACGGCAACATCAGGAACCTGGGGGACGCGGTCTGGTGGTCCTTCACGACCATGACCACCGTCGGGTACGGCGACCACTCCCCCACCACCGGGCTCGGCCGGGTGCTGGCGGTGGGCCTGATGCTCTCGGGCATCGCCCTGCTCGGTGTGGTGACCGCCAACATCGCGGCCTGGTTCATCTCCCGCTTCGAGCGCGACGACCTGGAGGAGCGCCGCCAGACCGCCGCGATCGCCGCCCTGACCGACGAGGTCAGGGCCCTCCGGGCGGAGGTGGCCCGGCTCTCGGGGAGCGGGCCGTCGGCGGTGCCGGCCGCGTCCGTGACGGCCGCGGTGCCGTCGGCGGCGCTCCCCGAGGCCGGTGCGGCCGTGGCGCCGCCTAGTTCTCCCACACCTTGAACGCGCGGATCTGGTACGGCGATTCGGGGAGCCAGACGCCGTCACCGGGGTAGGTCTGGAACTCGCCGGTCTCGGCGCACTCCGCGCTCTGGTAGGTGGTGACCGGGCGGCCGGTGCGGTTGGCCAGGGCCTGCGCCGTCTTGCCGGGCGGCAGCGGTACGCAGCTGTCCACGTCGGTGGTGCTCAGCTCGTGGACGCGCCGGGTGCTCTGGAAGCCGGGTTTGGCCCAGAGGCAGAGCTGGCCGCGCTCGCAGGTGCCGAGCGCGAGCGGCGGCGGGGCGGCGCCCCGGGTGCCGGGGGCGGCGGGGGCGGTCTGGGTCCGGGGGGCCGTCAGGGGGGTGGTGTGCGCGGCCGGGGCCGCCTGGGCCTGCGGGGTCGTGCTGGGCAGCAGGGCCGTGGCGGCCAGGAACGCGGCCGCGGCGAGGGTGCTGGGGTACGTGCGCATGGTTCGTCCCGTCTCGTGGTGCGGCGATGGCCCGTACGGGTGGTCCTGGCGGACCGGGGGCCCGTACGGATCGCCGTGACCCCACGCTGACCTGCGCCGATGCCCGGGCGGAAGGGGGCAGGCCCGGGTCCACCCGGATAGGCGAGAGCCCCGCCGGCGGTGGCCGGCGGGGCTCTCGTACGTACCGGGTTGACGCCCGGGTGCGGTCCGGGCGACGGGTCAGATGTGGCCGACTCCGGCGCCCGCCTCGGCGTTCTCGCCGCGCTTGGTGAGGAGCGCGACGGCCGCGGCGAGCACGCCGACGACACCGGCCACCAGGAAGGCGAGGCTCATGCCCGACACGAACGTGTCGTGGACGACGGTGGAGATCGTCTGCGTGACGGCCTCCGGCGTGCCCTTCGGGGACGGCGGGACGTAGCCCACCTCGACGCCCTTCTTCATCAGCTCCAGCTGCTCCGGCTGGAGCGGCGGGAGCTGGGCACGGGCCCAGTTGTCCTCGAACTCGCCGTCGACCTTGGCGGCCATGACGGCGCCGAGGACGGCCGTGCCGAGGCTGCCGCCGACCTGCATGGCGGCCTGCTGGAGGCCGCCCGCGACGCCGGACAGCTCCAGCGGGGCGTTGCCGACGATGACCTCGGTCGCACCGACCATGACCGGCGCGAGGCCGAGGCCGAGCAGGGCGAACCAGAGGGACATGGCGAGGGTGCCGGTGCCGGCGTCGAGTCCGGCGAGGCCGAAGCAGGCGGCGGCGGTGGCGACCATGCCGGCGACCAGCGGGATGCGGGGGCCGAGCTTGGTGATGGCCGCGCCGGCGGCCGGGGAGCCGATGATCATCATGCCGGTGAGCGGCAGCAGGTAGAGGCCGCTGTCGACCGGGCTCAGGCCGTGCACGTTCTGGAGGTAGAAGGTCACGAAGAAGAGGCCGCCCATGAAGGCGAAGGCCATCAGGACCATGAGCACCGTGCCGGCGGAGAGCGGTACGGAGCGGAAGATGCCCAGCGGGATGAGCGGTTCGCGGACCTTGCTCTCCCAGAAGGCGAAGAGCACGAAGGAGATCACGGTCCCGGCGAGGAAGCCGAGGGTGCGGGCGTCGCCCCAGCCCCACTCCGGGGCCTTGATGATGGACCAGACGAGCCCGAACATGGCTGCGGAGAGCAGCAGGACGCCGAGCAGGTCGAAGGACTTGGGCGCGTTCTCGGCGCGGTGGTCCTTGAGTATGACCAGGCCGAAGACGAGCGCGATCAGGCCCACCGGCACGTTGATGAAGAAGCAGGACTGCCAGCTGACGTGCTCGACGAGCAGGCCGCCGACGATCGGGCCGCCGGCGGTGGAGGCACCGATGACCATGCCCCAGATGCCGATGGCCATGTTGAGCCGCTCGGCGGGGAAGGTCGCGCGCAGCAGGCCGAGGGCGGCGGGCATGAGCAGCGCGCCGAAGAGGCCCTGGAGCACGCGGAAGGCGATGACCAGTTCGACGCTGTCGGAGAGGCCGATGGCGGCGGAGGCGGAGGCGAAGCCGGCGATGCCGATGAGGAAGGTCTGGCGGTGGCCGAAGCGGTCGCCGAGCTTGCCCGCGGTGATCAGGGAGACGGCCAGCGCGAGCAGGTAGCCGTTGGTGATCCACTGGACCTCGGCGAGCGTGGCACCGAGGTCTTCCTTGATCGTCGGGTTGGCTATCGCGACGATCGTGCCGTCGAGCGTGACCACCATGACGCCGATCGCGACAGCGAAGAGCGTGAGCCACGGGTGGCCGCGCAGCCCCTTGCCCGGCTCGTCGCCGGGGGTCTCGGAAGTCGCCCCGTCGGCGACGGTGAGCTGAGAAGTCATGGCAGGAAGGCTAGTGTCAGCCGCTGACATTTCTCCAACGGGTTAACGAGACAGCGACTGTCATTTGGCTCACAGGCTAGGGTGAGCCGCCCAGGCGGAGAGAGGACAAATCCGGTGATGACGGAACATCGAATCGCGCCGGCCGCCCCGACCGGAGCCCCGACCGGGCTGCGCGAGCGCAAGAAGCAGCGCACCCGGGACGCGCTGCTGCGCGCCGCCCTCGTGCTGTTCACGACCAAGGGCTACGAGCAGACCACCGTCGACGAGATCACCGAGGCCGTCGACGTCTCCCAGCGCACGTTCTTCCGCTACTTCGCGAACAAGGAGGAGGTGGCCTTCACCGCCCAGGACCTGGTCGAGTCCCACTTCCTCGCGGCCCTGCGCGCCCGCCCCGCGGAGGAGAACCCCTTCACCGCCCTGCGCGGCGCGGTGCTCGGCGCCTGGGAGACGATCGAGGAGGCCATCGGGGAGGTCGTACCGGTCGAACTCCACATGCGCACCTACCAGATGATCGAGTCGACCCCGGCGCTGCTCGCCGTGCACCTGCGCCGGTCCGTGGAGCTGGAGGAGCAGATCGCCCGGCTGGTGGCCGACCGCGAGGGCCTGGACGTGAACGCCGACCCCCGCCCCCGCGTCGCGGTCGCCGCCTTCTCCGGTGTGATGCGGGTGACCGGACGGCTGTGGGGACTGGGCTCCGACGCCTCCGTCGAGGCGATCCGCCGGATGACGGAGGAGTACCTCGACCACCTCACCCCGGCCCTCGCCGCCGACTGGCGGACACCGGCGGCGTACGGAGGGTGACGCCGGCGCGGTACGCAGGGTGACGCCGGTCACCCTGTGGGGACTCGTCCGTACGGGTCTCCTACTGTGGTCCGCAGTGACTTCCAACGACCCTTCCCCGGCTACCGCCGGGGGCACCCCCACCGCCAGCGGCCCGACCGCCGGGCGCGCGCTGTCCGCCCTCGCGGTGGTCCTCGTCATGCTCCTCACCACCGGCTGGACCGCCCTGCACCGGTCGGCCGAGGAGCCGTCGCCGCGCGCCGCGGCCCTGGCCGTGTGGGCCCGCGCGACCATCGACGGCCGCCGGCTGCCGCCCGCCGACGCGCCTGCCCCGCGCCTGCGGAGCTTCTTCGCGAGCCTGGACGGCGCCCAGCGCGCCCGGCTCGCCGACCGCTTCCCGCTCGTCGTCGGCGGCCTCGACGGCGCGCCGGTCACGCTGCGGTACCGGGCCAACCGCCGGGCCCTGGCCCTCGCCCGCACCGCCGAACGGGCCCGGGCCCGGGACAACGGGCTGGCTCCGGCGGCCCGCGACGAGTCCGCCCGCCGCGCGCACCGGTTCGGCTCGCTCCTGGAGCCCGGCCGCCGGATCCTCTTCTTCGACCCCACCGGCGGCGGCCTGGTCGCGGAGGTCTTCGGCGACCTGGACACCGCCCGCCGGGTCTCCGTGGTCGTCCCGGGCGTGGACACCGACGTGCTGACCTTCGAGCGCACCCAGCGCCGCTACTCCGCCCCCGTCGGCATGGCCGAGGCCTTGTACGACGCCGAGCGTGCGGCCGCACCGGCCGGCGACACCGCCGTGATCGCCTGGGCCGGGTACACCACGCCGGCCGGCGTCGGGGTGGACGCCGCCACCGGGCACCTCGCCGCCCAGGGCGCCGCACGGCTGGCCGCCCTCACCGCCGCGCTGCCCGGGCACTCCTCGGTGGCCCTGTTCTGCCACAGCTACGGCTCCGTGGTGTGCGGGGTGGCCGCGCGGCACCTGCCGGCTCGGGTCACCGACATCGCCGTCGCCGGCAGCCCCGGGATGCGCGCCCGGTCGGCGGCCGGACTCGGCACGGCCGCGCGGGTCTGGGCCACCCGGGACCCCGAAGACTGGATCGGCGACGTGCCGTACCTGGAGGTCGGGGGCATCGGGCACGGCGCGGACCCGGTGGACCCGGCGTTCGGGGCGCGGGTGCTGTCCTCCGCCGGCGCGAAGGGGCACACCGGCTATTTCACGCCAGGCTCGGCATCCCTCGGCAACTTCGCCCGGATCGGCGTCGGTTCGTACACGTCGGTGACCTGTGCACCGGGTGAAACCTCCTGTACGCGCGGGATTTCCGGGACAGACGGTCCTGCGGGGGTCTAGGGACGGGAAATCCGCCCAGGGCCGCGAGGGGACGCCGGGGCGCACGCCCGCTTACGATGAGCCGCATGGGTGACGTACTGGCCGGAAATCACGCCGTCTGGGAGTTCCATTCGGATTCGGTGCTCATCCGCTTCGAACGGGGGATCAGGACGCCACGCCTGTGGGCCGCGCTGGGTCAACGGCGCGTGCCCTACGAGGCGTTGGCCGGCGCCACGGTCACCCCGGGGAAGCGGGACACGGTGGTGCTGCGGGCCGAGCCGCGGCCGGGCGCCGATCCGCTGGTCGAGGCTGCCGCGGGGCAGCTCAAGGAGTCCTGCGACCCGTACCGGCTGGTGCTGCCGGCCGACCGGGCCGCGCTCGCGGGCGAGCTGGCGCGGCAGCTGCGGGACGCGCTGGGACCCGTGCCGGACGAGCCGGTGAATCGTTTCCTGGTGGCCGTGCCCGAGGCTCCGGTGCAGTTCAAGGGGTACGACGCCAAGGCCTCCTTCGACGGCACGGCCGTGACGCTGCGCTGGTCGCGCACGGGCGCCTCCACCACGAAGTGGCGGGCGGGCGACCAGTACCTGCCGGTGGCGGAGCTGGGCGGCGTGGAGTGGCGCACCCCGGAGGCGCCCGGCGGCCACCTGCGGCTGCTGCGCCGCGAGGGGCCGGGCGCGGGGGCCCGTACCGCCGAGCCCGACCAGGACCCGGCCACCGTGCTGTTCGGCACGGGCAGCGGCGCGGTGCACGAGTCGCTGCCGTTCGCCGCGGCCGTGCTGCGGGCGGTACGGAGCCGGGGGCCGGCCCTGCCGGTCGCGGCGGTCCGCCCGCGCAGCGACCCGGCCGACATCGCCGACCGGATCAGGCACCTGGGCGAGCTGCACAGTGCCGGGCTGCTCACGGACGACGAGTTCACCTCGAAGAAGGCCGAGCTGCTCGCCCAGCTGTGAGCGGGCCGCCTCCGAACCCGGCCGGCCCGGACTCCGGACCCCGGCGGCCCGAACCCGGCCGGCCCGGACTCCGGCCGGCCCCCCTACGCCTCCCGGGCCAGCGAGGTGAAGGTCATGTCCGGGTACCGGTCGCCCGCGACCCGGCCCGCGATGGGCTCCAGCAGCGCCAGCTCCTCCGCGGTCAGGGTGATCCGGCTCGCGGCGGTGTTCTCCAGCAGCCGGGACCGCTTCCGGGTGCCCGGGATCGGTACGACCGCCAGCCCGTGTACCTCGGCCCGCTGGTGCACCCAGGCCAGCGCGATCTGCGCCGGGCTGACGCCGCGCGCCGCGGCCACCGCCCGTACCGGCTCCAGCAGCACGCCGTTGGCCCGCGCGTTCTCACCGCTGAACCGGGGCTGGACCTGCCGGAAGTCGCCGGCGGTCAGCTCCTTGCCGGCGTCCGCGAAGGCCCCGGTCAGGAAGCCACGGCCGAGCGGCGAGTACGGCACGAAGGCCACGCCCAGCTCGGCGGCGGCGCCCACCGCGCTCAGTTCCACGTCCCGGCTGAACAGGGACCACTCCGACTGCACCGCGGCGATCGGGTGCACGGCGTGCGCCTCGCGCAGCTCCGCCCCGGTGACCTCGCTCAGCCCGAGGTGGCGCACCTTGCCCTCGGCCACCAGCTCGGCCATGGCACCGACCGACTCGGCGAGCGGCACGGCGGGGTCGCGGCGGTGCATGTAGTAGAGGTCGACGGTCTCCACGCCCAGGCGCTTGAGGCTGCCCTCGACGGAGGAGCGGATGTGGTCGCGGTCGTTGCGGATGCCCCGGTAGGAGGGGTCGTCGGGCCTGCGTACCAGGGCGAACTTGGTGGCCAGGACGATCTCGTCCCGGTGGGCCGCCACGAAGGGGGCGAGGAACTCCTCGTTCCTGCCGAGGCCGTAGACGTCCGCGGTGTCGAAGAGGGTGACGCCTGCCTCCAGGGCCGCGTCCAGGGTGTCGCGCGCCGCCGGCTCGTCCGTCGCGCCGTAGTACTCGCTCATGCCCATGCAGCCGAGGCCCTGCACGCCCACCAGCGGGCCGCCGGTACCGAGGGCCACCTGTGCGATCTTGCCGTGCTCCATCAGGAACGTGCCTTCCCCGTGTAGATGCCGATCTTGCGGTCGAGGACCGCGAGGGTCCCGGTGAGCTCGTCGATCCGCGCGAGGACCTCGCGCCGGGTCCGCTCCAGCAGCTCGCGCCGCTCGCCGAAGGTGTGGTCGCCCGCGCGGACCAGCTCCGCGTACCGGACCATGTCGGCGACCGCCATGCCGGTCGCCCGCAGCTTGCCGACGAAGGCCAGCCAGTCGAGGTCCCGGTCGCTGAACCGCCGCTGCCCGGAGTGCGACCGGTCCACGTGCGGCATCAGGCCGATCCGCTCGTACCAGCGCAGGGTGTGCGCGCTCAGTCCGGTGCGCTCCGCCACCTCGCCGATGGTGTACCGGGTCTCCGTCAGGCTCATGGCCCCCACGCTAGAGACTTGGAGTGCACTCCAAGCAAGTAGGCTCGGCGGCATGGAGAGCCTGCGCATCATCGAGACCTGGCCCGTGCCGACCGCCGCCGCCGCGGTGGTCCGGGCCGACGGCACCGTCGCCGGAACGCACGGACCGGTCGCACACCGCTTCGCGCTGGCCTCCGTCACCAAGCCGCTCGCCGCGTACGCCGCGCTGGTGGCGTACGAGGAGGGGGCGATCGAGCTGGACGAGCCGGCCGGGCCCGAGGGCGCGACCGTACGCCACCTGCTCGCGCACACCAGCGGGCTGGCCTTCGACGAGCACCGCGTGATGGCCCCGCCCGGCCGGCGGCGGCTCTACTCCAACGCGGGCTTCGAGGTGCTCGGCGACCACATCGCCAAGGCCACCGACATCCCCTTCGCCGAGTACCTGCACCAGGCGGTGCTGGAGCCGCTGGGCATGAGCTCGACGACCCTGGACGGCTCGCCGGCCAAGGACGCGGTCTCGACCGTCGAGGACCTGGTCCGCTTCGCGGCGGAGCTCCAGGCGCCCCGCCTGCTCGACCCCCGCACCGTGGCCGAGGCAACCGCCGTGGTCCACCCGGGCCTCAAGGGCGTGCTGCCCGGCTACGGGAGCCAGTCCCCCAACGACTGGGGCCTGGGCGTGGAGATCCGCGACGGCAAGTCCCCGCACTGGACCGGCGCCGGCTCCTCGCCCCGCACCTTCGGCCACTTCGGCCAGGCCGGCACCTTCCTGTGGGTGGACCCGGACGCGCGCGCCGCGTGCGTCGCGCTGACGGACCGCCCCTTCGGTCCCTGGGCCGTCGAGGCGTGGCCGCCCTTCACGGACGCGGTGCTGGCCGAACTGCGTTCCCTTTGAGACGCAGATCACGCACCCGCCTCCTGACGGTCTGCCCGGTTGCGGCTGAAAAGCGCCCGTGGTCGACCGCCTTCGGACGGATAGATTCCGGTTCTCCCCCCGCCACCCCCCACTGGTCGGAGAGAAAGAGAACCGGTGCGCACGCGCAGAATCTGGCTGACGGCCGTCGCCGTCACCGCAGGAATCGCCGGCGTCCTCACCCTCCAGGGTGTGGCCGGCACGGACGGTCTCGATCCGGAGCCGGAGAACGGCGGCAGATCCTCCGGACCCGTCGTCTCCACCGTGCGCACCCCGGCCCTTGAGGTGTCGGGCACCGGGGCCGCGTACCGGGACGAGGACACCGGCCCGTTCAGCATGCTGGCCGTCTCCTGGGCCGACCCCACCCGCACGGTCGACGGCGTGATCAAGGTCCGCGCCCACTCCCGGAAGACCGGCGAGTGGGGCCGCTGGCTGACCCTCGGCTCCGAGGGCGAGGCCGCCTCCGACGGGGCCGCCCGCCCCGGCCTGCGCGGGGTCTCCGAGCCCGCCTGGACCGGCCCGTCCGACGGCGTCGAGGTCCGGGTCGAGGGCCGCGGCTCCACCGCCCTGCCCGAGGGCCTGCGGGTGGACCTGGTCGACCCGGGCAGCTCCCGCGTCGTACGGGCCGAGCCGGCCGCGTACGCCGTCGGCAGCACGGAGGAGGAGACGGCGACCCCCGCGGCGCCGGTCCCGGAACCGTCCGGGAGCCCCACCGCCCCCGAGCCCACGCCCGCCGGCACCCCCACCGCCGACGGACCCGCGCCCTCGGCGGGCACCACCTCCCCCGAGCCGTCGGCCACCACCTCGGAGCCCGCCCCGGCGACGCCGTCCCCCGCCGTCTCCACCACTCCGCCGCCGACGGCGCCGGTCTCCACCGTGCCCCGGCCGCCGATCGTCACCCGCGCCGAGTGGGGCGCCGACGAGACGATGAACGACGAGGCGCCCACGTACGGCACCGAGGTCAAGGTCGCGTTCGTCCACCACACCGCGCAGAACAACGACTACAGCTGCGCCGACTCGGCCGCGATCATGCGCGGCCTGCACACGCTGCACGTGAAGACGAACGGCTGGAAGGACCTCGGCTACAACTTCGTCGTCGACAAGTGCGGCACGGTCTTCGAGGGCCGCAAGGGCGGCGTCGACCTCCCCGTCGTCGGCGCCCAGACGTACGGGTTCAACACCGACACCACCGGCATCGCCGTGATCGGCAGCCACACAGACGTCGACGCACCGGCCGCCGCCAAGACCGCGGTCGCCCGCGTCGCCGCCTGGAAGCTCGGCCAGTACGCGTACGACCCGGCCGGCAGCACCACCGTCAAGGCCGTCATCAACAACGGCAGGTACACGGCCGGTACGGACGTGACCTTCCAGCGCATCTCCGGCCACCGCGACGGCTTCGCCACCGAGTGCCCCGGCACCGCGCTGTACGAACAGCTGCCCGCCCTGCGCACCTGGGCCGCCGGACCGGTCGCCGGACTGGCCGTCAGCTCCGTCTCGGGCGCGGGGAAGTCGGGCAGCACCCACTACACGAAGGGCGCGGTCACGGTCCGCTGGACCGCCACCACCCCCGCCGCGTTCATCGCGAAGTACGAGCTGCTGGTGGACGGCACGGCCGTGGC
Organism: Streptomyces sp. NPDC101132; assembly: GCF_044759225.1. Lineage (NCBI taxonomy): Bacteria > Bacillati > Actinomycetota > Actinomycetes > Kitasatosporales > Streptomycetaceae > Streptomyces > Streptomyces sp. NPDC101132. The sequence goes on from NZ_JBIVYX010000021.1 coordinate 24,382, forward strand.
GAGCACCGGCGGCACCGCCGGCTCGGCGTCGGCGACCCTGGCCCCCGGCAGCCACCAGGTCCGGGTCCGCGCCACCCACCAGTCCGGGCGCACCTCGGACTCGGCGGCCGTCACCGTGGTCGCGGAGACCACCCCGCCCACCTTCCCGGTCCCGCCCTCACTGGTCCTGCGCACCGGCACGGTGGAGCCCACGGCCGTGCCGGTCACGCTCTCCTGGCGGGCGGCCGACACCGCGGCGCTGAAGAACGTCAGGCTCACCGCCCCGGTCCAGGTCACCTACCTGCCGACCACGTTGAGCTCCGCGAAGACCGCCGCCCCCGGCGTCACCACGGCCTTCCCGATGACCGCGTACGACCAGGCGGGCAACACCGCCGCCGCCTCGGGCACGGCCGCGCCGGCCGTCGTCCAGGAGACCGCGGCCGTCAAGTCGGGCACCTGGGCGGCCCGTTCGAGCAGCAGCTACCTGGGCGGCGGCTCGCTCTCGACCTCCGCGCCGAACGCCTCGCTCAGCTGGACCTTCACCGGCCGCTCGGTGGCGTGGGTGGTGTCCCGGGCGAGCGGTTCCGGACAGGCGTACGTCTACCTCGACGGGACCAAGGTCGCCACGGTGGACCTGAGGTCGGACACCGTGAAGTACCGGGACGCGATCTTCACCAAGTCCTGGCCCACCAGCGGCACCCACACCCTGAAGGTCGTCAACGCCGGCACCGCCGGCCGCCCGACGGTCACGACGGACGGCATCGTCCACCTCAAGTGACCGGAGCCGCCGTCACGGCAGCCGCCGTCACGGCAGCTCCCACAGCAGCAGCTCCCCCGGGGACTTGGCCACGATCTCCAGGCCCTCCGCGCCGGTGATCCGCGCCGAGTCCCCGGGGCCGAGCAGCTCGCCGTCAAGGCCGTGCTCACCGCGCACCACGTGCACGTACACGCGGGCCGCGTCCGGTACGGCCGTCCGCTCGCCGGCGGCCGGCCGGCGCACGTGCAGCACCGCGCCGGCGGCCGGCAGGCGGTACGGGGTGCCGTCGGCGATCCCGCGGACCACCTCGTACGAGGGATCGCCCCCGGCCTCCAGAGGCGCGAGCCACATCTGCACGAACCGCAGCGGAACCTCGCCGTCGTTCCGCTCGACGTGCCGGACACCCGCGGCGGAGCTGAGGCGCTGCACGTCCCCGGGCCGCACCACGGTCGCGTGGCCCGCCGTGTCGCGGTGGGTCAGCTCGCCCTCCACGACCCAGGTGACGATCTCCGTGTGGCTGTGGGGGTGCTCCTCGAAGCCCGCGCCGGGCGCCAGCAGCTCCTCGTTGCACGCCAGGACCGGTCCGAACCGGATGTTCTCGGGGTCGTAGAAGCTCCCGAAGGAGAAGGCGTGCCGGGTCGTGATGCCGGCCTCCCCGTCCCCGCCCGCATACCGGTCAGCACCGCGCCGCACATCCGTCATGGGAGCCACCGTAGACCCCGGGGCTCCGCCCGGGCGTCCGGATAAGGCAGTCTTGTCCCGTGCCAGAACCCGATCGTGAGCTTTCCCCCGCGCATCCCGCCCACCCGCACGCCGCGACGCTGCGACGGCTCGAGAAGTCGTCGGGCCGCCTGGCCGCGAACGCGATCGCCCGCATGGACGAGATGCTGCCGTGGTACCGGGCGATGCCCCCGGAGAACCGGTCGTGGATCGGTCTGGTCGCCCAGGCCGGCATCGCGGCCTTCACCGAATGGTTCCGGCACCCCGAGACCCCCCAGGCCATCTCGACCGACGTCTTCGGCACGGCTCCGCGCGAGCTGACCCGGGCGATCACGCTGCGCCAGACCGTCGAGATGGTGCGCACCACGATCGAGGTCATGGAAGCGGCGATCGAGGAGGTCGCCGCGCCCGGTGACGAGTCGATCCTGCGCGAGGCGCTGCTGGTGTACGCCCGGGAGATCGCCTTCGCCACGGCCCAGGTGTACGCGCAGGCCGCCGAGGCCCGCGGCGCCTGGGACGCCCGGCTGGAGTCCCTGGTGGTCAACGCGGTGCTGTCCGGCGAGGCGGACGAGGGCGCGCTCTCCCGGGCGGCCGCCCTCGGCTGGAACTCGCCCGAGCACGTCTGCGTGGTGCTGGGCACGGCCCCCGACGGCGACAGCGAACTGACGGTGGAGGCCATCCGGCGCGCCTCCCGGCACGCGAAGGTCCAGGTGCTCACCGGGGTGCTGGGCGACCGGCTGGTGGTCATCGCGGGCGGCAGCGACAACCCGCTGGGCGTGGCCAAGGCGCTGATCGGCCCGTTCGCCGCGGGCCCGGTGGTGGCGGGGCCCGTCGTACCCGACCTGCTCACCGCGACGAAGTCCGCGCAGGCCGCGGCCGCGGGCCTGAAGGCCTGTGCGGCCTGGCAGGACGCGCCGCGCCCGGTGCTGGCGGACGATCTCCTGCCGGAGCGCGCCATCGCGGGAGACCCCTCGGCCCGCGAACAGCTGGTGGAGGAGATCTACAGACCACTGGAGGAGGCCGGATCGGCGCTCCTGGAAACCTTGAGCGTCTATCTGGAGCAGGCGAGCAGTCTGGAGGGGGCTGCACGGATGCTGTTCGTGCACCCGAACACCGTGCGCTACCGGCTGCGACGTGTGACGGACGTCACCGGATGGTCCCCGTCCGATGTACGTTCAGCGTTCACCCTGAGGATCGCGCTGATTCTGGGGCGTCTGGCCGACGGTGATACTGGGTCCTAGACTTTTGTAGGACATCAACAATTACCCCATCGGTTCTTCGTCCCTGTCCCCACGGGCGGCGGGGACCATCGACAAGAGAGAGTGTGAGGGTGCTCGTACTCGTCGCTCCCGGCCAAGGCGCTCAGACGCCCGGCTTCCTGACCCCCTGGCTCGACCTTCCCGGCGCCGCCGACAAGCTCGCCGCCTGGTCCGACGCCATCGGTCTCGACCTCGCCCACTACGGCACCCAGGCCGACGCCGACGCGATCCGTGACACGGCGGTGGCCCAGCCGCTGCTCGTCGCCGCGGGTCTGCTGTCCGCCGCCGCCCTGGACGCGGGCTCCGCCTTCGGCGCCGTCGCCGGCCACAGCGTCGGTGAGATCACCGCCGCCGGCTACGCGGGCGTGCTGTCCGAGACGGACGCGCTCAAGCTCGTCCGCACCCGCGGCCTGGCGATGGCCGAGGCCGCCGCGGTCACCCCGACCGGTATGTCCGCCGTGCTCGGCGGCGACCGCGACACCGTGGTCGCGCACCTGGAGAAGCTGGGGCTGACCCCGGCCAACATCAACGGCGCGGGCCAGATCGTGGCCGCCGGCACGATGGAGCAGCTGGCCGCCCTGGGCGAGGACAAGCCCGAGGGCGCCATGAAGGTCGTCACCCTCAAGGTCGCGGGGGCCTTCCACACGCACCACATGGCTCCGGCCGTGGCCACCCTGGAGGTGGCCGCCAAGGCCCTCTCCCCGGCGGACCCGTCGCTGAGCTACGTCTCGAACAAGGACGGCCAGGTCGTGGCTTCGGGCGCCGAGGTCGTCGCCCGCCTGGTGGGCCAGGTGGCCAACCCGGTGCGCTGGGACCTGTGCATGGAGACCTTCGCGGAGCTGAAGGTCACCGGGATCGTCGAGCTGTGCCCGGGCGGGACCCTCACGGGTCTTGCCAAGCGCGCGCTCAAGGGTGTTCCCTCGGTGGCCCTCAAGACCCCGGACGACCTCGAAAAGGCCGCCGCGCTCATCGCCGAGCACGCGGCCTGAGAGAAGGAGCCCCCACAGCATGTCGAAGATCAAGCCTGCCAAGGGCTCCCCGTACGCCCGCATCCTCGGTGTCGGCGGCTACCGCCCGACCCGCGTGGTGCCCAACGAGGTCATCCTGGAGACGATCGACTCGTCCGACGAGTGGATCCGTTCCCGCTCCGGCATCGCCACCCGTCACTGGGCCGGCGAGGACGAGACCGTCGCCTCGATGTCCGTCGAGGCCTCCGGCAAGGCCCTGGCCGACGCCGGCATCTCGGCGGAGCAGATCGGTGCCGTGATCGTCTCGACGGTCTCGCACTTCAGGCAGACCCCCGCGGTCGCCACGGAGATCGCCGACCGCATCGGCGCGGGCAAGCCCGCCGCGTTCGACATCTCCGCGGGCTGTGCCGGCTTCGGCTACGGCCTGACCCTGGCGAAGGGTCTGGTCGTCGAGGGTTCCGCCGAGTACGTGCTGGTCATCGGCGTCGAGCGGCTCTCGGACCTGACCGACCTGGAGGACCGTGCCACGGCCTTCCTGTTCGGTGACGGCGCCGGTGCCGTGATCGTCGGTCCGTCGGACGAGCCGGCCATCGGCCCGACCGTCTGGGGCTCCGAGGGCGACAAGTCGGAGACCATCAAGCAGACCGTGCCGTGGGATAAGTACCAGACCGGGGACAAGTTCCCGGCCATCACGCAGGAGGGCCAGGCGGTGTTCCGCTGGGCCGTCTTCGAGATGGCGAAGGTCGCCCAGCAGGCGCTGGACGCGGCCGGGATCACCCCGGACGACCTGGACGTCTTCATCCCGCACCAGGCGAACATGCGGATCATCGACTCGATGGTGAAGACTTTGAAGCTGCCGGAGCACGTCACGGTCGCCCGTGACGTGGAAACCACCGGCAACACCTCGGCCGCCTCGATCCCGCTCGCGATGGAGCGGCTCCTGGCGACCGGACAGGCGAAGAGCGGGGACACCGCGCTCGTCATCGGCTTCGGGGCGGGTCTCGTCTACGCCGCGACGGTCGTTACTCTCCCCTAGGCGTCCGGATCCTCCGGTCACCCGCCGAGCACCACCTTTCACGACAGCTATCGAAGGAGCGCCAGATGGCCTTCACCCAGGACGAGATCGTCGAGGGTCTCGCCGACATCGTCAACGAGATCGCGGGCATCCCGACCGAGGACGTCCAGCTCGACAAGTCCTTCACCGACGACCTGGACGTCGACTCCCTGTCCATGGTCGAGGTCGTCGTCGCCGCCGAAGAGCGCTTCGACGTCAAGATCCCGGACGAGGACGTCAAGAACCTCAAGACGGTCGGCGACGCTGCCGACTACATCCTGAAGCACCAGGCCTGATCGAGCGCGCTTGTCGCCACCCGGCGGTGGCGCCGTGACAATTCAGCACCCTCTTACACGTGGAGAAAGAATTCCTGTGAGCCCGACCAATCGCACCGTGGTCGTCACCGGTATCGGCGCCACCACTCCGCTGGGTGGCGACAGCGCGTCGACCTGGGAAGGGCTGCTCGCCGGCCGTTCCGGGGTCAAGCCCCTGGAGGGCGAGCGGTTCGCCGACCTGCCGGTCCGCATCGCCGCTCAGGCCGCCGTGGACCCGCTGGACGTGCTGCCCCGCCCGGTGGCCCGCAAGCTGGACCGCTCGGCGCAGTTCGCGCTGATCGCGGCCAAGGAGGCCTGGCAGGACGCCGGTTACACCGGCCCCGCGGGCGAGGACGCCTCGATCGACCCGGACCGCCTCGGCACCGTCATCGCCTCCGGCATCGGCGGCGTGACGACCCTGCTCGACCAGTACGACGTACTGAAGGAAAAGGGTGTGCGCCGGGTCTCCCCGCACACCGTCCCCATGCTCATGCCGAACGGCCCGTCGGCCAACGTCGGCCTGGAGGTCAACGCCCAGGCGGGCGTGCACACCCCGGTCAGCGCCTGCGCCTCCGGCGCCGAGGCCATCGGCTACGCCGTCGAGATGATCCGTACCGGCCGTGCCGACGTGGTCGTCGCCGGCGGCACCGAGGCGGCGATCCACCCGCTGCCCATCGCGGCCTTCGCCAACATGATGGCGATGTCCAAGAACAACGAGAACCCCACGGTCGCCTCGCGTCCCTATGACAAGGAGCGCGACGGCTTCGTCCTCGGCGAGGGTGCGGGCGTCGTCGTCCTGGAGTCCGCCGAGCACGCCGCCCGCCGTGGCGCCCGCGTCTACTGCGAGGTGCTCGGCCAGGGCCTGTCGGCCGACTCCCACCACATCGCGCAGCCCGAGCCCACCGGCCGCGGCGTCGCGGCGGCGGTGCAGAACCTGCTGGACAACACCGGCCTGAAGCCGTCCGAGGTGGTCCACCTCAACGCGCACGCCACGTCCACCCCGCAGGGCGACATCGCCGAGATCAAGGCCCTGCGCAAGGTGCTGGGCGACGACCTCGACCACGTCGCGATCTCCGCGACCAAGTCGATGACCGGCCACCTGCTGGGCGGCGCCGGCGGCATCGAGACCGTCGCGACCGTGCTGGCGCTGCACCACCGCGTCGCGCCGCCGACCATCAACGTCGACGCCATGGACGAGGACATCGACGCCGACGTGGTCGTCGGCGAGCCGCGGAAGCTGCCCGAGGGCCAGATCGTCGCGATCAACAACTCCTTCGGATTCGGCGGCCACAACGTGGTCCTCGCCTTCCGGACGGTCTGATCCGCGGAGTTCCCACCGATGTGGAGGGCCCCGCCCGGCGCTTGCCGGGCGGGGCCCTCCGTCATGTCAGGGCCACGCGGCCCGCGCCGCGTCAGACCACCTGGTGGAGCCAGCGGACGGGGGCGCCCTCGCCCGCGTAGCGGAAGGGCTCCAGCTCGTCGTCCCAGGGCTTGCCCAGCAGTCTGGCGATCTCCGCCTCCAGGTCCGTCTCGCCGCCGGCGGCGCGGGCCAGGGCGGCGCGCAGCCGGTCCTCGGGGACCAGGATGTCGCCGTGCATTCCGGTGACGGCGTGGAAGATGCCCAGTTCGGGCGTGGAGCTGTAGCGCTCGCCCTCGGCGGTGGGGCAGGGCTCGGCCGTCACCTCGAAGCGCAGCAGGTGCCAGCCGCGCAGGGCGGAGGCGAGCTTGGACGCCGTACCCGCCTCGGCCTCCCAGGAGAACTCGGCCCGCCAGGTGCCCGGCGACGCGGGCTGTCTGATCCAGTCGAGACTCACCCGCACTCCGAGCACGCCCGCCACCGCCCATTCCACGTGCGGGCAGAGCGCGCGCGGTGCGGAGTGCACGTACAGAACTCCACGTGTCGTCACCGGGACCTCCAGTGTGGGACGAGGTTCGCCTTCCCCAGCGGCCTCGTTCCGGTGCCGCTCCCGAGATCACTGATAGTAAACAACATCGGGAGTGAATCTCCTGAAAACGGACAGTATGTGACGTGTTGTAATTTACCGGAACCGATCTGACATTGCGCCACTGGGGTTGTGCGGCTGAATCGCCACGGGGAAAAGCTACCGTGCGCCGGGGTCCCAGGTGTGACGTACGGTCGGTCCCAAGGGCCGGAAACACCGAGCTTTCACTCAGCAGGACGCCGCCGGAACACCGCCCGGCGACGAGGGAGGGGACCACGGGCATGGGGAGCACGACGGGGCGCCACCGCGCCGGGACCGCCGTCGCGGGAGCGGCCACGGCCGTGCTCGTGCTGGTCGGAGCGGTTTCGGGCTGTTCCGCGGGTGACGCGGGGGGCCAGGGTGGACGCAGTGGGAAGTCCGCCGCGCGGCCTTCGGCGAAACCCACTCCGGAGTGGAAGGCGAATCCTTCCTCCATCGCCGCTGTGGGTGACTCCATCACCCGTGGTTTCGATGCCTGTTCGGTTCTGGCGGACTGTCCCGAGGCCTCGTGGGCGACCGGGAGCGACCCCGCGGTGCGCAGTCTGGCCACCCGGCTGCTCGGGGACGCGAAGGCCGCGGGCAGCAGCTGGAACTTCGCCCGCACGGGCGCCCGGATGTCCGACCTGCCGGCGCAGCTGGAGGAGGCGGCGGCGCAGCGCCCGGAACTGGTCACGGTGATGACCGGCTCCAACGACGCGTGCCGGGCGACGGCCGGCGCGATGACGCCGGTGGCCGAGTTCCGCGCCGATTTCGAGCGGGCGCTGAAGACGCTGCGGGCCAGGCTGCCGAAGACGCAGGTGTACGTGTCGAGTGTGCCGGACCTGATGCGGCTGTGGGAGCAGGGCCGGGGCAGCCCGCTGGGCCGGAAGATCTGGAACCTGGGCGTGTGCCCCTCGATGCTGGCGGACCCGCTGGCCGTGGACGCGCCGGCGGTGACGCGGCGCAAGTCGGTACGGGCCCGGGTGGTCGCGTACAACGACGCGCTGCGCGAGGTGTGCGGGAAGGACCCGCTGTGCCGGTACGACGGCGGAGCGGTCTTCCAGTACCCCTTCACCGTCGGGCAGTTGAGCCGGTGGGACTGGTTCCACCCCGGCAAGGACGGGCAGGCGCGGCTGGCGGAGCTGGCGCACCGCCAGGTGACGGCCGCCCGGGCGCCGGTGGCGTAGGGGCCGGCGCCGCAGGGCCGGTGCCGCACGGCCGGTGCCGCGGGGGGCCGGTGGAGCCGGGGCGGGTGTCAGGGCCCGCCCCGGCTCCGGTCGGGGGGTGCGGGTCAGTGCACGATGGTCGCGGTCAGGCGCAGGTCGCCGACCGAGCGCCCGGCCTGGATCTCGTACACGCCGGGCACGTGCGCCCAGGCGCCGGCCTCCTCGTCCCAGATCTCGAAGGCCCGCGCGGGCAGCGCGACCACGGCTTCGGCGGTCTCGCCGGGGCCCGCCTCGACGCCGGCGAAGGCGGCCAGCCAGCGCGCCGGGCGCTCCGCCTTGTCCGCGAGCGGGGCGACGTACAGCTGGACCACCTCGCGGCCGGGCCTGGTGCCGGTGTTGCGGATCCGGACCCGGGCGGTGGATCCGGTGACTTCCAGTGACTCGTACGCCCAGTCCGTGTACCCGAGGCCGTGGCCGAACCAGTACGCGGGGACGGCGCCGGCCTTCTCCCAGGCCCGGTAGCCGATGAACAGGCCTTCCCCGTACTCCAGGCGGCCGTCCACCGGCGTGACGTCGGTGACCGGGGCGTCCCCGAGGGCCGCCGGCCAGGTGGTGGGCAGCCGCCCGCCGGGCTCCGCGGCGCCGAGGAGTACGTCGGCCAGCGCGGCCCCGCCCTCCTGGCCGGGGAACCAGCCGAGCAGCACGGCCGCGACCTCGTCGCGCCAGGGCAGCTCGACCGGGGAGCCGGCGTTGACGACGACCACGGTGCGGGGGTTGGCGGCGGCCACGGCCCGGACCAGCTCGTCCTGGCGGCCGGGCAGCCGCAGGTCCTTGCGGTCGAAGCCCTCGGACTCGACGCGCTCGGTGGTGGCCACGACCACGACGGCGGTGTCGGCGGCGCGGGCGGCCGCCGCGGCCTCGGCGATCAGCTCGTCGCCGTCGCGCTGCGGGCCGAGGTGGAGGAGGGAGAACATGACGGCCTTGAGGGGGGCCGCGGTCAGGTCCGGCACCTGGTACAGCAGGGAGACCTCGACGGGCTCGCCCTCGGTGAGGGTGACGCGGCCGCGCTCGCTGGGGGCGCCGAAGAAGGCCTCGAAGGGGTCCGCCTCGTCGCCCATCTCCTGGACGCCGGTCCAGAGCGGGGTCCCGCCGACGGTGAGCGTGAAGGCGCCGAGCCCCCGGGTGCCGAAGGCGTGCTCGCCGCTCTCGCGGGGGACGAAGGTGCCGGTGACCTCGATGGTGCCGAGGGTGTCGTACGAGACGCCGGCGGGCAGGTCGTCGCCGATCCACTGGACCTGGCCGCTGGGCAGGGTGCCCTCGCCCAGGACGGTGCCCTCGGCGTCGCGGCAGACGGCGCGGAGGGTGAAGCCCTTGTCGGCGGGGGTGAGTTCGTCGCTGGGGTCGGCGCCCACGCTGAAGGTCAGGGCGCCTTCGGGCAGGGCGGCGGTCAGTCCGTCCAGCGGGGAGACGACGCGCTCGGGGAAGACGGTGGCGGAGCCGCCGCCGAGGACGCGGGCGTCGCGGGCCGCGGCGCCGACGAGGGCGACGGTGCGGCCGGCGGGGAGCGGGAGGGCGCCGTTCTCGTTCCGCACCAGGACGAAGGAGCGGCGGGCGATCTCGGCGGCCAGGGCCTGGCCGTCGACGGCCGCGGGCGGCTCGGCGACCACGGGCGGGGCGCCTTCGAGGAGGCCGACGCGGGCGGCGAGGCGGAGGACGTTGCGCACGGCGGCGTCGACGTCCGCCTCGTCGGCCCGGCCGGCGCGGACGGCGGCGGCCAGCGGCTCGCCGTAGACGGTCTGCGGGCCGGGCATGGCCACGTCGAGGCCGCCGGCGATGTCGCCGGTGGTGGAGCGGGCGGCCATCCAGTCGGAGACGTTGAAGCCGTCGAAGCCCCACTCGCCGCGGAGCACCTCGTTCACCAGGTGGCGGTGCTCGGTCATCGTCGTGCCGTTGACCTGGTTGTAGGCGGTCATGATGCCCCAGGGGTGGGCGTTCTCGACGATGGCCTCGAAGGGGGCCAGGTACAGCTCGCGCAGGGGGCGGGGCGCGATGCGGTTGTCGACGGTGAATCGGTCGGTCTCCGCGTCGTTGCCCACGAAGTGCTTGACGGTGGTGCCGACCCCGCCCTCCTGCACGCCCTTCACGTAGCCGGTGCCGATCCGGCCGGTGAGGTACGGGTCCTCGGAGTAGCACTCGAAGTGGCGGCCGCCCAGCGGCGAGCGGTGCAGGTTCACGGTGGGCGCGAGGAGCACGTGGACGCCCTTGCGGCGGGCCTCCTGGGCGAGCAGCCGGCCGGCGCGGCGGGCCAGCTCGGGGTCCCAGGCGGCGGCCAGGGCCGTCGGGGACGGGAGGGCGACGGACGGGTCGTCGGCGGTCCAGCGCACGCCGCGGACCCCGATGGGGCCGTCGGACATCACCAGGGACGCCAGCCCGATCTCGGGGAGGGCGGGCAGCGTCCACATGTCCTGGCCCGACAGCAGCCGGGCCTTCGTGTCGAGATCGAGCTTGCCGAGTGCCGCTTCGACGGCCTCGTCGCGGGTCCGGTCGGCCTGGGTGTCGGGCGTCTCCGCCACGGCCGCACCTCCTCGTTGCAGTGCCGGTGGGGTGCCCCCATCGTGCAGCCGTTCCCTGTAGACCGGTAGGTGACGTTATTGTTTCGTGACTATCGGATGCCGTACGGTCCTCGTGGGGGACCGAAGGAAGGGGTGCCGGCGATGGCCAGGGCCAGGAGCGAGGAGCGGCGGGCGGAGATCCTGCGCGCCGCCGTCGAGGTGATCGCCGAGCGCGGCTACCGGGGCGCGTCGCTGGGTGCGGTGGCCGAGCGGGTGGGCCTGACGCAGCAGGGCGTGCTGCACTACTTCCCGACCAAGGAGGCGCTGCTCGTCGCGGTGCTGGAGGAGCGGGACCGCTGGGACACCGGGGGCGGGCCGCGGTCGGCGGACGCCTGGCGGCTGGACCTGCTGGCCTCGCTGGTGGACTACAACGCGATGCGGCCGGGGATCGTGCAGACCTTCTCGGCCCTGCTGGGCGAGAGCGTCACGGACGAGCACCCGGCGCGGGAGTTCTTCACCCGACGGTACGTCCAGGTGCGCGAGGACATGGCGGCGATGCTGCGCGCCGAGTTCGGGCCGCGGCTGCCGTCGGGGCTCACTCCGGAGCAGGCCGCCCCGCTGCTGACGGCGGTGATGGACGGGCTCCAGTTCCAGTGGCTGCTGGACCCCGCGTCCGTGGACATGCCGGCCGCCTTCCGGTCGTTCGTGACGCTGCTGGGGACGGGCCCGGAGGCCTCCTGAGTGCCGTACGCCCCTGGGACGGCCCGAAGTGCCGTACCCCGCGCGCCGGCTGAAGCGCCGTACCCCGCCGGGGCGGCCGGCCCGTCCCCCGCACGGGCCGGCCGCCCCGGCGCGATGCCCCGGTTCGCCGCCGGAGAGCGTGCCGGCGGGCTCAGGAGCGGATGAGTGCCAGGTCCTGCCCGGCCAGCTCCGGCCGGGCGACGAGGCCCGCGCGCACGGCCTCCAGCACCGGCAGGTCCGCCAGCGCCGTGGCCAGGCCCAGGTCCTTGGCCGCGAGCGAGACCGGGAAGTGCACGCCCTCGGCGAAGGTCCGGCCCACGGCGCCGGCGAGCGGCCCCCTGGCGAGCTCCGTACGCACCAGCTCCTCCGGCAGCCCCAGCGCCCGGCCCAGCCTCAGGGCCTCGGCCACCACGGCCACTCCGCCGATCACGGCGTTGATCAGCACCAGCTTCAGGGCCGCCCCCGCGCCGGGCCCGCCGCAGCGCGTCACCGCGCCCAGCCGCTCCAGCACCCGCTCCACGGGGCCGGGCAGCGGCCCGCCGGCGAGCACCCAGAGGTCGCCCGTGGCGGCGCGGTCGACGCTGCCCATCACGGGCGCGTCCGTGAGCGTGACCCCGGCCGGCAGCCCGGCCGCCAACTCCCGTACGGGCTCCGGTCCGACGGTCGAGGTGTCGATCCAGTGCGCGCCCGGCCGCAGCGCGGGCACCAGGTCCTGGGCGACGGCCAGGACCGCCGCCGGGTCGGCGAGCATCGTGATGACGACGTCTGCCCCGCGGACCGCCTCCGCCACGGTCGCGGCCGCCACGGCGCCCTCGGCGACGAGCGGCGCCGCCTTGTCCGCGGTGCGGTTCCACACCGTCAACCGGTGTCCGCAGGACATCAGGTGACGGGCCATCGGTGCGCCCATGCCGCCGAGTCCGATGAATGCGATCTTCTCCATGCCCCCGACGCTAGGCCGCCCTCACACATGCCACAAGCGAATGTCTAGCATGATGACCATGTCTGATCCGCATGGCTTGTACGAGGTCTTCCTGCGAGTGGCCCGGGAGGGCTCCTTCACCGCCGCCGCGCGCGTGCTCGGGTACACCCAGTCCGCGGTCTCCCGTCAGATCCAGGCTCTGGAGGACGAGTGGGGCACGGTGCTCTTCGACCGGCTGCCGCGCGGGGTCCGGCTGACCGAGGCGGGGCGCGTGTTGCTGCCGCACGCGCAGGGGATGCGCGACCGGCTGCGGGCGGCGCGGGCCGAGCTGGACGCGGTGCGCTCGCTGGGCGGCGGGATGCTGCGGCTCGGGGCGTTCGCGGCCGCCGACGTGACGCTCGTACCGCGGGCCATGGCGGAGTTCCGCGAGCGGCACCCGGACGTCACGGTGGTGCACACCGAGGGCCCGACGGCCAAGCACGTGGCGCTGCTGGAGGCGGGGGAACTGGACCTGGCCGTGGTGAGCACCCCGGCCGGGCACCCGTTGCCGGGTCCCGAGCTGCACCCGCTGCTGACGGAGCCGATGTACGTGGCGCTGCCCCGCGGCCACCGGTTCGCCGGGCGGCGCTCCCTGCGGCTGGCGGAGCTGGCCGGGGAGGAATGGATCGAGGGCGACGTCCGGCCCGAGCGGACGCTGATGTTCCCGGCGCTGCGGTCCGGCTTCGAGCCCCGGGTGGCCTTCCGGGTGAACGACTGGACGGCCAAGCAGGGCTTCGTCGCGGCCGGGCTCGGCATCACGGTGCTGCCCGCGTTGGCCGCCGGGGCGGCGCGGGCCGACGTGGCACTCGTTCCCGTCTCGCCGCGGGACCTGCCGCACCGGGAGGTGTACGCGGCCACCCCGCGCGGCCTGACCCGCTCCCCCGCCGTCACGGCCTTCCTCGGGGTGCTGACGGCGGTCGCGGAGGGGCTGGGCCGGGACTGACTCAGGCCGGGGTGGAGTACGGGTTGCGGCCCTTGCCGGTGTCGGGGCCGCCCATGACCGGCGGCGGGCCGAAGCCGGTGACGGGGGCCTCGGCCGGAGCGGTGCCGGGGGCCGCGCCGGGGGCCGCCGTGGCGGCTCCGTCCCGGCCGTCGGACTCGTCGTCCGCGTCGCCCGCCCCGTCCGCCGCGCCCGTGAGGTCGCGGACCATCAGGGTGGCGCCCGCCACCGCGCCCGGCATCAGGAACACCGCGACCAGCGGGACCAGGAAGGACAGCACCAGCGGCACGCCGAAGCCGAGGGCCAGCATCCGCCGGCCGCGCAGCAGCGCCAGCTGGTCGGTGAGGCCGACCCCGCGCCGCTGGAGCGCCACCGAGGTCAGCTCCTGGGTGAGGAAGAAGCCGGAGACGCAGAAGCCGAGGGCCGGGACCACCGTCTGCCCGATGACCGGCACGAACCCGAGGGCGAAGAGCAGGATGCCGTAGAGCGCCACGCGCGCCAGGATCCGCAGGCTGTCCCGGGCCGAGATCAGCAGTTCCTTCCAGAGCGGCAGGCCGGACTCCGGCACCTCGCCGCCCTCGGAGCGGTCGACCTGCTCGGACAGCGACTCGTAGAAGGGCTGGCCGATCAGCAGGGTCACCGCGGTGAAGGTGATCACGGCGAGGAACAGGCCCAGGGAGAAGACCAGGAAGGTCAGGAAGCCCCGGAACAGCCCGATCCAGGGCGAGGACCAGTCGTCGGCGAAGGGCGTGGCCCACGCCGTCAGGTCGTCGGAGCCGTAGCCGAGGGCGATCAGCGCCCCCGCGTAGAGCAGGAGCGAGACGAGCCCGGGCAGCAGCCCGAAGCCCAGCCACCGGCCGTGGCCGACGACCCACCGCTGCCCCGACACCAGATAGCGGAAGCCCCCCGCAAGATCTCGCATGGGACCAGCCTAACGACCGAGGGCCGCACCCCCGTCGACGGGATGTCGACGCGGGTGCGGCCCTCGGCGGAGGCGTGCGCCCCGGATGCCTGGACGGCTGCGGGGCTCAGCGCTTCAGCAGCTCAGCGGCCCGGAGTCTCAGACGGCGAGCTCGACCGTGATGTTGCCGCGGGTGGCCTTGGAGTACGGGCAGACCTGGTGGGCCTTCTCGATGAGCTCCTTGGCCTTGGCCTCGTCCACGTTCGGGATCGTGGCGGAGATCTTGACGATCAGGCCGAAGCCGTCGTCGTTCTTGCCGATGCCGACCTCGGCGGTGACCGTCGAGCCGGAGATGTCGGCGTTCTCGTTGCGGGCGACGACACCGAGGGCGCCCTGGAAGCAGGCGCTGTAGCCGGCGGCGAACAGCTGCTCCGGGTTGGTGCCGGCGCCGCTGCCGCCCATGGCCTTCGGCGGGTTCACGACGACGTCGAGCTGGCCGTCGTCGGTGGCGACGCGGCCGTCACGGCCGTTCTCCGCGGTGGCGACAGCGGTGTAGAGCACGTCGGACTGCTGGATGGACATGTAAGGAAGATCCTCCTGGTCAGCACCACGACTCGCGCCCACGATCGCGGTGGTCTGGAGTGAGCCTAGCGGGTGAAAGAAACGATCATCTTTCCGGTGTTCTCGCCGCGCAGCATTCCGAGGAAGGCGTCGACCGAGTTCTCGATGCCCTCGACCACCGTCTCGTCGTAGGTCAGCTCGCCCGAGCGGATCCAGCCGGCCACGTCCGTGACGAACTGCTGCTGGATGCCGTAGTGGTCGCCGACCAGCACGCCCTGGAGGCGCAGGCGCTTGCCGATGACCAGGGCCAGGTTGGCCGGGCCGGGGGTCGGCTCGGTGGCGTTGTACTGGGCGATCGCGCCGCAGAGGGTGGCGCGGCCGTGGACCTTCAGGGAGCCGATGGCGGCTTCGAGGTGGTCGCCGCCGACGTTGTCGAAGTAGACGTCGATGCCCTCGGGGGCGGCGTCCTTCAGCTGGCCGGCGACGGGGCCGTTCTTGTAGTTGAAGGCGGCGTCGAAGCCGTACTTCTCGGTGAGCAGCTTCACCTTGTCGTCGGAGCCGGCGGAGCCGATGACGCGCGAGGCGCCCTTGATCTTGGCGAACTGGCCGACCAGGCTGCCGACCGCGC
This sequence comes from Streptomyces sp. NPDC101132, assembly GCF_044759225.1. Taxonomy (NCBI): domain Bacteria; kingdom Bacillati; phylum Actinomycetota; class Actinomycetes; order Kitasatosporales; family Streptomycetaceae; genus Streptomyces; species Streptomyces sp. NPDC101132. Next base: position 39,841 of record NZ_JBIVYX010000021.1, read on the forward strand.
CGGCCGCGCCGGAGACGAAGACCGCGTCGCCCTCCTTGAAGGAGGCCGTCTCGAAGAGGCCCGCGTAGGCGGTCAGACCCGGCATGCCGAGGACGCCGAGGTACGCGGAGAGCGGGGCGAGGGTGCCGTCGACCTTGGTGGCGAGCTTCGCGTCACCCTCGGCGTACTCGCGCCAGCCGAGACCGTGCAGGACGTGGTCGCCGACCTGGAAGCCCTCGTCGGTGGAGGCGACGACCTCGCCGACGGCGCCGCCGTCCATCGGGCGGTCCAGCTGGAAGGGCGGGATGTAGGACTTCACGTCGTTCATCCGGCCGCGCATGTAGGGGTCCACGGACATGTGGAGGTTGCGGACCAGGATCCGGCCGGGCTCCGTGGGGACCACCACGGGCACCTCGCGGAGGGCGAAGTCCTCGGCGACGGGCCAGCCCTGGGGGCGGCGCACCAGGTGCCATTCGCGGCTGACGGAGGGGATGACGGGGGTCTCGGTCATGGCGTTACTTCACTCCCTGAATGATTTCCGGACTGAAACAACCATGCGCCGGGATATTTCATGTTGTCAAGTAAATGGGTACCCTGGATGCATGCCCAGCCAGAGAGACCCCCTGACCTGTGAGGTCGTCGAGCTCATCGCCGCCGTGGTGTCCCGGTACCACGAGGAGTACGAGCACGCGGCCGCGCGTCACCAGCTCACCGGCGCGCAGGCCAAAGTCCTCGGCCTGCTCGCCACGGAAGCGATGCCGATGCGGCACATCGCGCAGACGCTGAAGTGCGAGCCGTCGAACGTCACCGGCATCATCGACCGCCTTGAGGGCCGGGGGCTGGTCGAGCGCCGCCCGGACCCGGCGGACCGCCGTGTGAAGCTCGCCGTCGCGACGGAGGCGGGCGGCGACACCGCCGCCCAGCTGCGCGACTCGCTGGACTTCGCCCGCGAGCCGCTGGCCGCCCTCTCGGAAGCGGAGCGCACGACGCTGCGGGACCTCCTGAAGCGCATGCTGGGCTGATCCCGGGGCCACACCGCCGCCCCTCCCGGTTACGGCCTCCTCGCCCTCACGGCCCCCGTCGCCGCAGCCCGGCGCGGGAGCGCGTACGGCATCGGCGCGGTGCGGCCCGGCGCGGGTGTGGTCACGCCGCCCCGTGCAGTGCGCCACCGGGCGCGGGGGCCGGCGGCACGGTGGTGGGACCGGCACTCGGCGCGCCGGCGGGTGCCGTGGCCGGGCCGGTGGTGGTGCCGGGGTGGGGTCCGAGGCCGCCGGGGGCTAGACGCACCACCAGAGGAACCACTCGCAGTCCTCCGTCGGCTGCGGCGTGGGGGTGGGGGACGGGCTCGTGCCGTCGTCGTCCTGGCCGCCGCCCTGGCCGCCGCCGTTGCCGTTGCCATCGGCGTCCGGGGACGACGTGTTCCCCGGCTTGGCATCGTCCGTCGCGCGCGGCTTGCCCGAGTCCTTCTTCGGCTTGTTCGTCCTGGCCGAGCCGTTCCGGGAGGGCGACGCCTCCGGCGACGGCGCGGTCGTGGTGGGCGCCGCGGTCGTCTCCCGGACCGCCGAAGGGGTACCCGCGGCGGTGGTGGCCGGGCCGGTGCCCGCCACCGGCGCCGCCCCGCCCTCGCTCGCGAGCGGCGAGGGGTCGGCCGCGCCCTCCGTCTCCTCCGCCTCGGGCTGCTCCATGCCCAGGTCCTGCTGCCGGACCACCGTCGACGCGCGGTCCTTCGCCGGGTCGTCGGCCACCAGGTGCGCCAGCGCCAGCGAGCCGGCCACCGCGAAGACCAGGGCCGAACCCGCCGTGAGGGCCGTGCGCCGCCGGCGCCGGTGCGCCGAGCGCCGCCGCCTGGCACCGCCGCGCTCCCCGTTCCCGGGCGCGCCGACGACCCCCAGGTCGCCGGAGGCGGCCGGGTCGCGGGGCTCGGCGCCGCCGGTCGCCGGGGCGTCGTACGCGTCGGATTCCGGGACGGCGTACGCCTGGGGCGCGGGGTACGAGCCGGGGGCCGGGTACGGCCCCGGGCCCGGGTGCTGGGCGTGTGGCCCCGCCCCGGCGTAGCCTCCGGGCTCCTCGTACGACCCCGGCGCGGCGTACGGCTCCGGCGCGGCGTACGGCTCCGGCGCGGCGTACGGCTCGGGCGCGCCTCCCGCGGGCGCGGCGGGGCGGGTGGTCAGGTACTCGGCCGGCGTGCCGCATCCGGCACACGCGAGTGCGCCGTTGAGGTGCCGCCGACACGCGTTGCAGTAGTCCATGGCGCCCGCAGGCTACGTGGCGCCCGGCAACATCGGAGTCCCGGGACTGTAAGGATCCTGTGTGGAATTCCGCCGCCAGGCGGAATGGCAGCCTGTACCCCATGAACGCCTTCGGCCCGGCCGCCTTCCAGCTCGTCCTGCTGCGCCGGATGGCCGACTTCCAGCCGGACCTCGCCGAGGACGCCCGCCGCTCGCTCGGCGCGACGCTCGCCGACCAGCGCGAGGCCAACAAGCGCTGGCAGGCGATGGTCCGCTCGCCCCGCTCCCGCGGCGCCCTGGCCCGCTACCGCTCGGTGCTCGGCCCGGCCGAGTCCGTCGGCCGGCGCCGCATCGGGGACCTGGAGTGCGAGGCGCTGCTGTGGCCGGTGCCGCTGTGGCCCACGCTCCGCTTCGAGGTGCTGGCCGGGCCGGACGGCGCGGTGTGGAACGAGTGGCTGGTCAGGGCGCCGGGCGAGCGGGGTCCCGTACTGGAGACCCTGGACGACCTGGCGCCCTGGTCCTGCGTGGTCGACGAGGTGGCGCGCGCCTTCGCGCCCGTACGGCCGAGGGAGGGCACCGCCCCCACGCGCTGGCGGCTGGAGTTCCGCGGGAAGGACACGGCGGGGGCGGAGCGGCGCTGCACGGCCGAGTTCACGTACGGGCTGCTGCAGCGCCTCTCCCTGGACGACGGGGCCTGACGGCCGCGCCGGGGCCGAGGCCCGGGCGCGGCCCCCGCCCCGGTCTGAGGGCGGCTCAGGACGTCAGGAGCTCAGGAGCCCAGAAGGTCAGGAGCTCAGGAGCTCAGGAACGCCCGTACCCCCTGCGCCACTCCGTCGTCGCCCAGCAGGTCGTTGTGCTTGAGGCAGCCGACCGCGTGGTTGGCGGCGCCCGAAAGGGCCACGCTGCTGTCGGGGTTGATGACCTCGTCGCAGTTCGACCAGAAGGTGGCGTACGCGACGGAGCCCGGCGTCTCGTCGCCCTCCCCCAGCCGGCTGACCACCCACGAGCCCGGGGTCATGTCACGGCAGGCCTGGTCCCACAGCGCGCAGGCCCACGCGGTCGAGGTGCCGTGGTTCGGGCCCGCGAGGGAGGCCCAGCGGCCGACGGTGGCGGTCCCGCCGCCGAACTTCACGTACCAGCGGGTCACGAGCGAACCGAACGAGTGCGCGACCAGGTCGACGCGCTCGGCGCCGGTCTGCGCCCTGACCTGGTCGACGTACGAGGAAAGGCGCCCGGAGAGGACCTCGTTGACGGACTGGTGGGTGTCGTAGCCCCAGGAGAACAGCTCGGCGTCCGAGTAGCCGGCCGCCCTGAGCTTGCCGCGGAGCGAGCCCCACACCCCGGGGTCGGCGTTGTAACCGTGCACGAACACCACCGGGTTCCTCGATACCACCTGGTCAGCCGCGTGGGCCGGCAGCGGGGCGAGGAGGGCGGCGAGCAGGACGAGGAGGGCTGCCAGTCTCTGGCGGGCCGTCAGCATGCGTGCCTCCATACCTTGTTACGCGCGAGTAGTGAGGGCATGGTGGGGCCCGACACGGCAGAAGACCACCCTTGTGCAGCACCCCCGTGCGGCTCAGCCCAACATGGCGAATGTCCGAAATGCCCGAGAAGGTATGAATTGTGATCGGCGCTCGGCCGGTCGCCTTGCGTCAGCGCTCTCGGGAGGATCCGCCGTGACCGTCAGTCTTGAGCAGTTGCGCCGCTGCCACGTCGCCGTCGACCTGGGTGCCGCCAGGACCCGCGTCTACGTGAAGGGCCAGGGACTGGTCGTCGACGAGCCCAGCGTGGCCGCGGTGAACACCCGGACGGGCGCCCTGATCGCCGTCGGCACCTTCGCCGAACGGATGACCGGCCGCACGCCCGACTACATCCGGGTGGCCCGGCCGGTCTCCGGCGGCACCGTCGTCGACATCGAGATGGCCCAGCGGATGCTGCGCCACCTGCTCGGCGAGAAGCTGCGCCGCGCCCTGCGCCGCAAGCCGCGGCTGCGCGCCGCCGCCTGCACCCCGCACGACGCCGACCCGCTGGCCCAGCGGGCGGCCGTGGAGACCCTGGTCGGACTCGGTGCCCGGCGCGTGGAGCTGGTCGACACCCTGATCGCCGCGGCCGTCGGCTGCGGACTCCCCGTCGAGCAGCCGACCGCGACGATGATCATGGTGTGCGGGGCCGCGGCGACCCAGATCGCGGTGCTGTCGCTGGGCTCGATCGTCACCGCCGAGCGGGTGGGCGTGGGCGGCGACGCCGTCGACCACGCCATCGTCCAGCACCTGCGCCACCAGCACGAGCTGATGCTGCCCAGCCAGGCCGTACGCCCCCTCCAGCTGGCCCTCCACGGCAACGGCATCACCCCTCACGGTCCCGCCGTGACCGAGATCCACGGCCGCGACGTGGCCACCGGCCTCGCCCGTTCCGTACGGGTCGACACCGCGGCCGTGCGCAACGCCATCCACACCCCCCTGACCGCCGTGCTCGACGGCATCGGCAAGGTCCTCCGGGACTGCCCGCCGGACCTCGTCGCCGACCTGACGGACCGGGGGATCATGATGGTGGGAGGCAGCGCCCTGCTGCCCGGCCTCGACCAGATGCTGCGGGACGCCACCGGCATGCCCGTCGCCATCGCGGAACGGCCCGACGTGTGCGCCGTGATGGGCCTCGGCGCGATGCTGGAAGGGAAGATCGCCCCGATGGTTCTCAACCCCCTGGCCGAATGACGCAGCACGAGCCCGACCCCACCCCCACCCACGACTCCGGCGGCAGCCGGGACGCCTCCCCCGAGGCGCCCCGGCTGCCGGTGCTGCTGGAGGCGGTGCTCAGCGTGGGCACCGACCTGGAGCTGCGCTCGACGCTCCAGCACATCGTGGACTCCGCCACCGAGGTGTGCGGTGCGCGGTACGGCGCGCTCGGCGTCGTCGACCCGGACCGCACCCGCGGCAGCAAGCTGACCGACCTCTTCACCTCGGGCCTCACCGAGGAACAGGCCGCCCGCATCCCGAAGCGTCCCGACGGCCGTACGGGCCTGCTCGGCGCGCTCATCCACGACCCCCGGCCGCTGCTGCTCGACGACCTGACCACCGACCCCCGGTCCGCCGGCCTGCCGCCCGGGCACCCGCCGATGCGGACCTTCCTCGGGGTGCCGATCCGCGTCCACACCGAGATCTTCGGCAACCTCTACCTCGCCGAGAAGCGCGGCGGCGGTCCCTTCACCGAGGACGACCTCGCCCTGGTGCGCGTCCTGGCCTCGCAGGCCGGCATCGCCATCGGCAACGCCCGGCTGTACGAGACCGCGCGCCGCCGGGAGCGCTGGATCGAGGGCGCCGCCGCGGTCACCACGACCCTGCTCGCCGGCCGGCCGGCGGCCGACGCCCTGATGTGCGTGGCCGACCGGGCCCGGGTGCTCGCGGACGCGGCGGCCGGGGTGGTGCTCCAGCCCACCCCGGAGGGCGGCATGGAGATCGTCGCCGCCTCCACGCACGACGACCCCGGCGACCTGGTCGGCACGACCATCGCGCCCGGCAGCCCGGTGCTGGAACAGCTCCTCGGCGGCGAGCCGGTCTTCATCGACGACTCGGCCACCGATCCGCGGATGACCACGCACGTCCGCAAGCGCTTCGGGCCCAGCATGATGCTGCCGCTGCAGAGCGGCGGCCAGCTGATCGGCACCCTCGCCCTGCCCCGGCACCGCGGCGGTGAGCCGTACGACGCGGTGGACCGGCTGCTGGCCAGCCAGTTCGCCTCGCAGGCCGCGCTGGCGCTCGTCCTGGCCGACGCACAGCACGACCGCGAGCAGCTCGCCGTGTACGAGGACCGCGACCGGATCGCCAGGGACCTGCACGACCTGGTGGTCCAGCGGCTCTTCGCCACGGAGATGATGCTGGACGCCACCCGGCGGCGGTCCGCCGCGGCCGGGGTGGAGGACACGCCCACGGTGGGCGACCAGCTGAGCCTCGCCGTGGACGAACTCGACTCCACCATCCAGGAGGTGCGTACGGCGATCTTCGCGCTCCAGCAGCCGCCGGGCGACGCGCCGACCACCGTCCGCGGCCGGGTGCTCCGGGAGACCAGCGGCGCCGGGGTGCTGCTCGGCTTCCAGCCGTCGGTGACGTTCGCCGGGGCGGTGGACGCGCTGCTGCCGGACGACGTGGCGGCGGAACTGATCGGGGCGCTGCGCGGGGCGCTGGCCGCGGCGCACCGGCGCCCGGAGGTCGGCGCGGTCGACGTCGAGGTCGACGCCCGGCCGGAGGGGGTGCGCCTGACGGTGACGGACGACGGCCGCACCCCGGAAGGCACCCGGGGCACGACCGTCACGTGGGAGTCGTCGCTGTAGCCGCTGCAGCCGGCCGGGCCCGGCGGCCCGGGGGCCCGGCGGCTCAGAACAGGGCCGTGTACGCCCGTACCGCCCCGTCGTCGCCCCCGAACCGGAACAGCTCGGCCCGCTCGCGGGCGGCGAAGGGCGCGTCCGCGCGCCCCGTCCCGCGGTACAGGTACACCACCCCGTCCTGCTCCTGGGCGAGCAGGTCCGGGCGGCCGTCGTCGGTGAGGTCGCCCGTCGCCGCGACGGCGCGGTACCGGCCCCAGTCCGCGCCGTCCGCGATCCGCGCCCGGCCGCCGAAGGGGGCCCTGGCGTCGCCGGTCCCCGCGTACAGCCACAGCGCGCCCGTGCCGTCCACGGCCAGCAGGTCGGCCCTGCCGTCCTTGGTCAGGTCCCCGGCACCGACCAGCCTGACGTACTGGTTCCAGCCGCCGCCGACCTTGGTGCGGGCCGCGAACGGGGCCTTGGCGTCCTTGGTCCCCGCGTACAGCCACAGCACCCCGGCCGTGTCCCGGGCCAGCAGGTCCGCGCGCCGGTCGCCGGTCAGGTCACCGGCGCCGGCGATCTCCCGGTACGCCTTCCAGCCCGGGCCCACCCTGGTGCGGGGCCCCAGCACGGCGAAGGTGTCCGTCGGCGCGTAGCTCCACAGCACGCCCGCGGAGTCCCGGCCCAGGATCCGGCCGCCGGTGCCACGGCCGGTCACCGGGGCGGTCTTCGTCAGCTGGTCGTACGCGTTCCAGCCGGGCCCGACCAGGTCCGCCCGCTCGACGAGGCCGTCGGCCCGGCCGGTGCCGGCGTGCTGCTGGAGGCGGCCGTCCGGGGTGCGGCCGAAGAGCCGGTGGCGGTCGCGGACCCGGTAGGGGCTGTCCACCTGGAAGGAGGCGGTGCGGGCCGGGTTGGCGTCGTCGAAGGTCCAGACCTCGTACCGGGCACGGACGTCCAGGTGCCAGGCCTGGAGCCGCTCCTCGGACGTGACCCGGTAGGTGAGGTGCACGTCGCCCGGCTTCCGGACGTCGCACTCGACGGCGGGGCCGTCGTGCCAGTCCGGCGCGCACGTGGTGTCCGGCCCGGCCGAGACCGAGTCGATGGTGAAGCGGTGGTCGTCGTAGGCCATCCGCCGCTCGGTGGCGGGCGCGGCCGACTGGGCCAGGGACACCGAGAGGCGGCCGGTGTGGACGGCCTTGAGCGCGACGGTGTGCGTCACCGCGGCGCCGGCCTTCAGCCGCGGCGTGGTGAGGGTGATCGTGTTGCGGGCCACTTCCGCGGGCGTCCGCACGGTCACCCGGCGGGCGGCGTGGGTGCCGTCCTCCGGCAGCAGGCCGGCGGTCTGGGCCTCCTTGACGCCCTGCTCCAGGTCGCCGCCGGAGCGCACGTACACCACTCCGTAGTACGCGGTGGCCCCGTCGGCCGCCTTCGCCCCGGCGCCCACCAGCGGTGAGGGGAAGTGGCCCAGCCCCTTGGCGGGGCACAGGAAGACGCCGGCGACCCCGGGCTTCGCCGTGCAGGTCTCGAAGGAGGCCAGGTCCACCCTCATGCCGGCGGGTGCCCCGCCGGCCCGCCAGGCCGGGTCGGTCAGGGGCCTGCCGCTGACCGCGTAGACGAAGGTGCCCTCGGGCTGCCCGCTGCCGTCGGTCGCGAGCTGCGGGTTGATCCAGGCCCGGTCGCCGGGCCTGATCACGTGGTCGACCACCTGCTCGAAGCCGAAGCGGGGCTCGGCGGCGGCGGTTCCGGTCAGGGTGCCGGTGGCGACCAGAGCCACCGCGCCCCCCAGCGCGGCCAGGACGCGCATGCGCATGTGTGTGTTCCCCCAGGAAGGCGGCCGGTCGAGCCGCTGTTGCCGGCGCCGGGGGTCTCCCTGCGGCGCCGGACGGGAACTTACCCGACACCTCTGACATTCAGGGCAGCTGGGGTGGCCGGGAAGCCGCGCGCAGGGCGATCCGGGTGTTGGACTGCGCCACTCCCGCCTCCCGCTTGAGCCGGCGCAGCAGGGCGTCGAGCGCGGCGGGGTCCGCGGCCCGGGCCCGGACCAGGTAGTCGTGGGCTCCGGTGACGTGGACCACCTCGGTGATGCCGGGCAGGGTGGCGGCCCGGGCCTCGAACTGCTCGTTCGTGGTGTCCTCGCGCAGGGTCACGTCGATGAACACCACCAGCCCGCCGCCGGTGTCGGCCGCCGGGTCCACCAGCACGGTGAAGGCGCGGATCACGCCGTCGCGGCGCATCCGCCGGACCCGGTCGGCGGCGGCGTTGGCGCTGAGGCCGACCCGTACGCCGAGGTCGCGGTACGAGATCCGCGCATCCTGTTGCAGGATCCCGAGGATCTCCCTGTCGAGCCGGTCCATACCGCGATTATCGCGGTGCGGGCCGTTAATCGCCGCCGCGGCCGGAACCGTGCGGTCCAGTCTCGGGCCCATGAGCGGACTGTGGACGACAGCGGTGGCGGGGGCGGCGGCGGGCCTGGGCGTGGCGATGCCCGTGGGGGCGATGGGCGTGCTGCTGCTCCAGGAGAGCATGCGCGGGCGGCGCGGTGCGGTGGCCGCGGCGGCGGCCGTGGCCGTGGTCGACCTGGCGTACGCGGCCCTCGCCACCGCACTCGGCCCGCTGGTCTCGGCCGCGCTGTCGGACGTGGAGGCCTGGGTACGCCTGCTCTCGGCGGCCGTCCTGCTGACCATCGCCGCACACGGGCTGTGGACATCGCGGAACGCGACGGCCGGGGGCGGGGCGACGGACTCCGGGCCGGCGGGCGGGGCAGCGGGCGTGCCGGACTCCGGGCCGGCGGGCGCGGCGGTAGGCGTGCCGGGCTCCGGGCCGGCGGCGGCAGGGGGGCCGGGCTCCGAGCCCGGGGGCGCGGCGGCCAGGGGGCCGGACTCCGGGCCGGCGGCGGCAGCGCAGCCGGCCGCAGCCTCCGCCCCCGCCCCCGGTCCCTCGGCAGCCGGGCCGAGCCCCGCCCGCACCTTCCTCCGGTTCGCCGCGCTGACCGCCATCAACCCCACCACCGCCCTGTACTTCGCGGCGCTCACCACCGCCCAGGGCGACGAGCTGGCCCGCGGCACCGCCGGGGCCGTGTTCGTCGCGGCGGTCTTCGGCGCCAGCCTCCTCTGGCAGCAACTCCTCGTCCTCGCCGGTTCGTTCGCCGGCTCCCGGATCTCCGACACCGCCCGCGCCTGGACGTTCCGGATCGGCTACGGGCTGGTCGCCGTGTACGCCGTGAAGATCGCCCTCCCGCTGCCGTGACGCCGTAGGGTACCGGCGTGACCGCCCTCCTCCCGGCGCTGGACGCGCCCTCCGACCGCATCGCCCTCCGCTTCGACGGGCGGACGCTGACCTACCGTCAACTGGCGCACTCCGCAGGCCGGCTGGCCGACCGCCTGGCCGGTGCCGGCCGGGTCGCGCTGTGGGCCACCCCGACCCTGGAGACCGCGGTCGGGGTGGTCGCGGGGCTGCTGGCCGGGGTGCCGGTCGTACCGCTGAACCCGAAGACCGGCGCGCGGGAACTCGTACACGTCCTGCACGACAGTGCACCCTCCCTCGTGCTCGCGGCCACGGACGCTCGACTCCCGCCGGAGCTGGCCGGCCTGCCGCGCCTGGACATCCCGGCCGAGGGCGGCACCCCGGACGGTCCCCCCGTCACCCCGGCCCGGGACGCGGTCGGCGACGACGCCCCGGCCTTCGTGATCTACACCTCCGGTACCACCGGACCCCCCAAGGGCGCGGTGCTCCCCCGCCGGGCCGTCGCCGCCACCCTGGACGCCCTGGAAGACGCGTGGGACTGGACCGCGGCCGACACCGTGGTCCACGCGCTCCCGCTCTTCCACGTGCACGGCCTGGTCCTCGGCACCCTGGGCCCGCTGCGCCGCGGCGGCACCGTCCACCACCTGGGCCGGTTCTCCGCCGAGGGCGTCACGCGCGCCCTGAACGAGGGCGGCACGATGCTCTTCGGCGTACCGACCATGTACCACCGGCTCGCCGACGCGGTCGGCACCGACCAGGCCCTCGCCAAGGCCCTGGCGGACGCCCGGCTGCTGGTCTCCGGCTCCGCCGGGCTGCCCCTGCACGACCACCGGCGGATCGCGGCGGCGACCGGGCGCCGGGTGATCGAGCGGTACGGCATGACCGAGACCCTGATGAACACCAGCGTCCGCGCCGACGACACCGCCTCCGCCCCCGGCACGGTCGGCGTCCCGGTGCGGGGCGTGGAGCTGCGGCTGGCCGACGACGCGGGCGCGGTGCTCGACGCGTACGACGGCGAGACCATCGGCGAGATCCAGGTGCGCGGCCCGAACCTCTTCACGGAGTACCTGAACCGGCCTGACGCCACGGCCGGCGCCCTGACCGCCGACGGCTGGTTCCGCACCGGCGACATGGCCACCCGCGACGCGGCCGGGTACCTGAGGATCGTCGGCCGCAAGGCCACCGACCTGATCAAGAGCGGCGGTTACAAGATCGGGGCCGGGGAGATCGAGAACGCCCTCCTCGACCACCCGGGCGTGCGCGAGGCGGCCGTGACCGGCGAGCCCGACGCCGATCTCGGCGAGCGGATCGTGGCCTGGGTGGTCCCGGCCGACCCGGCGGACCCGCCCTCCCCCGGCGAACTGACCGCGCACGTCGCCGGGCTGCTCGCCCCGCACAAGCGCCCCCGTACGGTCCGCTTCCGCGCGTCCCTCCCCCGCAACGACCTGGGCAAGATCATGAAGCGTGCGCTGGCCGCGGAGCGGCTCACCGCCCGCGAGACGCTGGACGCCCTCACCGACCCCGGCTCGTTCACCGAACTGCCCGCCCCCGCCCGCACGTCCCGGCCCGACGGCCCGCTCGGCTGGGCGGGGTACGACGCCTCCCGCGCCCGCGCCGCCGGACGCACCGGCGAGGACGAGTCCGTGGTCTGCGGCACGGCCCGGGTGGGCGGCCGGGAAGCGGTGCTGGTCTCCTTCGAGTTCGGCTTCCTGGGCGGTTCCCTGGGCGAGCGGACCGGCGACCGGCTGGAGGCCGCGTACGCGCATGCGCGCGAGCACCGGCTGCCCCTGGTGTCGCTGATCGCGACCGGCGGCTCGCGCATGCAGGAGGGGATGCTCGCACTCACCCAGCTCCAGCGGGTGGCGCGCCAGTCGGTCCTGACGCGGGCCGCGGGGCTGCCGCAGATCGCGGTGCTGCGCGACCCGACCACCGGCGGCGGCTGGGCCACGCTGGGGGCCGGCGCGGACGTGGTGCTGGCGCTGCCCGGTGCCCAGGTCGGCTTCGCGGGGTCGCGGGTGCGTCCGGCGGACGCCGATCCGGCCGCGTACACCGCCGACGGGCAGTACGCGGCCGGGCACGTGGACGCCGTGGTGCCGCGGGCGGAGCTGCCGGGTGTGCTGGGCGGGTGGCTGCGCCTGCTCGCCGGGGCGGCGGTGCCGGGCGGGGCTGCCGGCGGGCCCGTGGAGCCGCCGGCAGCGCTCGCCGCCGCCGAGCCCGCCGCGACCGGGTGGGAGGCCGTACTGCGGGCGCGCGACCCGCGGCGGCCGCGGGCCGAGGCGTACCTCGACGCGTACTTCGACCTGCGCCTGCCGCTGTCCGGCGACCGCGCCGGCGGCACCGACCCGGGGATGCTCTGCGGGTTCGGGCTGCGCGGCGGGCGCACGGTGGCGTACGCCGCCCAGTGCGGCACCGCGACCCTCGCGGCGGGCTACCGCACCGCCGCCCGGGTGATCCGCCTGGCGGACCGGCTCGGGATCCCGGTGCTCACCCTGGTCGACACCCCGGGCGCCGCCAACGACGCCGCGGCGGAACGCGCCGGAGCGGGCGCGGCCATCGCCGACACCTTCGCCGCGGTGGCCGGGGCGCGGGTCCCGGTGACCACCCTGCTGATCGGCGAGGGCGGCTCCGGGGGCGCGCTGGCCCTGGCGGCCCCCGGCAACACCTGGGTGACGCCGGACAGCTACTTCTCCGTCATCGCCCCGGAGCTGGCCGCGGCGATCCTGAAGCGCCCGCAAGAGGAGGCCCCGGCCACCGCCGACCAGCTGCGCCTGCGCCCCCAGGACCTGGTGGACCTGGGCGTCGCCCGCGGCATCGTGACGCCGGCGGACTAGGACCGGGGCAGGCGCACGTCCAGCCGGTACAGGCGGGTGATCTGCTGCGGCAGCTCGTTGTCGTCGCTGACCAGCGTCAACCGCAACCGCTGCGCCCCGGCCTGCCCGGTGAACCCCTCGGCGAGGACGGCGGTGCCGCGGGTGTCGGTGGCACCGCGGGGGTCGGCCACGTACAGCCGGGCCGTGATCTTGAGCTCCCGGGTGAAGCCGCGCTCCAGCACCAGCAGCCGCCCGTCGCGGGTGGGCGCCGGCTCGACCAGCCCGTGCCCGGGGTCGACGGCGTACGCGTACTGGCGGGCCGGCACGAACCCGCCGCCGCGCCGCTGCCAGGTCTGGACGCGCTGGAGCGTACGGCCGGAGGCGTCGGTGCCGTCTCCGTCGAGGGGGCCTTCGACCCCGGCGACCAGGGTGTGGCCGCCGGGCAGCAGCGTCAGGCTCTCGAAGGTCTGGTGGGGCCTGGCGCGGCCCGCGGGCGGCAGCCGGAGCGCCGGCGGGACGGGCAGGGTGCCCAGCAGCCCCCGTCGGGCGCGTACCGGCGGACGGCGGGGGCGAACTCGTCGGTGATCACGGGCCCGCCGGCGCCGTCGGTCAGCGGGAGCCGCGCGGGCGCGCGGGCGGCCTGGACGTCGCCGCGGGCGGCGTCCGGGGTGAAGAGGACGGAGCGGTCGGAGACCGCGGCGAGCAGTCCGTCGTGGCGGACGGCCAGACCGGAGATCCCGCCGACCAGCTGTCCGTCCACGGTGGTCTTGTCGAGCGCGTCGGAGTACCCGGCCACGGAGACGTACGGGGAGCAGGCGCGGTCCTGCTGCGGGGTGCGGGCGGGGCGAGGCCCCGTACGCCCGGCGGGCGGCCCCCCGCGGCACCGAACCAAGGCTTCCGGATCCCGCCCCGGGTCAGGCTTCCGGCGTCCGGGCGTCGTAGCGGGCGAAGCCCCGCCAGACGGCGGCGAGCAGGGCCAGGGCCGCCACGCAGGCGAGGCCGCCGCCCGTGACGGCCACGGCCGGCGAGGTGAGGTCGGCCGCGGTCCCGGCGAGGAAGTCCCCGAGCCGCGGGCCGCCGGCCACCACGACGATGAACACGCCCTGGAGGCGGCCGCGCAGGTCGTCGGGGGTGGCGGCCTGGAGCATGGTGGTGCGGAACACCATCGAGATGGTGTCCGCGCAGCCGGCGAGGGCGAGGAAGAGCAGGCCGAGCCAGAGGTTGCGGGTCAGCCCGAAGACGGCGACGGCGGCACCCCAGGCGGCCACGGACAGCAGGATGGCCAGGCCGTGCCGGCGGATCCGGCCGAGCCAGCCCGAGAAGAGGCCGCCGAGCAGCGCCCCGACCGCCGGGGCGGCCACGAGCAGGCCCACGGTCTTGGCGTCGCCGCCGTACCAGAGCCCGGCGATGGCCGGGAACAGCGCACGGGGCTGGGCCAGGACCATCGCGCACATGTCGGAGAAGAAGGTCATCCGGATGTTGGGGCGGGTGGCGAGGAAGCGCAGCCCGTCGACGACGGAGGCCCGGCCCCGCTTGCCGTCGGACCCCTCGGAGCCTTCGGACCGGTCCGGGCGCATCGCGGGCAGCCGCCACATCGCGTAGAGGGCGGCGGAGAAGGCGACCGCGTCGATCAGGTACGCCGCCTGGTAGCCCCACAGGCCGACGATGAAGCCGCCGAGCATCGGGCCGATCATCATGCCGGAAGTGGTGGTCAGCGACTGGAGAGCGTTGGCGGCCGGCAGCTGCTCCGGCGGCAGCAGCCGGGGGATCATGGCCGATCGGGCGGGCGAGTTGAGCGCGAAGCAGACCGCCTGGAGCCCCACGACCGCGTACAGGAACCAGACCCGGTGGTACCCGGCGAAGGCGGCACCGGCCAGGGCGACGGACAGCACGGCGGCGCCGAGCGCGCTGTACAGGCCGAGCTTGCGGCGGTCGACGGTGTCGGCGATGGCGCCCCCGTACAGGCCGAAGGCGACCAGGGGAACGAGCGAGAAGAGCCCCACGAGGCCCACGGAGAAGCTGGACCGGGTGATCTCGTACACCTGGAGCGAGACGGCGAGGGCCGTCATGGCCTGGCCCATCCAGGAGACGGTGTTGCCGAGCCAGAGCCGCCGGTAGTCGGCGGAGCTGCGCAGCGGGGTCAGGTCGGCGAGGATCCGCCGCTTGGGCGGTGTCGAGGTCGTAGCGGTCACACGGGATGGTAAATCGTTCGCACTTGAACCATCCGCCCCGCCCTCCCCTCGGGACGGCGGGCGCCCCGTGAGCGGCGCGGGGACGGGGGCGAGTACCCGCCACGCGCCGTGCGTTCACCCGCGATTGACTGAATAGACGTTCGCTCCGCACCCGCCGGTCGGCTCATCATGAAACCGACTCGTATGTCCAGGGAGGCGTAGTGATCGAACCTGGCAAGAGCACATCACGTACGTGGTCCTGGGCGCCGGACACGGTTCCGGCGCCCTCGCTGACCCTCGGCGTCGAGGAGGAGTTCCTCCTCGTGGACGCCCAGACCTGGCGGGTGGCGCCCGTCGCCCCCGAAGTCCTCTCCGACGTCGGCGAAGTGCCCCAGATCCACTCCGAGGGCACCCGCTACCAGGTGGAGATAGCCACCCCCGTCGCCGACACCGCCGACCAGCTGCGCGACGAGCTGACCGCGCTCCGCCGCGTCCTGGCCAAGACGGCCAGGGAGCACGGCTGCCGGCTGCTGGCCAGCCCCTCGCCCGTCCTCACGGTGCGCACGCCCCCGCACCTCAACGACGACGAACCGCGCCAGCGCGCGCAGTTCCAGCGGTTCGGGGCGCTGACCGACAACCTGGTCGGGTGCGGCCGGCACATCCACGTCGGCACGCTCGACACCGACACCGCGGTGGCCGTGGCCAACCGCGTACGGCCCTGGCTGCCCACGCTGATCGCGCTGGGCGCCAACTCGCCGTTCTGGGGCGGCCGCGACACCGGCCACGCCAGCTGGCGGGCGATGGCCTGGTCCACCTGGCCCTCGGCCGGTCTGCCGCCGCACTTCAGCTCCACCGCGCACTACCGGCGCTCGGTGGAACTGCTGCTGACCTCGGGCGCCGCGCTCGACACGAAGATGGTCTATTGGGACATGCGGCCCTCCGGGACCTGGCCGACGCTCGAGATCCGGGCGCCCGACATGTCCCCCGGGCTGGACGTGGCCGTGTTGCAGGCCGCGCTGGGGCGGGCCCTGGTGGCCGCGGCGCTGAAGTCCCTCGCGGCCGGCGAACCCGCCGCGACGGTCCGCGACGAGGTCCTCCAGCTGGCCCGCTGGCGGGCCGCACACGACGGCCTGGAGGGGTACGGACTCGACCCGTTCACCGGTACGGAGCTCCCGGCGGCCACCCTCGCCGAAGCCCTGCTGGACCTCCTCGCCCCGGAGCTCGCGGCGGCGGGCGACCTGGAGCACGCGTCGGCGACCCTGGCGTCCCTGCTCCGCGACGGCTCGGGCGCCCACCGGCAGCGCGCCGTCTACGCCCGCCGGGAGAGCCTCACGGACGTCCTCCACCACCTGGCCGACGCCACGGAATCCCTCTGACCCACCACCGCAGCCCGCGTGACCGAGGCCACCGAGTCCCCGTGACCCACCCGGCCGACGCCACCGGCCCCCGCCACCCCACCGCCCCCTGACCCACCAGCCCCACCGCGGGCCGGCCCACCCACCCACGCCCGGCCCGCCCCACCCCGCGGGACTCCCCCGAACCCCCCACGACCCAGGACCCACCGGGGCCACACCGAACCACCGGGCGCCGCGCCACGGCGGCCCCACCCGGCCCCCGCCCCACCGGGGGCCCACCCCCGCCCCGTCCCCCACACCCGCCCCCCCGTCACACCCCGCGCCTCAGCGGCGCCCGGACCGCACCCGCGCACCCCACCGAAGCCACCCCCACCGGGCCAGGCCCCCGACCCCGAGGGCCACCAGCACCGCCCCCCAGTCGATGACGTGCGGCAACCCGGGCCAGAACCCGAAGACCGCAAGCGTCCCCACCATCCCCACCCCGAACGCCACGGCCCCACCGCGCGCCCCGCCCCGCCCACCGTCCTGCTCGTCCACGAGGCCCCTCACTTCGTGATGTTGTGACACTGACTGGCCCGCCGCACCCCACCCACATTGAGATGGGCGCACGCCTTGCCATAACGAGGAAGCGTCTGCGGAGCGTTGTGCCGCACGAGATGAATCCCGCCCCCGCAACCCGTCACGCCCCGCGCCCTCACCGGCGGATCCGCGCGCCGGTGGAAGGGTGTGATCCGTCGACGGGCGCACCGAAGGGACATCGGACATGGCGGAGCACGACCGGCTGGCGGGTGCGCAGCACGCGCACTGGCAGGAGACCTACCGCGCGCATCCCGGGATGTACGGCACGGGACCGTCGGAGGCCGCGGTGTACGCCGCCGCGGTGTTCCGGGACGCCGGGGCCCGGGACGTGCTGGAGCTCGGTGCCGGGCACGGGCGGGACGCCCTCCACTTCGCCCGCCGGGGCTTCACCGTGCACGCCACGGACTTCTCCGCCACCGGCCTCACGCAGCTCCGCGCCGCCGCCGGAGCCGAAGGCCTCGCCGCCCGCGTCACGACCACCGTCCACGACGTACGCGAACCGCTGCCGCTCCCCGACGCCTCCGCCGACGCCGTGTTCGCGCACATGCTGCTCTGCATGGCCCTGTCCACCGAGGAGATCCACTCCCTCGTGGCCGAGGTCCGCCGCGTCCTGCGCCCCGGCGGCACCTTCGTCTACACGGTCCGCCACACGGGCGACGCCCACTACGGCACGGGCACCCCGCACGGCGACGACATCTACGAGCACGGCGGCTTCGCCGTGCACTACTTCTCCCGCCGCCTGGTCCACGACCTCGCCCACGGCTGGCACCTCACCGAGATCCACGCCTTCGAGGAGGGCGACCTCCCCCGCAGCCTCTGGCGCGTGACCCAGACCCCCGACACCTGACGAGGACCGCCCGGGAAAGGAGGGCGGCACCGACTACCCGCTGTCCCACCCCCGACCGGCCGGAACCCGTCACCCGCGCAACGGACAACGGGCACTTCATGGGCCCGGGCCTGTCCTGGACGGAACTCCAAGCAGCCGCCGCCCTGCACGGATCTGCGACGGCTCGCACAGCTGCCGGAACCCGGCCAACGGGTTCGCCCTGCCAGCCGCTCAGCGCGTCGCAGCCACCGAAGCCTTCGGCACCCCGCCCCCGCACCGGCACCGGCACCCCGCAACACCCCCGAAAACACCGAAGCCGCAGGTGCGATCGTTTCTGCACCTACGGCTTGCGGTGGGGCGGGTGGGACTCGAACCCACGGCCGACGGATTATGAGTCCGCTGCTCTAACCGGCTGAGCTACCGCCCCTTGCGGCGCGTCGCGCACATTTGTGCGCGCCGTCTGCCGCAGCATAGCCGCTCATACGATCTCCTGCTTCGGATGCCTCGCATGATCGGCTTCGCCTGCCCTAGGAGACCGCGTTCAGCGCTGCCCGGTTCCACTTCGGCGCGGAAAACAGAAGAAGAGGACCCATCAGGGGGTCCTCTTCTTCGATCGCTCCCCCGGCTGGACTCGAACCAGCAACCCTCCGGTTAACAGCCGAATGCTCTGCCAATTGAGCTACAGGGGATCGCGCTCCCCCGACTGGACTCGAACCAGTAACCTGCCGGTTAACAGCCGGCTGCTCTGCCAATTGAGCTACAGGGGATTGCTGCGTGTGCCCCGAACAGTCCCACCACCAGCCTTGCTGGGGGGCGGGCGCCCGTTGCGAGACATACATTAGCGCAAGCAGGGGGGTGCTCCGCCAATCGGTATCGCCCCGGGTGATCACGGCCCCCGACGGGTAGGCGGCCGGACACCGACGCAGCACGCACGCAGCAGCGATGCAGAAGGGTGGCAGGCATGCGTTACAAGCTCACGTTCGTCGCCGGACTGGCCCTCGGTTACGTGCTCGGCACGGCCGCCGGGCGGGAGCGGTACGAGCAGCTGAAGAAGTCCGCTCGCGGGATCGCCCAGAACCCCGCCGTGCGCAACGCCGCCGAGACGGCCGCGCACACGGGCCGCCAGTACGCCGGCAAGGCCTTCGTCGCCGTCGGGGAGCACCTCCCCGAGCGGCTGCGGGTCCACCACAACGGCGCGTCCGCCACGGAGGACGACTGGGGTACCAGCAACACCTAGGAACCGGCGGCGATCTTGACGTACCGGCGGGGCCCCGCGCGCCTCGCGGTGCGGCAGAATCGTGGGCATGGGGATAGTCGCCGGGCTGGACAGCTCTTCCGCCTTCACTCGCATCGTCGTCTGTGACACCGACACCGGTGCCGTGCTGCGCCAGGGGTACGCCCCCCATCCGCAGCCCGCGGGCGAGAGCAAGCCCACCGAGACCGACCCGCAGTCCTGGCTGCTCTCCCTCGGCGAGGCCGCCGGGGGCGGGCTGCTGGAGGGCGTCCAGGCGATCGGCGTCTCCGCGCAGCAGCACGGGCTGCTGCTCCTCGACGCCGGGGGCGCCCTCGTCCGGCCCGCCCTGGTCGGCAACGACAAGCGCGCCCAGGTGGCCGCCGCGGACCTGATCGAGGAGCTGGGCGGCCGTCAGGCCTGGGCCGAGGCCGTGGGCTGCGTCCCCCAGTCGGCGCAGCCGGTCGCCAAGCTCCGCTGGCTGGCCCGCACGGAGCCCGAGGCCGCCCGCCGCACGGCCGTGGTGATGCAGCCGCACGACTGGCTGGTCTGGCAGCTGCTGGGCCGGCCGGCGCGGCGCACCACCGACCGCGGCGCGGCCTCCGGAACCGGCTACTGGTCCCCGGCGCACAACACCTACCGCCCCGACCTCGTCGAACTGGCGCTGGGCCAGCGGGCGGTGCTGCCCGAGGTGCTCGGCCCCGCCGAGGCCGCCGGCACCACGCCCGAGGGGCTGCTGATCTCCGCCGGTACGGGCGAGACGCAGGCCGCCGCGCTCGGCCTTGGGCTCGCTCCGGGTGACGCGGTGGTCTCCCTGGGCGCCTCCGGTTCCGTGATGGCCGTCCACCACGAGCCCCTCTTCGAGCCCGGCGGCACGATCACCTCGCTGGCCGACGCGACCGGCATGCACCTGCCGGTGGTGTACACGTCCAACGCGGTACGGGCCCTGCGGGGCACCGCCGAGCTGCTGGGCACCGACCTGGAGGGGCTGAGCGCGCTGGCCCTGAAGTCGACGCCGGGCGCCCACGGGCTCGTACTCCTGCCGTACCTGGAGGGCGAGCGGACGCCGAACCTGCCGCACACCGCGGGCACCCTCTCCGGGCTGCGGCGGGACTCGATGAAGCCCGAGCACCTGGCGCGGGCGGCCTTCGAGGGCATGCTGTGCGGGCTGGTGGACGCCCTGGACGTGCTGCGCGGGCGCGGCGTCGAGATCCGGCGGGTCTTCCTGCTGGGCGCGGCGGCCGAGCTGCCGGCCGTACAGGCGGCCGCACCGGGGCTGTTCGGCACGCAGGTCGTCGTACCGCAGCCGGCGGACTACGCGGCCCTGGGCGCCGCCCGCCAGGCCGCCTGGGCCCTCGGGGTGCAGCAGGGCGCGCTCGCCCCGCACACGCCGCCGGCCTGGCAGGGTGCGGTGGCCCAGGTCTTCGAGCCGGGCGACGAGCTGGCGGCCGGCCAGGCCGTGCGCCAGCAGTACGCCGCCACCCGGGAGCAGATCCACCCCGGCGCCTTCTGAGGCCCGGGCCGGCTCCGGGGCCCCGGGGCCGGCCGGCGCCGGGCGCCGCCCCCCGACCCCCGGGGCGGGGGCGACACCGGTTGTCACGCCCGTTGGTAAAACCGGGGGTGCCGCCAGGGCGGGGGGGGGGTGAATGGGTGTG
>NZ_JBIVYX010000021.1:60221-76181 GCF_044759225.1 Streptomyces sp. NPDC101132
GGGGGCGCCCGGGGGGCGCGCCGCCCGGGCGGGCCCCCTCCAGCCCCCCCCCCCGGGGACCAAGCACCCCGCGGCGCCTTGGGGCCCCCGGGCCGGGGCGGGGCCCCCCGCCCCCGCCCGGCTCCGGCCGCCGCCCTACGACCCGCGGGGCGGCGGCTACTCCTTTTGACCGGCCTTTGCGAAAACCGGTGGGTCCCGACTGGGCGGGTGTCGGAAGATGGGGTGACCCCCGATCTTGCCGACCCGGAGCCTGCGCGTGCTCATACGACTTCTGCGGACCCATCTGGGTCCGTACCGGAAACCGATCGCCCTGCTGGTGCTGCTGCAGCTGCTGCAGACCAGCGCCACCCTCTACCTGCCCACGCTGAACGCCGACATCATCGACAACGGTGTCATCGAGGGCGACACCGGCTACATCCTGGGCTTCGGCGCCCTGATGCTCGGCGTCAGCCTCGTGCAGCTGGTGTGCAACGTCGGAGCCGTCTACTACGGCGCGCGGACCGCGGCGGCCCTCGGCCGGGACGTGCGCGCCGCGGTGTTCGACCGGGTGCAGAGCTTCTCCGCGCGCGAGCTCGGCCAGTTCGGGGCTCCGTCGCTGATCACCCGCACCACGAACGACGTCCAGCAGGTCCAGATGCTGGTGCTGATGACGTTCACGCTGATGGTCTCCGCGCCGATCATGTGCGTGGGCGGCATCGTCATGGCGCTCTCGCTGGACGTGAAGCTGTCCGGCGTGCTGCTCGGCGTGGTGCCGGTGCTCGGCATCGCGGTCGGCTCGATCGTCTGGAAGACGCAGCCGCTGTTCCGGCAGATGCAGAAGCGCCTCGACACGGTGAACCGGGTGCTGCGCGAGCAGATCAGCGGCAACCGGGTGATCCGCGCGTTCATCCGGGACGGCTACGAGGAGGAGCGCTTCCGGAAGGCCAACACCGAGCTGACCGACGTGTCCCTGTCGGCCGGCCGCCTGATGGCGCTGATGTTCCCCACCGTGATCATCGTGATCAACTTCTCCAGCGTGGCCGTCATCTGGTTCGGCGCGATGCGCATCGACAGCGGCGGCATGGAGATCGGCGCGCTGACGGCCTTCCTCGCCTACCTGCTGCAGATCGTCATGTCCGTGATGATGGCCACCTTCATGTTCATGATGGTGCCGCGCGCCTCGGTCTGCGCCGAGCGCATCCAGGAGGTGCTCGGCACCGAGAGCTCCGTGCTGCCGCCGGCCGAGCCGGTGCGCGAACTGGCCCGCCGCGGCTCGCTGGAGCTGCGCGGCGCGGACTTCCGCTACCCGGGCGCCGAGGCCTCCGTCCTGGTCGGCGTGGACCTGGTGGCCCGGCCCGGCGAGACGACCGCGATCATCGGGTCCACGGGCAGCGGCAAGTCCACGCTGCTGGGGCTCGTACCGCGGCTGTTCGACGCGACCGGCGGCGAGGTGCTCGTCAACGGCGAGGACGTCCGCCGGATCGACCCCGAGCTGCTGGCCGGCACGGTGGGCATGGTGCCGCAGAAGCCGTACCTGTTCTCCGGGACCGTGGCGACCAACCTGCGCTACGGACGGCCCGACGCGACCGACGCGGAGCTGTGGCGGGCCCTGGAGGTCGCCCAGGCCAGGGAGTTCGTGGAGGCCCTGGAGGGCGGCCTGGACGCGCCCGTCACGCAGGGCGGCACGAACGTCTCCGGCGGCCAGCGCCAGCGTCTGGCCATCGCGCGCACCCTGGTGCAGCGCCCGGAGATCTACCTCTTCGACGACTCGTTCTCGGCCCTCGACTACGCCACGGACGCCGCGCTGCGCGCCGCCCTGGCCCGCGAGACCGAGGACGCGACCGTCGTCATCGTCGCGCAGCGCGTGTCCACGATCCGCGACGCCGACCGGATCCTGGTCCTCGACGAGGGCCGGGTCGTGGGCGCCGGCCGGCATCACGAGCTGATGGCGGACAACGAGACCTACCGGGAGATCGTGCTCTCCCAGCTGACGGAGGCGGAAGCCGCATGAGCGGGCCCGGCGGACGGATGATGATGGGACCGGCCCAGCGGTCCATGGACTTCAAGGGGTCCGGCAAGCGGCTGCTGCGCCAGCTCGCCCAGGACAGGGCCAAGCTGTGGGGCATGGTCGTCGCGGTCTTCGGCAGCGTCGTGGCCACCGTGATCGGCCCGAAGATCCTCGGCAAGGCCACCGACCTGGTGTTCGCCGGGATCGTGGGCCGCCGGATGCCGGCCGGCCTGACCAAGGAGCAGGCCCTGGAGGGCTTGCGCGCCAAGGGCGAGGGCGGCACGGCCGACATGCTCTCGGGGACGGACTTCACCCCGGGCGAGGGCATCGACTTCGGCGCGGTGGGCCAGGTGTGCGTGCTCGCGCTGGTGGTGTTCGCGGCGTCCGGCCTGCTGATGCTGGTGGCCACGCGGCTGTCCAACCACGTGATGAACGGCATGGTCTACCGGATGCGGGAGGAGCTCCAGGCGAAGCTGTCGCGGCTCCCGCTGTCGTACTTCGACCAGCAGAAGCGCGGCGAGGTGCTGAGCCGGGCGACCAACGACATCGACAACATCGGGCAGACCCTGCAGCAGACCATGGGCCAGCTGCTGAACTCGCTGCTGACGATCGTCGGCGTGCTGGCGATGATGTTCTGGATCTCGCCGCTGCTCGCGCTGGTGGCGCTGGTGACCGTGCCCGTCTCGATCGTGATCGCGACGAAGATCGGCAAGAAGTCGCAGCCGCAGTTCGTGGAGCAGTGGAAGACCACGGGCAAGCTGAACGCCCACGTCGAGGAGATGTACTCGGGCCACACGCTGGTGAAGGTGTTCGGCCGGCAGAGGGAGTCCGCGGAGACCTTCGCCGAGCAGAACGAGGCGCTGTACCGGGCCTCCTTCCGGGCGCAGTTCGTCAGCGGCATCATGCAGCCGGTGATGATGTTCGTCTCGAACATCAACTACGTGCTGGTGGCCGTGGTCGGTGGTCTGCGGGTGGCCTCCGGCACCCTGTCGATCGGCGACGTGCAGGCCTTCATCCAGTACTCGCGCCAGTTCTCGATGCCGCTGACGCAGGTGGCGTCGATGGCGAACCTGGTGCAGTCGGGCGTGGCGTCCGCGGAGCGGGTGTACGAACTCCTCGACGCGGACGAGCAGGAGCCGGACCCCGAGGTGGCGGAGCGCCCGGAGGAGCTGCGCGGCCAGGTGACCTTCGACAAGGTGGCCTTCCGCTACGTGCCGGACAAGCCGCTGATCGAGGACCTCTCGCTGACGGTCGACCCGGGCCACACGGTGGCCATCGTGGGCCCCACCGGCGCCGGCAAGACCACGCTGGTCAACCTGCTGATGCGGTTCTACGAGGTGACCGGCGGCCGGATCGCGCTGGACGGCGTGGACATCGCCAAGATGACCCGCGAGGAGCTGCGCGCCGGCATCGGGATGGTCCTCCAGGACACCTGGCTGTTCGGCGGCACGATCGCGGAGAACATCGCGTACGGCGCGGCGCGCGAGGTGAGCCGGGCGGAGATCGAGGCGGCGGCGCGGGCCGC
This sequence comes from Streptomyces sp. NPDC101132, assembly GCF_044759225.1. Classification (NCBI taxonomy): domain Bacteria; kingdom Bacillati; phylum Actinomycetota; class Actinomycetes; order Kitasatosporales; family Streptomycetaceae; genus Streptomyces; species Streptomyces sp. NPDC101132. The sequence continues at coordinate 63,734 of NZ_JBIVYX010000021.1, forward strand.
GCACGCGGACCGGTTCATCCGGACCCTGCCCGACGGCTACGACACGGTGCTGGACGACGAGGGCCAGGGGGTCAGCGCGGGCGAGAAGCAGCTGATCACCATCGCGCGGGCGTTCCTGTCGGACCCGGTGATCCTGGTACTCGACGAGGCGACGAGCTCCGTGGACACCCGTACGGAGGTGCTGATCCAGAAGGCGATGGCCCGGCTGGCGCACGGCCGGACCTCGTTCGTGATCGCGCACCGCCTCTCCACGATCCGGGACGCGGACGTGATCCTGGTGATGGAGGACGGCTCGATCGTGGAGCAGGGCACGCACGAGGAGCTGCTGGCGGCGGGCGGCGCGTACGCGCGGCTGTACGCGGCCCAGTTCGCGCAGGCGGTGGCCGAGGTCGACTGACCGTACGCGCCTGCCGCCGGCCGTACGCCGCCGGGCCCGGTCCCCCCTCGTGGGGCCGGGCCCGGCGGCGTTTCCGGGGGCTGTCGGGCCCCCACCGGGTCAGCGCGGCAGGCGCAGGGCGAGGCCGTCGAGGACGACCTCCATGCCGTAGGCGAACTTCGCGTCGCGGATCGCCTGCGGCGAATCGGGGGCGCCGGCCGGGGAGGCGGGGGCGCCGGCCGGAGAGGCGGCGGCGTCCGGCTCGGCCGCGACGAGCCGGGCGGCGGCCTCGCCGTACGCGTCCTGCAGGTGCTCGTGGCCCGCGGCGGCCTGCTGGGCGGCGGGCATGAGGCGGGCGATGAAGGCGGCCTCGGTCTCGCCGGTGCGGGCGACCGTGGTCAGCCAGGCGGCCTCGGTGGTGCTCATGCCGATGACGTACGAGAACACGGTGTCGATGGCGCGGCTCGGCTCGGGGAAGCCGACGGCCGTGAAGAGGGCGGCGAGCCGCTCGGAGTACGCCATCAGGTTGGGGCCGAGGTAGGCGAGGCCGGCCTGGCCGAGGACCGAGGACAGCCAGGGGTGCCGGAGGGCCGTGGCGCGGAAGGAGCTCGCGGCGGCGGTGACGTCCGCGCGCCAGTCGGGGCCGGCGGCGGGGACGTGGACCTCGGCGCAGACCTCGTCCACGGCGAGCTCCATCAGCTCGTCCTTGGTGGCGACGTGCCGGTAGAGGGAGGTCGCGCCGGCGTTCAGGCGGGCGGCCAGCTTGCGCATGCTGAGGGCTTCGATGCCGTCGGCGTCGAGCATGGCGATGGCCTCGCGGACGATCGCGGCCCGGCTGAGCGCGGGCTGGTCGGCCTCGCGCTGCCCGCGGGCCCACACGGACGGGATCGGCTTCGTCTTCTCGGCCATAGGGCTCGCTCCTCCACCTGCCACTGCCGGCCACCGCCTGGCATGCGTACACCGTTCGCAGTGAGCGTACAGGATCCACTCTTGCGCACACTGTTCCGGCATGCGTACAGTGTGCGCATCAAAGGAACAGTGTTCGCAACCGAGGCGAGAGCCGAGAGGAAACTCCCATGGAAAGCCGCAACCCACGCCGCTGGTGGATCCTGGTCGTGCTCTGCCTGAGCACCCTGGTCCTGGTCGTCGACAACATGGCGCTGACCGTGGCGGTCCCCGCGATGATCGAGGACATCGGCGCGTCGGCCCAGGACACCCAGTGGATCCTGGACTCGTACATCCTGGTCTTCGCCGGCCTCCTGCTCACCTCCGGAAGCCTCGGCGACCGGTTCGGCCGCCGCAGGATCATGGTCCTCGGCCTGCTGCTCTTCGGGGCCGCCTCACTGGCCGCCACCTTCTGCACCACGCCCGGCGAGGTCATCGCCGTACGCACCGCGATGGGTGTCGGCGGAGCGCTGATCATGCCCTCGACCCTGTCGATCCTGATCACGGTCTTCGACGAGGACGAGCGTCCCAAGGCGATGGCGGCGTGGGGCTCGGTCTCCATGCTCGGGCTGGTCGGCAGCCCGGTCCTGGGCGGCGTGCTGATCGACCACTTCTCCTGGCACTCGATCTTCTTCATCAACGTCCCGGTCGTGGTGCTCGCCGTCGTCGCCGCCCTCACCCTGATGCCGGAGTCCAGGGCCCCCTGGCAGAAGCCCGACCCGCTCGGCGCGGTGCTCTCGGCGGCCGGCATGACCGCCCTCGTCTGGTGGATCATCGAGATCCCGCAGCACGGCGCGTTCGGCGGCCGCTCCACGGTCACGCTGGCGGTCGCGGTCCTCGCCCTGGCCGGGTTCGTGGTCTGGGAGAACGTCACCCCCGCGCCGATGGTCCCGCTGGTCCTCTTCAAGCACCGCAACTTCAGCGGCGGTTCGCTCTCCCTGGCCCTGGTCCAGATCGGCAACGGCGGTCTGCTGCTGGTCCTCACCCAGTACCTGCAGTCGGTGCTCGGCTACTCGCCCGTCAAGGCCGGGCTGGCATTCACCCCGCTCGCCGTGGCGGCCCTGGTCGGCAACGGCGTGGGTGCCAAGCTCGCCCCGAAGGCCGGCCACCGCCACCTGATCCTGGCCGGCATGGCCCTGATGGCCGGTTCGTTCGCCCTGCTGACCACCGTCTCCGCCGACTCGGGCTTCGCCGTCCCGGCCGTCGCCCTCGGCCTGCTCGGCCTCGGTGCCGGCCTGGCCATGCCGGCCGCCGTGGGCGCCCTGATGGGCACCATCCCGGCCGACAAGGCGGGCGTCGGCTCGGCCCTGAACGACACCATCCAGCAGGCCGGTACGGCGCTGGGCATCGCGATCCTCGGCTCGCTGCTGACCAGCACCTTCGCCCGGGAGATGCCGGCCGGGGCGCCCGAGCAGGCCAAGCAGTCCATCGCCGGGGCGCTGTCCGCCGCCCAGGGCGACGCGGGGCTGGTCCGGGCCGCGCGGGAGGCGTTCACGGCCTCGATGTCGACGACCTTCACCATCAGCGCGATCGGCGTCCTCGCGGCGGCCCTGCTGGCCACCGTGGTGATGCGGGACAGGAAGGCCGAGCCCGTCGCGGAGACCGAGCCGGAGCACGTGCCGGCCGCCTGAACCGCCGGGCCGCGGCGCGGTGGACGCTACGGCGGAGGCCGGCACCCCCTCGGGGTGCCGGCCTCCGCCGTCGGGCGGGCCCGGTCAGTCCAGGTAGCCGCGGAGCTGGTCCGCGAAGGCGTGGTCGCGGAGCTTGTTGAGGGTCTTGGACTCGATCTGGCGGATCCGCTCGCGCGTGACGCCGAAGATCCGGCCGATCTCCTCCAGCGTGCGGGGGCGGCCGTCCATCAGTCCGTACCGCAACTGCACGACCTTCCGCTCGCGTTCGCCGAGCGTGGAGAGCACGGCCTCCAGGTGCTCGCGCAGCAGGAAGAAGGCCGCCGACTCCACCGGGGAGGTGGCGTCGCCGTCCTCGATCAGGTCGCCGAGCGCCACGTCGTCCTCCTCCCCCACGGGCGCGTGCAGCGAGACCGGCTCCTGGGCCAGCCGCAGCACCTCGCTCACCCGCTCGGGAGAGAGCTCCAGGTGGTTCGCGACCTCCTCGGCCGTGGGCTCGTACCCGCGCTCCTGGAGCATCCGGCGCTGCACCCGCACCACGCGGTTGATCAGCTCCACGACGTGCACCGGGACGCGGATCGTGCGCGCCTGGTCGGCCAGGGCGCGGGACATGGCCTGGCGGATCCACCAGGTCGCGTACGTCGAGAACTTGTAGCCGCGGGCGTAGTCGAACTTCTCCACGGCCCTGATCAGCCCGAGGTTGCCCTCCTGGACCAGGTCCAGCATGGTCAGGCCGCGGCCGACGTACCGCTTGGCGACGGAGACCACGAGCCGCAGGTTCGCCTCGATCAGGCGCCGCTTGGCCATCCGGCCCATCACGACCAGCCGGTCGAGGTCGACGGCGAGCTGTGAGTCGAGGTCGGGGGTGCTGCCGAGCTTCTCCTCGGCGAAGAGACCCGCCTCGACGCGGCGGGCGAGCTCCACCTCCTCGGCCGCGGTGAGCAGGGGTATCCGGCCTATCTCCCGCAGGTACTGCCGGAACAGGTCCGAGGACGGGCCCCCGGACTCCGCCACCTTGCGCGGCAGCGGGATCTCGGCGGCCTCCCCCTCGGGTTCGGCGCCGGACTCCGGCGGCTCTGCCTCCAGCGCGGGCCCGTCGGCCTCCGGCCCGTCCGCCACCGGCCCCTCCTCGGGCCCGCCCGCGAGTCCGGCCCCGGGCGCGGCCTCGCGGTGCTCCTCCACCCGGGTGTCCGGGGTCACGGCTTCGGTCAGGGTCTGGGTCTGCACGGGGGCGACCTCCTGGGCTCCGAGGACTCAGGCACCGCAACTCAGTGTGGAGTACGACACATCACCGCCACGAGGGGCGTGCGAGCACTTTTTGAGTCCGGTGCGTGACCGGATGGTTACCCCCCGCCGGGATTCCCGAAGCAGCCCGTACGCACGTACGAGGAGCGGCGCGGTGGGCGGTGGCCCGGGGGACGGGCCGTCGGAGTGTCCCTAGAGGGCCGCGGCGCCGTTGTTGCGCAGGGACTGGCGGTACTGCTGGAGCACCCAGAGTTCCTGCTGGAGCGCCGTGACCTGCTCGGCCGGGGCGTGGCTGGCCAGCCGGGCCATCGCGCCCTGGACCTCCTGGAAGCGGCGGTCGACCGCGCGCAGCCGTACCTGGACGAGCTGCTCGCCCGCGTACGCCTCGTCCGGGGACTTGTGCCGGATGGCCTCCACGGCCAGCTCGGTCACCAGCGCGCGGACCGTGTCGTTCGGCGCCGCGTCGCGGACCCGGGCGAGGTAGTCCTCCCCGGACGACACCACGCCGCCGGCCTCGGCGATGGCCTGGCGGACCGTCGCGTAGGGCGGTGCGGTGAACTCGTCCACCCCGTACGCGTCGAAGGTCGGCGAGACCAGTTCGGGCCGCTGGAGGGCCAGCTTGAGGAGCTCCCGCTCGGTGAGGTGCACGGGGTTGCGGAGGTTCAGCGCCGGTCCGGCCGGCTGGGCCGCGGGCGCGGGCACCTGCTCGTACGCCTGACGGCGCTGCTGCGGCCGGTCCGGCTGCTTGCCGCCGCGCTCGCGCGCCCAGCGGGCCAGCTGCGCCACCCGCTTGACCACGAACTGCTCGTCGCGCACGCCCAGCATCCCGGCCAGCTGCACGGCGGACTCGTGCTGGATCGCGATGTTCTTGATGTTGGCGACCACCGGCGCGGCCTCGTCCAGCGCGGCCGCCCGGCCCGCCGGGTTGTCGAGGTTGTGGCGGGAGACGATGTGCCGCAGCGCGAACTCGAACAGCGGGGTCCGGGACCCGACCAGGTCCTGCACCGCCGCGTCGCCCTTCGCGAGGCGCAGCTCGCACGGGTCCATGCCGCCCGGCGTGATCGCGATGGAGGTCTCCGCGGCGAACTTCTGGTCGTCCTCGAAGGCCCGCAGGGCGGCCTTCTGTCCGGCGGCGTCGCCGTCGAACGTGAAGATCACCTCGGCGGTGGCGTTGTCCATCAGCAGGCGGCGCAGGATCTTGATGTGGTCGCCGCCGAAGGCGGTGCCACAGGTCGCGATCGCCGTGGTCACGCCGGCGAGGTGGCAGGCCATGACGTCCGTGTAGCCCTCGACCACCACGGCCGTGGAGGTCTTGGCGATCTCCTTCTTGGCCAGGTCGATGCCGTAGAGGACCTGGGACTTCTTGTAGATCGCCGTCTCGGGGGTGTTCAGGTACTTCGGGCCGTTGTCGTCGTCGCGCAGCTTGCGCGCGCCGAAGCCGACGACCTCGCCGGTGATGTCGCGGATGGGCCACATCAGCCGGCCCCGGAAACGGTCGATCGGCTTGCCGCTGCGGCTGTCCTGGGCCAGGCCGGACAGCAGGAGCTCCTTGTCGCTGAAGCCCTTGCCGCGCAGGAAGCGGGTGAGGTGGTCCCAGCCCGCGGGGCTGTAGCCGACGCCGAAGTGGGCGGCCGCCGCCTGGTCGAACCCGCGGCCGGCCAGGAACTTCCGGGCGATCTCCGCCTCGGGGCCCTCCAGCTGGCCGACGTAGAACTCCGCCGCGGCCTTGTGCACCTCGACGAGCCGGATCCGCTCGCCGCGGCCGCTCTGGCCGGGGGTGTAGCCGCCCTCCTCGTACCGGAGGGTGATGCCCGCCTGGCCGGCCAGCCGCTCCACCGCCTCCGAGAAGGAGAGGTGGTCGATCTTCATGATGAAGTCGAGGGTGTCCCCGCCCGCCTGGCAGCCGAAGCAGTGGTACAGGCCCTTGCTCGGACTGACCTGGAAGGACGGGGACTTCTCGTCGTGGAAGGGGCAGAGGCCCTTGAGGTTGCCGCCGCCGGCGTTCCGCAGCTGGAGGTACTCGGACACCACGGCGTCGATCGGGACCGCGTCCCGTACCGCCTTCACGTCGTCGTCGTTGATCCTGCCTGCCACGCGTGAAGTCTACGGCCGGGGCACGGCGATCCGGTCAGCCGGTCGCCTCCCGCCCCTCCTGTGCCTCCAGGAGCGAGGCGAGCGGCACCGAGGGATCGGCCAGGGCCTCCCCGCCGGGCCGCGCACCCGTCCTGATCAGGGCCTGGATGGACTCGGTGACGTCCCACACGTTCATGTTGAGGCCGGCGATCACGCGCCCGCCGGCCAGCCAGAAGGCGATGAACTCGCGCTTGGCCACGTCGCCGCGGATCACCACCTCGTCGTACGAGCCGGGCGGCGCGTACCCCGAGTACTCCATGCCCATGTCGTACTGGTCGGAGAAGAAGTACGGCACCCGGTCGTACGCGACCTCCTGGCCCAGCATGGCCCGGGCGGCGGCCGGGCCGCCGTTGAGCGCGTTGGCCCAGTGCTCCACCCGCAGGCGGTGGCCCAGCAGCGGGTGCTCGGCCGCGGCCACGTCGCCCGCCGCGAACACGTCAGGGTCGGAGGTGCGCAGGCTCGCGTCCACGGCGATGCCGCCGCCGTCCGCACGGTCGGCCAGCACCAGGCCGGCCGCCTCGGCGAGGGCGGTGCGCGGGGCCGCGCCGATGGCGGCCAGCACGGCGTGCGCCGGGTGCTCGTCGCCGTCCGCGGTGCGGGCGGCCAGCACCATGCCGTCCTGGCCGACGATCTCCGCCAGGCGGGCGCCGAAGCGGAAGCGGACGCCGTGCTCGGTGTGCAGGTCGGCGAAGATCCGGCCCAGCTCGGGGCCGAGCACCGCGTGCAGCGGGGTGGGCTCCGGCTCGATCACGGTGACCTCGGCGCCGTAGCCGCGGGCGGCGGCGGCCACCTCCAGGCCGATCCAGCCGGCTCCGGCGATCACCAGGTGGCCGTTGTCCCTGCCCAGCGTCACCAGGACCCGGCGCAGCCGCTCGGCGTGCGCGAGGCGGCGCAGGTGGTGCACCCCCGCCAGATCGGTGCCGGGGATGTCGAGGCGGCGCGGCTCGGCACCGGTGGCCAGCAGCAGCCGGTCGTACGGGACGACGGTGCCGTCGCCCAGCTCCACGGTCTTGGCCGCGCGGTCCAGGTGGACGGCCGGCTGGCCGAGGTGCAGCTCGATGTCGGAGCGGGCGTACCAGGCCGGCTCGTGGACGAACACGCTGTCGCGCTCCTCCTTGCCGGTCAGATAGCCCTTGGACAGGGGCGGCCGTTCGTACGGATGGTCGCGCTCGTCGCAGATGAGGATCACCCTCCCGGTGAACCCCTCGGCCCGCAGCGTCTCTGCCGCCTTGGCCCCGGCCAGTCCCCCGCCGACGATGACGAACGTCCGGTGTGCGTCGACCACCTGATGCCTCCTCATAACCTCCGCGCCATGACCTCGTCGCCACGGGCGGCCACATGCGAGCGTCCCGCACCGAGCCTGCCTCGGGAAGAGGGAGTGGCCCGATCAGCTCACCCCCGGCGCGTCGTGAGCCGGGCGTGCAGGGACCGGGCCGAGGCGTCCGTGAGGGAGGCGATCTGGTCGACGACCACCCGTTTGCGCGCGCGGTCGTCGGGAGCCGCGTCGAAGAGCGCCCGGAACTGCGGATCGAGGCCCTCGGGGGCGCGGACGCTGAGCGCCTCGGCCAGTTCGGCCAGGACGATCCGCTGGTCGGCGCGGAGCCGCTCCTGCTCGTCGCGCTGCATCACGTACAGGTCGGCGACGGCCTTGAGCACCGCGCATTCGTTCCGCGTGGCGCGCGGGACGACCAGTTCCGCCGCGTACCGGGTGAGCCGGCCGGAGCCGTACGCCTCCCGGGTGGCGCCCTCGGCGGCGAGGCAGAAGCGGCCGATGAGCTGGCTGGTGGCGTCCTTCAGGCGGGCCTGGGCGACGGCCGAGCCGTCGTACCCGTGCGGCCACCAGTCCTCCTCCATCAGACGGTCCAGCGCCTCCCGCAGCTCCTCGGGGTCGGTGTCCGCGGGGACGTACCGGCCGACGGCCACGGCCCAGATGGCGCGGCGCTCGGGCTCGGCGAAGAGGAGGTTGGGGTCGAGGTGGCCGGCGTGCAGGCCGTCCTCGAAGTCGTGCACCGAGTACGCGACGTCGTCGGACCAGTCCATGACCTGCGCCTCGAAGCACTTGCGGTCGGCGGGCGCGCCCTGCCGCAGCCAGTGGAAGACCGGCAGGTCGTCCTCGTACACCCCGAACTTCACGGAGGCCGGGTCGCTGGGGTGGCCGCCGCGCGGCCAGGGGTACTTGGTGGCCGCGTCGAGGGCGGCGCGGGTGAGGTTGAGGCCGACGCTGGCCGGCTCGCCGGTGCGCGGGTCGGCGACGAACCGCTTGGGTTCGAGGCGGGCGAGCAGGCGCAGCGACTGGGCGTTGCCCTCGAAGCCGCCGCAGTCCTTGGCGAAGTCGTTGAGCACCTCCTCGCCGTTGTGCCCGAAGGGCGGGTGGCCCATGTCGTGGGCCAGGCAGGCGGTCTCGACGAGGTCGGGGTCGCAGCCGAGGGCGGCGCCGAGCTCCCGGCCGACCTGGGCGCACTCCAGGGAGTGGGTCAGGCGGGTGCGGGGGCTGGCGTCCCAGTCCTGGGAGCGCGTGCCGGGCGTGACGACCTGCGTCTTGCCGGCGAGACGGCGCAGCGCGGCGGAGTGCAGCACGCGGGCGCGGTCGCGCTGGAAGGCGGTGCGGCCGGGGCGTTTGTCGGGCTCGGCGGCCCAGCGCTCGGTGGCCGACGGGTCGTACCCGGGGGTGGCCGGGTCGTACCCGGCTTCGGGCGGGTCGTACGAGGGGGCGGGTGCGGTGCCTTCCATGTCTCGACGTTAACCGGACGGACCGACAATCCGGAGGTCATCGCACCGTCCTCGCGGGGTCGTCGCGGGGTCGTCACGGGGCGCCGGGGGTCGACGGGGGTCGACGGCGGTCCTCCGGGGGCGGAGGGCCGTCAGGCCGTGGCGAGTTCGCGGCCGGCCGGGCGGTACGGCTGCGCGCAGGCCTGGTCGTAGCGGTGGAGCACCAGCCGCGCGAGGGCCGGGTGGTCGCCCAGGGGCGCGGCGGCGATCCCGGGCGCGGCGGCGGCGCTCTGGGTGGCGAAGCGCCCGGGGGCGGTGAAGTACGCGGCGAGGGCGGGTCGGTGGTGGCCCCGGGCGGCCAGGGCGCGTACCGCGGCGGGGACCGTGGGCGCCGCGGCGGAGGCGTAGGCCGGTACGACGGGGACGCCGTCGAGGCGCTCGGCGAGCTGTCCGGCGGTGGCCCGGGCGTCGGCGGCGGAGCGGGGGTCGAGGGAGCCCGCGCCGGCCAGCACGACGGCCGTGCCGGGGGTCCAGCCGGCCTCGGCGAGGCGGTCGCGGAGCGCTTCGACGAGGAGGGGGTGCGGGCCGAGCGGGGCGGCGACGCGGGTGCGCAGGTGGGCGGCGTCGGCCGCGGCGCGCGGGAGGTCGTGGGTGACGTGGTGGCCGCGGCCGAGGAGGAGGGGGACGAGGACCGCTTCCCCTCCCTCGGGCAGTGCGTCCAGGGTGCCGGTGAGGAGGGGGGCGGTCAGCTCGATGTGGCCGAGGCGGACGGGGAGGCCGGGGCGCAGCTCGCGGACGCGGCCGAGGAGTGCCTCGACGGTGGAGAGGGCACGTGGGTCCCGGCTGCCGTGGGCCACGAGGACGAGGGTGGGGGGCATGCGCGCGCTCCGGTGGGCCGGGCCCCCGGCGGGCGCAGGCCGCTGAGCTGGGTTCCGAGCTGCAGGGCGACGCGGCCGAGCAGCTCGGCCGCGCTGCCGAGGGGTGGGGACAGGGATTCGGGAGGGTGCACCGGCTCCGTCATGGACCGATCCTGGCGGGCGGAGATTGCCGGGGCGTTGCGTGGTGGTGACGGGTGTTTTCCGGTCGCTCACCCGACCGTTCCCCCCACTGAAAGGAACATCCGTACGAGTGAATCCCCGCCGGCCCGGGGAACCCCCGGTCGCCGCCCGCACGTCTGATCTTGCGAGGGGCCGCCACCGTGGCGCGCCCGGGGGCTGGCGGAAATCGGGGGGTCGGGATGAGCCGGGCATGGCGACGGCGGACGGTCCAGGCGGTGATGGCGTTGTGCGTGCTGGCGCTGCTGCCCTCGACCTGGACGCACGTGACCGCGGGGAACCGGCTGCGCGACACCGCCGACGCGCCCGCCTCGGACGTGGCGGTGGTCTTCGGGGCCGGGCTCTGGCGGGGCAGGCCCACGCCGTACCTCGCGCACCGGCTGGACGCGGCGGCGGAGCTGTACCGCGCGGGGCGGGTCAAGGTCGTGCTGGTCACGGGCGACAACAGCCGCGTGGAGTACGACGAGCCGGACGCGATGCGGGCGTACCTGACGGGGCACGGCGTGCCGGACGACCGGATCGTCAGCGACTACGCGGGCTTCGACACCTGGGACTCGTGCGTGCGGGCCAAGAAGATCTTCGGCGTGGAGCGGGCGGTCCTGGTCAGCCAGGGCTTCCACATACGCCGGGCGGTCGCGCTGTGCCAGGCCGCGGGCATCGACTCGTACGGGGTGGGCGTGGCCGCGGTGCACGACGCGACCTGGTACTACGGCGGGGTCCGCGAGGTGTTCGCCTCGGGCAAGGCCGCGCTGGACGCCGCCTTCAAGCCCGACCCGCACTTCCTCGGCCCGAAGGAGAAGGGGGTGTCCCAGGCCCTGGCCGCTCTGCCAGACTGACCGCACCAGCGATATGACGAACAGTCATATCCACCGGCGGCGGACGAGGGACGGAGCCCCATGACCAACCTGACGGACAAGGTCGTGCTCATCACCGGCGGGGCCCGCGGACTGGGCGCGGCGGCGGCATGGGCCGTCGTGGACGCGGGCGGACGGGTGCTGCTCACGGACGTGCTGGAGGACGAGGGCAAGGCCACGGCGGCGGAGCTGGGGGACGCGGCGCGGTTCCTGCGCCACGACGTGACCAGCGAGGCCGACTGGCAGGCGGCCGTGGAGTACGCGGTCGAGGAGTTCGGCCGGCTGGACGGCCTGGTCAACAACGCGGGCATAGCCACCGGCGAACTGCTGGAACACGAGTCGGTGGACCACTTCCGCCGGGTGGTCGAGGTCAACCTGGTCGGCGTCTTCATCGGCATCAGAACGGCGATCCCCCACCTCCGGTCCTCGGGCGGCGGCTCGATCGTCAACATCTCCTCGGCCGCGGGGCTCACGGGCCTGGCGCTCACCGCGGGGTACGGCGCCTCGAAGTGGGGGGTGCGGGGCCTGTCGAAGATCGGGGCGGTGGAGCTGGCGGAGGCCCGGATCCGCGTGAACTCGGTCCACCCCGGCATGACGCTCACCCCCATGACGGCGCCGGTGGGCATCCAGGCCGGCGAGGGCGGCTACCCCCGCACCCCGATGGGCCGCGTCGCCGTCCCGGAGGAGATCGGCCCGGCGGTCGCGTTCCTCCTGTCCGACGCGGCCTCGTACATCACGGGCGCGGAACTGGCGGTGGACGGCGGCTGGACGGCCGGCCTGACGGTGAACTACCTCAGGGGCGAATGACCCGTCCAAGCCCGGCGCGAGCCCCGGCCGGGGCGGGGGCCCGCTGGGCGGAATTGCCGACCGGTCATCCGCGGGCCCAGACGCCAGCAGGGCGCAGAACCGGCGCGAATCGGGCACCGGCATGGCGGGAACGGCGTCGCGTCCTCCCGGCGGGGGTCATCCCGCACCTGGCGGGCCCTGAGGTCCGCTGAGCGGAACTGTCGACCGGTCATCTGCGGGCCCAGACGCCGGCAGGGCTCGAAACCGGCACAAATCGCCCACCGGCATGACCAGAACACGCGTCGCGGCCTCCCGGCCCGGGGCCTCCGGCACCCGCCGGGCCGTGAGGTCCGCTGAGCGGAATTGTGGGCAGGTCATCCGCGGGCCCAGACGCCGGGAGGGCTCAGAACCGGCGGCTTTGCCGTGCTGGCGGGGTGATCGGCCCCGGACGGCCCGTGGCCGCCGGGACGGCCGAAGCGCGTAGCGATCTGTGGCGGCTTATGAAGGGGCACAGGCGGCCCGGAGGCCGCCGTGCCGTCCGGTGGGCCTACGGACGCTGTCGCGTCCGCCCCGTGGGGCGGGCCCGCACCGCGCTTCCGGGATCCGCACCCGGTACCGACAAGGGCATGGCTTCCCCCTGGGCGTCTTTTCTGGGGGTGTCCGCCGAGGGCTTTTGCCTCCGGGCCGGGGTGGTCTGTCAAGGGTGACCCGGAGGGT
>NZ_JBIVYX010000022.1:0-70930 GCF_044759225.1 Streptomyces sp. NPDC101132
GCTGTTGAGTTCTCAAGGTGCGGTCGCTTCCTTTGTTCCCGTTTCCGGGCCCTCCGGGCGCTTCCTTCGTTTCCGACTCTATCAGATCTTTCCGATCCGATTTCCTCGGTGCTTTCCGGTTCCAGCGGCGTTTCCGGCGCTTTTCCCTTTCGGCGGTTTCAGACTCTATCAGGTTTCCCCGGTCTGAATTCCCACTCCCTCGTGGACCGGTTCGGGCACAGGTGTGTGCCCGGGTCTTTCTGGGGTGGGGTCGTCAACGTACTGGAGCGGGGCCCCCGGATGCAAATCCGGTTGCCCCGCTCCGGTGCGGAGGGGTACGAGGGCGTCAGACCTCGACCACGACCGGGAGGATCATCGGGCGGCGGCGGTAGCCGTCGGAGACCCATTTGCCCAGCGTGCGGCGGATGAGCTGCTGCAGCTGGTGGGGCTCGACGACGCCGTCGGCGGCCTGCTTCGCGATGGCCTCCTCGATCTTCGGGACGACGGCCGCGAAGGCCGAGTCCTCGATGCCGGAGCCGCGGGCGTGGATGTTCGGGCCGCCCACGACCTTGCCGGTGGTGCTGTCCACCACGACGAAGACCGAGATGATGCCCTCGTCGCCGAGGATGCGGCGGTCCTTCAGCGAGGACTCCGTGACGTCGCCGACCGAGAGGCCGTCGACGTAGACGTAGCCGGCCTGGACCTTGCCGGTGATGCGGGCCCGGCCGTCGATCAGGTCGACGACCACGCCGTCCTCGGCGATGACGATGTGGTCCTTCGGGACACCCGTCATCGCGCCGAGCTCGGCGTTGGCGCGCAGGTGGCGCCACTCACCGTGGACCGGCATCAGGTTGCGCGGCCGGCAGATGTTGTAGAAGTACAGCAGCTCGCCGGCGGAGGCGTGGCCCGAGACGTGCACCTTGGCGTTGCCCTTGTGGACGACGTTGGCGCCCCAGCGGGTCAGGCCGTTGATCACGCGGTAGACCGCGTTCTCGTTGCCCGGGATCAGGGACGAGGCCAGGATCACGGTGTCGCCCTGGACGATCCGGATCTGGTGGTCGCGGTTGGCCATGCGGGAGAGCGCTGCCATCGGCTCGCCCTGGGATCCCGTGCAGACGAGGACGACCTCGTGGTCCGGCAGGTCGTCGAGGGTCTTGACGTCGACGATCAGTCCGGCCGGGACGCGCAGGTAGCCCAGGTCACGGGCGATGCCCATGTTCCGGACCATGGAGCGGCCGACGAAGGCGACCCGGCGGCCGTACTCGTGGGCGGCGTCCAGGACCTGCTGGATGCGGTGGACGTGGCTGGCGAACGAAGCGACGATGATCCGCTTCTGGGCGCCCGCGAAGACTCCGCGGATGACGTTGGAGATGTCGCGCTCGGGCGGGACGAATCCCGGGACCTCGGCGTTCGTGGAGTCCGAGAGGAGGAGGTCGATGCCCTCCTCGCTCAGCCGCGCGAAGGCGTGCAGGTCGGTCAGCCGGTTGTCCATCGGGAGCTGGTCCATCTTGAAGTCGCCGGTGGCGACGACCAGGCCCGCGGGGGTGCGGATGGCCACCGCGAGGGCGTCCGGGATGGAGTGGTTCACCGCGATGAACTCGCAGTCGAAGGGGCCGAGGTTCTCCCGGTCCCCCTCCTTCACCTCAAGGGTGTAGGGGCGGATGCGGTGCTCCTGGAGCTTCGCCTCGATGAGGGCGAGCGTCAGCTTGGAGCCGATCAGCGGGATGTCCGCCTTCTCCCGGAGGAGGTAGGGGACGGCGCCGATGTGGTCCTCGTGGCCGTGCGTGAGGACGATGCCCTCGATGTCGTCGAGGCGGTCCCGGATGGACGTGAAGTCCGGCAGGATCAGGTCGACGCCGGGCTGCTCCTCCTCGGGGAAGAGGACGCCGCAGTCGACGATCAGCAGACGGCCGTCGAACTCGAAGACGGTCATGTTCCGGCCGATCTCGCCGAGGCCACCGAGCGGGGTGACGCGCAGACCGCCCTTGGGCAGCTTCGGCGGCGGGCCGAGTTCCGGATGCGGATGGCTCAAAAGTTTCTCCTCACCACGCGCGCCACGTACCCCGGAGGCACGTGGCGCGCATGACATTCGTGCACTTGCTGTGTGTTTTTGTGGTTATTCAGTTGTGAAGTCCGTGGTTCAGAGCTCTACCCCGCCGGCGGCGAGGTCGAGCTTGAGCTGTGCGGTCTCCTCGTCGGTGAGCCCGATCATCGGCAGCCGGAGGGGGCCGCCGGGCAGGCCCTGGAGGGCGAGGGCGGCCTTGGTGGTCATGACGCCCTGGGTGCGGAACATGCCGGTGAAGACCGGGAGCAGCTTCTGGTGGATCTCCGTGGCCTTCTGTACGTCGCCGCTGGTGTGGGCGTCGAGCATGGCGCGCAGGTCGGGGGCCACGAGGTGGCCGACGACGGAGACGAAGCCGACGGCGCCGACGGAGAGCAGCGGGAGGTTGAGCATGTCGTCGCCGGAGTACCAGGCGAGACCGCTGCGGGCGATCGCCCAGCTGGCGCGGCCGAGGTCGCCCTTGGCGTCTTTGTTGGCCACGATGCGCGGGTGCTCGGCCAGGCGGACGAGGGTCTCGGTGTTGATCGGGACACCGCTGCGGCCGGGGATGTCGTAGAGCATCACCGGCAGCTCGGTGGCGTCGGCGATGGCCGTGAAGTGCCGGACCAGGCCCTCCTGCGGGGGCTTGTTGTAGTACGGCGTGACGGCGAGCAGGCCGTGGGCGCCGGTGGCGGCGGCTTCACGGGCCAGCTCGATGCTGTGGTGGGTGTCGTTGGTTCCGATTCCGGCCACGACGTGGGCCCGGTCTCCGACGGCCTCCAGTACGGCTCGTACGAGGTCCTTTTTCTCCGCGTCGGTGGTGGTGGGCGACTCGCCGGTGGTGCCGTTGATGATCAGGCCGTCGTTGCCGGCGTCCACGAGGTGGGTGGCGAGGCGCTGGGCGCCGTCGAGGTCGAGCGCGCCGTCAGCCGTGAAGGGCGTGACCATGGCGGTGAGGACCCGGCCGAAGGGGGTCTGCGGAGTGGAGATCGGAGCCATGGGTAACACGCTACTCGCTGCTCTGCCCGCGGTGTCCCCTTGGGGGGACGTGTGAACCTACCGGCATTGGCCGGGAGTGTTTGGAGCCCGGCACTGCCTGCTCGGGGGTTCAAGCAGTGCCGGGTCCGTTTGATCAGCCTAGATGAACTTCACGAAACGTCGCAATACGGACACTTCGACGGAGTCTCCGTACATCCGTGCGCTACGGCGCCACGCGTCCGTTCTTGTTGAACGCGGCGTACGTGAGGGGCATGAGCTTCGCCCACTGCTCCTCCATCTTCTCGCCGACCATCTCGATCTCCCGCTGCGGGAAGGACGGCACCGCGGCGAGCTCGTGCTGGGTCCGCAGGCCGAGGAAGTGCATCAGCGAGCGGGCGTTGCAGGTGGCGTACATCGAGGAGTACAGGCCCACCGGGAGCACCGAGCGGGCCACCTCGCGGGCGACGCCGGCGCGCAGCATCTCCTGGTACGAGTCGTACGCCTGGCGGTACGAGTCCTCCATGACGCGGCCGGTCAGCTCGTGCTGCGCCTGGGTGCCCTCGACGAAGACGTACTTGCCCGGGCGGCCCTCCTGGACCAGCTTGCGGGACTCGTCCGGGACGTAGAAGACCGGCTGGAGCTCCCTGTAGCGGCCGGATTCCTCGTTGTACGACCAGCCGACCCGGTGCCGCATGAACTCGCGGAACACGAAGATCGGGGCGCTGATGAAGAAGGTCATCGAGTTGTGCTCGAAGGGGCTGCCGTGGCGGTCCCGCATGAGGTAGTTGATGAGCCCCTTGGAGCGCTCGGGGTCCTTCTGGAGCTCGTCCAGGGACTGCTCACCGGCCGTCGACACACGGGCGGCCCACAGCACGTCGGAGTCGGTCGCGGCGTGCTTGACCAGCTCCACGGTGACATCGCTGCGGAAGCTGGGCTTCAGGTCGGCTTCGGGGGTCTCGCTCACCGGCGGGGTCCTTCCATTCGCATCGCACGGGCGGCGCCCACTCTACGGCGCCGCGCCGACAACACCGCACAGCCGACCCAGGGGCACGAAGTTCGGCGAATTCACCGAAACAGGGCACCGTTCCGGCCCGTCGTGCGTCTGACATCACAACAGCACCAACGCACCGTCCGTCCCTCCGACCCCGAAGGGTCCCAGCCTTGAGGAGGCGCCCCCATGTTCCGCCGGCGCGAGTCCGTCCCGTTCGCCTTCGTCGCCGAGGCCGACCGATTCCGCAGTAACGTCACTCCCCCGCCGCGCGAGAGTCTGAGCAAGACTCAGATCGCCGCCCGTAGTCTGGTCGGGCTCACGGTGGTGGCCGGACTCGTCGGCTCCCTGCTCTTCGGCATGCCGGCGCTGCAGCCCCAGAAGCCCGGCGCGGCGCCGCAGTCCGCGGCCTCCGAGGGGCGCTGACACCATCCGGACCCCCTGGGGTGGAAGGCCGACCACGGGCTGGATAGCCTCACCGGCACAGCCCAACCGAATGTGCATGTGAGTGAGGACCAGCCGTGCCCCTGCCCTTCCTGACGGCGGACAGCGCATTCGACGCGCACGAAGACACCCAGCTGCCGCTGCCCCACGAGGACCACGACCGCTGGCGGCGGCCCTACCGGCCCGGCCCCTGGCGCGTGGCCTTCGGAGCGGTACTGCTGCTCATCGGCTCGTTCATGCTGCTCGCGACGATGACGGTCGCCTTCGTCGGCGAGGCCGTCGGCGCGCTGATCTGCCTGGGGGCCGCCTCGCTGGTGATCGGCTCCGCGCTGCGGCTGCTGCGCGCCGGCGTCTGGGTGAGCCGCGCCGGACTGCGCCGGGTGTCGTTCCTCGGTACCCGTACGGTCGCCTGGCAGGACCTGGGCGAGGTGCGCACGGTGCAGCAGCCGGTGCGCTGGCTGGGTCTGCCGCGTACCGTGCAGGGCCAGGCGCTGACGGCCTCGACGCGTTCCGGCGGTGAGCTGCCGGTGCTGCTGACCGACCACAACGCCGACTTCCTCTCCCGTACCGAGGCCTTCGACCGGGCCGCCGACGCCGTGGAGGCGTGGGCGGCCGAGTACCGGCCGGCCGGGGTGGCGTAACCGCCCCCGAGGGGTCCCGCGGAAGCCCGTACGCGTCTCAGGCGCGTACGGGCTTTCCGTCGTGCAGCGCGATGGCCCGCTGCATCGCCTTGCGCGCCCGGGGGGTGTCCCGGGCGTCGTGGTAGGCGACGGCGAGGCGGAACCAGCTGCGCCAGTCGTCCGGGGCGTCCTCGGTCTCGGCCTTGCGGCGCGCGAAGACATCGTCGGCCGAATCGCGCAGGATCCGGCCGTACTGGTCACGGGCCAGCTCGTCGACGGGCAGGCCGCCCTCTGCCTCCAGCTCGGCCGCGAGGCCGTTGGCCCGCTGGACGAACTGGGTGTTCTTCCAGAGGAACCAGATGCCGATGACCGGCAGGATCAGCACGGCCGCACCGAAGGTGACGGTGAGGGCGGTGCCCTGCCTGATCAGCATCAGGCCCCGGCTGCCGGCCAGGACGAAGTAGACGACCAGGACGGCGGCCGTGATGAAGTAGGTGATCTTCGCGCGCATGGTGGGCCTAGAGGTCGAGGAAGTTTTCCAGGCCGAAGGTGAGGCCCGGGGTGTCCACCACGCGGCGCGCGCCGAGCAGGATGCCCGGCATGAAGCTGCTGTGGTGCAGGGAGTCGTGACGGATGGTCAGGGTCTCGCCCTCGCCGCCGAGCAGCACCTCCTGGTGCGCCAGCAGGCCCCGCAGGCGGACCGCGTGCACCGGGACGCCGTCGACGTCCGCACCGCGGGCGCCGTCGAGGGCCGTGGCGGTGGCGTCGGGCTGCGGGGCGCAGCCGGCCTCGGCGCGGGCCGCCGCGATCAGCTGGGCGGTGCGGGTGGCCGTGCCGGAGGGGGCGTCGACCTTGTTGGGGTGGTGCAGCTCGACGACCTCGACCGATTCGAAGTAGCGGGCGGCCTGGGCCGCGAACTTCATGGTGAGGACGGCGCCGATGGAGAAGTTCGGCGCGATGAGCACTCCGGTCTCCGGGGAGGCGGCGAGCCAGGTGTTCAGCTGCGCGAGGCGGTCCTCGTTCCACCCGGTGGTGCCGACGACGGCGTGGATGCCGTGGCGGACGCAGTAGTCGAGGTTCTCCATCACCGAGGCGGGGGTGGTCAGCTCGACGACGACCTGGGCGCCGGTCTCGGCCAGCGTGTCCAGGGCGTCGCCGCGGCCGAGCGCCGCGACCAGTTCCATGTCCTCGGCGGCCTCGACCGCCCGTACGGCCTCGGAGCCGATCCGGCCCTTGGCACCGAGGACCGCCACGCGCAGCTTGCTCATTGCTCTTCCTTCTACGAGGTACGGAGTGCGAGGGGATTTCTGCGGGAGGTGCCGCGGGGGACGGTCTCCCCCGCGGTGCTCAGGCGACCGCTTCGTCCAGCCGGGCGGCCTGCTTCTCCTTGAGCGGGCCGATGACGGACAGCGAGGGCCGCTGGGCCAGGACGTCCCGGGCCACCGCGCGGACGTCGTCCGGGGTGACGGCGGCGATGCTGGTGAGCATGTCGTCGACCGACATCTGGGTCCCCCAGCACAGCTCGCTCTTGCCGATGCGGTTCATCAGCGCGCCGGTGTCCTCCAGGCCGAGGACGGTGGAGCCGGAGAGCTGGCCGATGGCGCGGCCGATCTCCTCGTCCGTGAGCCCCTCGGAGGCGACCTTGTCGAGCTCGTCGCGGCAGATCCGCAGCACGTCGTGCACCTGGTTGGGGCGGCAGCCGGCGTACACGCCGAACAGGCCGCAGTCGGCGAAGCCGGAGGTGTACGAGTACACGCTGTAGGCCAGGCCGCGCTTCTCCCGGACCTCCTGGAAGAGCCGGGAGGACATGCCGCCGCCGAGGGCGGTGTTCAGCACGCCCAGGGCCCAGCGGCGGTCGTCGGTGCGGGCGAGGCCGGGCATGCCGAGGACCACGTGGGCCTGCTCGGTGCGGCGGCCCAGCAGCTCGACCCTGCCGGCGGTGCGGATGCGGCGCTCGCCGGCGCGGGGGCCGATGGGCTGGGCGTCGGTGCGGGTGAGGGCGCCGGCCTTCTCGAAGGCGGCGCGGACCTGGCGTACGACCTTGGCGTGGTCGACGTTGCCCGCGGCGGCGACGACCAGGTGGGTGGGGTCGTAGTGCTTCTTGTAGAAGCGGGCGATCTGGTCGCGGCCGAGCGCGTTGATCGTGTCGACCGTGCCGAGGACGGGGCGGCCCAGCGGGCTGTCGCCGAGCATGGTGTGGGCGAAGAGGTCGTGGACCATGTCGCCCGGGTCGTCCTCGGTCATCGCGATCTCTTCGAGGATGACGCCGCGCTCCGCGTCGACGTCGGATTCGAGGATCAGCGAGCCGGTGAGCATGTCGCAGACGACGTCGATCGCCAGCGGCAGGTCGGTGTCGAGCACCCGTGCGTAGTAGCAGGTGTACTCCTTCGCCGTGAAGGCGTTCATCTCGCCGCCGACCGCGTCGATCGCGGAGGAGATGTCGAGGGCGGACCGCTTGGCGGTGCCCTTGAAGAGGAGGTGCTCCAGGTAGTGGGTGGCGCCGTTGAGGGTGGGCGTCTCGTCACGGGATCCCACGTGGGCCCAGATGCCGAAGGTCGCCGAGCGGACCGAGGGAAGGGTCTCGGTCACGACGCGCAGGCCGCCGGGGAGGGTGGTGCGCCGGACGGTGCCGATGCCGTTCTCGCCCTTGAGCAGGGTTTGGGTACGGGCGACGGCCCGCCCCTCCGAAGAGGTGCGGGCCGTCACACGGGAACTACGCGACGTCACTTGTCGGAGTCGTCCTTGTCAGCCTCGGCGCCCGCGGCGGAGCCGCCGGTGGACTCGGTCTCGCCCTCGATCACGGGGATCAGGGAGAGCTTGCCGCGCTGGTCGATCTCGGCGATCTCGACCTGGACCTTGGAGCCGACCGCGAGCACGTCCTCGACGTTCTCCACGCGCTTGCCACCGGCGAGCTTGCGGATCTGCGAGATGTGCAGCAGGCCGTCCTTGCCCGGGAGCAGGGAGACGAAGGCACCGAAGGTGGTGGTCTTGACGACCGTGCCCAGGTAGCGCTCGCCGACCTCCGGCATGGTCGGGTTGGCGATGCTGTTGATCGTGGCGCGGGCGGCCTCGGCGGCCGGGCCGTCGGAGGCACCGATGTAGATGGTGCCGTCGTCCTCGATCGTGATCTCGGCGCCGGTGTCCTCCTGGATCTGGTTGATCATCTTGCCCTTGGGGCCGATGACCTCACCGATCTTGTCCACCGGGATCTTGACGGTGATGATCCGCGGGGCGAACGGGGACATCGCGTCCGGCGTGTCGATCGCTTCCATCATCACGTCGAGGATGTGGAGGCGGGCGTCGCGGGCCTGCTTGAGGGCCGCGGCCAGGACGGAGGCCGGGATGCCGTCCAGCTTGGTGTCGAGCTGGAGGGCGGTGACGAACTCCTTGGTGCCGGCGACCTTGAAGTCCATGTCGCCGAAGGCGTCCTCCGCACCGAGGATGTCGGTGAGGGCGACGTAGTGCGTCTGGCCGTCGATCTCCTGGGAGATCAGGCCCATGGCGATGCCGGCGACGGGGGCCTTGAGGGGCACACCGGCGTTCAGCAGCGACATGGTGGAGGCGCAGACGGAGCCCATGGAGGTGGAGCCGTTGGAGCCGAGGGCCTCGGACACCTGACGGATCGCGTAGGGGAACTCCTCGCGGGTCGGGAGGACCGGCACGATCGCGCGCTCGGCGAGCGCGCCGTGGCCGATCTCGCGGCGCTTCGGGGAGCCGACGCGGCCGGTCTCGCCGACGGAGTACGGCGGGAAGTTGTAGTTGTGCATGTAGCGCTTGCGGGTCACCGGGGAGAGGGTGTCCAGCTGCTGCTCCATGCGGAGCATGTTGAGGGTGGTGACGCCCAGGATCTGGGTCTCGCCACGCTCGAACAGCGCCGAGCCGTGCACGCGCGGGATGGCCTCGACCTCGGCGGCGAGGGTACGGATGTCCGTGATCCCGCGGCCGTCGATGCGGACCTTGTCCTTGATGACGCGCTCGCGGACCAGGGCCTTGGTCAGGCTGCGGTAGGCGGCGGAGATCTCCTTCTCGCGGCCCTCGAAGGCCGGGAGGAGCTTCTCGGCGGCGAGCTCCTTGACGCGGTCGAGCTCGGCCTCGCGCTCCTGCTTGCCCGCGATGGTCAGCGCCTGGGCCAGCTCGCCCTTGACCGCGGCGGCCAGCGCCTCGTACACGTCGTCCTGGTAGTCCAGGAAGACCGGGAACTCGCCGGTGGGCTTGGCGGCCTTGGCGGCCAGGTCGGCCTGGGCCTTGCAGAGGACCTTGATGAACGGCTTCGCGGCCTCGAGGCCCGCGGCGACGACCTCCTCGGTCGGCGCCTCGGCGCCGCCCTTGACCAGCTGGATGGTCTTCTCGGTGGCCTCGGCCTCGACCATCATGATCGCGACGTCGCCGTCCTCCAGGGTGCGGCCCGCGACGACCATGTCGAAGACGGCGTCCTCGAGCTCGGTGTGCGTCGGGAAGGCGACCCACTGGCCCTTGATCAGCGCGACACGGACGCCGCCGATCGGGCCGGAGAAGGGCAGGCCGGCCAGCTGGGTGGACGCGGACGCGGCGTTGATCGCGATGACGTCGTACAGGTGGTCCGGGTTGAGCGCCATGACCGTGGCGACGACCTGGATCTCGTTGCGCAGGCCCTTCTTGAAGGACGGGCGCAGCGGGCGGTCGATCAGGCGGCAGGTGAGGACGGCGTCCTCGGAGGGGCGGCCCTCACGGCGGAAGAAGGAGCCGGGGATCTTGCCCGCGGCGTACATGCGCTCCTCGACGTCCACCGTCAGGGGGAAGAAGTCGAGCTGGTCCTTGGGCTTCTTCGACGCGGTGGTCGCGGAGAGGACCATCGTGTCGTCGTCCAGGTACGCGACGGCGGAGCCGGCGGCCTGGCGGGCCAGGCGGCCCGTCTCGAAGCGGATGGTGCGGGTGCCGAAGGAGCCGTTGTCGATGACGGCCTCGGCGTAGTGGGTCTCGTTCTCCACTAGCGTTTTCTCCATTTTCGTCGTCTCCGTCCTCCACCCGTGTGGCGGGGGACGGTTCTGGAGAAGCGCGCCTGGGTGCGGGCCGGTCTTCGATCGAAGCACCCGGTACGGGGCCCCGCGGGCTCTCCGGATGCCACTACCGAGGACCGGCGTGCGTGTGGAGGGCGCTCCTCCTCTTCAGTTGTCCGTGTTGCGACCAGACTACAAAGCGTCCGGTACGTCCCGCACGTACAGCAAAGGGAGCGGTCCCCTAAGAGTGGGAACCGCTCCCTTCACAGCGTCTTACTTGGCGCCGGCGGCACCGCGGCGGATGCCGAGACGGTCGACCAGCGTACGGAAGCGCTGGATGTCCTTCTTGGCCAGGTACTGCAGCAGGCGGCGGCGCTGGCCGACCAGGATCAGCAGACCACGGCGGGAGTGGTGGTCGTGCTTGTGGGCCTTCAGGTGCTCGGTGAGGTCCGAGATGCGGCGGGAGAGCAGCGCGACCTGGACCTCGGGGGAGCCGGTGTCGCCCTCCTTGGTACCGAACTCGGCCATGATCTGCTTCTTCGTAGCGGCGTCGAGCGACACGCTTACTCCTCTGTGAGGTCTGATTGCCGCCGAGTGCCCCAGGTCTGCTTCTCTGGGGAGCTTCCGTGACTCGGGAGGCGGGTCCGCCGGGCGCTGCTCCCGGGAATCCGGGAACGCGTACACAGACGGCCGTCACACAGCGTACCAGGCGTGCGCCCGGACGGTCTCAGCTGGTGAGCGAGCGGGCCCGGGAGTACACGTCGAGGACGGCCAGGCAGAGCGGCACCAGGCTGAGCAGCACCGCCGCCTCGGTGAGGTCGAGCAGGCGCCCCCAGAAGGGTGACAGACCCTTGCGGGGGATGACCAGTGAAATTCCGGTGAGCAGGGCCGCGCCGGCGGCGACGCAGGCGGAGAGCCAGATGGTGCGGAGGTCCAGCGGGCCCCGGTCGCCGTACTGGACCAGCTCGCGGAGCAGGTCGTACGGGGGGTTCAGGGCCATGCCGAGGATCAGCAGGGCGATGGCGGCGAGGCCGGCGGCCAGGGCGCAGGCGACCTGGGAGGTGTAGCGGAAGAGGCGGGCGCGCAGGAGCATCGCGAGGCCGGCGGCCAGGGCGAGGAGCTTGCCCCAGGTGTTGCCCGAGAAGCCGAGGACGGCGGCGGAGCCGACGACCACGGCGGCGGAGCCCGCGACGAGGCCCAGCAGCATCTCGTGGCCGCGGCGGGCCTGGGCGGCGATGCGCTCGGCGTCGACCGGGGCGGTCTCGGCGCGGTCGGCGCGGTCGTCGGTGTCGGGCGCGTCGTAGGCGTAGGCGTCGGCGGCGCTGCGCGGGGCGGCGTACCCGATGGGCAGCCGGGCGAAGCGGGCGGAGAGGCCGGGGAGGAAGGCGACCAGGCCGATGGCGACGGGGGCGCAGACGGCGGCGGTGGCGGTGGCGGAGGCCTCGGTGAGGATGGCCGCGAAGGTGGCGAGGGTGCCGGTGGCGGCCAGGAAGGTGGCCGCGACGAAGGGGGCGTCGCCGCTGGGGGTGAGTGCGACCAGGGCGACCGAGGCGGTCAGCACGCAGACGCAGCCGAGCAGGAACTGGAGGCGGCCGGGGCCGTCGCCGGCGGCCGGGGCGATGATCCCGGACCCGGCGATGAGCAGGTGGGGCAGGGCGCCGAGGCCGAGGGCGACGGCGGAGCCGCGGTCGTCGTAGACGCGGGCGCGGACGCCGGCGCAGGCGGTCAGCAGGATGCCGGCGGCGCCCGCGATGATGCCGGGCAGGCCGTGCATGTCGTGGCGGACCGGGTCGGCGTACCAGAGCACGAAGCCCAGGAGGACGAGCAGCAGGACGGCTCCGGCGAGGCCGGCGCCGCGCAGCATGTCGTCGCTCCAGCGGTGCCGGTCGCGGACCACGGCGGAGGCGACGGCGTCGGAGACGTCGTCGAAGACCGCCGGGGGAAGCGACTCGGCGAAGGGCCGCAGGCTGAGCAGTTCGCCGTCGAGCACCTGCTGGGCGGCGAGCGTGCGGGCGCCGTCGAGGACGGTGCCGTCGCGGCGGACCAGGTGGTAGCCGGCCGGTGTGCCGGCGGGCTGGGTCTGGCCGGTCAGCCGGAGGAGCTCCGGGTAGACGTCGGCGACGGCGATGTCCTCGGGGAGCGCTACGTCGATGCGGCTGTCCGGAGCCACGACGGTGACCCTGCAGAAACCGGTCGATGCGGCCGTACTCACCTGGTTGACCCCCTGATTCGCGGTTGCGCACGCTGCGCCGGTGGTGCGCGCGCCACCCTACCGGGCGGTGGTCGGACGGTCGGCAAGTAGGATCACCGGCTGCGGCGGGATCCCCCTGGAGCCCGCGCGCAAGGAGGGCCATGGGGGCGCCGGATGACGTCCCGTCCGTTTTCAAGGGATTGATGCTCCGGTGAGCCAGATCGTCGTCAAACGCCCGCCGCGGTCCCTGCCGCCCGAGGTCCCGTCGGACGAGCTGAGGCTGGAGGCTCCTCCGGAACTCCCGCGCGGGCAGCAGGAGGGCATGCTGATGCAGCTCCTGCCGATGCTCGGCATGGGCTCGTCGGTGGTGTTCTTCTTCATGCCGAACGCGCACCCCTTCATGCGCATCATGGGCGTGCTGATGCTGGTGTCCACGGGCGCGATGGTGGTGGCCCAGATCGTCCGCCACCGGCGCGGTGCGCAGGGGCAAATGGCGGACGTGCGGCGGGACTACCTCAAGTACCTGGCGCAGACGCGCCGGCAGGTGCGGCGTACGGCGCGGGCGCAGCGCGACGCGCAGCTGTACCTGCACCCGGCGCCGGAGCAGCTGTGGTCGGTGGTGGCCGAGGGCTCGCGGGTGTGGGAACGCCGGGTGGGGGACGGTGACTTCGGGCAGGCCCGGCTGGGGCTGGGCGCGCAGCGGCTGGCCACGCCGCTGGTGGCGCCGGAGACGGCGCCGGTCGACGAGCTGGAGCCGCTGACCGCGGGGGCGATGCAGCGGTTCCTCGCGGTGCACGCGTACCTGGACGGGCTGCCGGTGGCGGTGTCGATGCGGGCGTTCTACCACGTGACGGTGTCCGGGGAGCCGGAGTCGGTGCGGGGTACGGCGCGTTCGCTGGTGGCCCAGCTGGTGACGCTGCACTCCCCCGAGGACCTGATGGTGGCCGTGGTGGCGGCGCCGGGGGCGGTGCCGGCCTGGGACTGGGTGAAGTGGCTGCCGCACACGCAGGTGCCGGGCCAGGTGGACGGTGCGGGCACGAAGCGGCTGTTCGGGGACGACGTCACGGAGCTGGAGGGGCTGCTGGCCTCGCGGCTGGACGGCCGGCCGCGGTTCAGCCGGGACGTGCAGCCGGTGCTGGACCAGCCGCACGTGGTGGTGGTGCTGGACGGCGCGACGGTGCCGCCGGACTCGGTGTTCGCGGCGGCCGAGGGGCTGCAGGGGGTGACCATCGTCGAGGTGGTGCCGGGCGAGCTGGACGAGTTGCGGGGCGGGCTGTCCGTACAGGTGCGGCCGGGCCGGCTGCGGCTGGAGTCGGGCGCGGGTGTCGCGTACGAGGGCGTGCCGGACGTGCTGTCGCTGCCCGCCGCGGAGGCGCTGGCGCGGCAGCTGGCGCCGCTGCGCACGGGCGGCGGCGACGAGGACGAACCGCTGCTGGCGAACCTGGACTTCACGGACCTGCTGAACCTGGGCGACGCCGCGTCGATCGACGTGGCGCGCACCTGGCGGCCGCGGTCGGCGGGTGAGCGGCTGCGCGTGCCGATCGGCGTGGGCGAGGACGGCGCGCCGGTGATGCTGGACCTCAAGGAGGCGGCGCAGGAGGGCATGGGCCCGCACGGCCTGTGCGTGGGCGCGACGGGTTCCGGCAAGTCGGAGCTGCTGCGGACGCTGGTGCTGGGTCTGGCGGTGACGCACACGTCGGAGACGCTGAACTTCGTCCTGGCGGACTTCAAGGGCGGTGCGACGTTCACCGGGATGTCGCAGATGCCGCACGTGGCGGCGGTCATCACGAACCTGGCGGACGACCTGACGCTGGTGGACCGGATGGGCGACTCGATCCGCGGCGAGCTGCAGCGGCGCCAGGAGCTGCTGCGTTCGGCGGGCAACTACGCGAACATCCACGACTACGAGAAGGCGCGCGCGGCGGGTGCCCCGCTGGAGCCGCTCGCCTCGCTGGTCCTGGTCATCGACGAGTTCAGCGAACTGCTCACGGCGAAGCCCGACTTCATCGACATGTTCATCCAGATCGGCCGGATCGGCCGGTCGCTGGGCGTGCACCTGCTGCTGGCCTCGCAGCGCCTGGAGGAGGGCAAGCTGCGCGGTCTGGACACGTACCTGTCGTACCGGATCGGTCTGCGGACGTTCTCCGCGGCGGAGTCCCGGACGGCGATCGGCGTGCCGGACGCGTACCACCTGCCGTCGGTGCCGGGTTCCGGCTACCTGAAGTTCGGTACGGACGAGATGACGCGCTTCAAGGCGGCGTACGTGTCGGGCACGTACCGCTCGGGCGGCCGGGAGCTGTCGGTCGGGCAGTTCCCGGTGGAGCGGCGGCCCGCCGTGTTCACGGCCGCTCCGGTGCCGGTGGTGTACGCGGCGCCGGACCCGGCGTACCTGGCGGCGGCCTCCCGGCGGGAGGACGACGCGCTGGCGGACACCGTGCTGGACGTGATCGTGGCGCGGCTGGAGGGGCAGGGCGTGCCGGCGCACCAGGTGTGGCTGCCGCCGCTGGACGACGCGCCGCCGCTGGACCAGCTGCTGCCGGTGCTGGCGGGCTCGGCGGAGCGGGGGCTGCACGCGGAGGGGTACACGCGGCCGGGTGGTCTCGTCGTACCGCTGGGTCTGATCGACAAGCCGTTCGAGCAGCGGCGCGAGGTGCTGTACCGGGACTTCTCGGGGGCGGCCGGCCACCTGCTGGTGGTGGGTGGCCCGCAGTCGGGCAAGTCGACGCTGCTGCGGACGCTGGTGTCGGCCTTCGCGGTCACGCACACGCCGCGCGAGGTGCAGTTCTACGGGCTGGACTTCGGCGGTGGCGGCCTCGCGGCGGTGCAGGACCTGCCGCACGTGGGCGGGGTCGCTTCGCGGCTGGACCCGGAGCGGGTGCGGCGTACGGTCGCCGAGGTGGCCGGGGTGCTGAACCGGCGGGAGGAGTTCTTCCGGGCCAACGCGGTGGACTCGATGGCGACGTACCGGCGCCGACGGGCGGCCGGTGAGCTGCCGGGCGAGGTGTTCGGCGACGTGTTCCTGCTGGTGGACGGCTGGGGCGCGTTCCGCAACGACTACGAGCACCTGGAGCCGGTGGTCGCGGACATCGCGGCGCGCGGTCTGGGCTACGGCATCCACGTGGTGCTGACGGCGTCCCGCTACATGGAGGTGCGGGCGGCGCTGAAGGACCAGATCCTGGGCCGGCTGGAGCTGCGCCTCGGTGACGTCATGGACTCGGAGTTCGACCGCAAGGTGGCGGCGAACGTGCCGCAGGGCGCGCCGGGCCGGGGCCAGGTCCCGGAGAAGCTGCACTTCATGGCGGCACTGCCGCGGACCGACGGGCGGACCGGCGCCGATTCGCTGCCGGAGGCGACGGCCGCGTTCGTGGAGTCGGTGCGGACCTCCTGGGCCGGTCCGGCGGCGCCCGCGGTGCGGCTGCTGCCGCGCAAGCTGCCGGCGGACCAGCTGCCGAAGGGGTTCGAGTTCCCGCAGCACGGCATCGCGATCGGCATCGACGAGACGGACCTGGAGCCGGTGTTCGTCGACTTCGAGACCGACCCGTTCTTCCTGGTGTTCGGCGAGAGCGAGTCGGGCAAGACGGCGCTGCTGCGGCTGATCGCGAAGCAGATCGCGGAGCGGTACACGCCGGACCAGGCGCGGATCGTGGTGGGCGACTACCGGCGGACGCTGCTGGAGGCGGTACCGGAGGGGCACCTGCTGGAGTACGCGCCGATGGCGTCGTCCATGCAGATGCACATGGAGGCCGTGGCCACGGTGATGGCCAAGCGGGCGCCGAAGGCGGACATCACCCCGCAGCAGCTGCGCGACCGCAGCTGGTGGTCCGGCCCGCAGCTGTTCGTGGTCGTGGACGACTACGAGCTGGTCTCGTCCGGCACCGGGAACCCGATGGCCGGGCTGGTCGAGCACCTGCCGTTCGCCCGGGACGTGGGCATCCGCTTCATCGTCGCGCGCAGCTCCGCGGGTGCCTCGCGGGCGGCGTACGAGCCGTTCATCCAGCGGGTGAAGGAGCTGGGGGCGCAGGGCGTGGTGCTGTCCGGCGACCGGAACGAGGGCGACATCCTCGGCGGGGTACGGGCCCGTCCGCTGCCTCCGGGCCGGGGCACCTTCATCTCCCGCAAGCGCGGCAACTCGCTGGTGCAGCTGGGCTGGCTGCCGGACCGGTGAGCGGCGCGGGCCGCGCCCCGGGGGCCGGGGCGCGGCTGATCGCGTACCGCTGACGCGGCCGGCGGGGCGGAAGTACGATGCCGGACGAGGCTGTTCGTACTACCCGCTCCGCCGAAGGGAACCGCGCCGATGGCCGACGCACGTGAGAAGGACGAGCTGTACGCCCTGGACATCTCGGGGGTGGAATGGCTCAGCGCGCCCGGGACGGAGGAGCACGAGGAGCGGGTCGAGATCGCGCACCTGCCGGGCGGGGCCGTGGCGATGCGGTCCTCGCTGGACCCGGAGACGGTGCTGCGGTACACGGAGGCCGAGTGGCGTGCGTTCGTACTCGGGGCCCGCGACGGGGAGTTCGACCTGAAGCGGCCGTGAGCCGCGGCCCGGCGGCGACCGGGCACACGAGAGGGGCACGCGCCCGGTGCGCGTGCCCCTCTCGTGTGTGCGGGGCCCGGGGCCCGGCGCGGGTCAGATCATGCGGAAGCGCGCCGCGTTGCCCTTGTCGGTGTCCTGGTAGCCGACGAGGGAGCTGTCGAGCAGGTTGGCGATGTTGCCGAGCTTGGCGTTCATGCCCGCCATCTCGGTCGAGACGACCTGCTGGATCTCCAGGTACGAGGTCTTCGCCTCACCCTCCCAGGACTCGGCGACGGTGCGGACCTGCGCCATGAGCGCGTCCAGCTCCTCCGTCAGCTTGTGGCTGGTGGTGCGGACGTCACCGGCGGCGGTGGCGACGGTGTCGTAGTTGACTGCGAAGGACATGTCGGTCTTCTCCCGTTGGAATGCGGTGGTGGCGGCTGCGGGTCTGCGGCACGGATCACATGTCGAGGATGGCGCTGCGACCGCCGCCCGCCCCCTGGTCCGCGTTCACCCGGCGGATGTCCGCGATGCGCTGCTGCTCCTCGGCCGTGAAGCCCTTGACGCTCATCCGCATGGCGTCCTCGAGCTCGATGAGCTTGGCCTTGATCTTGTTGAGGTGCTCGTTCACACCCCGCTGGAGGGAGTCGTACTCCTGGCTCGCGGCGCCCTGCCACCCCGCCTGGATCCGGTCGACGACGTCGTTGAGGCGGCCGATCCGGGTCGAGAGCTCCGTGTGGTAGCTGAAGATCTCGTCGGCAAGCTTTTGCTTCTTGACGTCGTCGACTGCGAGGTTCATCGCCATGCTCAGTGCTCTCCCGTCATCACACTTGTGAAGTCGCCTGCCACTTTAGCCACTTCATACGACAGGCCCAACAAAGACCCCAGACGCCCGTGACGGGGCTCCGGTTCCCCGTCTGCAAAGCCGCGCGGGGCGGTTCAGGCTCCGGTGACGGTGCTCCGGTGACGCTTGCGGCGCAGGTCGCGCAGGACCGTCGCGCCGCCCGCGATCACGGCGATCAGCACCGCGCCGATGCCCAGGGCGTAGGTGGCGTAGCGCTCGTCGCGCTCCTGCGCGGTCTCGGCCGTGGAGAGGTGCGCGGCGTCGGGGGCGACGGCCGGGGGCGGGCCTGGGTCGGGGGTGGGGGTCTCCTTGGGCACCTGGTCCTCGGTGAGGGCGCGTACGGGGTCGACGACGCCCCAGCCGACGAAGTTGTCGTGGCCGTTCACGGAGCGTTCCGCGGTCTGCTCGATCTGGGCGATGACCTGGCGCGGGGTCCAGGTGGGGTGCTTGGCCATGAGCAGGGCGGCGACGCCGGCGACGTACGGGGCGCTGAAGCTGGTGCCGTTGTCGACGCACTGTCCGTTGCCGGGGACGGTGGAGACGATGTCGACGCCGGGCGCGGCCACGCCGATGAAGGAGCCGGACTGGGAGAAGGCGGCGCGCTCGTTGTTGCGGTCGGACGCGGCGACGGCCAGCACGCCGTCGAAGGCGGCCGGGTAGGTCTTCTTCTGGTCCCCGTCCAGGCCGTCGTTGCCGGCGGAGGCGACGATCAGGACGTTCTTGTCGACGGCCCGCTTCACGGCCTGCGCGAGATCGGAGGCGGGCGGCAGCGGCTTGTCGGTGTCCTGGGAGATGTTGATGATCCGGGCGCCCTTGGCGACGGCGTGGTCGATGGCGTCGGCCATGGTCGCGGCGTTGCCGCTGTTGCGGTCGTCGTTCTGCCGGATCGGGATGATGGTGGCCTCGGGGGCCAGGCCGACGAAACCGGTGCCCTCGCGGGGGCGGGCGGCGATCAGGCCGGCGACCTTGGTGCCGTGGCCCACCTCGTCGTCCGTGCCGTCCTTTCCCTTGTCGAGGAAGTCCCGGCCGGCGGCCGTGTCGAGGGCGTCGCGGAGCTGGGGGTTGACCCGGTCGACGCCGGTGTCGATGACGGCGACGCGGACGCCCTTCCCGCGGGTGTCCTGCCAGAGTTCGTCGAGCAGGACGCGCTGGAGGGCCCAGGGGCGGCCGGCGATCTGCTTCTTCATCGGGAAGCTGCACTCGCCGGCTCCGTCGAGGGCGGGGCGCGGGGTGGCGGCGGGGGCGGCGGTCGCCGGTACGGCCGCGTGCGCGGCCGGTACGGCGGCCCGCGCGGCCGGTGCCGCCGCGAGCACGGCCGGTGCCGCGGTGAGCGCGAGGGCGGCCACCGCCGACGCGACGTGCCGGGAGGTCGTACGGATCACGGCGTCCTCCCTACGAACCCTGCGGCTGGCGCGCGCTGTTGGTGTCCAGGCGCGGGCCCTTCGAGAGGAACTCCGACCAGGCCATGGGGACCAGGACCGGCACGACCTTCTCGTAGCCGAGCCGGATCTGCGCCTGGCTGGGCTCGGGGCGGCCGTCCTCGTCCTTGCCCTTGTTCTCCCCCGCGCCGATCTCCGAGAGGTCCGCGTCGCTGTCCCCGTTCGCCTGCACCGCGTACCGCAGTCCGGTGTCGGTGAGCAGGAACAGCGAGCCGTCGGGGCGCGACTGGGTGCCGCGGACCTGGGTGTACAGCAGGCCGGTGCCGGGCGTGACGTACGTGCTGGTGCCGGTGGCGGTGATGTCCACCGGGAAGCCGGTGCCCGCCCAGGTGCTGAGGGAGGGCCGGCCCTTGGAGTCGACCTCGCGCAGCACGTTGCACACGGTGTCGCGCAGCTCGGAGCGGGAGGTGCCGGAGCCCGCGGCGGCCTTGGTGTGGTTGACCTGCTCGGCCTTGCGCTGCGGCCAGCGGGCGTCGCCGGCGAAGGCGGAGCGGCCCGGGTCGATGGACTGGAGGTCGACGTCGCGGGCCCGGCCGGCCATGTCGAGGCGGTCGGTGGCCGGGGAGTTGATGAGCAGCCAGGCGGTGAACTCCGAGACCGGTGACACCTTGCCGGGCAGCACCACGTAGTGCTGCGGGCCCGAGCCGGTCTGGGCGCGGAGCACCATGCCGACGCGGTTGTCGGCGGTGGCGAGGCCGGAGACCTTGGCGTCCTCGCCGGGGCGGCCGGGCAGCGCGGGGAACTCGACGGGCGTGCCGGCGCGCAGGGTGTCCAGCCACTCGGCGGTGACCTGCTGGGGGCGGCCGTCCCCGACCAGGGCGCGGGTGAGGGTCTCGCGGTCCTCCTTGGGACCGCTTATGGCGTACCGGACGCCGGCCGCGTCGACGAGGTAGCGGGTCTTGTCGGGTCCCTGTACGTAGAGGACCTGACCGTCGGTCAGTCGACGGGACCCCTCGGTGAGGCCCGCCTCGCGCTCGGCGAGGACGAAGGCGGCGGTCTGGGTGCCGTGTCCGTTGCCGCCGGGCTGCTGGCAGACCGCCCAGCGCTTGGCCGTGCCGGCGTCCTTGGCGGTGGGCAGCCGGTCGGGGGCGTACGGGATGCCGAGGATCGGCCCGCGGGGCGGCTTGCCGGCGTCCAGGATCTCGTCGCTGACCTGGATGACCTCGAACTGCTGGGGCGTCAGCAACAGTCGCGCGGAGGCGAGGTTGAGCACGGGGTGCAGCAGGGTCTTCTTGTGCTTGCCGCTGCCGGTGGTGAGCACCACGTACCGGGTGGTGGAGTCCTTGCCGACTATCACCCTGGTGCCCGGGGTGTCCCAGCCCTTGGGCGCGTTGGGCTTGAACATGCCCCAGGCGCCGAACCCGGCGAGCACCAGCGCGCCGACGACCATGCCCGGGACGATCGCGCGCAGCGGGCGCGGGGCGCCCTCCTCGGTCCCGGTGGCCGAAGGCTGGAGGAACGCGGCCACCGTCCGCCTCTTCGCAAAGGTGTACGCGTTGAGCTCGTCCCGCCGTGATGCCATGACCGCTCGCTTCTCCCCGTTTCTCCCGGCACGGCCCGCTCGGCGGGCCGGTTCCCCCGGGCCCGGACTGCCGGACCGGCCCCCTACTATGCCTGTTGATCGACGGCGCCCGGGTGGCGGGTAGGGTGAGGCCGCCGCCCCGTCCCTTCCGTACCGGGGCGGTCAGGTTTCATTGGGGCGGATTGGGTGATTCCGGAGCGCGCGGCTCTCACCCGGGGAGGGGCGCGAGAGATGGCCACCGCGACGGAACCACGGGCCGGGGGCACGGAGCGGCGCGTCACCGAAGCCGGTCCGGCCCGGGGCGCGGTGACACCGCGTCCGAGGTCGACTCCGGGGCGTTTCGGCCCGTTCCGATTGCAACAGGTCGTGCTGCTGGAGGTCGCCGCGGCACTGCTGGTGGTGGCCTGGGTGATCGACCCGATGCTGCTCGTGCCGGCCGGTGTGGTCGCGGCGGCGCTGCTGCTGCTGGCCCTGGTGCGCCGTCACCAGCGGTCGCTGCCGGAGTGGCTGGGGACCGCGATGGCGCTGCGCGCCCGGCGCCGCAGGGCCGTCTCGTTCACGGTGCCCGCGGGGACCGAGCCGGGGCTGGCGCCGGTGGTGGAGGCCGATCCGGCCCTGCGTACGTACACGATCAGCGACCGGGACCGGCGGCCGGTGGGTCTCGTCGGCGACGGGACCTTCCTGACCGCGGTGGTGCAGGTCGACCTGGAGGCCACCGCGCTGCGCCCGGACCGCTCGGCGCGGCCGCTGCCGCTCGGCATCGTCCGGGACGTGCTGGAGACCGACGGCATCCGTCTGGAGTCGGCGCAGCTGGTGCAGCACACCCAGCCCGCGCCCGCGCCGCACCTGCCGCAGCAGTCGATGGCCGCCCGCAACTACGCGCCCCTGCAGGCCCAGACGGGCACGCCCGCGGTCCGGCTCACCTGGATCGCGCTCAAGCTCGACCCCGAGCTGTGCCCCGAGGCGGTCGCCGCGCGGGGCGGCGGGCTCGCGGGGGCCCAGCGGTGCGTCGTACGCGCCGTCGACCAGCTGGCCAGCCGGCTGGCCGGCGCCGGGTTCCGCGCCACGGTGCTGACGGAGCAGGAACTGACGGCCGCGCTGGCCACGTCGACCTGCGCCAACCCGATGGCCATCACCCAGGCCGGGCGCTCCGGAACGCCGGGCCGGCGCACGGAGGAGAGCCCGCGCAGCTGGCGCTGCGACGACCGCCGGCACACCACGTACTGGGTGTCGCGCTGGCCCCAGCTGGGCGGCGGCGCGGCGCCGCTGCCGCAGTTCGTGGCGCTGCTGACGTCGGTCCCGGCGCTGGCGACCAACTTCAGCCTGACGCTGGCCGCGAGCGAGCGGCAGGAGGTGACGGTGACCGGGCACGTGCGCATCACCGGACGCAGTGACGAGGAACTGGTGGCCGCCCGGCGGGAGCTGGAGCGGATCGCCCGCGGGGTGAAGACCGCGCTGGTACGGCTCGACCGCGAGCAGCTGCCGGGCGTGCTGGCCTCGCTGCCGCTGGGAGGTGCGCGCTGATGGGCCGCGGTCTTCGGCAGCGGGTGGGGTACGGGCTGGTGGGACCCCGCCGGGAGCGGCACGCGGTGTCGTTCGAGGAACTGGACGCGCTGGCGGTGCCGGTGGCGGACGACGGCGTCGTCATCGGGGTGGATTCCGGCGGCCGGCCCGCGGTGCTCGGGCTGAACCGCCCGACGCCGTACGACGTCACGCTGGTGGGCGGTCTGTGGACGGCCCAGGTGCTGGCGCTGCGGGCCGCCGCGACCGGGGCGCGGGTCGCCGTGGAGACGGGGCGCGCGGCCGTGTGGACGGCGCTGGCCCAGTCCGCGGGCGGCGGCCAGCCGTGCGTGACGCTGCACGACGTGGGCCGGGTACCGCCGCAGGGCGCGTCGGCGGGCAGCCCGGTGCTGGTGGTCCGCGACTGCGGGATGCGGCCGCCGCGCGGGCGCGTGGTGGCCGGGCCCTGGCAGTCGGTGCTGACGCTGCTGCCCTACCTGAGCCCGGCCGCGGCACGGCTGCTGGAGCAGTCGGCGCTCGTGGGCGTCCAGCGGGTGTCCCCGGACGAGGCGGAGCAGGTGGGCCGGCTGATGGGCCTGCCGCGGTCCGCGGTGGACGCGCTGCCGACGCTGGGCGAGGGGGTGACCCTGTGGTGCACCGGGCGGGACCGGCAGTTCGTGATGACGCAGGGCACGGAGGCGGAGACCGGGCTGCTGGGCGCGGCGCGGCGGATCGACTGAGGACGGGCCGGGGCGGGGCGCGGGGGGCGTGGCGTGCGGTGCGGTGGCCGGGGGCGGTCTGGTGCGGGCCGGGTGCGGGTGGGCGGGTGCGGGCCGGTGGGGGCCGGTGGGGATGACCGCTGCCGCCTGGTGCACGGGCCCGGTCGGGGTGACCGCGTGCGGCCCGGTGGCGGTGGCCCGGTGCGGCCCCGGGGGCGGCTCGGTGCGGCGCGGTGTGGTCTACCCGTTCGGATGACGGTGGTCGGCGGCGCCCGGCGCGTGCCCGCCGGTCGCGGGGCGGGGTGACGCCCGTCGGCCGGTCCCGGCGGGTGCTTACGGGCCGACGGGGCCGGGTCCCGGACGCGCGGCGCGATTAGGCTGAACGTGGGCGCGGGGGCCGGGCTGGTGCCGGGCCGCCGTGACCGGCGGGTCCGGTGACCGGGGAGGTCCCGGGTGACCCGTCGAGGCCGCCGAGGGGCAGCCCGGGGGTGTGCGGGGCCGGTAACGGTTCGGTGCCGATGCTCCCGGCCCGGGGCGGTTTCGGAGACGGTTCAGAGGCAAGGCCTGTGCCGGGCGCGCCATACGAGTACCGAGTGCCGGTGCTCGGACAGAGCAGGAGGATTTGTGAACAGCGATCGGAACGAGAGCCGCGGCGGGTCGCGTGACGTCCCGACGGACGATCAGTCCGACGCGGAGCCCGAGCTGACGGGCGAGTTCACCATCGACTACACGCCGCCGGCCTGGTACACGCAGAACGCTGCGCCGGGTCCGGTGGCGGGCGTTCCGGTGCCCGGCCTGCCGCCGGGCAGCGGTTTCGAGCCGAACTGGGCCCCGCGCGAGGCGGGCCAGGGTGCCGGTCCCGTGCCGGGTGCCGGTCCCGTGCCGGGTGCCGGTGCCGCTCCGGTGCCGGGGGGCTACGCACCCGGTGCCGGCCCCGTGCCCGGTGCTGCGGTTCCGCCCGGCGCCGGCCAGGGATCCGTACCCGGTGCCGCGCCCGAGGGTGCGCCGGGCGGCCACGCGCCGGCGCCCAGTGGGTTCCCCGGGGCCGCGGTACCGCCGAGTGCCGGCCAGGGATCCGTGCCCGGCACCGGGCCTGACGGTGCGCCGGGGGCCGGTCCCGTGCCGGGCGGCTACACGCCCGGGCCCGGCGGGTTCCCCGCAGCCGGACACGTACCCGGCGCCTCGGTTCCGCCGGGTGCCGGCCAGGGATCCGTACCCGGTGCCGCGCCCGACGGTGTGCCGGGGGGTTACGCGTACCCCGGTTCCGCGTCCGTACCGGGTGCGGCCGACGCCGGGCCCTACGCGCCGAACCCCTGGGCCGCGCAGCAGCCGCCCGCCGTGCCCGTGGGGCAGGACGCCTCCGCGCTTCCGCCGTTCCCCGCCCCCACGGACGCCGTACCGGCACCGGCACCCGCGCCGGCCGAGCCCGTCGACGCGGTTCCGGCCGGCTACACGGCGCCCGAGCCGGCGGACGCGGACGCGGACGCGGTCCAGGCCTCCGCCGAGCCGGCGCCGGCCACGCCCGGGGACACCCCGCCCGCCGCTCCCGAGCCCGCGGACGCCGTTCCCGTGCCGTACGCGGACGCCGAACCGGCGCCCGACCCGGCCGACTTCGCGGTGCCCGCGGTGTTCTACGAGTCCGACGAGCCGGCACCGGAGGCGGCCGAGGACCCGGAGCCGGAGTCCGTCGTGAGCCCCGTCATGCCCGACGTGACGACCGGTGTCGCGGAGCCCGCCGACGCGGAGCCGGCGGGCAGCCCCGCGCCGCCCGCGCCCGGTGCCGCCGACGGCGCGGACGAGGAACTGGCCCCGCCGAACGCCGCCGACGGCCCGCTGCCGGACCCCGGCACCGGCCCGGACCTGCCGGCACTCGCCACCGACCCGGCCGATGCCGTACCCGGCCTTCCGGCCGCGCCGGCGGACGCCCCCGCGTACCCGGCCGACGCCGCCGGTACGTCGCCCTTCGGGCCCGAGGACGCCCCGGCGCTGCCCTTCGGTCCCGACCCGACCGACGGCCCCGCTGCACCCGCGTACCCCGCCGGGCCCCGGGCCGCGGCCGTGCCGCCGGTGCCCGGTGACCCGTCCGCCGACGTGGCGTCGCCGCCCACGATGCGGATCGCCCCGCCCGTACGGCCCGGCAGCCCGGCCACGGGCGCCTCCGCGCCCGTACCGCCCGCCGACCTGTCGGGAGCCGGTCTTCCCCCGGCCCCGCCGCAGGCACAGCCGCAGCCGCAGCCGCCGGCACCCCAGCCCCCGCAGGGTTACGGCTTCCCGCCGCCCCAGCAGCAGCCCCCGCAGGGCTACGGCTTCCCGGCCCCCGGCCCCGTACCGGCACCTCCGTCGCCCGCACCGGCCCCCGCACCGGCCCCCGCCCCGGCGCCCGCACCCGGCCCGGCCCCGCAGCCGCCCCACGCCGCCGACCCGCGCGCCGGGGCGCAGTGGCCCTCGCCGGTCGCGCACGACCCCCGGCAGCGCTCCGTACCCGGCGCCCCGCTCGGGTACACGGCGGCGGTGGAGCTGTCCTCCGAGCGGCTGCTGCGCAACAAGCAGAAGCCCCGCAGCAACCCCGGCGGCTCCCGCTTCCGCTTCGGCGGCAAGGCGGCGGAGGCCGAGCGCCAGCGCAAGCTGGAGCTGATCCGCACCCCGGTGATGTCCTGCTACCGGATCGCCGTCATCAGCCTGAAGGGCGGCGTCGGCAAGACCACGACCACCACCGCGCTCGGCGCCACCCTGGCCAGCGAGCGGCAGGACAAGATCCTCGCCATCGACGCCAACCCCGACGCCGGCACGCTCGGCCGCCGCGTGCGGCGCGAGACCGGGGCGACGATCCGCGACCTGGTCCAGGCGATCCCGTACCTGAACTCCTACATGGACATCAGGCGGTTCACCTCCCAGGCGCCCTCCGGCCTGGAGATCATCGCCAACGACGTGGACCCGGCGGTCTCGACGACGTTCAACGACGAGGACTACCGCCGCGCGATCGACACGCTCGGCAAGCAGTACCCGATCATCCTCACGGACTCCGGCACCGGTCTGCTGTACTCCGCGATGCGCGGGGTCCTGGACCTGGCCGACCAGCTGATCATCATCTCGACGCCCTCGGTGGACGGCGCGAGCAGCGCGAGCACCACGCTCGACTGGCTCTCCGCCCACGGGTACGCCGACCTGGTCTCCCGCTCCCTCACGGTGATCTCGGGGGTGCGCGAGACCGGCAAGATGATCAAGGTCGACGACATCGTGCAGCACTTCGAGACGCGCTGCCGCGGGGTGGTCGTGGTGCCGTTCGACGAGCACCTGGCGGCCGGCGCCGAGGTGGACCTGGACATGATGCGGCCGAAGACCCGCGAGGCGTACTTCCACCTCGCGACCCTCGTGGCCGAGGACTTCGCCCGCGCGCAGCAGGCCCACGGCGTGTGGGGGCAGCCCGGTCACCCCGGCATGCCCGGTCACCCCGGCATGCCCCCGCAGGGCTACCCGGGCCAGCCGGTCCCCCAGCCCCAGCCCCAGCCCCAACAGCCGTACGCCCAGCCCGCCCCCGGCCCCGGCGGCCACCCGCAGCAGCCGCCGTACCCGGGCGGCCCGGGTCCGTACCCGGGCCAGCCGTACCCCGGCGGGCAGCCGTACCAGCAGCCGGGCCCCGGGCAGCCCCAGCAGCCCGCGCCCCAGCAACCCGCGCCCCCGCAGCAGTGGCCCACCGCCCCGCCCCAGCCCGGCCAGGGCTGGCCCCAGCAGCCGCAGCAGCCGCAGGCACCCCACCAGCCGCAGCAGCCCCAGCAACAGCCGCCGCAGGGACCGCCCCAGCCGGGCCAGGCCCCGCCGCAGCCGCCGGCCCGGCAGTGAGGAACGGGTGAGGGCCCGTACCCACCCCGTCAGGGGGGGTACGGGCCCTCACCCGTATCGCTGCGGAGGCCTGGGGCCTAGCGCTGCGCGTCGTACGCCTCGGTCAGCTCCCGCGCCTTCTTCACGTCGTCGGCGATCGCGTCGAGCAGCACCTCGATCGACTCGAACTTCGCCATGCCGCGCACGTACGCGAGGAAGTCCACGGTCACGTGCAGCCCGTACAGGTCCAGGCCCACCCGGTCGATCGCGTACGCCTCGACCGTCCGCTCCGTGCCGTCGAACTGCGGGTTGGTGCCGACCGAGATGGCCGCGGGCATCCGCTCGCCGTCGGCCGTCAGCCAGCCCGCGTACACACCGTCGGCCGGGATCGCGGTGTGCGGCAGCGTCTCGACGTTCGCCGTCGGGTAGCCGAGTTCGCGCCCGCGCTGCGCACCGCGGACGACGACGCCCTCGACGCGGTGCGGGCGGCCCAGGATCTCCGCCGCGCCGGCCATGTCGCCCTCGGCGACCAGACGGCGGGTCAGCGTCGAGGAGAACGGCTCGCCGCCACCCGCCTCACCGCTCACGTACAGGTCGACGACCTCGACCTCGTAGTCGTACGTGGCGCCCAGCTCGGCCAGGTAGTCGGTGTTGCCCGCGGCCCTGTGACCGAAGCGGAAGTTCGGGCCCTCGATGACGGCCTTCGCGTGCAGGGCCTCGACGAGCACCTTCACGATGAAGTCGGCCGGGGACAGCTGCGAGAACTCGGCCGTGAACGGCAGGATCAGCAGCGCGTCGACGCCGAGTTCGGCCATCAGCTCGGCACGGCGGTGGTGCGGGGCGAGCAGGGGCGGGTGGCTGCCGGGGCGGACGACCTCGCTGGGGTGCGGGTCGAAGGTGACGACGACGGAGGGCACGCCGAGCTCGCGCGCCCGGGCCACCGCCCGTCCGATGATCAGCTGATGTCCCCGGTGGACGCCGTCGTAGGAGCCGATGGTGACGACGCTGCGTCCCCAGTCCTGGGGGATGTCCTCCAAGCCACGCCAGCGCTGCACTGTGACCGCTCCTCGCCCGAACCCTGTAGTGATTGCCGATGTGCCAGCGGCGCCGTTCGCTCGTGCGTCTGACGCCCTACGCAGGTCTAAGACTGCCATGCCCGCGCCACTCGGCCGTCATCGGTATCGGCGGGATGTCACCACCGTCACCACCGTCACCGCGGCCGCCGCGCCACGCCTCCGCCGGGGGGTGCGGAGGACACGGCCGGTGCCAGGGCCAGCCGGGCCAGGGCCGGGGCGTGCTCTCCGGTCTCCTCCGGGCGGGTGAGCAGGGCCCGGGCGGCGTAGCCCAGCAGGGCGCGGTCGGCCGGTGTGACGGCGTAGGGAGCGGTCGCGAGGCCGTACGCGGCGGCGGCGGCCCGGCGCTCGGGGCGGGTGTCGTGCGCCCACCGGTCGACGGCCCGGCAGAGGGCGGAGGGCTCCTCCTCGGCGAGGGCGGCGAGGAGTTCGTCGGCGCGTGGGTGGGCCCGCTCGACCAGTGCCTCCGCGAGGTCGTCCACAGCGAGGCACCGGTGGGTGTGCAGCAGGGCTTGAGCGGCGGTGGCCACGGTCGCCCCGGGGGTGGCGGCGAGCGGGGTCTCGTCGGTGAACCAGCCGCAGAGCAGCGGCTGTACGGTGCGCGGGTCGGCGGTCAGCCGGCGGGCGACGGCGTCGAGGTAGCGGTCGGGGGCGCCGGGCGGTCCGTCGCCCGGCACGAGCCCGCGCAGGAGGTCCAGCCGGTACGCCTCGGGCAGCTGGAGCCGCTCCCAGAACCGCCCGCCGAGGCCGGGGCACGGCACACGGGCCAGCGCGCGGAGCACCTCGTCGTACGGCGTGAGGTCGGCCAGCCGGGGCAGCGTCTCCCGCAGCAGCCGGACGGCCCACCAGCGGGCCTCCCCCGCGGTGCCGTCGCGCACCTGCCCGGCCAGGGCGGCCAGCAGCGGTACGAGCCGCTCGCCGCGCAGCGCGAGGAGGCCCTCCACCAGCACCCCGAGCCGCTCGGGCACCACCCCGGCGCTGCCGGGCCCGGCGTCCCGGATCATGCGCAGCGCCGCCGGTACGTCGAGGTGGGCGCCCTGCAGCCAGTCGGCCAGGGCCTCGTGGGCGAACCGGTGGCCCGGGCCGGCCGGGACGATCAGCCCCTCGGCGAGCACGGCGTCGGCCCAGCCGGTGTCGCGGGGGAACAGCGCCTCGAAAGCGGTACGGTCCAGCGCGCCCCGCCCCGCCCCGAGGCACCGCCGGGCGGCCTCGTGCACCTGGGCCGCCACCTGCGCGGCCACCCGTCGCAGCCCGGCGGGCCGCACCCCGCGTTCCCCAGCGGGCACCCCGCGTTCCCCCGGTGGCACCCCGCCTTCCCCACCGGGCACACCGAACGCCCCGCCGGGCACGCCGAACGCCCCACGGGATACGCCATGCGGCCCGTCGGGTACGCCGTACGGCCCGTCGGGTACGCCGTACGCCCTCCCCCGCGCTGCGCTCCGCGCGCCGGCCCGGCCCGCGCGCGTACTCCCCTCCGTGCTGCCGAGCGGGTCGGCACCGCCGCCCTCGAACTCCTCGGCCCCCGCACCGGCCCCGCCCGCGCCACCACGCCCGCGGTCGTCCGGCCCGCCCGAACTCCGGCCCCCGGCGGCCTCCACGCCCCCGCCCCGCCACCCGGCGGCTCCGCCGCGGGCGTCCGGACCGTCGCCGGTCCTGCCGGCGCCCTGCCGTCCGCCGGGCCCGCCCCGCCGGGAGTACGGCTCCGGCCCGGCGGCCGTCCCGGACCCGGCGCGCCGGCCGAGCCCCTCGCCCGGGCCGTCGGCTCGCGGGCCTCCGGCTCCCGGGCCGGCAGCCCGCTCCCACGCATCGGATCCGGCGCGCCCGCGGCCGGGGCGGCCCGCGCCCGTGCTCCCGTACGCCTCCGGTCCCCCGGTCGTGGTGTCGGGCCGTGGCTCGCGGGGGCGCGCGGCCTCCGCGCCGCCGGCTCCGGCCGGCCCGCCGGCTCCGCGGGCCGCGTACGGTCCCCGCACCGGATCGGGTCCCCGGCCCGGGCCGTCGGCCGGACCTTCCGGATCCGTACCGTCCGCCGCGTCCGGGGCGCCGGTCCCCGTGCGCCACCCGTGCGCCCGGGCGTCCCCGGCACCCCGCGTAGCGGTCCCGTCCCTCCCCGCGGCCGCCGGCCGGGGCCGGGTGCCCTCGCCGGACGGCCCCGCACAGGATCCGGCACCCTCCTCGGGTCCCCGCTCCGTCAGGCGGGCCGCGACGCGCAGGCACACCAGGTCGAGGTAGGCGGCGAAGACCTCGTCCCGGCCAGGGCAGCCCGCGGTGACTCCGGCCGCCCGCACCTCCCCCAGCAGCCGCAGCGTCAGCGGATGACCCGCGTCCCGGGCCGCCACGGCACCGTCGGGCACTCCGTACAGCCGCCGGGCCCGCTCCGCCTCCCCCGCGGCGAGGTCGCCCAGCCCCACCACCACCGCCTCCGGGAATCCGACCCGCTCCCAGAACTCCGGGCGGCAGCCCACCGCCAGCCGGGCCCCGGTGTCCCGCAGCCAGCCGACGGTCCCGTCCCACCACGTGTCCAGCGCCCGGCCCAGCGCCCCCGGCATCTCCTCGGGCGCGTCCAGCACCACGAGCAGCGGCCGCCCCGCACCGGCGGAAAGGCGGGCCACCCGCTCCGCGAGCGCCTCCCCGTCCCCGACAGCGTCACCGGCCCCTGCTCCCGCTCCGGCACCGTCTCCCGCTCCCGCCCCGGCACCCCCGTCCGTCAGGATCCGGTCCGCCTCCCCCAGGGCCCGCGCCACGGCGTCGCCGACGGAACGGTCGCCCACCATCAGGTCCGCACCCCGCAGCCAGACCGTCGGCGCGGGAGCCCCGCTCCGCACGCGCCGCCCGGCCCAGGCCGCCAGCTCCGTCGTGCGGCCGGTACCAGGCCGGCCCACCACGGCGCACACCGGTGCCGCTCCCGCCTCGAAGCAGGCCAGTTCCGTCACGATCGCCGCGCGTTCCACCACGGCACCGGATTCCGCGCCCCACAGCGCCTCGCCGGCCGCCCCCAGCGTGATCCCGGTGAGCCGCAGCGCACCCGCCAGATTGAGCTCGGTGCCGTGGGCCGGCACGGTCGCCGCGTTCCGCGCGAGCAGTTCCGCCAGCTCCCCGGCCCGGTCCGGCTCCGCGGCGCGCAGCGGCACGGCCCGGGGGCCGCCGTCCAGCACCGCGAGCACCGCCCCGGTCTCCGCGTCCAGCACCGGCCCGCCGCGCGTCTCCCCGCCCAGCAGCAGCGCGTCCCGGCCGTCCGTGCCGATGGCCAGGTCCAGCTCGGGCCCCGCCCTCAGGATCCGCGCCTGGCGCCAGCCGCGGGCGGCGAGCCGTACGTACGTACCCGGGGCGATCCGCTCCCGCGCGGCGACCGGCAGCGGCGGCAGGCCGAGGTCCGCGCCCCCGGTGCGCACCAGCGCGAGCCCGCTCGCGCCCAGCACCGTGACCGCCGCCGGGTCCACCTCGCAGACGCGTTCGGGGCCGTGCAGCACCAGCGGATCGGGGCCGGTGACGGCGGCGCGGCTGGTCAGGACGGTGCCGCGGTCGTCGGCGACGAACCCGCTGCCCCACGGCCGCCCGGCCCGGTCCCGGATCCGCACGAGCATCGCCTCGGGCCCGTCCGCCGTGGCACCCACAGCCCGCATCGCGACCGACCTCCCCGTCTCCCCGTACGGACGACGTTAGGCCGGTGAAGATCGACGGAACAGGACGCGCACATAAAGCGCCCCCTCGCGCTCCCTCCATTCACTCCGAGCGCCTCCTCGGACGGGTGAATAGCGGGTGTCGGATGGATAGAGACCGAGCGGGGGGAAGTGAGGGGGACGCGGAGCGGTGAGCGGCACAGGGGGGTGCGCTCACCGCTCCGCGGCGTGTCCAAGGCCCCGGAAACCGGCGCGGTGCGCCCGCCCAACGCCAGGAGGCCGGTCCGTACCAGGTACGGACCGGCCTCCTCGGGCACGGCGGCGGACCGCCCCGCCCAC
Source organism: Streptomyces sp. NPDC101132 (assembly GCF_044759225.1). Taxonomy (NCBI): domain Bacteria; kingdom Bacillati; phylum Actinomycetota; class Actinomycetes; order Kitasatosporales; family Streptomycetaceae; genus Streptomyces; species Streptomyces sp. NPDC101132. The sequence goes on from NZ_JBIVYX010000022.1 coordinate 31,603, forward strand.
CGGGCGGAGCCGGATCAGGGGCGGGCGCGGGCCCGGGTCGTCAGACGAAGACCGCCAGGGACTTCGCCTTGCCGCCCTTGCTCTCGACCAGCGCCAGCAGCTTCCCGTCGGGCCCGAACACCGCGACGGGCTTCCCCGACGGGTACTCGTCCGGCATCTCCAGCCGGACGCCGTTGCCCAGCAGCCGCGCCCGCTTCTCGTCGAGGTCCCAGCGCGGGAAGGCCGCCTGGGCGGCGTCCGCGACGGGCATGACGGTCAGCTCCTCCTGGAGCTGGTCCAGGGTGCGCGCGCGGTCGATCTTGTACGGGCCGACCCGCGTGCGCCGCAGCGCCGTGAGGTGCCCGCCGACGCCGAGGTCGGCGCCGAGGTCGCGGGCGAGCGCGCGGATGTACGTACCGCTGGAGCAGACGACCGAGACGACGAGGTCGACGACCCTGGTGCCGTCCTCGGCCTCGGACTCGCTCATGTCGTAGACGTGGAACGAGGACACGGTCACCGGACGGGCCGGGATCTCGAACTCCTCGCCCTCGCGGACGCGGGTGTACGAGCGCTTGCCGTCGATCTTGATGGCGCTGACCTTGGACGGCACCTGCATGATGTCGCCGGTCAGCTTGGCGACGCCCGCGTCCACCGCCTCCCGGGTCACGCCCGAGGCGTCGGCGGACGAGGTGATCTCGCCCTCGGCGTCGTCCGTGACCGTGTTCTGGCCGAGCCGGATGGTGCCGAGGTACTCCTTCTCGGTCAGCGCGAGGTGGCCGAGGAGCTTGGTGGCCTTCTCGACGCCGAGCACGAGCACGCCCGTGGCCATGGGGTCGAGGGTGCCGGCGTGGCCGACGCGGCGGGTCTTGGCGATCCCGCGCATCTTGGCCACGACGTCGTGCGAAGTGAAGCCGGACGGCTTGTCGACGATGACAAGGCCGTCCGGAGTCGGGGTGTGCTTGCTCATTCCGCGGCTTCGTCCTCGCCCGGCTTCTTGTAGGGGTCGGCCTCGCCCGCGTACGTGGCGTTGGAGGAGGCCTCCCGCACCTGCGCGTCCGAGGCGCGCGCCTTGTCGAGGAGGTCCTCGATGGTCTTGGCGTTCTCCGGGAGGGCGTCCGCCACGAACGTCAGGGTGGGCGTGAACTTGGTGCCCGCCGCGCGGCCGACCGCGGAGCGCAGGATGCCCTTGGCGCTCTCCAGGCCCGCCGCGGCGCTCGCGCGCTCCTCGTCGTCACCGTAGACCGTGTAGAAGACCGTGGCCTCCCGCAGGTCGCCGGTGACGCGGGTGTCCGTGATGGTCACGTGCGTACCGAGCCGCGGGTCCTTGATGCCACGCTGCAGCTTCTCGGCGACCACCTCCCGGATGAGGTCCGCCAGCTTCTTCGCCCGCGCGTTGTCGGCCACTGGTCCGTCTCCTTCTTTTCTTGCAAGTCAAGCAGTTCAGTCTTCATCACCGTGGAGGCGTCGGCGCACCGACAGCAGCTCCACTTCAGGACGTGCCGCGACCAGTCGCTCACAGCGGTCGAGCACGTCCGACAGGTGCCCCACGTCCCCCGACACCATGGCGACCCCCAGATGGGCCCGGCGATGGAGGTTCTGGTCGCCGACCTCGGCCGCGCTCACGGAGAACTTCCGCTGGAGCTCGGAAACGATGGGCCTGACGATGGAGCGCTTCTCCTTCAGCGAACGTACGTCGCCGAGGAGCAGGTCGAAGGACAGAGTCCCCACGTACATGCAGATCCGGATGTCCCGCCGGTTCGGGTTCGGTGGTCCGCCAGCCGTCGCTTGGCAGGAACATCCAAACCGTACACGCAACGGCCGGGGCCGATCGACGGAAATTCCGCCGACCGGCCCCGGTCACGACATCCCCCGGCTCACGCCGGGAAGTGCCCTGTACGAACAGCCGGGCGTCAGCCGCGCGGCTTCTCGCGCATCTCGTACGTCGCGATGACGTCGTCGATCTTGATGTCGTTGAAGTTTCCGAGGTTGATACCACCCTCGAAGCCCTCGCGGATCTCGGTGACGTCGTCCTTGAAGCGGCGCAGACCGGAGATGGTGAGGTTCTCCGCGACGACCTTGCCGTCGCGGATGAGGCGCGCCTTGGTGTTGCGCTTGACCTCGCCCGACCGGACCAGGACACCGGCGATGTTGCCCAGCTTGGACGAGCGGAAGACCTCGCGGATCTCCGCCGTGCCGAGCTCGACCTCTTCGTACTCCGGCTTGAGGAGACCCTTGAGGGCCGCCTCGATCTCCTCGATGGCCTGGTAGATCACCGAGTAGTAGCGGACGTCGACGCCCTCGCGCTCCGCCATCTGCGCGGCACGGCCGGCCGCACGGACGTTGTAGCCGATGACGATGGCGTCGGAGCCCATCGCCAGGTCGATGTCGGACTCGGTGACCGCACCCACACCGCGGTGCAGGACGCGGATGTCCACCTCCTCGCCGACGTCGAGCTGGAGCAGCGAGCTCTCCAGGGCCTCGACCGCACCGGACGCGTCGCCCTTGATGATGAGGTTGAGTTCCTGGACCAGACCGGCCTTGAGCACGGAGTCGAGGTCCTCGAGGGACACCCGGCGGGTGCGCTTGGCGAAGTTGGCGTTGCGCTCGCGCGCCGCGCGCTTCTCGGCGATCTGGCGGGCCGTACGGTCCTCGTCGACGACGAGGAAGTTGTCGCCGGCGCCGGGGACGTTGGTGAGACCCAGGACCAGGACGGGGGTCGACGGACCAGCTTCCTCGACGTTGTTGCCCTTGTCGTCGAGCATCGCGCGGACACGGCCGTACGCGTCGCCGACGACCATGGTGTCGCCGATGCGCAGCGTTCCGCGCTGGACCAGGACGGTCGAGACGGCACCGCGGCCGCGGTCGAGGTGGGACTCGATCGCAATACCCTGCGCGTCCTGCTCCGGGTTGGCCCGCAGGTCGAGCGAGGCGTCGGCGGTGAGGACCACGGCCTCCAGCAGGGAGTCGATGTGCAGACCCTGCTTGGCGGAGATGTCGACGAACATCGTGTCGCCGCCGTACTCCTCGGCCACCAGGCCGTACTCGGTCAGCTGACCGCGCACCTTGACCGGGTCGGCACCCTCGACGTCGATCTTGTTGACCGCGACCACGATCGGCACGTCGGCCGCCTTGGCGTGGTTCAGGGCCTCGATCGTCTGCGGCATGACACCGTCGTTGGCCGCCACCACGAGGATCGCGATGTCGGTCGACTTGGCACCACGGGCACGCATGGCGGTGAACGCCTCGTGACCCGGGGTGTCGATGAAGGTGATCTTGCGGTCTTCGTCGTTGACCTGGGTGGAGACCTGGTAGGCACCGATGTGCTGGGTGATGCCGCCGGCCTCGCCCGCGACCACGTTGGTCTTGCGGATCGCGTCGAGGAGTCGGGTCTTGCCGTGGTCGACGTGACCCATGACGGTCACGACCGGCGGACGCGCGACGAGGAACTCCTCGCCGCCCTCGTCCTCGCCGAACTCGATGTCGAAGGACTCGAGCAGCTCGCGGTCCTCCTCCTCCGGGCTGACGATCTGAACTTCGTAGTTCATCTCGCCCGCGAGGAGCTGGAGGGTCTCGTCGGAGACGGACTGCGTGGCAGTGACCATCTCGCCGAGGTTCATCATGACCGCGACCAGCGACGCCGGGTTGGCGTTGATCTTCTCCGCGAAGTCGGTGAGGGACGCACCGCGCGACAGGCGAACGGTCTCGCCGTTGCCGCGGGGCAGCATCACGCCGCCCACGGACGGGGCCTGCATGGCCTCGTACTCCTGGCGCCTCTGACGCTTCGACTTGCGGCCACGACGGGCCGGGCCGCCGGGACGGCCGAAGGCACCCTGCGTGCCGCCACGGGCACCCGGGCCGCCGGGACGGCCACCGAAGCCGGGACGACCGCCGAAGCCGCCGCCACCGCCGGGAGCACCGCCGCCGCCACCGGGACGACCGCCGAAGCCGCCGCCACCGCCGCCGGGACGACCGCCGCCGCCCGGACCGGCCGGACGACCGGCGAAGCCGGGACGACCGCCGCCGCCGGGACCGGCCGGACGGCCGCCGGGGCCACCGGGACCACGGCCGCCGGGGCCCGGACGCGGGCCGGCAGCGGGACGCTGCGGCATCATGCCCGGGTTCGGACGGTTACCACCGGGAGCGCCGCCCGGACGCGGGGCACCGCCCTGCGGACGGGGCATGCCACCGGGGGTGGGACGGGGACCCTGCGGGCGCGGGGCACCGCCGGGACCGCCCTGCGGGCGCGGGCCGGGAGCACCGGCGCCGGGGGCACCGGGGCGCGGCGCGCCGCCCGGACGGGGCGCCTGCGGGCGCGCCATGCCGGTGGAGCCGCCGGAGGTGAAGGGGTTGTTGCCCGGACGCGGACCCGCGGGACGGGCACCACCGGGACGCGGGGCCTGGGCGCCACCCGGACGGGGGGCCTGGGCACCGGGGGTCGCGCCGGCCGGACGCGGGGCGCCCGGACGGGCACCACCCTGGCCGGAGGCGGCCGGACGCTGACCGGTCGGGCGCGGGCCCGGGGTCGCGGACGGACGAGAGGCGGCCGGAGCCGCCGGGGGCGCCTGGAACTCCGCGGCGACCGGAGCCGGAGCGGCCGGAGCCGGCTTCGGGGCCGGAGCCTTCGGACCGGGACGCGGGCCGGAGGCGGCCGGGGTCACCGGAGCGCCGCCCGCGGGGGCCTCGGCAGCGGCCGGCTTGGGGGCCGGTGCGCCGGGCTTCGGGGCAGCAGGACGTGCCGCGGCGGCCGGGGACGGCGCGGGGGCCGCCGGCTTCGCGGGAGAGGGCGCCGCCTTGCGGGGCGCACCGGGCTTCGCAGGGGACTTGCCGGCGCCGCCGGGACCCTGCAGAGCGTCGGTCAGTTTGCGTACAACGGGCGCCTCGATCGTCGAGGACGCCGAACGGACGAATTCACCGAGTTCTTGGAGCTTGGCCATGACGACCTTGCTCTCAACCCCGAACTCCTTGGCGAGTTCGTATACCCGGACCTTAGCCACTTCGCTCCTTTTAGGTCCGGGTTACCGCCGGACCGTCGCTACTTCATGGGCGTACTCATCGCGTACTCATCGAGTGCTCATCGCAATCTCGACCTACTTCCAACTCGCGAGGTACCTGACCGCACGGGGTATCCGTGCCGTACTTCTTCTTACGGTGTCGCCTCAACGGCCTTGCGCAGTTCCGCCGTGTCGAGCGCCCTCTGGACCCGCAGGGCCCTGGGGAACGCCCGGCGGCGGACCGCCAGGTCGAGGCAGACCACGGCGGGATGCAGATACGCACCCCGGCCGGGCAGCGTACCGCGACGGTCGGGGACGCACTCGTCCCCGCTCACCACGATCCGCAGCAGATCGTTCTTGGCCGCTCGCTCCCGGCACCCCACGCAGGTGCGCTCAGGGCATGCGCGGGCATGCGTCCGGCCAGACACTCTTAAGTCTACCTCCCCGTACCGACCTCACCCCTTTGGGCGAGAAATCGAACGGATGTTGTCGATGGACAGCACCCGGCACGGCCGGGTGACACCTGTCTACCGGCCGGTGAACCCCGGCCGGTAGCGGTTTTATTCCGCCGGCTCGGTGTCCGGCCGGATGTCGATGCGCCAGCCGGTGAGCCGCGCGGCGAGGCGGGCGTTCTGGCCCTCCTTGCCGATGGCCAGCGACAGCTGGTAGTCGGGGACGGTCACGCGGGCCGACCGCGAGCCCAGGTCGACGATCTCGACCTTGCTCACCCGGGCGGGTGACAGCGCGTTCGCGACCATCTCCGCCGGGTCGTCCGACCAGTCGACGATGTCGATCTTCTCGCCGTGCAGTTCGGCCATCACGTTGCGCACCCGGCCGCCCATCGGGCCGATGCAGGCGCCCTTGGGGTTCAGGCCCGAACGGGTGGACCGCACCGCGATCTTGGTGCGGTGGCCGGCCTCACGGGCGATCGCGGCGATCTCGACGCTGCCGTCGGCGATCTCCGGGACCTCCAGGGCGAACAGCTTCTTGACCAGGTTCGGGTGGGTGCGCGACAGGGTCACGGACGGACCGCGGACGCCCTTGGCGACGCGGACCACGTAGGTGCGCAGGCGCAGACCGTGCGTGTACTCCTCGCCGGGGACCTGCTCCTGCACGGGCAGGATGGCCTCCAGCTTGCCGATGTCGACGAGGACGTTCTTGGGGTCCTTGCCCTGCTGGACGACGCCGGTGATGACGTCGCCCTCGCGGCCCGCGAACTCGCCGAAGGTCAGGTCGTCCTCGGCGTCGCGCAGACGCTGCAGGATGACCTGCTTGGCGGTGGTGGCGGCGATCCGGCCGAAGCCCGACGGGGTGTCGTCGAACTCCTGCGCCTCCTGCCCCTCCTCCAGGTCCTGCGGGTCCTCCTTCGCCCACACCGTCACGTGGCCGTTGGTGCGGTCCAGCTCGACGCGGGCGCGGCGGCGGCTTCCCTCGGTCCGGTGGTACGCGATGAGGAGGGCCGACTCGATCGCCTCGACCAGCAGATCGAAGGAGATCTCCTTCTCCCTGACCAGACCCCGCAGGGCACTCATGTCGATGTCCACGGCTACGCCTCCTCTTCCTTCTTGTCCTTGCGGTTGAACTCGATCTCGACACGCGCCTTGGCGATCTCCGTGAAGGCGATGCGGCGGGCGGTGGGCTTGCGCCCCTTCACGCCCGGCACCTCCAGGTCGAGGCCCTCGTCGTCGACGTCCAGGATCCGCGCGACCAGGTCTCCGCCCTCGGCGAGCTGGAAGTTCACGAGGCGGCCGACGGCCCGCACGTAGTGGCGGTGCTCCTTCAGCGGGCGGTCCGCACCGGGGGAGCTGACCTCCAGCTGGTACTCGTCCTCGCCCATCACGTCGGTCTCGTCGAGCTTGTCGGAGATCTCACGGCTCAGCTCGGCGCACAGGTCCAGGTCGAGGCCCTCGTCGGAGTCGACCACGATCCGCAGCATCCGCCGACGGCCCGCCCTGGAGAGCTCGATGTCCTCGAGGTCCAGTCCCTTGGCGTCGACGAGCGGCTCCAGCAGCCCGCGCAGCCTGTCGCTCTGGGTGGTGCTCATCCGGGTGACTCCTCGGCCGCGTGTGCTGTTGTGGTTTCCGTCGCGTGTCAGACCAAAGGGTATCCGGTCCCAGGGGGTGTTGCCGTCCGCCCCGTGGCCGGACGCCACCGGTACGGTGATCAGCGTCCCGCCGCCCCCTGCCACCCCGAGGACGTCACCGTGCCGCTCCCCCCGCCCGCGCGCCCCTCGCGAAGAAGCCTGCTCGCCGCCGGTACCGGGGCCGCGGGCGCCGCCCTGCTCGCCGGGTGCTCGGACGGCGGCGGCTCCGCCGGGCGGCCGCGGGCCGAGCGGGTACCACCCGAACGGCGGATCAGGGACTCGGCCGTCCGGGAGACCCGCGCCCTGCTGGAACGTTACGACGCCACGCTCGCCGCCCACCCGGCCCTCGGCCCGCGCCTCGCGCCCCTGCGCGCCTCGGTCGCCGCGCACGCCGGCGCCCTCGCCCCGGCCGGCGCCCCGCCCGCGGCGACGCCCGCACCGTCCGGGTCGCCGGTGGCGGCGGCGCCGCCGGCCGGGACGGCTTCCTCCGTACCCGCCTCCCCGGCCCCGTCCGCGGCCACGCCGTCGGCGGCGGCGGTGCCCGCGCGACCCGAGGCCGCCCTCGCGGCACTGGCCGACGCGGAGCGCCGTACCGCGGCCGCGCACACCGCCGCCCTGGCGGGGGCGCCCGGCGAGCTGGCCCGGCTGCTGGCCTCGGTCGCCGCCTGCGGCGGCGTCCACGCGTACCTCCTCACCACCGCGCCCACCGGATCGGAGCCGTCATGAGCGACAAGCCGGAGACCGGACCCGGCGTGCTCGCCGCGGCCCAGGCGGCGCTCGCCGCCGAGCACGCGGCCGTGTACGGCTACGGGGTGGTGGGCGCCCGCGCCGGGGAGGCCAGGGCCGCCGAGGCGCGGCAGGCGTACGCCGCCCACCACGCCCGGCGCGACGAACTGGCCCGCACCGTGCGGGAGCTGGGCGGCACCCCGCGCCCGTCGGAGGCGGCGTACGCGCTCCCGGCACCCGTACGGACCCCCGCCGACGCGGAGCTGCTGGCGGCCGGGATCGAGGACCGGATCGCGGGCGCGTACTCGGATCTGGTGCGCGCCGCGGAGGGTCCCCTGCGCCTGCGGGCGGCGGCCGCGCTGAGCGAGGCGGCCCTGCGCGCGGCACGCTGGCGGGGAGGCGGCGTAGCCTTCCCTGGGCTCGTGGAACGATCACAACGAGCCAGGAACAGCTGAAAGGGACCTTGCACGTATGGCTTTCGAACCGCCCGAGCGGCTTGTCCGGGCGCTCGGCGAGAGGTCCGAAGACGCACCGGCGCAGTGGCTCCGCGCGCTCCCCGGGCTGGCCCGCGAGGCGCTGGACCGGCGGGGGCTGACCGCGCAGCGCGTGCAGGCCCCGGGCGGCCGGAGCAGCCTGGTCGTCCTCGTCCGGTACTCCGACGGCACGCCGGCCACGCTGAAGCTGGCCCCGCCGTCCGCGGTCCCCGGGGACGAGCTCGCGGCGCTGGCGCACTGGGGCGGGTTCGGCGCCGTACGGGTCCTCGACACGCGGCACGACGACGACGCCCTGTTGCTGGAGCGGCTCCAGCCGGAGGTGTCGCTGCGTTCGCTGCCGGACGCGAAGGCGCTGCTGGAGGCCTGCGGGACGATCCGGCGGCTGTGGGTGGCCCCGCCGCCGGGGCACTCCTTCGAGACGGTGGCCGAGCGCACCGCGCGCCAGGCCGAGCCGATGGCCAAGGCGCCCGAGGAGGCGCAGCCGCTGGTCCGGCAGGCCCTCGCGGTCCGCGACGAGCTGACGGTCTTCCCGCCCGAGGAACTGCTGCTCCACGGCGCGTTCCGGCAGGGCAAGGTGCTGGCGGGCGACCGGGCGCCGTGGCTGACGGTCGGGCCCGAGCCGCTGGTCGGCGAGCGGGCGTACGACCTGGCGCGGCTGGTCAGGGACCGGCTGGAGGACCAGCTGGCCTCGTCCACGGGCGCCGCGGGCGCCAAGCGCCGGGTGAACAGGCTGGCCGACTCCCTGGAGGTGGACCGGGACCGGCTGCGCGGCTGGACGCTCTTCCGCGCGGTGGAGTCCGGCACCCGGGCGCTGGCCGCGGGGCGTCGGCGGGACGCCGAGATGCTGCTGGAGTTCGGCTCCTGGCTCTAGGGCCCGCGTCGGGGCGGTCAGAGCTGGGCATACCGTCATTGGACGGACAAGTCTGGCAGGGGGCCGTCATGGTCGAAGAACTGCTGGCAGCGGGTGTGGCGGCGGCCGTGGGCGTCACGGTCTACGTGGCCACGGCGGCGCGCATCGTGAAGCAGTACGAGCGGGGCCTGGTGTTCCGGCTCGGCCGGCTCCGCCCGGGCGTGCGGCCGCCCGGGTTCACGATGATCGTGCCGCTGGTGGACCGCCTGCGGAAGGTGAACATGCAGATCGTGACGCTGCCGGTGCCGGCCCAGGAGGGCATCACCCGGGACAACGTCACGGTGCGGGTGGACGCGGTCGTGTACTTCCGGGTGATCGATCCGGCGAACGCGATCGTCGAGGTGGAGGACTACCGGTTCGCGGTCTCGCAGATGGCGCAGACCTCGCTGCGGTCGATCATCGGCAAGTCTGACCTGGACGACCTGCTGTCGAACCGGGAGAAGCTGAACCAGGGCCTGGAGCTGATGATCGACAGCCCGGCGGTGGGCTGGGGCGTGCAGATCGACCGCGTGGAGATCAAGGACGTCTCGCTGCCGGAGACGATGAAGCGGTCGATGGCCCGGCAGGCGGAGGCGGACCGCGAGCGGCGGGCCCGGGTCATCAACGCGGACGCGGAACTCCAGGCCTCGCGGAAGCTGGCGGAGGCGGCCGGGGTGATGGCCGACCAGCCGGCGGCGCTGCAGCTGCGGCTGCTGCAGACGGTGGTCGCGGTGGCGGCGGAGAAGAACTCGACGCTGGTCCTCCCCTTCCCGGTGGAACTGCTGCGGTTCCTGGAACGGGCGGCGGAGGCCCAGCCGGTGCCGTCCGAGCGGCAGGGCGGCGGGCGGGCCGCGGAGCGGACGCCGGCGGCCGCGCCTCGGCCGGAGCCTGCCCCCTCGGGCACCGAGCCCGACGCACGGGAGGCTGCGCCTCTGCCGGACGCGGAGCGCACCGCCGTCGAGGCGCCGGACACCGTGGCCGGGGCCTCGGCGGTGCCGGAACTGCCGGACGTGGTACCGGAGTCCGGGACGTGGCCCGGGGCGGCGGCACGTACGCGCGGCCGGTCGGAGGCGGGCGAAGCGGGCGACCCGTTGCCGTAGTGCCGCTGCGCGGAGCCGTTCCCCCACCCCGCCCCTTCCCGGAACCGGGGGCGCTGCCTCCGGGCCCCCCGCGCCTCAAACGCCGGCGAGGCTTCGTACAGCCCCTCCGACGTTTGAGGAGCGGGGTCCGGGCAACCCACCCGCACCCGGCACGGGACCCCGCAGGGCGGACCGTACTGGAAGGGTCAGCCCGCGACCCGCGGCACCGCTTCGGACAGCGGGAGCTCCGTGCGGGTGCCCGCACCGCGGTCCTGGAGCTCCACGACGCCCTCCCCGGCCCGGCGCCCCGCGACGACCACCCACGGCACCCCGATCAGCTCGGCATCGGTCAGCTTCACGCCCGGCGACAGTCCCGGCCGGTCGTCCAGCAGGACCCGCAGGCCCCGCGCCGCCAGCGCCGTCGCCGCCTCCTCGGCCAGCGCCTGCTGCACGGCCTTGCCCGCGGCCACCACGTGCACGTCCGCCGGGGCCACCTCGGCCGGCCAGCGCAGCCCGCGCTCGTCCGCGGTCTGCTCCGCCAGGGCCGCCACCACCCGCGACACCCCGATGCCGTACGAGCCCATGGTCACCCGGACCGGCTTGCCCTCCGGGCCCAGCACGTCCAGGCCGAACGCGTCGGCGTACTTGCGGCCCAGCTGGAAGATGTGGCCCACCTCGATGGCCCGGTCCAGCCGCAGCCCCGCCCCGCAGGCCGGGCACGGGTCGCCGTCCCGGACCACGACCACGTCCAGGTACCGGTCCACCTCGAAGTCCCGGCCGCACACCACGTTCCGCGCATGGGTGTCGGCGCGGTTCGCGCCCGTCACCCACGACGTGCCCGGCGCGATCCGCGGGTCGGCGAGGTAGCGCACCTTCTCCAGGCCCTGCGGGCCGACGTAGCCGCGTACCAGGTCGGGCCGGTCCGCGAAGTCCGCCTCCGTCACCAGCTCCACGACCGCGGGCGCCAGGTGCTCGCCGAGCTTGCCGAGGTCGACCTCCCGGTCCCCGGGCACGCCGACGGCCACGATCTCCCCGTCCACCTTCACCAGCAGGTTCTTCAGCGTGGCCGACGCGGGGACGCCCAGGTGCGCGGCGAGGCTCTCGATGGTCGGGGTGTCCGGGGTGGCCAGTTCCTCCACCGGCCCCACCGAATCGGCGGACACCGGTGCGAGGGGGAAGGTGACGGCCTCGGTGTTGGCCGCGTACCCGCAGGAGGGGCAGTACGCGAAGGTGTCCTCGCCCGCGGCGGCCGGGGCGAGGAACTCCTCGGAGGCCGAGCCGCCCATCGCGCCGGACACCGCCGACACGATCCGGAAGTCCAGCCCGAGCCGGGTGAAGATCCGCCGGTACGCCTCGCGCTGGACCGCGTAGGAGGCCGCCAGGCCCTCATCGGTCGTGTCGAAGGAGTACGCGTCCTTCATCTGGAACTCGCGCCCGCGCAGCACCCCCGAGCGCGGCCGGGCCTCGTCCCGGTACTTCGTCTGGATCTGGTAGAGCGTCACCGGCAGGTCCTTGTAGGACGTGCACTGGTCCTTCACCACCTGGGTGAAGATCTCCTCGTGCGTGGGCCCGAGCAGGTACTCGGCGCCCTTGCGGTCCTTCAGCCGGAAGAGCAGGTCGCCGTACTCGTTCCAGCGCCCGCTCACCTCGTACGGCTCGCGGGGCAGCAGCGCCGGCAGCAGCACCTCCTGCGCCCCGGCGGCGTCCATCTCCTCGCGGACCACGCGCGTGACGTTGTCCAGCACCTTCTTGCCGAGCGGCAGCCAGCTCCAGACGCCGGCCGCGGTGCGGCGTACGTAGCCCGCCCGCACCAGGAGCCGGTGGCTCAGCGTCTCCGCGTCCGCCGGGTCCTCCCGCAGGGTCTTCACCATCAGCCGGGACAACCTCTGGACGGACTGGGACATCACGCGCTCCTGCTCACGAAAGTGTGGTGGTGCGCAGGAGGCTAGCCGAGCGGGACCGTCCGGCCGTACCGGTTTACCCGCTACACGCTGCGCAGCCGCACGCGCCGGGGCAGCGGCAGCGGCGCGCCCATGACGGCGTACGGCTGGGCCGCGCTCGGGAAGTACACGCGCCGCGCGAGGTCGTGGTACCCCAGCGAGCGGTAGAGGCCCCGCGCGGGGGACTCGATGTCGATGGCCGAGAGGATGGAGCGGGTCTCCTCGGCGGTGTCGGTGATCCTGGTGATCAGTTCGCGGCCCACGCCCCGGCCCTGGAAGCCCGGGTGGACGTGCAGTTCGGTGATGACGAAGGAGCCGTCGAGCCAGCCCTCCGCTCCCCCGGCCCGCAGGTACGGCTCGACGACGGTGGACCACCAGTGCGTACGGTCGTTGGGCATCCCGTACACGAAGCCGACCAGCCGCCCGTCGTCCTCGGTGAAGGCGCCCAGCGACCGCGCGCCGGGCAGTTTCATGTGCCGCTGCACGATGTGGCGCCGGATGCCGACCTCTTCGTCGCTGAGCCCGAAGGCGACGGCCTGGACCTCCAGCGCCTCGTCCACGCGCTCGGCGAGGTCCAGCGGGCGGATCACGACACCGGCGGGGAGGCGGGGGTCGGCCCCGGGCGTATGCAGCATGCGGGCACCCTACTCGGCGGTCACGGAGCCGTCACCGGGTCCCCGGGGGCAGGCCGCCGCCGCCCGGTCCGACGGCCGGATCGGCACCCCCGCACGTCAGAACAGCACGCTCATGAAGGCGCCGACCTCACGGAAGCCCACCCGCCGGTACGCGGCCCTGGCGGCGGTGTTGAAGTCGTTGACGTACAGGCTGACCACCGGTGCGACGTCCCGCAGCGCGAACTCGACCACGGCGGCCATGCCGGTCTCGGAGTGGCCCCGGCCGCGGAACTCGGGGGCCACCCAGACCCCTTGGATCTGGCAGGCCCGGGCGGTGGCGGCGCCGATCTCGGCCTTGAAGACCACCCGGCCGTCCTCGACGCGGGCGAAGGACCGGCCGGAGCCCACGAGTTCGGCCACCCGCGCCTGGTAGAGGAGGCCGCCGTCGCCGGCCATCGGCGAGACGCCGACCTCCTCGGTGAACATGGCCACGCACGCCGGCATGATCAGGTCCATCTCGTTCTTTCGGATGCGGCGGACCAGTGGGTCGGGGCCGACCTCGGCCGAGGGCTCCTCGGTGACCATCAGCGGCTGGTGGGCGCGCACGTCGCGGGCGGGGCCCCAGTGGGGCTCCAGCAGCCGCCACAGGGCCGCCGTGGGCTCGGCGGGGCCGACGATGGAGGAGCAGCGGCGGCCGGTCCTGCGGGCGCGGTCGGCGAAGGCGCGTACGGCCTCGGGCGTGGCGCAGACCGGTACGAGGTTGGCGCCCGCGTAGCAGAGGGAGCGCAGCTCGCCGCCCTCGTAGTAGCCCCACATCTCCCCGCCGAGGCGCCAGGGGTCGAGGCCGGCGACCTGGACGCGGGAGGTGACGAAGGCGTTGGCGACCGGGTCGCGGTCGAGTACCTCGAGCGCGGCTTCGAGGTCGCTGGGCTCGAGCACCCTGGTGGTGGTCTGCGTCAACACTGTGGGGGCCTCACCGTGCAGGTCTGCTGATCTCCGCACTGTAACCCGTCGGGGCGCCCGGACGCGCCCCGCGAGGACCTCGGAACGGGCCCGCGCGGACCTCGGAACGCGGCCGGCCCCGCCCCCGCGAACTGCGGGAACGGGGCCGGGGCGGTCAGGTGCGGGTCAGACGCCGATGGCGACGGTGGGCTCGCCGCTCATCACGCCGTCCTTCTCCATCTGCTCGGCGATCTTCATCGCCTCTTCGATGAGGGTCTCGACGATCTTCGACTCGGGGACGGTCTTGATGACCTCGCCCTTCACGAAGATCTGGCCCTTGCCGTTGCCGGAGGCGACGCCGAGGTCGGCCTCGCGGGCCTCGCCGGGGCCGTTGACGACGCAGCCCATGACGGCGACGCGGAGGGGCACCTCCATGCCGGTCAGGCCCGCGGTGACCTCCTCGGCCAGCTTGTAGACGTCGACCTGGGCACGGCCGCAGGACGGGCAGGAGACGATCTCCAGGCGGCGCTGGCGGAGGTTGAGCGACTCCAGAATCTGGATGCCGACCTTGATCTCCTCGGCCGGCGGGGCGGAGAGGGAGACGCGGATGGTGTCGCCGATGCCCTGGGAGAGGAGCGCGCCGAAGGCGACGGCGGACTTGATGGTGCCCTGGAAGGCGGGGCCGGCCTCGGTGACGCCGAGGTGCAGCGGGTAGTCGCACTGGGCGGCGAGCTGGCGGTAGGCCTCGACCATGACGACCGGGTCGTTGTGCTTGACCGAGATCTTGATGTCGCGGAAGTCGTGCTCCTCGAAGAGGGAGGCCTCCCACAGCGCGGACTCGACGAGCGCCTCGGGGGTGGCCTTGCCGTACTTCTTCAGGAGGCGGGCGTCCAGGGAGCCGGCGTTGACGCCGATGCGGATCGGGGTGCCCGCGTCCTTCGCCGCCCGGGCGATCTCCTTGACCTTGTCGTCGAACTGCTTGATGTTGCCCGGGTTCACGCGGACGGCGGCGCAGCCGGCGTCGATGGCGGCGAACACGTACTTCGGCTGGAAGTGGATGTCGGCGATCACCGGGATCTGCGACTTCTTCGCGATGGTCGCGAGCGCGTCGGCGTCGTCCTGGGTCGGGCAGGCCACCCGGACGATCTGGCAGCCGGAGGCGGTCAGCTCGGCGATCTGCTGGAGCGTGGCGCCGATGTCGGAGGTCCGCGTCGTGGTCATCGACTGCACCGAGACGGGTGCGTCGCCGCCGACGGCGACGGAGCCGACCTGGATCTTGCGGCTGACCCGTCGGTCGGCGAGCTTCGTCGGCACGGACGGCATTCCGAGAGAGATGGCAGTCATCTGCTGTGCAACCCCAAGGTGTGGATCAAGGTCCCGATATCGGCGGGCTCCAGGCCTCCGAGATTACGCCACACGGCGCGCGCGACGCGCACGAGGAGGAGCGCGCCACCCGAACGTAGGGGGCCGGGCACGCAGTGTGCCCGGCCCGCCTCGTACATCCGCTCGACAGCGGTCTCCGTCAGGAGATCTTGACCGGGTTCACCACGTCGGCCACGAGCACCAGCAGCGTGAAGCAGACGAAGACGCCGGCCACGACGTAGGCGAAGGGCATCAGCTTCGCGACGTCGAACGGGCCCGGGTCGGGCCGCTTGAAGAGCCGGGCGAAGCTGCGGCGCACGGACTCCCAGAGGGCGCCCGCGATGTGCCCGCCGTCCAGCGGGAGCAGCGGCAGCATGTTGAACAGGAACAGCGACAGGTTGAAGAACCCGATGAGCTGGAGGAAGAACACCATCCGGTCGGTGGCGGGGATGTCCAGGTTGGCGATCTCGCCGCTGATCCGGGCGGCGCCCACGATGCCCATCGGGGAGTCCTGCTCGCGCGGGCCGTCGCCGAAGGCGGCGTCCCAGAGGGCGGGGATCTTCGAGGGCAGCTTGATCAGGCCCTGCACGCCGGCCTCGACCATCTCGCCCATGTGGTCCACGGACTGGCCGAAGGTCAGCTGGACCTTCTCGGTCTGGGGCGTGAAGCCGAGGAAGCCGGCGACGATGTACTGGTCGGGCACGTAGCCGCCGCGGCCGTCGGACTTGGCGACCTTGTTCTCGATCAGGTTCGCCTTGAGGACGACCTCCCGGCCGTCGCGCTGCACGGTGACGGTGGCGGGGCCGACGGTGTCGCGGATCCGCTGCTGGAGGGTGGACCAGTCGTCCGTCTTCCGGCCGTTGAAGGCGACGATGCGGTCGCCGGGCTTGAGTCCGGCCGCCTCGGCCGGGGTGACCTGGTCACCCGGCTTGCAGGTGTCGCGCTTCTCGCTCGCCTGGATGACGCAGTGGCTGACCGAGCGCACGGCGGTGGTCTGCATGTTGACCCCGAAGGTCATCCACACGCCGAAGAACACCGCGAGGGCCAGGACCAGGTTCATGAACGGCCCGGCGAACATGACGATGACGCGCTTCCACGGCTTGCGCGTGTAGAACAGCCGCTTCTCGTCGCCCGGCTCCAGCTCCTCGTACGCGGCCGAGCGGGCGTCCTCGATCATCGTGCGCCAGGGCGAGGTGGAACGGGCCGTGATCCGGCCGTCCTCACCCGGCGGGAACATGCCGATCATGCGGATGTAGCCGCCGGCGGGGATGGCCTTGATGCCGTACTCGGTCTCCCCCTTCTTGCGCGACCAGATGGTCGGGCCGAAGCCGACCATGTACTGCGGCACGCGAATGCCGAACAGCTTGGCCGTGGAGAGGTGTCCCAGCTCGTGCCACGCGATCGAGACCAGCAGCCCGAAGACGAAGACGAGTATCCCGAGCACCGTCATCAGAAGGATCATGCGCGCGCCTCCACTGCGGCCTTGGCCGCCATCTCCCTGGCCCGGGCGCGGGCCCAGGCCTCCGCCTCGAGGACGTCGCCGACGGTGAGCGAAGTTCCCGTCCGCGGTGTGCCGTGGTCCTCGACCACAGCCGTGACCGTATCCATGATTGCTGTGAACGGCAGCCGACCGGCCAGGAACGCGTCGACGCACTCCTCGTTCGCCGCATTGAACACGGCGGGCGCCGTGCCGCCCAGTCCGCCCACGTGCCGGGCCAGTCCCACGGAGGGGAAGGCCTCGGTGTCGAGGGGGAAGAACTCCCAGGTGGAGGCCTTGGTCCAGTCGAAGGAGCGGGACGCGTCGGGGACCCGCTCGGGCCAGCCGAGGCCGATCGCGATGGGGCCCCGCATGTCCGGCGGGGTGGCCTGGGCGAGCGTGGAGCCGTCGGTGAACTCCACCATCGAGTGAACGTAGGACTGCGGGTGGACCACGACCTCGATGCGGTCGAAGGGGATGTCGTAGAGCAGGTGGGCCTCGATGACCTCCAGGCCCTTGTTCACCAGGGTGGCGCTGTTCACCGTGATCACCGGGCCCATGGCCCAGGTGGGGTGGGCCAGCGCGTCCTCGACGGTGACCTCGGCCAGCTCGGCCCGGGTACGGCCGCGGAAGGGGCCGCCGGAGGCGGTGACGACCAGCTTGCGGACGTCGGCGCGGGTGCCGGCGGCCAGCGCCTGGAACAGCGCGGCGTGCTCGGAGTCGACCGGGATGATCTGGCCGGGCTTGGCGAGCGCCTTCACCAGCGGGCCGCCGACGATCAGCGACTCCTTGTTGGCGAGGGCGAGGGTGCGGCCGGCCTCCAGCGCCGCGAGGGTGGGCGCGAGGCCGATGGAGCCGGTGATGCCGTTGAGGACCGTGTGGCACTCGGAGGCGGCGATCTGGGTCGCGGCGTCCGGCCCGGCCAGGATCTCCGGCTGCGGCTCGCTGCCGTACTGGGCGCTCAGCGCCTCCTTGAGGGCCGGTACGACGTCCTCGCGGGCCACCGCCACGGTGTGCACCCGCAGCTGCCGGGCCTGCTCCGCGAGCAGGCCGACGCGGCCGCCGGCCGCCGAGAGGGCGGTGACGCGGAACCGGTCGGGGTTGCGCAGGACCAGGTCGATGGCCTGCGTGCCGATGGAGCCGGTGGAGCCGAGGATGACGATGTCCCGGCGGCCGACCGCGGGGTCGAAGAGGAGGTGCGGGTCGGCGAGGGGGGCTGGGCTGTCGCTCATGCCCCCCATTGTTGCCGCAACTCAGCCGCGCCCGGGCACGGAGTCCCCCTGTACGACGCCGGCGACGAGCTCGGGCAGGGTGCCGGGGAAGCCGGGCAGCGCGAGGGCGGTGCGCCACCAGGCGGTGACGTCGGTGCGGAGGGCGTCGCCGAGCAGCCGGTCGGCCTCGGCGCGGGCGGCGAGGAGGGCCCGGGCGCGGGCCCGCTCGGCCGGGTCCGTCCGCCGGTCCTCGTCCAGGTGGGTCCGGGTGGGGTCGACCTCGCCGAGCCAGTGGTCCTCGTCGAGGGCCCAGGCGGCGGGGGCCTTGTGCCGGATCACGTCGGTGCCGGTGAGCAGGGAGCGGGCCAGGCCGGCCCGTACCCAGCGGATGTCCTCGGCGATGTCGCCCATGGCGTTGGGGACGCCCAGGGCAGCGAGGGCGAGTTCGCGCTCGGGGCCGCCGGGTGCCTCCGGCGGGTGCGCGGCGAGGGCGGCGACGGCCCGGCCGAGCGCCTCGGCCTGCGCGTCGGCTCCGCCCGGGGACGTCTCCGGCGCCGCGGGGCCGCTCCCCGGCCGGGCCTCTCCCGCGCTTCCTGCCCGGCCCGCTCCCCCGCTCCCCCGGGCGGGCTCCCGCCCGGTGACCGGGGCGTGCGGCCGCTCGGGCGGAGTGCCGGCCGGCTCCGCCGCCGTGCCCGCGGCCACGGCGGCAGCCAGCTCCGGGAGGGTGCCGGCGAAGGCGGGGGCGTGGCGGAGGAGTTCGGCCCAGAGGCGGGGGTCGTCGCCGAGGGCGGGGCGGAGGGCGCGGTGCAGCGCGGAGCGGTACGCGGCCTGCTCGGGCAGGGACCAGCGCAGCCCGGTGCGGACGCGCAGGTCGCCGAGGAGCAGGGCGCGGTGGGCGGGGGCGACGTACCCGACGAGCTCGTCGCAGGTCAGCAGGCCCATCCGGACGGCGCGGACGGCGGGCCGGTGCCAGTCCGGGCCGTACGCGGCCGCCGCACGCGTGTCGAGCAGTACGGCGCAGGCCTCGCGGGGCAGGCCGCCGGTGAGCAGCAGGGCCTCCACGGAGCCGGGCGGCAGCGGTCGGCGGGCGTGCTCCTCCAGCAGCGGCTCCGCCTCCGGCACGCCGCCGGCCAGCGCCAGCAGGTCCAGCGGCACGCGTGGCCGCCGCGCGCCGTGCCGCCGCAGCAGCGCCGCCAGCCCGGTCGCGGTGAGCCCGAGCGCCTCGGGCGGCGCGGCACCGTCCCGTGCGGCTTCGGCGAGCGCGGCATCGGCGCGTACGGCTTCGGCCACTGCGGCTTCGGCGAGTTCGGCCGCCACCGTGCCGCGGAGTTCCGGTGAGGGGGCGCGGCGGGTGGCGTAGCGGCGGGCGCCCGGCAGGCCCGGGAGGGGGCGGCCGAGCACGTACGGGTTGGCGGCGACCCGGCGGCGGTCCTCGTCGCCGCCGTGCCGCAGCAGCAGGGTGACGGCCGACGGGGCCAGGGGCTCGTCCCGGCACAGGTACTTCCGGGCGGCCGGGTCCAGGCGGTCCAGGAGTCCCGTCACCACCGGGTCCGGTGCGTGGCGCAGCAGCAGCGCCACGCACCGGGCCAGCCGTCTGCTCTCCAGGTCGGCCGTCATGTCCGTCCCGCTCCGTTCGCCGGTCTTGCCGCGCCGTACGGCGCTCGGGCGAATCCTCGCAGGTCGGTCCGCGTCAGCGGATGGGGCGGTGCACGTTCTTGTGCGCGGAGGGCCCGGGGGTGGCGTCGGCGATCCAGGGGCCGTCGCCCGAGGGGTCGAGGACGCCCTCCTCCAGCCAGGTGTAGGTGCCCGACAGCACTCCGCTGACGACCTTGCGGTCGAGGTCGTCGGTGTTGGCCCAGAGCCGGCCGAACAGCTCCTCCACCCGCAGCCGGGACTGCCGGCAGAACGCGTCGGCGAGCTGGTACGCCTCGCGCCCGTGGTCGCCGGAGGCCCGCAGGTGCTCGGCCCGCACGCAGGCCGCGCTCATGGCGAAGAGTTCGGCGCCGATGTCGACGATCCGGCCCAGGAAGCCCTGCTTGGTCTCCATCTTCCCCTGCCAGCGGGACATGGCGTAGAAGGTGGAGCGGGCCAGCCTGCGGGCGCCGCGTTCGACGTACCGCAGGTGTGCGGAGAGGTCGGCGTGTCCGCGCGGGTGGAACTCGCGGTAGCTGCCGGGGACGTGCCCGGGACCGGTGGCCAGCTTCGGCAGCCAGCGGGCGTAGAAGCCGGCGGCCCTGGCGCCCGCCCTGGCCTTGTCGCCGAGTGCCTTCTCGGGGTCGATGAGGTCGCCGGCGACGGAGAGGTGGGCGTCGACGGCCTCGCGGGCGATCAGCAGGTGCATGATCTCCGTGGAGCCCTCGAAGATGCGGTTGATCCGCAGGTCGCGCAGGAGCTGTTCGGCCGGGACCGCGCGCTCCCCGCGGGCGGCGAGGGACTCGGCGGTCTCGAAGCCGCGGCCGCCGCGGATCTGGACCAGTTCGTCGGCCATCAGGCAGGCCATCTCGCTGCCGTAGAGCTTGGCGAGCGCTGCCTCGATGCGGATGTCGTTGCGGTCCTCGTCGGCCATCTGGGAGGACAGGTCGACCACGGCCTCCAGGGCGAAGGTGGTGGCCGCGATGAAGGAGATCTTGGCGCCCACCGCCTCGTGCCTGGCGACCGGGCGGCCCCACTGCTCGCGCACGCCCGCCCATTCCCGGGCGATCTTCAGGCACCACTTGCCGGCGCCGACGCACATCGCGGGCAGCGAGAGGCGGCCGGTGTTGAGCGTGGTGAGGGCGATCTTGAGGCCGGCGCCCTCGGGCCCGATGCGCTGGTCGGCGGGGACGCGGACGCGGTGGAAGCGCGTGACGCCGTTCTCCAGGCCGCGCAGGCCCATGAAGGCGTTGCGGTGCTCGACGGTGATGCCGGGCGAGTCGGCCTCGACCACGAAGGCGGTGATGCCGCCCTTGTGGCCGTCGGAGCGCGGCACGCGGGCCATGACGACGAGCAGGTCGGCGACCACGCCGTTGGTGGTCCAGAGCTTGACGCCGTCGAGCACGTACGCGTCGTCGCCGTCCGGCGTGGCGGTGGTGGCCAGCCGTGCCGGGTCGGAGCCGACGTCCGGCTCGGTGAGCAGGAAGGCGCTGATGTCGGTGGTGGCGCAGCGCGGCAGGTAGGTGTCCTTCTGCTGCTGCGTGCCGAAGATCTTCAGCGGCTGGGGGACGCCGATGGACTGGTGGGCGGAGAGCAGGGCGCCGATCGCGGGGCTGACGGAGCCGACCAGGGCGAGGGCCTTGTTGTAGTAGACCTGGGTGAGGCCGAGGCCGCCGTACTTGGGGTCGATCTTCATGCCGAGGGCGCCGAGCTGCTTGAGGCCGCGGACGGTCTCGTCGGGGATCCGGGCCTCGCGCTCGATGCGCGGGCCGTCGATCTCGGTCTCGCAGAACTCGCGCAGCCGGGCGAGGAAGGCCTCGCCGCGCCGGACGTCCTCGTCGGCGGGCAGCGGGTGCGGGTGGATCAGGTCGAGCCGGAACCTGCCGAGGAAGAGTTCCTTGGCGAAGCTGGGTTTGCGCCAGTCCTGTTCCCGGGCCGCTTCCGCGACCTGCCGGGCTTCACGCTCGGTCACCTTGGGCTGTGCGGGCTGTGTTGCGGACATGAGGGGACTCACCTCGCCGCCGGAGTCGGGGGACGTACCGATCAGGGGTCGTACCGATTACCAGTCGGTGCTACCTGTGAGTCGTACCCCTTGGCGCGCCGCGGGAAAAGCGGGGCTGGGCCGGGTGGCGGAAGGGCGCTCCCGGCCGGTCCCGGCCGGGCCGGACGGGTGAGCGGGGCCGCCGGCGGGGGCGGCGGGGGAAAAGGGGACGGCCGGAGCCCCCGCACAGTAGGCTCCGGCCGTCGGCTCTTGGGCCGTACGCGATCAGATGTCCAGGCCGGTGAGGACCAGGACCCGCTCGTACGTGTAGTCGTCCATGGCGTAGCGGACGCCCTCGCGGCCGACACCCGACTGCTTGACGCCGCCGTACGGCATCTGGTCGGCGCGGTAGGACGGCGCGTCACCGATGATCACGCCGCCGACCTCCAGCTCGCGGTGGGCGCGGAACGCGACCTGGACGTCGTGGGTGAAGACGCCGGTCTGCAGGCCGAACTTCGAGTCGTTGACCTTGGCGAAGGCCTCGTCGGTGTTCTCCACCTTGTGGATGGTCAGGACCGGGCCGAAGACCTCTTCGCAGGCCAGCTTGACGCCGTCCGGGACCTCGGCGAGCACGGTCGGCTCGACCGAGGCGCCCTCGCGCCTGCCGCCGGTGAGGAGCTTGGCGCCGGCGGCCACGGCCTCGTCCACCCAGGACTCGACGCGCTTGGCGGCGTCCTCGGAGACCAGCGGGCCGACGTCCGTGGCGTCGTCCGACGGGTCGCCGGTGACCTGGGCCTGGACCTTGGCGACGACCTTCTCGACCAGGCGGTCGTAGACGGAGGCGTCGGCGATCACGCGCTGCACCGAGATGCAGGACTGGCCGGCCTGGTAGTTCGAGAAGGTGGCGATGCGGGTGGCGGCCCAGTCGAGGTCGGCCTCGGAGGACCAGTCGGCGAGGACCACGGCCGCGGCGTTGCCGCCGAGCTCCAGGGTGCAGTGCTTGTGGGGCA
The DNA here is from genome assembly GCF_044759225.1 of Streptomyces sp. NPDC101132. Classification (NCBI taxonomy): domain Bacteria; kingdom Bacillati; phylum Actinomycetota; class Actinomycetes; order Kitasatosporales; family Streptomycetaceae; genus Streptomyces; species Streptomyces sp. NPDC101132. The sequence continues at coordinate 54,013 of NZ_JBIVYX010000022.1, forward strand.
CCGACTGCTGGATGGCGTAGCCGACGGTGTCGGAGCCGGTGAAGGAGATGACGGGCAGGCGGTCGTCCTGGACCAGGGCCGGCATCTTCTCGTTGGCGACCGGGAGGACGGACCAGGAGCCGGCCGGCAGGTCGGTCTCGGCGAGCAGCTCACCGAGGATCAGACCGGAGAGCGGCGTGGCCGGGGCCGGCTTGAGGATGATCGGGGCGCCGACGGCGATGGCCGGGGCGACCTTGTGGGCGCACAGGTTCAGCGGGAAGTTGAACGGGGCGATGCCGAGGACCGGCCCCTTGACGAAGCGGCGGGTCAGCGCGAGCCGGCCGACGCCGCCGGCGTCGGTGTCGAGGCGCTGGGCCTCTCCGCCGTTGAAGCGGCGGGCCTCTTCGGCGGCGAAGCGGAAGACGGACACCGCGCGGCCGACCTCACCGCGGGCCCACTTGATCGGCTTGCCGTTCTCGGCGGAGATCAGCTGGGCGATCTCCTCGGTGCGCTCGACGAGCCGCTTGGACACGTGGTCCAGGGCCGCGGCACGGACGTGGGCGGGGGTGGCGGAGAACTCCGCCGTCACGGCGTACGCCGCTGCCACGGCCTCCTCGACCTGGGCGTCGGTCGGCACGCTGACGGTGCCGACGAGACGGCCGTCCCACGGGTTGTGGACGTCGAAGCTGTCCTCGCCGGTGGCCTGGCGGCCGGCGAGCCAGAAGGCGTGGGTGGAAGTCATGGCGAATCCCGGCCCTTCGGAAGTTGTGCGGTGTCCTTGGTCCCTCCCACCGTAGGACCGACCGGCCGCTCCGTCGTTTATCCGGGTTGGAGTGGGCGACGGCGGTGTCGCGCCGCTTTGTCAGTGTCCCTTCCGGACGTCACCCTTCCGGCCAGGTGCCGGGCGGGGCGGGTACGAGCGGCCGGCGGCGGCGGGTGGCGGGCCGGCGGCCGGCGGCGGGATCACTCCGCCGCGGCCGGCGGGCTGGCCTTGAGGGCCAGCCACAGCTCCATGCGGACGTCCGGGTCGTCCAGGGAGCGGCCGAGGATCTCCTCCACGCGCCGCATCCGGTAGCGCAGGGTGTGCCGGTGGACGCCGAGGTCGGCGGCGGCGGCGTCCCACTGGCCGTGCCGGGAGAGCCAGGCGTGCAGGGAGGCCACGAGGTCGCCCCGGCCGGTGGCGTCGTGCTCCCGCAGGGCGCGCAGCGTGCCGTCGGCGAAGGCGCGTACCGCGTCGTCGGCGAGCAGCGGCAGGACGGAGCCGGCGGCGAGGTCCTCGTGCTCGACGAGGGCGCGCCCGCGGCGGCGGGCCACGGCCAGGGCCTGGTCGGCCTGCTTGTACGCGGCGGCGGCCGTGGCCGGGCCGGCCGGTGCGGACAGCCCCACGACCAGGTCGTCGGTGGCGGGGACGGGGCCGTTGGCGGTCTCGGCGCGGCCCCGGCGGGCCTCCAGTGCCTCGGCGTGGTCGGCGCAGGCGGTGACGGCCGCGCCGCCGTCCCCGGCGAGGACGACGAGCCGGCCGGGCTCCGGTACGACGAGCAGCGCCTCGCCCGCACGGCCCGCGGCGGACTCCACCGCGTCGCCCAGGGCGGTCAGCTCCTCGGGGACGGTGGCCTCGGCGATGAACAGCCGGAACGGCGAGTCGAGGAGGCCGCCGTAGAGGGGGCCGGCGACGGAGCGGGCGTGTTCGGCCTCCCCGGCGAGCAGCATCCGGAGCACGGCGGCGCCCAGCCGGGACTCGGCCTCGTGCAGGGAGCGGGATCGTTCCGTGGTGAGGGTGAGCAGGGCGACCGCGGAGTGGACGGCGTACCGCTCGGCGGTGCCGAGGGGCGCGCCGGTGCCGACGGCGAGGGCACCCCGGGCGCGCCGGCCGGTGCCGAGGGACTGGAGTTCGACGCGGTCCTCGGTGCCGCCGACCACGGCGCTGGCGGGCGCGGGGCGCTCGCGCAGCCGCTCGACGTCGGCGGTGAGGCGGGCGGCGCGGCGGGCGGCCCATTCGGGCGCGGCGGCGACGACGGCGCCGGAGGTGTCGTAGAGCGCGGCCCAGCCCTGGACGTGCGCGGCGAGCTTGCCGAGGATCTCGGCCGGGCCGTCGGCGGACAGGGCGGCCCGGGTGAGTTCGCGCTGGGCCTCGAAACCGGCGGTGACGGCCCGGTACTGGTCGGCGGCCAGGGCCGCGGAGACGGCCTTGGAGATGGCCAGGAACGGGGTGCGGCGGGGCACCTCCAGCAGGGGCAGGTCCTCGGCGCGGGCGGCCTCGACGAGGGCCTCGGGCACCGCCTCGTAGTTGACGCCGACGGCGAAGCCGATGCCGACGACGCCGGCGGCGGCGAGGCGGCGCACGTAGCGGCGCATCTCGTCCGGGTCGTCGGCGTCGAGCTTCATGGCGGTGATCAGCAGCAGCTCGCCGCCCTCCATGTAGGGGACGGGGTCGGCGAGCTCGCTGACGTGGGCCCAGCGCACGGGGGTGTCGAGCCGGTCCTCGCCCGCCCGGACGCTGAGTTTGAGCGCCGAGTGCTGGACGAGCGAGGCGAGGGTGAGCGGCATGGGGACCGTGCACTTTCGGGGGCGGGAGGCAGGGGGAGAGCCGGGGGAGAATTTCGCCGTGGCGTATGAAGGGCTCAGATCGATTCTGCCACCCCGTAGAGGTCGGCTCAGCTCGTTCGCCTCAGCCCTCCAGGTCGACGAGGAGCGGGGCGGCCCGCTCGCCCCGTACCGAGGTCAGCGACAGGACGGCGTGGCCGGGCGGGAGGGAGTGGGCGAGGTCCGAGGCGGACCAGCGGGCCCGCTCGACCTGCCGGACGGTGACGGCGTCGGTGGTGACGGCCTTGCCGGTGACGAGCTTGCGGAAGGAGTGGACGGCGCGGGTGAGCGGCTGGTCGGCGAAGACGGTGCGGCTGGTCACGTCCCGGGCCTCGACCCACTCGGTACCCCAGGCCTCGGCGAAGCGGCCGCCGTCCCAGGTGGTGACGCCGGAGAACGCCATCCGGCAGCCGACCGCGCCGAGCAGCGGGGTGCGCAGCGCCTCCGGTACGTCGTCCAGCGTGCGCAGCGTGAGGACCACCCCGGCGTGCAGCGAGCGGAGCCGCTGGATGCCGCGGACGGTCTCCGGGGTGAGGGCGTGGGCGGCGTCGTCGAGGACCAGGCAGGCGAAGAGCGAGCGGTCGGCGCGGGCCGCGGCGCCGGCGGTGAACTGGGCCAGGACCAGGCGGGCCAGCATCCGGGAGGCGTCGGCGTGGCCGCGCTCGGGGAGGTCGATGCGGACGCGGAGGGGGTGTTCCAGGGAGCGCAGGGAGAAGGGGCGCCCGGCGCCGGTGGTGTCGAAGAACCCGGCGAAGGCGGGCCGGTCGAGCAGGGCCACCCGGTCGGCGAGCAGGGGCGCGGGGTCGCCGTGGGCGCCGGTGGCGCGGGCCCGGGCGTCGAGTTCGCGGAGCATCGGCTGCTGTCCGGCCGCGGCGAGCTCCGCGCGGAGGGCGTCGACGGTCCCGGGGACCGCGTCGAGCAGTTCGCGGAGCTCCGGGACACCGGGGAAGCGCCCGTACGCCGCCCGGAAGGGGCCGAGCAGCTGGGCGAGGGCGGTGGCGGCGCGGCGTACGTCGGCACCGGGGACGTCCCCCGCGAGGGCCTCGGCGAGCAGGCCGGCGGCCTCGTCGGCGTCGGTGGTGCCGCCGTAGAGGTCGAGGTCGTAGCGGGAGGCGGGGTCGCCGACGCGGACCACGACGTCGTACGCGTCGTCGGGGCCGAGCCGGGTGCCGGCCGCTCCGACGGCGACGACGGCGGCCTGGCCGGCCAGCGCCTGGAGGGCGAGGGACTCGACGACGGGCCGGACGAGGCGGGCGGTCTTGCCCGCGCCGGAGGGGCCGACGGCGAGAAGCGAGGTGCCGAGGAGGCCGGTGTCGAGGGCGACGCCGGTGCCGCGGCGGGCGTAGGGGTTGCGCTCGCCGGGGTCGGCGCGGCCGATGCGGACCTGGCCGGTGACGAGGTCGTGGCGGGCGGCGCGGACGGGCAGGTCCCGCACGCCGGAGGGGTGCACGCAGGCGCCGGCGCCCTTGTCGCGCACGGCCTGCGCGAAGGCGCGCAGCCGCGAGGGGTCGGCCTGCACGGACCGCCAGGCCCGCCGGATCCGGGCGTAGTCGACGTCGTTCATCCGCCCGCCGACCACCTCCCCCCGCAACAACTCGGCCACCTCCCCCAACCCACCACCCCGCACCTCACCCCACTCCACAGGGTCCTCGGCGGGGGCCGGGGCCGCCGTCTGCGGCGTCTGCCGCTGGAGGACCGGCGCGAAGAGCCGCCGGAGCAGCTCCGGCCAACGGCCCAGGCGTCCGAAGGTCACGGCGAGGATGAGGATGACGATGCCGTACCAGACGTACGCGGCGACGACGGCGGGGACGCTTTCGCTGCCCTGCCACGAGTCCGGCGTGAACATGTAGAGCGGCCAGAGCCAGAAGCCGCCGAGGTACATGTTCCAGAGCAACGACCAGAGCAGCACCCCCGCCAGCATCGAGATGAGCGCGCCGGCGACCAGTTGCCGCACCGGCGTGACCTCGGGCTCCGTCAGGGCACGCGGGACGTGGCCCGGGCGCCAGGTGCCCGGGGGGGCCTGGGGGCGGGGGGTGCGGAGCCAGTCGGCCAGGGGTGGGGTGGTGGCGGGGGCGTGGGCCGGGGGCGGGGGGACGTGCGGGGCGCCGGCCTGCGCGGGGAGACCGGCCCCCTTGGTGCCGTACGCGCCGCCACCCGCCGCCTCGTGCGTGCCTTCGGTGTCCATGACCCCTGCCCCCTGACCGCTCACAGTGCTGCGCCGCTCAATGTAGTGGCCGTGCGCGCCCCACGAGCTGCGTCCCGGCATGATCCACGAGACACTCCCTATGGCCGCAGCGGACAAGGACACGCGGAGACCACTCCCGAACGGAGCATGCCCCGCCCCCCTCGCCGGGCCTAGCCTGCGGACAAAGACACAGTTGCGTCCGAAACACCCCAGGAGCCCCCATGACCGCTGTTCCGCAGGAGCGCAAGCTCGTCACCGCGATCCCCGGCCCCAAGTCGCAGGAGCTGCAGGCCCGCCGCCTCGGCACCGTGGCCGGCGGCGTGGGCTCGGTGCTCCCCGTCTTCACGGCCCGTGCGGGCGGCGGCATCATCGAGGACATCGACGGCAACCGCCTGATCGACTTCGGCTCCGGCATCGCCGTGACCTCCGTCGGCGCCTCCGCCGAGGCCGTCGTGCGCCGCGCCTCCGCGCAGCTGGCCGACTTCACCCACACCTGTTTCATGGTCACCCCCTACGAGGGCTACGTGGAGGTCTGCGAGGCCCTCGCCGAGCTGACCCCGGGCGACCACGCCAAGAAGTCGGCGCTGTTCAACTCCGGCGCCGAGGCCGTCGAGAACGCCGTCAAGATCGCCCGTGCGTACACCAAGCGCCAGGCCGTCGTCGTCTTCGACCACGGCTACCACGGCCGCACCAACCTCACGATGGCGCTGACGGCGAAGAACATGCCGTACAAGCAGGGCTTCGGTCCGTTCGCGCCCGAGGTCTACCGCGTGCCGGTCGCCTACGGCTACCGCTGGCCCACCGGCCCGGAGAACTGTGGCCCCGAGGCCGCCGCCCAGGCCATCGACCAGATCAGCAAGCAGATCGGCGCCGAGAACGTCGCCGCGATCATCATCGAGCCGGTCCTCGGCGAGGGCGGCTTCATCGAGCCGGCCAAGGGCTTCCTGCCGGCCATCGTGAAGTTCGCCAACGACAACGGCATCGTCTTCGTCGCGGACGAGATCCAGTCCGGCTTCTGCCGCACCGGCCAGTGGTTCGCGTGTGAGGACGAGGGCATCGTCCCGGACCTGATCACCACCGCCAAGGGCATCGCCGGCGGTCTGCCGCTGGCGGCCGTCACCGGCCGCGCCGAGATCATGGACGCCCCGCACGCGGGCGGCCTGGGCGGCACCTACGGCGGCAACCCGGTGGCCTGCGCCGGCGCGCTGGGCTCCATCGAGACCATGAAGGAGCTCGACCTCAACGGCAAGGCCAAGCGCATCGAGGAGGTCATGAAGACCCGCCTCTCCGCGATGGCCGAGAAGTTCGACGTCATCGGCGACATCCGCGGCCGCGGCGCCATGATCGCCATCGAGCTGGTCACGGACCGCGCCACCAAGGAGCCGAACGCGGCCGCCGCCGCCGCGCTGGCGAAGGCCTGCCACGCCGAGGGCGTGCTGGTCCTCACCTGTGGCACCTACGGCAACGTGCTCCGCTTCCTGCCGCCGCTGGTGATCGGCGAGGACCTGCTGAACGAGGGCCTGGACGTCATCGAGGCCGCGTTCTCGGCCATCTGAACGGCCAGGGCTTGAACACCCTTTCGGGGTACCGCCGGTAACGGTCGGGCACTGTGAAGAAGGTGTGGGGGGCCGATGGCGGGACCGCGTTCCCGCTGTCGGTCCCCTTTTCGGTGCCGTACGGTTTCTGCAGATGAGTGAAACACCCCGCCCGCGGGAGACCGCGGACGAAGCCGGCACCGAGCTTCCCCAGCTCCCTGACGGTCGTGTCTTCACCCACCCCGCCGGAGCCTCTGGTCCCGGCACTCCTCACCGATCGGACGGCCGCCCGCTCCAAACCCCCCGGAGCGCGCGGCGACCCGATCCGGGCGGCCGCCCCGGAACCATCCCCCCTGTTCCGGGGCGGCCGGCCTTCTCGGCAGCGCGAGGGGCGGCGTTCTGCGCCGCCCTCTGCGCGCTGCTCTTCTCCCTGATCACCTGGCAGGTGCTGGTCCGGGGACCCCTGTTGGGCCCGGACGAGCGGCTGAGCCGCGCCCTGGTGCGGGCCGTGCCCGATGCCGTCACCGAGCGGCTGGCCGACCTCGGCAACGTCCCGGTGGCCGTGCCCGTGCTGGTGCTCGCCATGGCGTACGCGGTGCGCCGCTCCCGGCACTGGGTGCCGGCGCTGACCGCCGGCCTGTCGATGGCCCTGGTGCCGGCGGTGATCGTGCCGCTCAAGGCGTGGACGGCCCGGCCGGGCCCGCTGGAGCCGTGGGCCGCCGGGTACTACCCCTCGGGCCACACGGCCACCGCCGCGGTCGCGTACACCGCCGCGGCCCTGCTCGTACGCCCCTGCGTGCGCCGGACGTGGCCGCTGCCGCTCGCCCTCGCCCTGGCCGCCCTGACGGCCGCGGGTCTGGTGCTGCGCGGCTGGCACTGGCCGCTGGACGTGCTGGCCAGTGCCTGCCTGAGCTTCCTGCTGGTGCTGCCGGTGGCGCGGGCCGTCAGCCGAAGTACGCGTCGAAGTTCCGGCTGAACTCCCAGCCCCCGAACCGGTCCCAGTTGACCGACCAGGTCATCAGCCCGCGCAGGGCGGGCCAGGTGCCGTGGGTGGCGTACGCACCGCAGTTGGTCTTCTTCGTGAGGCAGTCCAGCGCCTTGTTCACCTCGGCGGGCGGGGTGTGGCCGTTGCCGGCGTTCGTCGTGGCGGGCAGGCCGATGGCCACCTGCTCGGGCCGCAGCGGCGGGAAGACGCGGGCGGTGTTGCCGGCCACGGGGAAGCCGGTGAGCAGCATGTCGGTCATGGCGATGTGGAAGTCGGCGCCGCCCATCGAGTGGTACTGGTTGTCGAGACCCATGATCGGCCCGGAGTTGTAGTCCTGGACGTGCAGCAGGGTGAGGTCGTCGCGCAGGGCGTGGATGACGGGCAGGTAGGCGCCGGCCCGCGGGTCCTGGCCGCCCCACTGGCCCGAGCCGTAGAACTGGTAGCCGAGCTGCACGAAGAAGGTCTCGGGCGCCATGGTCAGCACGAAGTCAGGGCCGTAGCGGGCCTTGAGGGTCTTCAGGGCCGAGATCAGGTTGACGATCACGGGCGTGGTGGGGCTGCGGAAGTCGGTGTCGCCGGTGGCCAGGGAGAGGGAGTGGCCCTCGAAGTCGATGTCCAGTCCGTTGAGCCCGTACTCGTCGATGATCTTCGAGACGGAGGAGACGAAGGCGTCGCGGGCGGTGGTGGTCGCCAGCTGCACCTGGCCGTTCTGGCCGCCTATGGAGATCAGGACCTTCTTGCCCGCCGCCTGCTTGGCCCTGATCGCGGCCTTGAACTCGGCGGCCGTCTCGACGTTGGGGCACTCGGCGGCCGGGCAGAGGGCGAAGCGGATGTCGCCGGAGGTGACCGAGGTCGGCTCGCCGAAGGCCAGGTTGATCACGTCCCAGGAGTCGGGCACGTCGGCCATCCGGACGTAGCCGGAGCCGTTGGCGAAGCTCGCGTGCAGGTAGCCGACGAGGGCGTGCGCGGGCAGCCCGCCGCCGGGGTTGCCCCCGCCGCCGGTCGTGGTGGCGGGCACGGCCGCGCTCCTGGCCGACTCCCCGGCGCTGTTGGTGGCGCTGACCTGGAAGGTGTACGTCGTGGAGGCGGCCAGTCCGGTGACGGTGGCGGTGGTGCCGGTCGTGGTGAGCACCTGGGCGCCGTCGCGGTACACGCGGTAGCCGGTGGCGCCGGCCACCGGGTTCCAGGAGAGGCCGATGCTGCTGCTGGTCGCGCCGCCCGCGGTGAGTCCGGCCGGCGAGGCGGGCGGCTGCTCCTGGCCGCCGTCGGGGGTGGGGCCGACGAGCGTGAGGTCGTCGACGTGGTGCGCGGGCTGGCCGTACCAGCCGTGCGTGTAGACGGTGACCCGGGTGGTGGCGGCGCCGGTGGTGAAGCTGGTGGAGAGCCTGGTCCAGCCGCCGGCGGACTGGGTCCAGGTGGACGTGTCGGTGGTGCCGGTGCCGGTGGCGCCCAGGTACACGTACGCGCCCTGGACCCAGGCCGAGAGGGTGTACGTGGAGCCCGGCCGGACGGTGACGGTCTGCGCGCAGCGCGCGTTGTCCTGGCCGGCCGGGGTGGCCCTGAGCGCGGAACTCCCGCCGTGGACCGGGCTGCTGACGGTGGTTCCGCTGCCGGCGGTGCAGGTCCAGCCGTCGAGGCCGGACTCGAAGCCGCCGTTGCGTGCGAGGTCGGTGTCGGCCGCGGCGGCGGACGGGACCGCCGCGGCGAGTCCGGCCGCGGCGAGGGCCGCCGTGACCAGACCGGAGAGGAAGCGCGTGGGGGTGCGCGGCACAACTGCCTCCGTACATGGGGGGAGTTCGGCACGCGGCGGGTCGGCGCGTGCCGGGGAGGAGCCGGATCGCGCACAACATGGTCCAGACCAATGGGCTTGTCAAGCCCCCTCGTTCCCCTCGCCCGCCACCACGGCCGCCGCCTCGTGCATCGCCAGCTCCAGGACGGCCGGGTCGGTGAGGACGCCGGAGCCGTCCGGCGGTACCAGCCAGCGCACCCCGCCGGTGGCCCGGCCGGGGTACGGGACCACGATCCAGGTGCCGCGGCCGGCGCCCCGTACGCCCGTGCCCAGCCAGCGCGCGGCGGTGCCCGCGGGGACGAAGAAGCCCAGCCGGGAGTCGCCGAAGTCGGCGAGCACCGGGCCGGGCCGGGCGACCAGGCGCCCGAGCACGCCGAGGGTCGGGTGCCCGAGGCCGCCGGGCAGGATCAGGACGTCCCAGCTCCGGCCCGCGGGGAGGAGCGTGACCCCGAGCGGGCTGCGCTCCCACTCCCAGCGGCAGGCGTCGGGATCCGGCGCCACCGAAACCAGCCATTCCACCGCGGCCTTCGCCGACGGTTCCTCCGAGCGGGACATGGGCTGCTCTCCCTCCGTGTTGACGGCACGTCTTACCCGGGGAGAGCGCGGTGCGGCCCCGCTATGACGCGGGTCCGGCCGTCGGACGGTGGTGCGGGGGGTCGCGTCCCGATCATGGTTGTGGGGCCCCCGGGGCCGGGGGGGGGCCCCCCGCCGTCGTCTGCTGGGTCAGGACCGGCCGCCCCACCACCGCCGGCGCGGCCCGTCCGCCTCGGCGGCCGGGGCGGGGGCCGGTTCGGCCTGAGACTGGCCGGGCACGGTCGGCCCGGCCGGCGGGGTGAGCGCGGCCCGCTCCGGGGCGGGGGTCAGGGCGGCCACGGCCCGCTGCAAGTCGGCGATCCGCTCGCCCCGCTCCGCAAGTTGCGCGCGCAGGTGCTCGGCCTCGGCCTGGGCGAGTTGCTGCCCGAACCGGGCCTCGGCCAGGGCCAGGGCGTGCTCCGCGCGGATCCGGTCCAGCTCGGCCCGCAGGGCGGCCGCGTCCTGGCCCGCGCCGTCGGCCGGAGCGGCGGGGCCGGCCGGGGCCTCGGCGGCGGGGTCCGCCGGGGCGGGGGCATTGATCCGGAACCCAGCGGCCAACAGGGCATCCACCGGGATCATCCATCCCCGTGACGGGTCCTCCACACAACCAGGCAGGTCACCGGCCTCACGGCGGCGGCGGATGGTGGAGCGGCTGACGCCGCACGCGGCCGCCGCCTCCCGCTGAGTCAGCATCGGACGCGTCATGCGGAACATCCTCCCCGGCCGCGCACACCGCTGGCAGGGCGACCCACCAGGTCGCCGGTCCACCGCACCACCACTACACGATCATGAAGCGTGTCCCGGGCTCGGGACAGAACCGGAGGGGACTACATGGGCATCGTCGGAGACAGCCTGGACAGAGCCGCGCAGGCGGCCGGCACCCGGCCGATCCCCAAGAGCGCGGGCGCGCAGATGCGGTACCTGGTCAAGCAGCACAAGGGCTCCACCAAGGCCGTGGCCGCCCTACTGGGCGTCTCGCAGCGCACCGTCGAGCGGTACGTGAAAGACCAGATCAAGCGCCCCAAGCCTGACTTGGCCGCCCGGATGGAGACCGAGGTCAAGCGCCGGTGGCAGCCCCTGGTGCGCAAGCGCGCCCGGGAGCGGGCCGCTACCCAGACCGGTCTGGTCATCGAGACCCGGGCCCGCTTCGGGTTCACCGCCGCTCCCGGTACGACGGACGACGGGCGGATGCGCCGGATCACCCAGCACCTTCCCCCGGAGTACGCGGGCCGGCTGCTGGCCGCCCAGGACGCCGGAGCCTCCGAGGCCGACCTACAGCGGATCGCCGCCGAGGGCTTGCAGGACGTCTACTTCCGGGACGGCGGCGGCCGAGCCCAGGGGCTGCTGGTGGAGTTCACCGACATCGACTACATCGACGTGAACCTGTGAAGCCGCGCCCTGTGAGGCTGTGAGCCTCACAGGCTGTTTTCCCAGGTCAGAGCGGTGCACCCGTTCTGCAGGCTGGGTGTTGTGAGCACTTCGAGCGGGGCCGTCACCGACCGGTGGCGGCCCCGCTCCGCTGTGCCCGCGGCCATCCCCCGGGAGGGTGAATCTGTCCTCGCGTACGCAGGCGCAGCAGGGGTGCATAACCCCCAACTCGGGCTAACTGTGCGGTACTTGACAGTTTTTGGAACGTACCGGCATGTTTCCGGCACCGCCCGGAGCGGGCGGCGTACCGGAGGGAGAGCACGGTGGGCAAGCGCGCTGAGTACGACGAGGGGCAGGCCGCGGGGCGGCTGCGGGTGAGGCGGCCCGAGTTCCGGTGGGCCGTGCACACCGGGGCGGTTCCGGCCGGGGACGTGCGAGCGGGGGTGTGGTCGCGGGCCGCGGTGGAGGCCATGGACGCTGGCGCGATCCGCGCCGGCCTGCCCTGCGTGCTGTCGGGGCGCGGGGCCGCCGACCGGCTGGCCGCGGCCCTGGGCACCCCGAACCCCGCCCCCGGCCAGGGACCGGCCCAGGTCACGGTGTTCGCGGTGCGGGAGATGGTGACGGCCGGGCTCCTTACCGACCTCTCCGGCGACCCGGCCCAGCCTGCCCTCCACCCGGACCAGGTGGCCGCCCTGGCCGCGCGCCCGGACCTGGCCGCCCTGCTGGCCGAGGCCGTGCCCCTCGGCCCGGACCAGGCCGCCGCCCGCCTCGGCGTACGCCGCAGCACCTGGGACCACGTGGTCCGCCTCGGGTGGGTGCGCCACGCCCAGGAGGTGAAGGTGAGGTTCGGCGCGGCCCGCGGCGGAACGGTCTCGATCCCGCTCTACCGGGCCGGGGACATCGACCGGTTGCCCGCCGACCATCCAGAGGTGGACTGGCCCGCACTGCGCGCCGCGCCCAAGGGCCGGCGCTCCCCGCTCGCTGCCCTGCCCACCCCGGCCGGGGCCGGCCGATGAGCAGCGAGTGGGGCCGCTACCGGGACATGGACGCCTACTTCGGCCCGGAGGTCGGGGCGGCGCTGGACGCGGCCGCGCGCACCGGGGTCCCGTACCTGGCCCTTGCATACCTGGTCCGCCCGGACGCCGACCGGGGCCCTTGCCGCGGGCTGGTCCGGCTCAACGTGGTGGCGCTCCGGGACCGCTACATCATTCACACCGCCGAATACCCGGCCGACGAATTCGACCCCCGGAAAGCGTCAATCACCCTCGCCCGGGACGGATTCGGAACTGTCATGTGGGAGGAATGCAAAACCGATACACACACCGCTTTGGCAATTCCTGAAGAACGCGATGAGTGGTGAATTCAGCGACGTACGCGACGGAGTAATTCAGCTGACGTCACGTCAGATAGGTGTGTTTCCGTCATGCGGACCTCTCGAAGGGGTCCGCGTGGTGCGGCCGTTGTAGTGACACCTGCGCGGAGCGTGGCGGTAGGGTTTCGGCCATGCCGACGGACACCGGCCCCGCCGCCCCGACCGGGCACCCGCCCCGGCGGTTCGGGCTGGCTCCGGCTCCCTCGGCCCCCGCCGCCGACCCGGCCCCCGCCGACCGCCCCGCGAACCGCACGACCCGCCGGGCCGCGGCCGCCCGCCGTTCCGCGCTGCACCGCCCGCTGCACCGGCTCTGGACGGGCCGTTGGCAGGGCTGGCCCCACATGGCCGCCGTCCTCGCCGTGCTCCGCTCCCGCAGCGCGCGCGGCGCCTGGGCGGCCCGCTGGGCCCAGGACACTGTCCTGGCTGACTGGCCCGGGGGAGTGGGCACCCCGGCCACGGCGGTCCTGCGCGCCCTCGGCCTTCCGGCCGGCCGCGCGCCCTGGCACATACCCCTGCACGCGCGCCGCTCGACGCGTGCCCGCGCGGCCGGCACCGCCTGGTGCCCGGCCGCTGCGCCCTGCACCCCGCACGGCCCCTGAACTCCTGAGCAACTACGACCCGCCCTGGCCTCGGCCGCGGCGGTGCTCCGGCGTTCGGTCGGCCCGACGGGCCCCTGGAAACACCAAAGCCCCCGGTTACGACCCCGGGGGCTGGCGGTGCAGTGTTTTACAAACCACCTGGAGTGTAGCGGTGATGGCTGACACCCGCGCGTACTCTGCGCGCGTCCCTGCCTGTTCCTCCGCCTCCGCCGTGAGCGGGGGCCGGCCGTGAGCTTCGAAGCCCTGCGATGGGCGACCGGCTGCGCGCCGGTGGCCGACGTCAACGAGTTCGCCGTACTGGCGGTGCTGGCGGAGAAGGCCGGCCCAGACGGCTGCAATGCCTACCCATCCCGCCCGACCATCGCAGAGCGGGCCCGCGTGGACGACCGGACCGTGCTCCGGTCTCTCCAGCGGCTGGAGGCACGCGGCCTGATCGCACGGGGTGACCAGCAGGCCGCCGCCTACATCCGCGCCGACCGCCGACCGGTCGTCTACGACCTGATGATCCCCGCGGCCTGGTTCGCGGACGGTCTTGACCGCGTCAACGCCCACCGCCAGAAGACCGGCCGGCCCCCGCTGACCACAGCCGCCCGCCCCGACCTTCCCGACCGGCCCGCCAAGACCGCCCGATGCGACAAGGGCAGGAAGCGCCCCGCGAAGGGCTCCGGACGGGGTGACTCGCAGTCCTCCGGCGCGGCCGACGACGGGGTGACTGATCGCCACCCCGTCCCCGCTCCACGCAGTCGTTCACGGGGTGACTCGCAGCCGCCCCGCGGCCCCGGCGACGGGGTGACTGACGGGCACCCCGGCCTCCCGCGGCCGCAGCCGCACGGCCCCGCCGGCCCGGACGCGCGGGGTGACTCGCAGTGCCTCGGCGGGGGTTCTCACGGGGTGTCTCTCAGTCCGGCACGGGGTGTCTCTCAGTCCGCCACGGGGTGTCTGGCAGACACCCAAATCGGTTCAGTAACCCTGTCCAGAACCGGAGAAGAAGCGCCTGCGGCGCGAAGCGTCGCTGACGCCCGCAGGGCTACTACCGGTAGTAGCGCGTACGGGCGCGCGAGCGGCTGCGCCGCGTCCGCCGACGCTGGCGCGCCGGACCCCTCGCCCCGCCCCCTTCACGGCACCCCGCAGCCGCCCGCCGCCCCGCAGCAGCCGGACGTGCCCGAGGCCGGAGCGCGGCCGCCCGCCGCCGCGGCGGCCCTTCCCACGCAGCAGCAGCGGCCAGGAGTCGACTGCGCCCCGTCCGTACCCGTCTGACGGCCCGTACGGCCCGCTGCGCAGCGATCAGCCGCCGGGCGGCCATCCGGTCGTCCGGGAAGGGGATCGGCCCGCAGCGGGCCGCACAGGGCCTCCGCGAACCCTCGGAGGTCGAGATGACTGCCACCCTTGCCCGCCCCCGTCCCCGCCGGCTCCTCGCGCCCAGACCGGCGCGGCCGCCCGGGAGCCTGCTCCGCCACGTCCTGGCTGTGGCGGTCGGCCCGGACGACGTTGCCCGGGTCCTGCTGCTGGCCGAGCACGCCGGGGGAGGCCTGCGGGTCCGCCGCGCCCGCTGCTGGCCGTCTGGCGCCCCCACGGGGCCGCTGCTGGCCGTCCTGGGCACCCTGTACCGGGCGGGCGCGGACCAGACGCCCACGGCCGTGCACATAGCGCCCGGCGGCCCCGGGCCGTGGCTGGCCCTGGTCCGCCGCGCGGTCGGCCCCCTCGCGCAGATCACCGTGCACACCGCCCCGGCCGCCGACTGGACCGCGGCCGCCGCCCTGGCCATGACCGTGCTCGGCGCTGACCCGGCCGAGGACCCCGAGCACCTGGCCGTGCTCGCCGAGCGCGCGATCCGCCGGGCCGGCGGGCGCGAGTAGCCCCCTCGGGCGACAACTCCCGGTTGTCGGAGGCGACCCGACAACCGCGCGTTGTCGGTGGCGGCCGCTACCCTCCGCGCCGTGAGCGACTGCCCCGGGCCGGACCCGGACGAGAACGCCCCCGATCCGGTCTGCCTGTCCTGCGGCCACGACATCTGCGGGTCCTGCACCACGGCCCACGCCCTGCCCGGCGCGCACCTGTGCCTGCCCTGCGCCGAGGCGTACGGCGGCCAGGAGCTGGCGGAGGTGCTGGAGTCCTCCGAGGCCTACGCGGCGGCCCTGGCGAACCTGCGCGCGGACCCCTCCCTGGCCCGCCTCGGCCCGCAGGACGACCGGCCGCCGACTCTCCAGGAGTGCGCGGAAGCCGGGTCAGCGTTCGTGAACGGCACCGTGGACACGGCACGCTGCGCGGAGTGCGGAGGCCCCGCCTGCACCCACTGCGAAGCCCACCTGACCGCCGGCCCGCACACCCCGTGCGAGGAGTGCGGCCGCCGCCTGCTCCACGTCCTGAACCCTGCGGAAATCCACCGGCAAAACTGAGCGCATATCAGTTAGATAACGGACACACCGGCGCTAAATCCCGCAGCAAATCAGCCACATGAACCGCACCCGAACCGCACACGCTCCGCCCGCACATGCGAGACACTGGAACCTGGGATGACAGCGCACATGTTCCGGCGCAAGAAAGGGGCGGGGGAGTGACGACACCAGCCGCCGAGCACCTCCCGGCCGCCGTCACCATGCGCTGCCCCGTGTGCGGACGGGACGTGACGACCAGCCAGAGCGGCAACACCACCCGGTGCCCCAAGACGCGCGGCGGCTGCGGAACCCCGATCCCGGTCCCGGCCGGCACCACCCGGCCCCCGGTCGAACTCGACTGCTACGACTGCGGCCACACCTGGACCACCCGAGCCAAAGCCGGGAGCACCGTGCGCTGCCCCGGCTGCTCCCACCCCCGCCGGGTGCCCGCCGCCGCCCGCGCCGAGGACGCACCGCCCCCTGCCCCGCTCCCGGCCCGCAGACCCGCACCGCCGCCGACCCCACCCCGCCGGGACCCCGCACCCCGCTCCCCACGGCAGGACCCGGCCGAGGACGACGCCCAGGCCGAGCAGGAGCGCGCCCAGCGCCGGGCGGACACCCGCCGCGCCCTGGCCGAACTCCGGGCGGCCCTACGGCCGTCCACGGCCCCCGCGGCCCCCGCGGCCCCCGCGGCGCGGACCGCCCCGGCCGCCTCGGCACCCCGCCGGGCCCCGCAGCAGCCGGCCCCCGCCCCCGGGAGGCGCTTCACACCCCGCCCCGAGGCCGTACGCGGCCCGGTGACGGCCCCGGCCACCGCACGGCGCCGCACGGCAGCAGCCGCGTTCCTAGACGCCCTCGGCGGCGCCCTGCGGCTCCGTGCGGACGCCCCGCCCGGCGGCTGCGAAGCCCTGGATCCCACCCGGCCGCTCGAACACCGCGCCTGCGGCCAGCTGGCCGCGCTCACCGTGCAGTTCACCGACCAGCGCGGCCGCCACACCCTCGTGCACGCCTGCACCACTCACGCCGAGGCCCTGCGCTACCTCGCCACCACCCGCCCCGGCCTCCGGGCAACCCTCCGCGCCTACACCCCCGCCTGACCGCCCCGAGGCCGAAACACACACCCCGGCCCCCACCGCCCGGACCGGCCCCCCGGAGACCCCGGAAATGCCACGGAAAGGCCGCAGGGCCCCGGGAAGGGGAGCGGAAGGGGGTCCCAACCGCCCCCACCCTGCGGTATGCTCACGGAGCGTCACAGAATCCAAACTCAGCTTTGGATTCGAGACCACCCCCGCCACCCTCCCTCGTAGCCAGCCGCCCGCGCAGCGGGCCAGGGGCCGGGGAGCGAAGCGACCGGGCCCCACCCCCGTACAACCCAGCAATGGCAAGGGGAGCGCAGCGACCCGCAGCCCCCACCCCAGAGGGCTGGAGCGAAGCGGAAGACCTCCGCCGAAGCTCGCGCAGCGAGCGCCAGCCGCCCCTCGCGCAGCGAGGGGCCCTCACACTCCGTCACGTCCCGCGCGCAGCGCGGGCGTTCCCTTCCAGAGCGCGCAGCGCTCTGGGTCCCGCTCCGCGGGG
>NZ_JBIVYX010000023.1:0-32769 GCF_044759225.1 Streptomyces sp. NPDC101132
CTGCGCGACCTCCCCCTCCTCGACGACGACTACCGCCACGAATTCGCCCAACTCGCCAACGGCTACCTCGACACCATCCACCCCGACGCCTACGAGCAGGTCACCCCGCTGCAGGCGATCTGCGCGTACCTGCTGACGCGCGAGGACTGGGACAACCTGCTGCCGGCCGTGGACTCGCTGGCGAACAAGGACAAGATCTCGGCCCCGCTGGTGGAGCGCGACGGCCGGATCTACTGGTGCGAGGAACACCTCGACGACGAGTTCGGCCGCACGGTGCTCGACGTCACCGACCTCGGCCTGCACGCCAAGAGCATCGACCGGATGTTCCTGCGCAACGCCCTGACCTCGTACGAGGTCAACGAGGGCGCCGTCTCCCTGAGCGGTGCCGTGGTGAACCCCCTGGGCCGCATCAGGCCCGGTGCGAAGCTCGGTGCCGAACTGGAGTTCCGGGCCCGCCGCAAGGTCGGCGTGAAGCCGGTCTCCTTCCCCGTCGCGTCCGTGACGCACGAGGGCCGGACCATCGCGTGGTCCGCCACCGCCGACCTCGCCGCGCAGCTGCGCCCGGTGGGCGTGGTGGACGCCGTGTGGGACGTACGGCTGCACCTCGACGTGGACGGCGTACGGACCACCACCCGCCTGTCCGTGGTCGACCCGGACCTGGTCGAGGGCGCGCTGCCGGTGCGGCCGCGGCTGACCCGCATGGTCGCCGACCACCTGGAACCCGAGGTCTCCCCCAAGGGGCACCTGGCCTTCTGCCTGGTCTCGCACGACCGGCGCAGCGAGGCACTGCAGGCCTTCATCGACCGCCGGGTGCAGGGCGCCCCCGGGCAGCTCGCCAAGACGGGCGTCCGCAAGGCCAAGAAGGTCCGCGGCAAGCTCGCCTCGACCGACACGAAGCTGCGCCTGTACCACGAGGTCTTCTCGAAGCTGCCGGTCAAGAAGGGCCTGGTCGTCTTCGAGAGCCACCTCGGCAAGCAGTACAGCGACAGCCCCAAGGCCATCTACGAGGAGATGCGCCGCCAGGGCGTGGACTTCGAGGCGGTCTGGTCGTACGAGGGCAAGCCCAAGGGGTTCCCGAAGGACGCCACCCTCGTGCGCCGCTGGTCGCTGCCGTACCTCAAGGCGCTGGCGCAGGCGGAGTTCTGGGTGGACAACCAGGGCTTCCCGCTCAAGCTCGCCAAGCGCCCCGAGACCACGTACATCCAGACCTGGCACGGCTCCGCGCTCAAGCGCATGGGCTTCGACGAGGCGGCCTGGAAGCTGAAGTCCAAGCCCCAGCAGGACGAGCTCCAGCGCACCCTCGACCGCTTCGACCGGTTCCTGGTCCGCACGGAGCACGACGTCCGCACCCTCGCCCGCGCCTTCCGGCTGCAGGAGAAGGTGCTGCTGCGCACCGGCTACCCGCGCAACGACGCGCTCGTGCGCGCCAAGGAGCGGGAGGACGCCACCGGCACCCGGGAGCGCGGCCCGCTCGCGGAGCAGCTCGGCATCCCGGCGGACAAGCAGGTGCTGCTGTACGCGCCGACCTTCCGGCAGCGCGGCAACGGCAGCAAGGCCTTCGAGCTGCCCTTCGACGTGGAGGAGTTCGCGGAGCGGTTCGGCGACCGGTACGTCCTGCTGGTGCGCTCGCACTACCTCAACCACGTGACGCTGCCGCCGTCGGTGCGCGGGAAGGTCTTCGACGTGTCCTCGTCGGTGCCGGACGTGACGCCGGTGCTGGAGCTGGCCGACGCGCTGATCACGGACTATTCGTCGATCATGTTCGACTACGCGCTGCTCGACCGGCCCGTCTTCCTCTTCGCGTACGACTACGAGGAGTACGTGGAGGAGCGCGGCGCCTACTGGGACATCTTCGAGAACGCTCCCGGCCCGGTGGTGCGCACCGCCGGCGAGCTGTTCGAGGGAATCGTTTCGCTGGAGTCCTCGGCGCGTGAGCACGCGGCGGACCGCAAGCGTTTTGTTGCCGAATTCGGCGAGTACGACACGGGTTCTTCCGCCCGTCGCATCGTCGACGAGTTCTTCTCCCACAGGAGGAATGGATGACCGAGTTCGCCGATCCCCGGCGCGACATCTTCTTCGTCGGAAACCAGGTCGACGAGCTGGGCGGTGTGACCACCTGGACGCACCAGATGGCACGGCTGTTCACCGGCCGCGGGCACAACGTCCACGTCATCGGCATCACCGAGCCCGAGGTGGTCCAGGACCTGGGCGGCGAACTGCCGTACCCGACGACCGTGCTGTACGGCGAGCACCCGCCGAAGGTGCCCAGCACCAGGGGCGTGCACAAGTTCAACGTCGCCCGGCACCGGGTGAAGGCGCGGCGCGACGAGGGCATGCAGGAGCAGGCGGCCAAGCTGACCGCGCTGTTCGCCGCGGCGAAGCCGGGTGCGGTCGTCATCGTCACGCAGGTGTGGGCCATGGAGTGGGTCACGCTCGCGGACACCTCCGGGCTGACCGTCATCGGCATGAGCCATGAGTCCTTCGAGTACAGCAAGGCCTGTTCGCGCTTCGGCCGGGTGCAGAAGTTCTACAAGGACGTCGACCGGATGCTGGTGCTGACCCAGGAGGACTCCGACCTCTGGATCCGTCAGGGCCTGAACAACGCGTCGTTCATGCCCAACCCGCTGCCCTTCATCCCGGACGTGCCCTCGCCGCGTACGGAGAAGGTGGTCACCAGCATCGGCCGCCTGTCCGACCAGAAGGGCATCGACATGCTCCTGGACACCTGGGCGGAGGTCGCGCCGAAGCACCCCGACTGGACGCTGCAGATCTTCGGTTCCGGTGAGGACGAGGAGATGCTGAAGAAGCAGTGCACCGAGCTGGGCCTGGACTCGTCGGTGCAGTGGATGGGCCGTACCAGCGACGTGGCGGGCGCCCTCCGCGGCGGCTCGATCTTCGTGCAGTCCTCCCGCGGCGAGGGCTTCCCGCTCGCCCTGATGGAGGCCATGGCGGCCGGTGTGCCGTGTGCCGCCTTCGACTGCGCCCCCGGCGTCCGGGAGATCATCAAGGACGGCGAGGACGGCCTGCTGGCCGCGCTGGGCAACACCAGCGGCCTGGCCCGCACCCTGAGCACCCTCATCTCGGACAAGGAACTCCGGGACTCCATGGGCGAGCTGGCCCGCGAGCGAATACAGCGGTACGCCCCCGAGAAGATCGTGGCCCGCTGGGAAGCGCTCTTCTCCTTCCTCGACCGTTGACGGACGGGCCGGGTTCTTTCATGTGCGACAAGTTGGTGGATTCATGGGCATGAGCAATGCGCAAAAGGCGGTCACGAAGGCTGTCATCCCGGCGGCCGGACTCGGCACCCGGTTCCTCCCGGCGACCAAGGCCACACCCAAGGAAATGCTGCCGGTCGTCGACAAGCCGGCGATCCAGTACGTGGTGGAGGAGGCGGTCGCGGCGGGTCTGAGCGACGTGCTGATGATCACGGGCCGTAACAAGCGGCCGCTGGAGGACCACTTCGACCGCAACTACGAGCTGGAGTCCGCGCTCGTGGCCAAGGGCGACGACGACCGCCTGAAGAAGGTCCAGGAGTCCAGCGACCTGGCCACCATGCACTACGTCCGCCAGGGCGACCCCCGCGGCCTGGGCCACGCCGTCCTGTGCGCCGCCCCGCACGTGGGCGACCAGCCCTTCGCCGTCCTGCTCGGCGACGACCTGATCGACCCCCGCGACCCCCTGCTCGCGAAGATGGTCGAGGTCCAGCACCGCACCGGCGGCTCCGTCATCGCCCTCATGGAGGTCGACCCCGCCCAGATCCACCTCTACGGCTGCGCGGCGGTCGAGGCCACCGAGGACGAGGACGTCGTCCACATCACGGGCCTGGTGGAGAAGCCGGAGCCGAGCGAGGCCCCGTCGAACTACGCGATCATCGGGCGCTACGTCCTGAACCCCGCGGTCTTCGACGTGCTCCGGGAGACCGAGCCGGGCCGCGGCGGCGAGATCCAGCTCACCGACGCGCTCCAGCAGCTCGCCGCCGACGAAACCCTGGGCGGCCCGGTGCACGGCGTGGTCTTCAAGGGCCGCCGCTACGACACCGGCGACCGCGGCGACTACCTCAAGGCCATCGTCCGCCTCGCCAGCGAGCGCGAGGACCTCGGCCCCGAGTTCCGGACCTGGCTGCGCGGTTACGTCACCGAGGAGCTGCACGAGGGAGCGGGCGAGTGAGCAAGTACCTGGTCACCGGCGGGGCCGGCTACGTCGGCAGCGTCGTCGCCGCCCACCTGCTGGAGGCCGGCCACGAGGTCGTCGTACTCGACAACCTCTCCACCGGCTTCCGCGAGGGCGTCCCGGCCGGCGCCTCCTTCATCGAGGCCGACATCCGCGACGCGGCCGCGCACCTGGACGACTCCTTCGAGGCGGTGCTGCACTTCGCCGCGTTCTCGCAGGTCGGCGAGTCCGTGGTGAACCCGTCCAAGTACTGGGAGAACAACGTCGGCGGCACCATGGCGCTGCTCGGGGCCATGCGCGGGGCCGGCGTGCGGAAGCTGGTGTTCTCCTCCACCGCCGCCACCTACGGCGAGCCGGAGTCCACGCCCATCACCGAGTCGATGCCGACCGCGCCGACCAACCCGTACGGCGCCTCCAAGCTGGCCGTCGACCACATGATCGCGGGCGAGTGCGCGGCGCACGGCCTGGCGGCCGTCTCGCTGCGGTACTTCAACGTGGCGGGCGCGTACGGCGAGTGCGGCGAGCGGCACGACCCGGAGAGCCACCTGATCCCGCTGGTGCTCCAGGTCGCCCAGGGCCGCCGCGAGGCCATCTCGGTGTTCGGCGACGACTACCCGACGCCGGACGGCACCTGCGTACGCGACTACATCCACGTCGCGGACCTGGCCGAGGCGCACCTGGCCGCCCTGACGGCCGCGACCGCCGGCGAGCACCTGATCTGCAACCTGGGCAACGGCAACGGCTTCTCGGTGCGCGAGGTCGTCGAGACCGTCCGCAAGGTCACCGGTCACCCGATCCCCGAGGTGATGGCGGACCGCCGGGCCGGCGACCCGGCCGTGCTGGTCGCCTCGGCGGAGACGGCGCACCGGCGGCTCGGCTGGACGCCGCGCCGCCCGGACCTGGCCGGGATCGTCTCCGACGCCTGGGAGTTCGCGCAGCGGCGCGCGGCGGAGTAGCCCTCCCCCGAGGACGTGACGGAAAAGGCCGCCGCCGGCGGGCGTGATCGCCCCGCCGGCGGCGGCCTTCCGTGTGCGCGGAGGCGTCAGAAGCCCAGCTTCCGCAGCTGCTTCGGGTCCCGCTGCCAGTCCTTGGCCACCTTGACGTGCAGGTCGAGGAAGACGGGCGTGCCGAGCAGCGCCTCGATGTGCTTGCGCGACTTCATGCCCACCTCCTTCAGGCGGGAGCCCTTCGGGCCGATGATGATGCCCTTCTGGCTCGGCCGCTCGATGTAGACGTTCGCGTGGATGTCGAGGAGCGGCTTGTCTGCCGGGCGGTTCTCGCGGGGCAGCATCTCCTCCACGACGACGGCGATGGAGTGCGGCAGCTCGTCCCGTACGCCTTCCAGCGCGGCCTCGCGGATCAGCTCCGCGACCATGACCATCTCGGGCTCGTCGGTGAGGTCGCCCTCGGGGTAGAGCGGCGGGCTCTCCGGGAGCAGCGGGGCGATCAGGTCCGCGAGGAGCTGGACCTGCTGGTCGCCGACGGCGGAGACCGGGACGATCTCGGCCCACTCGATGCCCAGCTCGGCGCCGAGCTGCTGGATGGCGATCAGCTGCTCGGCGAGGGCCTTGGAGTCGACCAGGTCGGTCTTGGTGACGATGGCGATCTTCGGGGTCTTCTTGATCCCCGCGAGTTCCTTGGCGATGAACTTGTCGCCGGGGCCGATCTTCTGGTCGGCGGGCAGGCAGAAGCCGATGACGTCGACCTCGGCCCAGGTGGTGCGGACCACGTCGTTCAGGCGCTCGCCCAGCAGGGTGCGCGGCTTGTGCAGTCCGGGGGTGTCGACCAGGACGAGCTGGGCGTCCTCGCGGTGCACGATGCCCCGGACGGTGTGGCGCGTGGTCTGCGGCCGGTTGGAGGTGATCGCGACCTTCGTGCCCACGAGTGCGTTCGTCAGGGTGGACTTGCCCGCGTTGGGGCGGCCGACGAAGCACGCGAAGCCAGCGCGGTGCGCGGAGGAGGAACGATCGCTCATGCGAGCCATTCTCCCCGATCGGGCCGGGACCGCCGACCAGTACGCCGCGCCGGCTGTCGGAACGGGTGCGCCAGGCGGCGTCGGACCAGTAGCGCCAGGGGCACGGCGGCCGCGGTCAGGGCGAGGGAGGCGGCCCCGGTCCAGGGGCCGGTGCGGAAGGCGACGGCAGCGCGGTCGGCGGTGCCGGCGGCCCGCACGGAGACGCTCAGCGCGACGCGGTCGAACCCCGGGGTGCCGGTCCAGCGTTCGGTGAGCCTCACCGACTCGCCCGGCAGCAGGTCGCCCGGGATCCGCCGCAGCTCGCGGCGGTGGAGGTCGCGTCCG
Source organism: Streptomyces sp. NPDC101132 (assembly GCF_044759225.1). Classification (NCBI taxonomy): domain Bacteria; kingdom Bacillati; phylum Actinomycetota; class Actinomycetes; order Kitasatosporales; family Streptomycetaceae; genus Streptomyces; species Streptomyces sp. NPDC101132. The sequence goes on from NZ_JBIVYX010000023.1 coordinate 6,470, forward strand.
AGGAGGCCCCGGGCGTGCAGGGTGGCCGCGGGGTGGAGGGTGACGTTGCCGAGGTTGCGCAGGGTGTACGTGACCACCGCGGCCCGTCCCTCCCGACGCACGCCCAGCCCCTCCACGGCGATCATCGGGGCCGTGGGCCCGCTGACCCGCAGGTGGACGCGGGCGGCGACGGCCTGCCGCACGCCCAGCCCCGCGCCGCCGGGGGCCGCCCGCTCGTCCAGGGCCACGATCGCGCCGGGATGGTCGCCGGGCTCCGCCCGCTCCGGCAGCGTCAGGGCGAAGGGCACGGTGACGGACGACCTCGCCGGTACGGTCACCCGCTCCCGGGACAGCCGTGCCCAGGCGCCGACGCCGGTGCGCGGCTCGTCGGGGCCCCGTACGGCGAAGCCGCCGTCCCGTACGGTGTTGTAGGCGTCTGCGGCGTACAGGCGGAAGGTGATCGGGCCCGCCGTCTTGTTGGTCACGGTGACCCGGTCGTCCACCCGGCCGCCGGGGTCGGCGGCGAGGAAGAAGTACGGGCGCTGCGCGATCCGGGTCGCGGCGGGCACGACGGACCACTGGCCGTTGTCGGCGGCCGAGGCGGGGGCGGCCGCCGCCGGGGTGAGGAGACCGAGCAGGGCGAGGGCGGGCGCCACGAGCAGCCGGGCCGCGCGGAGAGGGCTCCGGGCGCCCCGGGCGTCCGGCCGCCTCCCTGCGTGCCCGCCCGCGCCCGTCACGAGAGGGTGAGGGTCAGCACGGCCGCGTACGAGCCCGGCGCGGTGTACGGCGGGACGGTCAGGGCGACCTCCGCGTCCACCGTGAACTCGCCGCCGACGAGCGAGGCGTCCGGGGTGCTGGCGAGGGTGGCGCCCTCCGCTCCGACGGGGCCGGGGGTGCCGGGGACGCAGGTGCTGGGGCTGCCCTGCCGGGTGGCGCAGACCGGGGTCCAGGTGAGGCCGGCGCCGTCGATGCGTACGCCGCCGGGTCCGGTGAAGTCGGTGAGCCTGCCGGTGAGGGCCCAGCCGGCCGGGCCGCCCCGCTGGTCCTTGACGGTGACGGTGTGGATCCGGCCCTCCGCGGTGCCGCCCTGGCCGTAGGGGACGGCCGTGAGGGTGATCTCCTCGCCGGCCTGGGTCATGGAGAGGGCGCCGGGCTCGACGGTCAGGCCGATCTTCTGGGTGCCGGGTGGCAGCGGCGCGGCCTCGATGACGGCGTACGTGGCCGGGCCGGTGCCCCGCTCCGCGGTCCAGGCGGGCCCCTCGTACGCGACCACGGCGGTGGTGGCCCGGTCGGTGACCGGCAGCTCGGCGAGGACCACGCCCAGCCCGTCGGCGAGGGCGGTGACCTTGTCGGCGGTCTCGGCGGCGCCGGTGCGGCCGGCCACGGTGACGGCGGCGCCCGGGGTGAAGCCGGCGCCGGTGACCCGTACCTTCGCGCCGGGTTTCCCGGCGGCCGCGGCCAGGGAGAGGGCGCGGGTGTTGGCGCCGGGGACGGCGGTGGCGGTGAGGCGTTCGGCCACGGGGGCCGGGTCGGCGGGGTCGGTGGTGCAGGGCGTGTCCAGCTCCATGAGGTGGCTGGTGTGGAGGGTGTAGCCGCCCGGGGCGAGGGTGATCTCGCCGGGTTCGGTGACGGTGAAGGTGCCGGTCATGGTGAAGGCGGGGAAGGCGCCGTGGCCGGGCACCGGTCCGTTCCGCTTGGGTCCGGTGACGGTGACCTCGCCGGTCTGCGCGCCGCCGAGGACGACCTTGCCGGTCGGGGTGAGGACGTCCGCGGGGAGTTCCGCGTCGAGCGGGTTGACGGCGGCGGTCCTGGTCACCTGGTAGGTGACGGTGACCGTGTCGCCGACCTCGGGGGCCGGGTCGTCGACGGTGACGAGGGCGGTGGTCGGGCCGTCGGCGGGCGGCAGGCCCGCTTCCTGGGGCGGTAGGCAGTGGGTGGGGAACTCCACCGCGCCGGTGGCCTCCCCCGGATCGACCGGGCTCGCCGCGTTCGCGGGGACGCCGAGGGCGGCGAGCGCGAGGACGCCCAGGGCCGCCGCGGGCCAGCGACTGCGTGCCGTCATCTCGTCCCCCTGTGGTCGGACCCCGTCGCGCTGACGGCCATTCACGAGCGGGGGACGGTAGAAGTCAATGGCGGCAGGAGCCATCGACTGATGACCCATCAGGTAGTGGCGGGATCCGCCGGGCCGGGTGCTCCACCCGTGCCGCCCGGGCGCTCCGCGCGGAAGGTCCGCCGGTAGGCGGTGGGCGTCACGCCCACCGCCGCCTGGAGGTGCTTGCGCATGGACTGGGCGGTGCCGAAGCCGGCCTCGCGGGCCACCCGTTCCATCGGCAGGTCGGTGGACTCCAGCAGCTGCCGCGCCCGCTCCACCCGCTGCCCGACCAGCCACTGCCCGGGGCTCAGCCCGGACTCCTCGCGGAACCGCCGCGTGAAGGTGCGGACGGACACGGCCTCCCGGCGCGCCATGTCGCTCAGCCGCAGCGGCTCGTTCAGCCGCTCCAGCACCCAGTCCCGGGCCGCCGTGGTGCTGGCCGCGCCGGCCGCGGGCACCGGCCGGTCGATGAACTGCGCCTGGCCGCCGTCCCGGTGGGGCGGTACGACGGTCCGCCTGGCCACCTCGTTGGCCACGGCGGAGCCGTGGTCGCGGCGGACGATGTGCAGGCACAGGTCGATGCCGGCGGCGACCCCCGCCGAGGTGAGTACCGGCCCGTCCTCGACGTACAGCACGTCCGCGTCGACCCGGACGGCCGGGAAGAGCCGCTGGAAGTGCTCGGCGGAGGCCCAGTGCGTGGTGGCGCGGCGCCCGTCGAGGTAACCGGCCGCGGCCAGCACGTACCCGCCGGTGCAGATGGAGACCAGCCGGGTGCCCGGGCGGATGCGGGAAAGGGCGGCGGCCAGCTCCGGGGTCAGCCTGCCCTCCTCGAAGACCGGGCCGAGCTCGTACGAGGCCGGGACGACCACGGTGTCGGCGGTGGCCAGCAGCTCCGGGCCGTGCTCGACGGCCACGGCGAAGTCGGCGTCCGTGCGGACCGGGCCGGGAGCCAGACCGCAGGTGAGGATCTCGTACAGCGGCCGCCCGGCGGCGTCCTTGGCACGGCCGAAGATCCGGTGCGGGATGCCGAGCTCGAAGGGCAGCAGCCCGGCGAGGGCGAGCACGACGACACGATGGGCCATGGCCCGATCGTAGCGAATGCTGACCATCGGGCCACTCGATCACCCGGATCCGGCCACGGATGCTGTGGGGGTGACGACGATCCAGCCGCAGACGGCGGCCCCGACCCCGACGCCCGTGCGCCCGCCGGGCCGCGTCCACCGCGCCTGGTTCGTGGCGGCGGTGACCTTCGTGACGATCATCGGCGCGGCGGCCTTCGCCTCGCTGCCCGGGCTGCTGATCGAGCCACTGCACGAGGAGTTCGACTGGTCCCGAGGCACGATCGGCTTCGCCGTCTCGGTGAACCTCGCGCTCTACGGGCTGACCGCGCCGTTCGCCGCCGCGCTGATGGACCGCTTCGGGATCCGCCGCGTGGTGGGCGTGGCCCTGACCGTGATCGCGGTCGGTTCGCTGCTGACCGTCCGGATGACGGCCTCCTGGCAGCTCGTCCTGTACTGGGGGGTCCTGGTCGGCCTGGGCAGCGGCTCGATGGCCCTGGCCTTCGCCGCCACCGTCACCAACCGCTGGTTCACCGCCCGGCGCGGCCTGGTCACCGGCATCCTGACCGCCGCCGGCGCCTCGGGCCAGCTGGTCTTCCTGCCGCTGCTGTCCTGGCTGGTCCAGCACCACGGCTGGCGTCCGGCCGCCGTGACCGTGGCCCTCTCCGCACTGGCGGTCGTGCCCTTCGTGTGGCTGCTGCTGCGGGACCACCCCGCCGACGTGGGGCTCACCCCGTACGGGTCCACCGAGCCGGTGGCCAAGCCCGCGCCGGTGCCGGGGGCGGCCCGGCGGGCGGTCGCGGTGCTGTTCCGGGCGGCCAGGACCGGGCCGTTCTGGCTGCTGGCCGGCACCTTCGCGATCTGCGGTGCCTCGACGAACGGCCTGGTCAAGACGCACTTCGTGCCCGCCGCCCACGACCACGGCATGCCGATCACGGCGGCCGCCTCGCTGCTCGCGGTGATCGGCGTCTTCGACGTGGTGGGCACGGTGGCCTCGGGCTGGTTCACCGACCGGTTCGAGCCCCGCCGCCTGCTCGCCGTGTACTACGCGCTGCGCGGCGTCTCGCTGCTGTTCCTGCCGGCGCTGCTGGCCCCGTCCGTCCACCCGCCGATGCTGTTCTTCATCGTCTTCTACGGCCTGGACTGGGTGGCCACCGTGCCGCCCACCATCGCCCTGTGCCGCGAGCAGTACGGCGAGGACAGCGCCATCGTCTTCGGCTGGGTCCTCGCCTCGCACCAGGTGGGCGCGGCGCTGGTCGCCTTCCTGGGCGGCGTGGCCCGCGACGTCTTCGGCTCGTACGACCTGGTCTGGTACGCCTCGGGCGCGCTGTGCGCCGCGGCCGCGCTGATGGCCATGGTCATCCGCCGCAAGGACGGGACCGGGGTCAGCCTGCCCGCACCGTCAGCCTGACGGTGCCGTCGGGGCCGGCGAGCAGCACCGGAGTCCCGGGACCGCCCAGGTCCCGGACCGCGGCGCGGTCGGCCTCGGCCGGCTCCTCGGCGGCGGTCACCACCGCGGCCGCCTCCAGGGACTGCGCGCCGCTGGCCACGGCCATGGCGACGGCGGTCTGGAGGGCGCTGAGCTTGAGGGAGTCGAGGTCCACGGTGCCCGCGACGTAGGTACGGCCGGTCTCGTCGCGGACCGCCGCGCCTTCGGCCACGCCGTTGCGGGCCCGGGCGCTGCGCGCCAGCGTGATGATCTTGCGGTCCTCGGGGTCGAGGGCGGGCGTCTGCTCCGTGGTGTCGGTCATGCCGATCAGCATAAGGAGCGGGGAAAAGGAGCGCCTCGGCGGTCCGGTGGACGGACCGCCGAGGCGCTCTCCCCTCCGAAGCCTGAGCAAGGGGATCTTGGCACAAGCAAAGACAGGCTAAGGCAGGGAGATCCACGGATTCGGACAGGGTTCTGAATCGTGACCTCGGAACCGCGTTAGCTACGTCACGGCCGCGGCGGCACCGGCCCGGGGGCCGGACCTCCGCGGCCGGGCCGCTACGGCCGGTCCAGCCGGAGCCGCTCCGCCCTCGGGAGACCGGCCACGACCAGGTCGTACGAGTCCTCGACCAGCTCCCGCAGCAGCGCGTCCGGCACCCCGGCCACGGCCACGGTGTTCCAGTGCCGCTTGTTCATGTGCCAGCCCGGCACGATCGCCTCGTGCTCCGCGCGCAGCCGCAGGGCCTGCTCCGGCTCGCACTTGAGGTTCACCTTCAGGGGCGAGGCGTCCAGCGCGCTCAGCGCGAACACCTTGCCCAGCACCTTGAACACCGAGGTCTCGGGGTTGAAGGGGAACTCCTCGACGGCCGCGTTGAAGGACAGGCAGAACGCGCGCAGCTCCCCGGGGGTCACTCCGCGGCCTCCTCGGCCGCGACCGGCTCCACCAGCACGGTGACGATCTTGTTCCGGCGGCCGGCCGGGGACTCGGCGGTCAGCCTGAGCGCCCGCCCGTCCGGCAGGTCCACCACGGCCGTCGCACCGGCGATGGGCACCCGGCCCAGGGCCTTGGCCAGCAGGCCGCCGACGGTCTCCACGTCCTCGTCGTCGAAGGCCTCCAGGCCGAAGAGCTCGCCGAGGTCCGTGATGTCGAGGCGGGCGGTGACGCGGTAGCGGTCCTCCCCCAGCTCCTCCACGGGCGGGAGCTCGCGGTCGTACTCGTCGGTGATCTCGCCGACGATCTCCTCCAGGATGTCCTCGATGGTCACGATGCCGGCCGTGCCGCCGTACTCGTCGATGACCACCGCGACGTGGTTGCGGACCTGCTGCATCTCCCGGAGCAGGTCGCCCGCGTTCTTGGTGTCCGGGACGAACACCGCCGGACGCATGGCGGTGGACACCAGGTCCGCCTCCGCGTCGCGGTTGATGTGCGTCTTGCGGACCAGGTCCTTGAGGTACACGATCCCGACGATGTCGTCCTCGTTCTCGCCCGTGACCGGGATCCGCGAGAAGCCGGAGCGCAGGGCCAGCGTGGTGGCCTGACGGACCGTCTTGTACCGCTCGATGCAGATCAGGTCGGTGCGCGGCACCATCACCTCGCGCACCAGGGTGTCGCCGAGTTCGAAGACCGAGTGCACCATCCGGCGCTCCTCGTCCTCGATCAGCGACTCCTTCTCGGCGAGGTCCACCAGGGCGCGCAGCTCCGCCTCGGAGGCGAACGGGCCCTTGCGGAAGCCCTTGCCGGGCGTGAGCGCGTTGCCGATGAGGATCAGCAGCTGCGGGATCGGGCCCATGATCCGGTCCAGCGGCAGCAGGACGTACGCCGCGGCCGTGGCCGTGTTCAGCGGGTGCTGGCGGCCGATGGTGCGCGGGGAGACGCCGACGGCCACGTACGAGACGAGGACCATCACGGCGATCGCGACCAGCAGGGCCTTCCAGGTCTCGCCGAAGGCGTCGAGACAGGCGTACGTGACGAGCACGGCGGCGGCCATCTCGCAGGCGACCCGGACCAGCAGCGCGACGTTGAGGTAGCGCGTCGGGTCCGCGGCGACCTGGGCGAGCTTGGCGCTGCCGCGCCGCCCGGACCGTACCGCCTCCTCCGCCCGGAAGCTGGAGACGCGGGCGATGCCGGCCTCCGCGCAGGCGGCCAGCCAGGCCACGATGACCAGCAGGACCGCCCCGGTGATCAGCTGCGGGAGGCTCACGAGACGGTCGGGGCGGGAGACGGACCGGTCAGGCCGTGCTCGGCGCGCCACCCGTCCACGATGGCGGCCTGGAGGCCGAACATCTCGGCCTTCTCGTCCGGCTCCTCGTGGTCGTAGCCGAGCAGGTGCAGCACTCCGTGGACGGTCAGGAGCTGGAGCTCCTCGTCCATGGAGTGCTGCGTCGGGGCGTCCTCGCCCTGCTTCTTGGCGACCTCGGGGCAGAGCACGATGTCACCGAGCAGCCCCTGCGGGGGCTCCTCGTCGTCCTTGGCCGGCGGACGCAGCTCGTCCATCGGGAAGGACATGACGTCGGTCGGTCCGGGCAGGTCCATCCACTGGATGTGCAGCTGCTCCATGGCGTCGGCGTCGACGACGATCACGGACAGCTCGGACAGCGGGTGGATCCGCATCCGGGTGAGGGCGTAGCGGGCGATGTCGAGGATCGCCTGCTCGTCGACCTCGGTACCGGACTCGTTGTTGACGTCGATCGACATGGTGCTGTTGGACTACTTCCCCTGGGAACCGGTGCGGCTGTCGTACTGCTCGTACGCGTCGACGATACGGCCGACGAGCTTGTGCCGTACGACATCCTGCGAGGTGAGCCGTGAGAAGTGCACATCGGGGACCCCGTCGAGGATCTCCTGGACCTGGCGCAGACCCGACTTCGTGCCGCCCGGCAGGTCGATCTGGGTCACGTCGCCCGTGATGACGATCTTCGAGTCGAAGCCGAGCCTCGTCAGGAACATCTTCATCTGCTCGGGGTTCGTGTTCTGCGCCTCGTCGAGGATGATGAAGGCGTCGTTCAGGGTCCGTCCGCGCATGTACGCCAGCGGCGCGACCTCGATCGTGCCCGCGGCCATCAGGCGCGGGATGGAGTCGGGGTCGAGCATGTCGTGCAGCGCGTCGTACAGCGGCCGCAGGTACGGGTCGATCTTCTCGTAGAGCGTGCCCGGCAGGAAGCCGAGCCGCTCGCCCGCCTCGACGGCGGGCCGGGTCAGGATGATCCGGCTGATCTGCTTGGACTGCAGGGCCTGGACCGCCTTCGCCATGGCGAGGTAGGTCTTGCCGGTACCGGCCGGGCCGATGCCGAAGACGATCGTGTGCTTGTCGATCGCGTCGACGTACCGCTTCTGGTTGAGGGTCTTGGGGCGGATCGTGCGGCCGCGGCTGGAGAGGATGTTCTGGGTGAGCACCTCGTGCGGCGTCTCGTCGGGCCCGTTGCCGTTCTCGCTCGCCCTGAGCATGGCGATCGAGCGTTCCACTGCGTCCTCCGTCATCGGCTGACCGGTGCGGAGCACCAGCATCATCTCGTCGAACAGCCGCTGGATCACAGCGACTTCACGCGCGTCACCGACCGCGCTGATCTGGTTGCCGCGCACGTGGATGTCGGCGGCGGGGAAAGCCCTCTCGATCACGCGCAACAGGGCGTCACCCGAGCCGAGCACCATCACCATGGGGTGCTTCGCGGGAACGGTGAAATGGGCTCGCGCCTGGCCCGGCAGAAGGGCGTCACCCGCGCCTTCGGGGCGCTGGGGGCGGCTGCTGGCTGTGGGTGTCTGAGTCATGGGCTGGCACTGTGGCCTGCGCATACCTCCCGTAGTGAGGCCCCGCCGGTCGCGGCCTCCTGGACTTCCAAGCGTACGACGCCGCCCGCGGTGATCCGAGGGGGTTTTCCGGACCGTGGACGGCGCGCAGCGCGCCGCTCACACGGGGTGGCGGAAGCCGATCGTCGGCACGGCCCGCCGCCGGGCCCCGGCCGGCTCCGGGGAGGGCGCGTCGCCCGGCAGCAGCCCGTCCAGGAAGCCGTAGTGCCGCAGGCCCTCGGGCACCCCGCCGGGCAGCGAGCGCACCCCGTACCACCAGGCCGCGACCTCCGGCCAGCCGGGCGCGGAGAGCGAGCCGCCGAACTCCTGGACCGACAGGGCAGCCGTCAGCCCGGCGAAGGCCAGCCGGTCCGCGAGCGGCCACTCGGCCAGGGTGCCGGTCAGGAAGCCCGCGACGTACACGTCACCCGCGCCCGTGGGGTCCAGCGCCTCGACGGTGATCGCCGGCACCTCGGCGGTCTCCCCGGTGCGCCCGTCCACCGCGTACGAGCCCTGCTCGCCCATCGTGACCACGGCGATCGGCACCCGCTCGGCCAGCTTCCGGGCCGCCGCCCGCGGGTCGTCCTCGCGGGTGTACCGCATGGCCTCCCCCGCGTTGGGCAGGAAGGCCTCGCAGTGCGCCAGGCCGGCCAGCCCGTCCAGGTCCCACCGGCCGGTCTCGTCCCAGCCCACGTCGGCGAAGATCCGGGCCCCGCGGCCGGCCGCGGACGCGATCCACTCCTCGTGCCGGCCGGGCTCCAGGGAGGCCACCGCGGCCCGGGCCCGGGGCGGGCAGTCCGGGAAGGGCCCCGGGCCGGCCGGAGGGGGCGCCTCGTGGCCGTGGGAGACCATCGTGCGCTCGCCCTCGTAGGCCATGGAGACCGTGACCGGGGAGTGCCAGCCGGGGACCGTGCGGGACTGGGACAGGTCGATGCCCTCGCCCTGCTCCAGCGCGTCCCAGCAGTACTCGCCGTAGAAGTCGTCGCCGAAGGCCGCGGCCAGGCTGGTGCGCAGCCCGAGGCGGGCGAGGGCGGTGGCCATGTTGGCGACGCCGCCGGGGCTCTGTCCCATGCCGCGCGCCCAGGACTCCGTACCGCGCACGGGGGCCGAGTCGAGGCCGGTGAAGATGATGTCGAGGAAGACCGTGCCGGTCAGGAAGACGTCGCAGCCGGGATCCTGCGGGGCGCGGACCTCTCTGAGCGGGTCCAGGGCGCCCCGGCGGTGCTGTCCGTTCCTGCTGGCCATGGCGTGCTCCCCGGGTCCGTACGCGAGAAAGTGTGCAGCCCTGCCCGCCGGCAGTCGGCTCAAACCCAGTGTGTCCCAGATCACTACAGCAGGGCTCGACTCCGCCCGCCCTGCACGCTCGCGTCGGGCCGGCCGGGCGGGGCCCGGGCGGACGGCCGGGCCGTCGCCGGGGGCGGATGGGCCGTCGCCGGGGGGCGGATGGGCCGGACCCGGGCGGGCCGGGGCGTGCCCGGCCCGCGCGGTCCGCTAGCGGCGCTTCGGGAGCGGGATGCGCAGGAGGTCCTGGGCGACCGTGAGCTCGCCCTGGAAGCCCGCCGCCCGCGCCTGCCGCTCGAAGGCGTCCGGGTCGGTGTACCGCTGGGAGAAGTGGGTCAGCACGAGGTGCTTCACCCCCGCCTCCAGCGCCACCGTGGCCGCCTGCCCCGCGGTCAGGTGGCCGTGGTCGGTGGCCAGCCGCACGTCCTCGTCGAGGAAGGTGGACTCGATCACGAGCATGTCGCAGCCCGCGGCGAGCGCGTGCACGCCCTCGCACAGCCGGGTGTCCATGACGAAGGCGAAGCTCTGGCCCGGCCGGTGCTCGCTGACCTGGTCGAGCGTGACGCCGTCCAGGACGCCGTCGCGCTGGATGCGCCCCACGTCCGGGCCGCTGATCCCGTGCCGGGCGAGCAGCTCGGGCCGGATCCGCCGCCCGTCGGGCTCGGTGATCCGGTAGCCGAAGGACTCGACCGGGTGGGAGAGCCGGCGCGCCTCCAGGGTGTACGCGTCACCCTTGGCCAGCACCCCGTCCGCGGCGACCGGGGCCTCGTCGATGCGCACCGTCTCGCGGTACGCCGTGGCGTACCGGAGCCGGTCGAAGAAGACCTGGCCGCTGGCCGGGTAGTGCGCGGTGACCGGGTGCGGCACCTGGTCGAGGTTGATCCGCTGGATCACCCCGGCCAGGCCGAGCGAGTGGTCGCCGTGGAAGTGCGTGACGCAGATCCGGTCGATGTCGTGCGCGGCCACGCCGGCCCGCAGCATCTGCCGCTGTGTGCCCTCGCCCGGGTCGAAGAGGAAGCCCTCGCCGTCCCAGCGGAGCAGGTAGCCGTTGTGGTTGCGGTGGCGGGTGGGCACCTGACTCGCCGTGCCCAGGACCACGAATTCACGTGCGGACACGGCTTATCCGGGGGGCCATTCGAGGCCGCGGCCGCCGAGGACGTGGGCGTGCGCGTGGAAGACGGTCTGGCCGGCGCCCGCGCCGGTGTTGAACACCACGCGGTAGCCGGTGCCGTCGGCCTTCTCGTCCGCGGCCACCGCCCCGGCCTCGCGCAGCACGTCCGCGGCCAGCGTCGGCTCGGCCGCCGCCAGGGAGGCCGCGTCCGGGTAGTGCGCCTTGGGGATCACCAGGACGTGCGTCGGCGCCTGGGGGTTGATGTCGCGGAAGGCGACGGTGGTCTCGGTCTCCCGCACGATCGTGGCCGGGACATCACCGGTGACGATCTTGCAGAACAGGCAGTCGGGCTGTGCCTCGCCAGCCATGTGCGGCCTCCTCGCGGCTCCTTGATCGGTACGGGCGCATCGTATCGGCCCCCCGCCGCGCGGGCGTCCGCGTTTCCCGGCCGGACGCCCGTGTTACGACCAGCGGCCGGTGCGGGCCAGCAGGACGGCCACCGCGGCCGTGCCCGCCGTCGAGGTGCGCAGCACCGAGCGCCCGAGCCGGTACGGCCTCGCCCCCGCCTCGGCGAAGACCGCCAGCTCCTCCGGCGAGACCCCGCCCTCGGGGCCCACCACGACCACGATCGACCCGGTCTCCGGCAGGGCGGCCGTGGCCAGCGCCTCGGACGGGTGGTCCCGGTCCTCGTGCAGCACCACGCCCAGGTCGGCTCCGGCCAGCAGCTGCGCGACCTGCCGGGTGGACATCGCCTCGGCGACCTCGGGGAACCGCACCCGGCGCGACTGCTTGCCGGCCTCGCGCGCCGTGTTCCGCCACTTGGCCAGCGACTTCGCCCCGCGCTCGGCCCGCCACTGGGTGATGCACCGGGAGGCCTGCCACGGCACGATCGCGTCGACGCCCGTCTCCGTCATGGTCTCGACGGCCAGCTCCCCGCGGTCGCCCTTGGGCAGCGCCTGGACCACCGTGATGTGCGGGCGCGGGTCCGGCTCGGTCAGCACCTCGCGCAGGTCCGTGACGACCAGCCGGTCCTTGCCCTCGGCGGCCTTCACGACGCCCTCGGCCCACTGGCCGCGGCCGTCGGTCAGCACCACGTCCTCGCCCGGCTCCAGCCGCTTGACGGAGACCGCGTGCCGCCCCTCCGGTCCGTCCAGGACGAACTCGGGCCCCGCGGGCACCTTCTCGACCACGAATACGGGGGCTGTCATGACGCACTCCTTGTCAACGCGCTCTGCGCCTCTGCCAGTTCGGCCACGAGGACTTCCACCAGCTCGGCCGCCGGCAGCGCCCGGGCCAGCCGGTGCCCCTGCCCGGCCCACAGGGCCATCCCCTGCGGGTCGCCGGCCTCGGCCGCGGCCTTGCGCAGCCCGCTGGTCAGGTGGTGGACCTGCGGGTAGGCGGCCGGCGCGTAGGGACCGTGCTCGCGCATGAAGCGGTTGACCAGGCCCCGGGCGGGGCGGCCCGAGAAGGCCCGGGTGAGTTCCGTGCGCGAGAACAGCGGGTCGGTGAGGGCCCGCTTGTGCAGGGGGCTGGCGCCCGACTCGGGGCAGACCAGGAAGGCGGTGCCGAGCTGGGCGGCCTCCGCGCCCGCGGCCAGTACGGCGGCGATCTGGGCGCCGCGCATCAGCCCGCCGGCGGCGATGATCGGGAGGGCCACGGCCTCGCGTACCTGCGCGACCAGGGGCAGCAGGCCGAAGCCGGCGCAGTCGGTCTCGGGGTCGTCGCGGTGGGTGCCCTGGTGGCCGCCGGCCTCGATGCCCTGGACGCACACGGCGTCGGCGCCCGCGGCCTGGACGGTACGGGCCTCCTCGGCGGAGGTCACGGTGACGACGGTACGGGTGCCCACGGCGGCCAGGGCGGCCAGCAGCTCGGGGGCGGGACAGCCGAAGGTGAAGGAGACGAGCGGCACCGGGTCGTCCAGCAGGATCGCGAGCTTGGCGTCGTACCCGTCGTCGGTGCGGTCGTCGACGTCCTCGGGGAGCGGCGCGTCGTACCAGGCGGCCTCGCCCGCGAGCTGGCCCCGGTAGGCCGCTATCTCGGCGGGGTCGGCGTGGCCCGGCTGCGGCATGAAGAGGTTCACTCCGAACGGCGCGCGGGTGAGCGCGCGCATCCGCTTGATCTCCTGGTACATGCCGTCGGCGGTTTTGTAGCCGCCGGCCAGGAAGCCCAGTCCGCCCGCGTCGGACACGGCTGCGGCGAGCTGCGGGCCGGAGGCGCCGCCCGCCATGGGGGCCTGCACGATCGGGTGCGGGTGGAGATCGCTCAGCGCGGAGGACATGACCTGCATCGTGCCACGTCCCCCGCACGGTGCCGAATCAGGGCTTTCGCCTGGCATAGTCCGCCCGCGGCCGGCGCACCGGCGGTTCTTCCGGCGGCCGTTGGGCGTTCGCCCAGCGGCCGCCGGAGCACGCTCCGCGCACGGTCAGCGGCCGTTGAAGGCGTCCTTCAGCCGCGAGAACAGACCCTGCTGCCCCGGCTGGAACTGGCCCGTCGGGCGTTCCTCGCCGCGCAGCTTCGCCAGCTGGCGCAGCAGCTCCTCCTGCTGCGGGTCCAGCTTCGCCGGGGTCTGCACCTCGACGTGGACGATCAGGTCGCCGCGGCCGCCGCCGCGCAGGTGCGTGACGCCGCGCCCGTGCAGCGGGATCGACTGGCCGGACTGGGTGCCGGGCCGGATGTCGACCTCCTCCATGCCGTCCAGCGTCTCCAGCGGGCACTTCGTGCCCAGGGCCGCCGCCGTCATCGGGATGGTGACCGTGCAGTGCAGGTCGTCGCCGCGCCGCTGGAAGACCGGGTGCGGCAGCTCGTGGATCTCGACGTACAGGTCGCCGGCGGGGCCGCCGCCGGGGCCGACCTCGCCCTCGCCCGCAAGCTGGATCCGCGTGCCGTTCTCCACACCGGCCGGGATCTTGACCGTGAGGGTGCGGCGGGAGCGGACCCGGCCGTCGCCCGCGCACTCGGGGCACGGGGTCGGGACGACGGTGCCGAAGCCCTGGCACTGCGGGCACGGCCGCGAGGTCATGACCTGGCCCAGGAAGGACCGGGTGACCTGGGAGACCTCGCCGCGGCCGCGGCACATGTCACAGGTCTGGGCCGAGGTGCCGGGGGCGGCGCCCTCGCCGGAGCAGGTCGTGCAGACCACGGCGGTGTCGACCTGGATGTCCTTGGTCGTGCCGAAGGCCGCCTCGTCGAGCTCCAGCTCGAGACGGATCATCGCGTCCTGGCCGCGCCGGGTGCGCGAGCGCGGGCCGCGCTGGGACGCCGTACCGAAGAAGGCGTCCATGATGTCGGAGAAGTTGCCGAAGCCACCGGCGCCGAAGCCGCCGGCACCGCCGCCGCCCGAGGCGGACAGCGGGTCGCCGCCGAGGTCGTAGACCTGCTTCTTCTGCGGGTCCGACAGCACCTCGTAGGCGGCGTTGATCTCCTTGAAGCGCTCCTGCGTCTTCGGGTCCGGGTTGACGTCCGGGTGGAGTTCGCGCGCCAGGCGGCGGAAGGCCTTCTTGATCTCGTCCTGGGACGCGTCGCGGCGTACGCCGAGTACGGCGTAGTAGTCGGTGGCCACTTACGACTCCGCCAGGATCTGTCCGACGTAACGTGCCACTGCGCGTACCGCTCCCATCGTTCCGGGGTAGTCCATGCGGGTCGGTCCGACCACGCCGAGTTTGGCGACTGCCTCGCCGCCCGAACCGTAGCCGACCGACACGACGGACGTGGAGTTCAGCCCTTCGTGGGCGTTCTCGTGCCCGATGCGTACCGTCACGCCCGGTTCCTTGGCCTCGCCGAGCAGCTTGAGGAGCACGACCTGCTCCTCCAGCGCCTCCAGCACCGGCCTGATCGTGAGGGGGAAGTCGTGTCCGAAGCGGGTGAGGTTGGCGGTGCCGCCGATCATCAGCCGCTCCTCGGTCTCCTCGACCAGTGTCTCCAGCAGCGTGGAGAGGACGACCTGGACGGTGCCCCGGTCGTCGGCCTCGAAGGATTCCGCCAGGTCCTGCACCAGCTGCGGCACGTCCGCGAACCGGCGGCCGACGACCCGGCTGTTCAGCCGGGCCCGCAGGTCGGCCAGCGAGGTCTCGCCGAACGGCGCCGGGCAGTCGACCATGCGCTGCTCGACCCGGCCGGTGTCGGTGATCAGTACGAGCATCAGCCGGGCCGGCGCGAGGGAGAGCAGCTCGACGTGGCGCACCGTGGAGCGGGTGAGGCTCGGGTACTGCACGACGGCGACCTGCCGGGTCAGCTGCGCGAGCAGCCGGACCGTGCGGCCGACGACGTCGTCGAGGTCGACCGCGCCGTCCAGGAAGTTCTGGATGGCGCGCCGCTCCGGGCTCGACAGCGGCTTGACGCCCGCGAGCCGGTCGACGAAGAGGCGGTAGCCCTTGTCGGTCGGGATGCGGCCGGCGCTGGTGTGGGGCTGGGCGATGTAGCCCTCGTCCTCCAGCACGGCCATGTCGTTGCGCACGGTGGCCGGCGAGACGCCGAGCTTGTGGCGCTCCGTGAGTGCCTTGGAGCCGACCGGCTCCTCCGTCCCGACGTAGTCCTGGACGATGGCGCGCAGCACCTCGAGTCTGCGTTCGCTGAGCATCGGCGCACACCTCCAGCTGTGATGCCCGGTTCGTTCACTGGCTTGGCACTCGATGCGTGTGAGTGCCAGAGATCCCCCGGTCAGTGTACGGCGGCGGGGTACGCCCGTAGCAAGGGCGGCCCGTCACGGTAGCGTCGCGGTATGGACGTGGCTTGGGAAGAGGCGGGGTGGGAACGGCTGACCGGGCGCACCGGCCGGCGGCGGCTCCCGGTGTGGGACTGCACGGTGGGACTGGTGGTGGGGGACCGTTCCGTGCTCATGGTCGACCCCGGTTCGTGCGTGCGGGAGGGGGCCGAGCTGCGGGCGCAGGCGGAGCTGCTGACCGGCCGGAGAGTGACGCACCTCGCATTCACGCACGGTCATTTCGATCACGTTCTGGGGGCCGCGGCCTTCTCGGGGGCCGAGGTGTTCGGCGCGGTGGGCCTGGACGGGCTGCTCGCGGCGGAGCGGGAGGAGCTGCGGGAGTCGGCGGTGCGGCACGGGCTGGCCGCCGAGGAGGCGGCGGAGTCCGCGGAACTGCTGGTGCTGCCGCGGCACCACGTCTCGGGCGAGTGGACGCTGGACCTGGGCGGGGTGCAGGTGCTGCTGGCGAACGTGGGGCCGGGGCACACCGGCCACGACCTGGCGGTGCTGGTGCCCGGCGAGCGGGAGGTGGTGTTCTGCGGGGACCTGGTGGAGGAGTCCGGGGAGCCGCAGGCCGGGCCGGACGCCGTGCCGGGCCGGTGGCCGGCGGCGCTGGACCGGCTGCTGGCGCTGGGCGGCGAGGAGGCGCTGTACGTGCCGGGGCACGGTTCGGTGGTGGATGCCCGGTTCGTCCATGAGCAGCGCGACACACTGGCCGGTCGTTTCGGCGTGTCGCGCGCGTGAGGGTGACGCCGTTCCTACTGTCGTGCGAATGCGACAGTACGGTCCCGACCTGACCCCGCCCTGGAAGAAGTCCCGGCCCGCGCCCGAGGTGCCGGCGGACCACGATCTCGTGGTCGAGGAGGTGGCCACCGGGTGGTGCGGTGCCGTGGTCGCCTGCGAGGGCGGCACGGT
Organism: Streptomyces sp. NPDC101132; assembly: GCF_044759225.1. Taxonomy (NCBI): domain Bacteria; kingdom Bacillati; phylum Actinomycetota; class Actinomycetes; order Kitasatosporales; family Streptomycetaceae; genus Streptomyces; species Streptomyces sp. NPDC101132. Next base: position 22,818 of record NZ_JBIVYX010000023.1, read on the forward strand.
GACGCTGGAGGACCGCTTCGGCAAGCGCCGCGCGTTCCCCCTGGAGCCGCGCGGCTTCCTGCTGGAGGGGGCCGTCGTGACCCTCGTACGGCCCTCCGCGCGCCCGGCGGCCGCGGGGCCCGGCCGGACCGCCTCGGGGTCGGTCGCGGTCCCCGGGGCGCGCGCACGGGTGGCCCGGGCCGGCCGCATCTACGTGGAGGGGCGGCACGACGCGGAGCTGGTCGAGCGGGTGTGGGGCGACGACCTGCGCATCGAGGGCGTGGTGGTCGAGTACCTGGAGGGCGTCGACGACCTCCCGGCGATCGTCGCCGAGTTCGCGCCCGCACCGGACGCCCGTCTGGGCGTGCTGGTGGACCACCTGGTGCCCGGCTCGAAGGAGTCCCGCATCGCGGCCGCGGTGACCGGTGCGGACGTGCTGGTGGTGGGTCACCCGTACGTGGACGTCTGGCAGGCGGTGAAGCCGTCCTCGCTGGGCATCGCCGCCTGGCCGGAGGTCCCGCGCGGCCAGGACTGGAAGACCGGTGTCTGCCGGGCCCTCGGCTGGCCGCAGCACACGGGCGCGGCCTGGCAGCACATCCTGTCCCGCGTCCGCTCGTACCAGGACCTGGAGCCGTCCCTGCTGGGCCGCGTGGAAGAACTGATCGACTTCGTCACGGCGCCCGCCTGACCCGCGGCAGGGCGCCGGACCCCTCGGCGCCCAGGACGGCGGGGTGTGCCGGCGGGGCCTCAGTCCACCAGGTCGCGGACCACGGCGTCCGCGAGGAGGCGGCCGCGCAGGGTCAGCACCGCGCGGCCGTCGGCGTACGGGCCGGGCTCCAGGAGGCCGTCGGCGAGGGCCCGGCCGGCGGCCGCGAGCCCGGCCGGGGCCAGCAGGTCGAGCGGGCAGCCGTCGGCCAGCCGGAGCTCCAGCAGGACGCGCTCCACGCGCCGGTCCTCGGCGGACAGCAGCTCGCGTCCGGCGCCGGGGCTGCGGCCGGCGGCGAGGGCGGCGGCGTAGGCGCCGGGGTGCTTCACGTTCCACCACCGGACGCCGCCGACGTGGCTGTGGGCGCCGGGGCCCGCGCCCCACCAGTCGGCACCGCGCCAGTACAGCTCGTTGTGCAGGCACCGGCCGGCCTCGGAGGTGGCCCAGTTCGACACCTCGTACCAGTGGTAGCCGGCGCCGGAGAGCACCTCCTCGGCGATGAGGTACCGGTCGGCGTGCACGTCGTCGTCGGTCATCGGGACCTCGCCGCGGCGGATCCGGCGGGCCAGCTGGGTGCCCTCCTCGACGATCAGGGCGTACGCGCTGACGTGGTCGGGGCCGGCGCCGAGCGCGGCGTCCAGGGAGGCCCGCCAGTCGTCGTCGGACTCGCCGGGGGTGCCGTAGATGAGGTCGAGGTTGACGTGCTCGAAGCCGGCGGCGCGCGCCTCGGCCACGCAGGCCTCGGGGCGGCCGGGGGTGTGGGTGCGGTCGAGCACCTTCAGGACGTGCTGCCGGGCGCTCTGCATGCCGAAGGAGATGCGGTTGAAGCCGCCCGCGCGCAGCTCGGCGAGGTACTCGGGGCCCACGGACTCGGGGTTGGCCTCGGTGGTGACCTCGGCGTCGGGGGCCAGGCCGAACTCGTCCCGGATCGCCGCGAGCATGCGGACGAGGTCGGCGGCGGGCAGCAGGGTGGGCGTGCCGCCGCCGACGAAGACCGTGCGGACCTCGCGGGGGTCGTCGCCGAGCACCTTGCGGGCCAGGCGGATCTCGTCCGTCAGGGTGTCGGCGTAGTTCTCGCGGGAGGCGAGCACGCCGCCGGTGCCGCGCAGCTCGGTGGCGGTGTAGGTGTTGAAGTCGCAGTAGCCGCAGCGCGTGGCGCAGTACGGGACGTGCAGGTAGAAGCCGAGCGGGCGGTCACCGGCGCCTTCCAGGGCATGCGGAGGCAGCGCCCCGTCGTCGGGCACGGGCTCACCATCGGGCAGTACGGAAGGCATGGGCCCATTGTCCCGTACCGCCCGACGGTGTCGGACGTGATGCCGGTCGCGCCCCGCTGCCGGGGCGCGGGTCCGGGTCAGGCCTCGCGGGAGCCCTCGTACATCTCGTCGATGAGGTGCTTGAACTCGCGCTCGACGACCGGCCGCTTCAGCTTGAGGCTGGGTGTGAGGTCGCCGTGCTCGACGTCCAGGTCGCGGGGCAGCAGCCGGAACTTCTTGATCGTCTGCCAGCGCTGGAGGCCCTCGTTGAGGGTCTGGACGTACGTCTCGACCAGGCGGTTGGTCTCCGGCGCGGCCACGACCTCGGCGTACGGCTTGCCCTCCATGCCGTGCTCGGCGGCCCAGCCGAGGATGGCGGCCTCGTCGAGGGCGATGAGGGCGGTGCAGAAGTTCCGGTCGGCGCCGTGGACGACGATGTTGGAGACGTAGGGGCAGATGGCCTTGAACTGGCCCTCGACCTCGGCCGGGGCGACGTACTTGCCGCCGGAGGTCTTGATCAGGTCCTTCTTGCGGTCGGTGATCCGCAGGTAGCCGTCGGGCGAGAGCTCGCCGATGTCGCCGGTGTGGAACCAGCCGTCGGCCTCCAGGACCTCGGCGGTCTTCTCGGGCAGCCCGTGGTAGCCCTCCATGATGCCGGGGCCGCGCAGCAGGATCTCGCCGTCGTCGGCGATGCGGACCTCGGTGCCGGGGAGGGGCTTGCCGACGGTGCCGGTGCGGTAGGCCTCGCCGGGGTTGACGAAGGACGCCGCGCTGGACTCCGTCAGGCCGTAGCCCTCCAGGATGTGGATGCCGGCGCCGGCGAAGAAGTAGCCGATCTCGGGGGCGAGGGCGGCGGAGCCGGAGACGCAGGCGCGGAGGTTGCCGCCGAAGGCCTCGCGGAGCTTGCCGTAGACGAGCTTGTCGGCGATGGCGTGCTTGGCGGAGAGGCCGAAGGGCGCGGTGGCGTTGCCGGTGCGGCGGAAGTTGTCCTGGGTGACCTTCGCGTACTCGCGGGCGACCTCGGCGGCCCAGAGGAAGATCTTGTACTTGGCGCCGCCGGCGGCGCGGGCCTTGGCGGCGACGCCGTTGTAGACCTTCTCGAAGATGCGCGGGACGGCGGCCATGTAGGTCGGCTGGACGACCGGCAGGTTCTCGATGATCTTGTCGATGCGGCCGTCGACGGCGGTGACGTGACCGACCTCGATCTGGCCCGAGGTGAGGACCTTGCCGAACACGTGGGCCAGCGGCAGCCACAGGTACTGGACGTCGTCGGCGGTGATCAGGCCGGTGGCCACGGTGGCCTTGGCCATGTACGACCAGTTGTCGTGGGGCAGCCGGACGCCCTTGGGGCGTCCGGTGGTGCCGGAGGTGTAGATGAGGGTGGCGAGCTGGTCGGCGGTGATGGCCGCGATCCGCTCCTTGATGGCCTCGGGGTGCTCGGCGAGGTGGGCGTTGCCGCGCTCCTCCAGCTCCGCGAGGGAGAGCACCCAGCCCTCCGGGTCGCCCTCGGCCGGGACGGCGTCCTCGGCGTTCAGCACCACGACGTGGTGCAGGCCGGGCAGGTCCTTGCGGTGCTCGCGGGCCTTGGCCAGCTGGACGCCGTCCTCGGCGATGAGCACGCGGCTGTCGGAGTCCGAGAGGATGAACGCCGACTCCTCGGCGTTGGTGCTCGGGTAGATCGTGGTGGTCGCGGCGCCGGCGCACATCACGCCGAGGTCGGCGAGGATCCACTCGACGCGGGTGTTGGAGGCGAGGGCGACGCGCTGGACCGGCTCGACGCCGAGGGCGATGAGACCGGCGGCGATGGCGAAGACCCGGTCGGCCGCCTGTCCCCAGCTGAGCGATTTCCACTCGTCCGGCCCCTGGCCCGAGGCCGCCGGGACCGGATAGCGGTAGGCCTCCCCGTCCGGGGTGGCGGCGACGCGCTCAAGGAAGACGGACGCCACGGTGGGCGGGCGATTCTCGATCAAGGACTTTGTGTCGCTCACGACATCCTCCGGACCGGTCCACGCGGAGTTGCGTGGGAGCGTGGGGACTGGCGGGTTTTTGTAACTGGCGAGTAACCATCGAGCAGTGATCAGACTAGAGGCCGCCCGGCCGGGGCGTAAGAGCCAGTGTGCGGCCGGTTCATAACGAAACGGGCCCCCGCGCGTGTGCGCGGGGGCCCGTTTTCGGACAACGCGGTTACTTCTTCTTGGCGCCGGACTCGTCGCTGGACAGCACCGCGATGAAGGCCTCCTGCGGGACCTCCACGGAGCCGACCATCTTCATCCGCTTCTTGCCTTCCTTCTGCTTCTCCAGCAGCTTCCGCTTACGGGAGATGTCACCGCCGTAGCACTTGGCGAGGACGTCCTTGCGGATGGCGCGGATGGTCTCGCGGGCGATGACCCGGGAGCCGATGGCGGCCTGGACGGGCACCTCGAAGGCCTGCCGCGGGATGAGCTCGCGCAGCTTGGCGACCAGGCGCACGCCGTACGCGTAGGCCGCGTCCTTGTGCGTGATCGCGGAGAAGGCGTCGACCTTGTCGCCGTGCAGCAGGATGTCGACCTTGACCAGGCTGGAGGCCTGCTCGCCGGTGGGCTCGTAGTCGAGGGAGGCGTAGCCGCGGGTCTTGGACTTCAGCTGGTCGAAGAAGTCGAAGACGATCTCGGCGAGCGGGAGCGTGTAGCGGATCTCGACGCGGTCCTCGGACAGGTAGTCCATGCCCAGGAGGGTGCCGCGGCGGGTCTGGCAGAGCTCCATGATCGAGCCGATGAACTCGCTGGGCGCGAGGATCGTGGCGCGCACGACCGGCTCGTACACCTCGGAGATCTTGCCCTCGGGGAACTCGCTCGGGTTGGTGACCGTGACCTCCTTGCCGTCCTCCAGGACGACGCGGTAGACCACGTTCGGCGCGGTGGCGATCAGGTCCAGGCCGAACTCGCGCTCCAGGCGCTCGCGGATCACGTCGAGGTGGAGCAGGCCGAGGAAGCCGACGCGGAAGCCGAAGCCGAGCGCGGCGGAGGTCTCCGGCTCGTACACCAGGGCGGCGTCGTTGAGCTGGAGCTTGTCCAGGGCCTCGCGGAGGTCCGGGTAGTCCGAGCCGTCCAGCGGGTACAGGCCCGAGAAGACCATCGGCTTCGGGTCCTTGTAGCCGCCGAGGGCCTCGGTGGCGCCGCCCGTCATCTGGGTGATCGTGTCGCCGACCTTGGACTGGCGGACGTCCTTCACACCGGTGATCAGGTAGCCCACCTCGCCGACGCCGAGGCCGTCGGCCGCCAGCATCTCGGGCGAGTTCGTGCCGATCTCCAGCAGCTCGTGCGTGGCGCCGGTGGACATCATCCGGATGCGCTCGCGCTTGTTGAGCTTGCCGTCGACCACACGGACGTAGGTGACGACGCCGCGGTACGAGTCGTAGACGGAGTCGAAGATCATCGCGCGGGCGGGGGCGTCGGCGACGCCGACCGGGGCCGGGACCTCCTTGACGACCCGGTCGAGCAGGGCGTCCACGCCCACGCCGGTCTTGGCGGAGACGCGCAGGACGTCCTCGGGCTGGCAGCCGACCAGGTTCGCCAGCTCCTCGGCGAACTTCTCCGGCTGGGCGGCCGGCAGGTCGATCTTGTTGAGGACGGGGACGATCGCGAGGTCGTTCTCCATCGCCAGGTAGAGGTTGGCGAGGGTCTGGGCCTCGATGCCCTGGGCCGCGTCCACGAGCAGGATCGTGCCCTCGCAGGCCGCGAGGGACCGGGACACCTCGTACGTGAAGTCCACGTGCCCCGGGGTGTCGATCATGTTCAGGATGTGCGTCCTGCCGGTGCCCTCACCCGTCCGCGGCGCCCACGGCAGACGGACGGCCTGGGACTTGATCGTGATGCCCCGCTCCCGCTCGATGTCCATGCGGTCGAGGTACTGGGCGCGCATCTGCCGCTGCTCGACGACGCCGGTCAGCTGGAGCATCCGGTCGGCGAGGGTCGACTTGCCGTGGTCGATGTGCGCGATGATGCAGAAATTGCGGATCAGCGCCGGGTCGGTACGGCTCGGCTCGGGCACGTTGCTGGGGGTCGCGGGCACCTAGTGTCCTGATTCTCGGGTGGAAGTCGGATCGATACGCAGGTACCCATGGTCCCACGCCCGCGCGAGTGCGCTCGGTTTGGGCCGCCCGAACGGCAGCTGATACCGTGGACAGCTGTGTCTCGTCTGCCCTCTCAGCGGCGGGGCGCTTCCGAAGAAAAACTCTGAACCTGAAAAGGCTCTTTCGTGGCGAACATCAAGTCCCAGATCAAGCGGAACAAGACGAACGAGAAGGCGCGCCTGCGCAACAAGTCCGTCAAGTCCGAGCTGCGCACCTACATCCGCAAGGCCAACGAGGCCGTCGTCGCCGGCGACGCCGAGAAGGCCACCGCTGCCGCCCGTGCCGCGTCGCGGAAGCTGGACAAGGCTGTCTCGAAGGGTGTCATCCACAAGAACGCCGCCGCCAACAAGAAGTCGGCGCTGGCCTCCAAGGTTGCCTCCCTCCAGGGCTGAGCACTCTGATGTGATCGCCGGAAGGGACCAAGCGGGCCCTCTCATCCGCTCCTGACCGGCAACCCCGCGCCGCACGCGGCCTGCGTTCGCCACGCGGGTGCGGCGCACTCATCTCGAACCGAAGGCCCCGGGCCGTCCTTCCCCAGGACACCCGGGGCCTTCGGCATACCCGGCCCCGGGCCGGACCCCGCCACCGAGGAAGGAGGCCGCACGTCATGACGCAGGACGAGGCCCGCAAGGCTCTCGCCGCGCTCGGCCGCTGGCGCGCGCTCGGCTCGGTGGTCGGCTCCGACCGCCTGATCCAGGCCGGTCTGGACGCGCTGCTCGCCGGAGTCGACTGCCCCTCGATCGGCATGCTGGCCGGCCTCACGCGGCGCGAGGAACCGGAGGCCCCCGAGCTGTTCGACCAGGTGCTCGACGAGCTGGGGCTGAGCTACTCGCCCCCGCAGGACCCCACAGCGGCCAAGTGGGCGCTGGCGTACTGGATCGCCGAGCAGATCGCGGACGGCTCCCTCGACCCGGCCGTCGGTGCGTACCGGCTCCTCGCGGACGTCGCGTACGACCTCCGCCACCCCGACGAACTCCAGGATCTCGTCTCGTGCGCCCACAGCTTCGACGACTGGGACGCGCGCTGGAGCCTCCCGAGGGAAGACCTCGACGCCGAGACGGTCGCGGCGGCCCGGAACCTGCTGCACCACCGCAACCGCACGGGCGCGCCGCGGTCGCAGCCGTCCCGGTGAGGTCGTCGAGGTCGGCCGCCGCGTCCGAGCCCCGGCGGGGCTGCTGAGATGGGCAAACGGGCTGAATAGGATCACTACCGTCTGGTAATCAAACGGGGGGGATCCCGCGCACATGACGACATCGACCGTTTCGGATCTCAAACCGGCGGCCGGCCGGGCCGGGGCGCCGCCGGGGAGGGCGACGATCATTCCGGCGCGGCGGCCGTCCCGGCTGTACGTGCTCGACGGGCTGCGGCTCGTCGCCGCGCTGGCCGTGGTCCTGTACCACCTGGCCGGCTACGACCGTTACGGCGTGGCGGGGGTGTGGGGCGCGAGCACCGAGGACGTCTTCCCGCTGCTGCACCGCTTCGCGCAGTACGGCTGGCTCGGGGTGGAGCTGTTCTTCCTCATCAGCGGCTTCGTGATCTGCATGTCCTGCTGGGGGCGGAACGTGCGGGACTTCGCGGTGTCGCGGGTGGTGCGGCTCTTCCCCGCGTTCTGGTTCTGCGTGCTGGCGACCGCCGTGGCCATGCGGCTGTCCGGGGACACCGGGATGACCGCCTCGCGGGTGCTGACCAACCTCACGATGCTCCACGAGCCGCTCAAGGTGCCGCACGTGGACCCCTCGTACTGGTCGCTGTGGGCGGAGATGCGCTTCTACGTGCTCTTCGGCGGCCTGCTGGTCTGGGGGCTCACGTACCGGCGGGTGATGGCCTTCTGCGGGATCTGGATGCTGGGCTCGGTGCTCGCCCCGGTCTCCGGGATACCGCTGCTCGTGGTGATGTTCCAGCCGCAGTACGCGCCCTTCTTCATCGGCGGCGTCCTGATCTTCCTGATGTACCGCTTCGGCACCTCGCCGCTGCTCTGGCTGATGCTCGGCGGGTCCTGGCTGCTGGCCCAGCACCAGCTGCTCACCCTCGTGCGGGGGGCCGAGGCGTGGAGCCGGGTGGAGGTGTCCTGGACGGCCGCGCTGGTCCTGGTGACGGCCTTCTACGGCGTGCTCCTCGCGGCCGCGCTGGGCCGGCTGAACTTCTTCAACCGGGCCTGGCTGGTGCCCGCCGGGGCCCTCACCTACCCGCTGTACCTGCTGCACGAGCGGCTGGGCTGGTTCGCCGTCCAGCGGCTGCACGGCACGGTGCCGCCCCTGGCGCTGCTCGCCGGGCTGATCACCGTGCTGCTGGCCGCCTCCTGGGCGGTGCACCGCTTCGTCGAACGGCCGCTGGGCCTGCGGCTGCGGCGCTGGCTCGCGACCGGGCTGGAGAAGGCCGGCCCGTCCCGGAGGCGGCCGGCCGCCGCGCCGTAGGGCCGGCCACCGTGGCCATCGGGGTCAGGAGCGGCCGGGGCGGGCGGCGCGGGCGACGGCCACCACCGCCTTCTCCAGGGCGTACTCCGGGTCGTCCCCGCCGCCCTTCACGCCGGCGTCGGCCTCGGCGATCGCGCGCAGTGCGACGGCCACGCCGTCCGCCGACCAGCCCCGCATCTGCTGCCGCACCCGGTCGATCTTCCACGGCGGCATGCCCAGGTCCCGGGCCAGGTCGGCCGGGCGGGCGCCGCGCGGGGCCGAGGCGAGCTTGCCGATGGACCGTACGCCCTGGGCCAGCGCGCTGGTGATCAGTACGGGTGCCACGCCCGTGGACAGCGACCAGCGCAGGGCCTCCAGGGCCTCCGCCGCACGCCCCTCCACGGCCCGGTCGGCCACCGTGAAGCTGGAGGCCTCGGCACGGCCGGTGTAGTAGCGGCCGACCACGGCCTCGTCGATGGTGCCCTCGACGTCCGCGCACAGCTGGGTGACCGCGCTGGCCAGCTCCCGCAGGTCGCTGCCGATGGCGTCGACCAGGGCCTCCGTGGCCCCCGGCGTGGCCGAGCGGCCCAGGCCGCGGAACTCGCCGCGGACGAACGCCAGCCGGTCCGCCGGCTTCGTCATCTTGGGGCACTGCACCTCGCGGGCACCGGCCTTGCGGGCGGCGTCCAGCAGGGCCTTGCCCTTGGCCCCGCCCGCGTGCAGCAGCACCAGGATGATCTCCTCGGCCGGCATGCCGAGGTACGCCTTGACGTCCTTGACCGAGTCGGCTGACAGGTCCTGCGCGTTGCGCACGACCACGACCTTGCGCTCGGAGAACAGCGACGGACTGGTCAGCTCGGCAAGGGTGCCCGGCTGGAGCTGGTCCGGGGTGAGGTCGCGCACGTCGGTGTCGGGGTCGGCGGCGCGGGCGGCCGCCACCACCTCCCGCACGGCGCGGTCGAGCAGCAGGTCCTCCTGCCCCACCGCGAGGGTGAGCGGGGCGAGGGGATCGTCGGTGGAGTTCTTCCTGGTGGCCATCGCCGTCCAGCATCCCACGCCCCGCTGACAGCCGGTCCCCGTCCGGCGGGACTCCCCGCCGGACGCCCGGACGGCGTGCCCGAGAATGGTCCGGTGAACGCTCGACATGTACTGGTGCTCCCCGACCGCGACGCGGCGGAGGAGGTGGCCGAGGAAGTGGCCGACCGCTTCGGCATCGGTGAGGAACCCCAGCTGGTCCGCGACGCCCTGGCGGGTGAGGACGACGCCGAGGACGCCCAGTGGCTGGTCGTCGTCGAGGACCCGGACGCCCGCCTCGACCCGGCGGCCCTGGACGGGCTCGCCGCCGAGTACGAAGGCTGGCTGGAGGCTCCCTGAGCCGTGGGGGGGGGGGGGGGCCGCCCCCCCCCCCCCGGGCGGGGGGGGGGGGGGGGGGGGGGCGGGGGGGGGCCCCCCCCCCGGGCACCCCCCCCCCCCAGAACCCGGGGCCCCCACAGAATGCCCGGGCCCCGGG
>NZ_JBIVYX010000023.1:32779-57813 GCF_044759225.1 Streptomyces sp. NPDC101132
GGGGGTTGGGTCCGCGCCCGGGCCCGCCCCCCGCCCCGCGGCGCGGGGGCAGGGGCGGCGCGCGGTTGGGCCGGGGGGGGGGGGGGCGCCGGGGGGGGGGGGGGGGGCGGGTCCCGCCCCCCCCCGGCCTGGTCAGTTCTTGCGGACGATCTGGACGTCGAGGTCCACCGCGACGCTGGAACCGACCGCCGCTATCCCGCGGGCCAGCATCGACTGCCAGGTCAGCGTGAAGTCCTCGCGGTGGAGTTCGGCCGTCGCCCGGCAGGCGGCCCGGGTCTCGCCCTCCATGCCCGTGCCCACGCCGAGGTACTCCGTGTCGAGGGTCACCGAACGGCTCACGCCGTGCAGGGTCAGCGCCCCCGCCACCGCCCAGCGGCTGCCGCCCCGGTGGATGAACCGCTCGCTGTAGAACTCGATGGTCGGGTAGCGCGCCGCGTCGAGGAAGTCCGCGGAGCGCAGGTGGTCGTCCCGCATCCGGACCCCGGTGTCGATGCCCGCGGCGTCGATGATCACGTGCATGGAGGAGTTCTCCATGCGGTCGGCGATGCGCACCGCCCCGGCGAACGTGTTGAACCGGCCCCGGATCCTGGCCAGCCCGATGTGGCCCGCCGTGAAGCAGACCGCCGAGTGCCCGGGGTCGAGCTCCCAGTGCCCGGGCTCCGGCAGGAGCGGCGGGTCCACCGGCTCCAGCACGATGTCGCCGGGTCCCGGCTGACCGCCGGCCACCACCAGCGTCGACGCGTGGTACGGCGCGTAGCCCTCCGCGGTGACGGCGATCCGGTACTCGCCCTCCGGCACGGTGGCGAGGAAGCCGCCGTACGGATCGCTCTCGCCGGTCACGACCCGGCGGCCTATCGGGTCGGTGACCTCGAAGACGGCCTGCCGGACCGGCTGTTGGCCCGGGTCGAGCACCCGGACGCTGAGCAGCCCCGCGGACGGCGGGACCTCCAGCGTCGCGAGCTGGGTCGAACTGGAACTTCCGGCCGTCTCAAGCCCCCGTCGGCGACCGAACATGTGTGGAGCACCCCCGTGCTGTATGGATTGACGCCCTTCTGGCGAAGAGGCATTCGATCATGCTGTCGGGTGTGGGGCAAACAGAATGATGCCGCCCGGTATGGCCTCGCCCGCACCGGACGCCCCTTGTAAGGGCGCGGTGACCGGCTGCTGTTCCCGCCCCTCCGTCACGCATCCGTAGCGGACGCCTCCTGACACCCCATCGGTTCCCGGAGACCACCGCGCGGAGCCGCGGCCCCGTCCCGAGCACGGCCACCGCCCCGTCCTCGTCGGTCCGCAGGACCGCCGCCCCGGACCTCCGCAGGGCCGCCATCGTGCCGGGAGCGGGGTGGCCGTAGCGGTTCTCCCCCACCGGGACCAGTGCCAGGCGCGGGCGCAGCCGCTCCAGCAGGGCGGGGTCCTGGTGCGCCGAGCCGTGGTGGGCGACCTTCAGCACGTCCACCGGCCCCAGCTCCGGACGGGCGGTCAGGAGCGCGCTCTGGGCGGCCGGTTCGAGGTCGCCCGGGAGCAGCAGGCTGACACCGCCGGTCCGCACCAGCAGCACCACGCTCGCGTCGTTGGGGCTCCCCGACGGCGGCTCGCCCTCGGGCGGCCACAGCACCTCCCACCGCACCGCCCCCACGCCCGCACGCTCCCCCGCCCCCACCCGGGCCACCGGCACCCCGGCCGCGGCGGCCGTCCGCCGCACGAACGCGGCCTGCTCCCCGGGCTGCTCGTACGCCGTGGTCCGCACGACGCCGACGGCCCGGCCCCGCAGCACCCCGGCCAGCCCGCCCACGTGGTCGGCGTGGAAGTGCGTCAGCAGCACCATCGGGACCCGGGTGACGGACAGCTCGCGCAGACAGCGGTCCACCGGCCCCGGCTCCGGTCCTGCGTCGACCACCACGGCCGTACCCGGCCCGACGGCGAGGACCCCGGCATCGCCCTGCCCCACCGGGCACTGCACGTACCGCCAGTCCGGCGGCGGCCACCCGGTGAGCACCCGCGTCACCGGCACCGGCCGCAGCACCGCGAGGACGAGGACCAGCGCGCCCAGCACCCCCGCCCACCCCCGCCACCGCACCCGGCCGGCCACCCACACGGCCGGCAGCGTCACCAGGGCCAGCAGCAGCCCGCCGGCCACCCCGCCCGGCCAGCCGGCCTGGGCACCCGGCAGCGCCGCACCGGCCCGGGCCACCCCGGCGATCCACCCGGCGGGCACCCCGGCACACCAGGCCAGCGCCTCCGCGACCGGCATGGCCACGGGAGCCGCCGCCAGCGCCGCGAACCCCAGCACGGTCGCCGGCCCCGCCGCGAGCTCGGCCAGGAGGTTGCAGGGCACCGCCACCAGACTGACCCGGGCGGCCAGCACCACCACCACCGGAGCGCACACGGCCTGGGCCGCCGCGGCCGCCGCCAGCACCTCCGCGAGCCTGCCGGGCACCCCGCGCCGCCGCAGCGCCGCGCTCCACCGCGGAGCCAGCACCAGCAGCGCCGCGGTGGCCAGCACGGACAGCAGGAACCCGTGGCTGCGCGCCAGCCACGGGTCCCAGAGGACCAGCAGCAGCACCGCGGCGGCCAGCGCCGGGACCAGCGACCTGCGGCGCCCGGTACCGAGGGCGAGCAGCGTCACCGCCCCGCAGGCCGCGGCCCGCAGCACGCTCGGGTCCGGCCGGCACACCACCACGAAGGCGAGGGTCAGCCCCGCACCGCAGAGGGCGGTGCCCCGCAGGGACAGCCCCAGCCGGGGCGCCAGCCCGCCCCGCTCGGCCCGCAGCGCCCGGCCCGGCGGCCCGATGAGCAGGAACAGCACCACCGTGAGGTTGGAGCCGGACACGGCGAGCAGGTGGACCAGGTCGGTGGCCCGGAACGCCTCGTGCAGGTCCGGCGGCACCCGGGAGGTGTCCCCGACGACCAGTCCGGGCAGCAGGGCCCGCGCGTCCGGCGCCAGTCCGTCCGTGGCCTCGCGCAGCCCGGCCCGCAGCGCACCGGCGGCACGCTGGAGCCGGTCCGGTCCGCCGGTCAGCTCCGGAGGGGCACTCCGCCCCACCCGTGCCACCGCCACGGCCCGCTCCCCGGCCTCCCGCGCGGGCGCCAGCCGCACCTCGGCCCGCACCCGGGTCGAGGGCAGCAACCGGGTCCAGCCCTCGTGCCGGGCCACGACCAGCACCGGCGTACCGGTCCGGGTCACCGTGCCGTCGGCCCGGGTCACCCTGGTCAGCTCCGCGTCCAGCAGCACGGACGGCGGCCCGGTCCCGGCCCGCCGGGGATCGGAGGTGACCGTCAGCTCCGCCACCACCCGGACGTGTCCGCGGGCCAGCTCCGGGACCGGCCCCGCCCGCGCCTCGGCGACCCGCAGCCCCGCGACCGCACCGCCCGCGGCCCCGCACAGCAGCACGCCGGCCGCCGCGGTCCCCCCGAGCCGCCACACCACCCCTCTCCCGGCGCCCCGGGCCAGCAGCACACCGCCCAGCACGAGCGCGGCCGCCACCCCGAGCGCCGTCCATCCGCCCGGCAGCCCGAGCGCCAGGGCCGCCGCGCCCCAGGCCCCGAGGGCGGGCCCGACCAGGCGGAGGTCCAACGGGCCCTCCCGCCCTGCCTCCCCGGCCCCCGCCCGCGGCTCCGCGTCCGGCAGGACCGCCGCGCCGCTCACGGCCGCACCAGGGCCCGCAGATCGGCGAAGCGGCGCTCCCCGATGCCGTTCACCTGGCGGAGGTCCTCCACCGAGCGGAAGCCGCCGCGCGCGGTACGGAAGTCGACGATGTGCTGCGCCAGCACGGGGCCGACACCCGGAAGTCCGTCGAGCTGCTCCACGGTGGCGGTGCTGAGGCTGACCGGCGTGGCGGGCCCGGCCGCCCCGGTGCCCGCGACGGCACCCGGGCCCGGCGCCGGGCCGGTCACGCCGACCAGCACCTGCTCGCCGTCCACCAGCACCCGCGCGCGGTTGAGCCCCGAGGTGTCCGCACCGGGCCGCACACCCCCGGCAGCGGCGAGGGCGTCCTCGACCCGCGCCCCGGCGGGCAGCCGCCGCACCCCCGGCACCCGGACCTTCCCCGACACGTCGACCACGACCCGGGAGGGCTCCGGCCGGGGCGTGGGCGGGGCGACCGCCGTGATCTCGGGGGCCGCCACGGCATCGGGCCGCCCGGACCACAACTGCGTGGCCGCGAACCCCACGGCCCCCACGAGCACCACGGCGACCGCGGCGAGGGCCCGTGGCTCCAGCCCGCACCGCAACTGCACCCACACCGGCAGTCGCTCCCGCACCCGCTCGTGCCACGGCAGCGGCCGCGCCCCGACCCCCACCGACCGGGCCGCCACGGGCTCACCCGCCACCGCCACCGCCTCCGGCTCCGGCTCCGCCACCGGCTCAGGCGGCAGCTCAGGCGGCGGTAAGGCCCCCGGCGACGGCCCCGCCGCACCCCCGGGCGCGACCGGCACGCCGAACAGCGCCTCGGCGCGGCGCCGGGCGGCCTCGGCGTCGACGACGGCAGCGGCCCGGCGCCGCCGGGAGCGGCCGTCGGAGCCCCGGGCGCGCCCGGGACCGCTGGTGGAACGGGAAACGGTGGTGGCTACGGACGTTCGAAGAGTCATGCCACAAGACGTTAGCCAGAAACGGAAGTTGTGCGCCGGACGCCCGCACTTCCGTGGATATCCCCGCAGTTGTGGACAACTCCGCCACCCACAAGGGTGAGGCCCCCGCTCAGCGGGGCGCGATCACCGCGGCGAGCAGCCCCGGCCCGGTGTGCGCCCCGATGACCGCCCCGACCTCGCTGACGTGCAGCTCCCCGAGGGCCGGGACGCGTTCCCGCAGGTGCGCCGCGAGCTTCTCGGCCCGCTCCGGCGCGGCGAGATGGTGCACCGCGATGTCCACGCTGCCGGTGCCGGCGCGCTCCACGGCCAGCTCTTCGAGGCGCGCGATGGCCTTGGACGCGGTGCGGACCTTCTCCAGCATCTCGATGCGGCCGCCGTCGAGCTGGAGGAGCGGCTTGACCGCGAGCGCCGAGCCGAGCAGGGCCTGGGCGGCGCCGATGCGGCCGCCGCGGCGGAGGTAGTCGAGGGTGTCGACGTAGAAGAAGGCCGACATCCCGGCGGCACGCTTCTCGGCGGCGGCCACGGCGTCGTCGACGGACCCGCCCGCCTCGGCGGCCTCGGCGGCGGCCAGCGCGCAGAAACCGAGCGCCATCGCGACCATGCCGGTGTCGACGACCCGGACGGGCACGGGCGCCGTCTTGGCGGCGAGCACCGCGGCGTCGTACGTGCCCGAGAACTCGGCGGAGAGGTGGAGCGAGACGATGGCCGTGGCTCCGGCGTCGGCGGCCGCCCGATAGGTCCGGACGAACTCCTCCGGACTCGGCCGGGAGGTCGTCACCGAGCGGCGCTTCTGGAGGGCCTGGGCGAGGGAGCGGGCGGAGATCTCCGTACCCTCTTCCAGGGCCTGGTCGCCGAGGACCACCGTCAGGGGGACGGCGGTGATGTTGTGGCGCCGCATCGCCGGTGGGGGCAGGTAGGCCGTGGAATCGGTGACGATCGCGACATGGCGGGACATGAGCGGGAGGTTACCGGGCCGCGTGGCCTCCCGGCAGCCGGGGCCCGTACGGGGCCGCGCCGTGGCGACCCCGGCGGCCGCCAACGCGCTCGCCGGCGTCACCCGCACCCCCTAGGGGACGGTCTCCCGCACCCCTGCCCTCTCCCCCGCCCCCCACGGCGCCCAGGCTCCGGCGCCTCCGGTCAGGCCGTGGTCTCCGGCCGGGCCTGCTTCTGCCAGGGGTACGGCGTCGCCGCGGCCGGAGCGTCCAGCGGCTTCGGCTGGGGAGCCGCCGCCGAGGCCGAAGCAGAAGCCCCATCCGACCCCGCACCAGCACCCGCACCGGCACCACCCGCACCCGCACCGGCGCCACCACCAGCCCCCGCAGCGCCGGCCCCCGCGCCACCCGGATACCCCACACCCCCGGCACCGGCCGGGTCGTCGCCCCAGGGCGACGCGGACGGCGCCCGCGACCAGTCGCGGAGGGCGTCGGATTCCATGGCGATCTCGCCGGTCAGGCTCGTCAGGTCGTCGTCGGCGAACCGGCGGGCACGGTCACGGGCGGCCCAGCGCAGGGAGTCGGCGGACTGGGTGATCTTCCGGGTGCGCTCCCGCAGCTGCGGCAGCCGCTCGGCGATCTTCGCCTTGTCCGGCTCCTGCTCCAGCCGCCGCAGCTCGCCGTCCAGCTCGTACCCGTGGGCGCTGAGCCGCTCGAAGAGCGCGATCGACTCCGACAGCGAGCCGTCCTGCCTGACCCCCTCGTGCAGTGCCGTCTGCGTGGCCCGCATCGACGAGCGCAGCTCCAGCCGCAGCTGGGCCAGGGACCCCACGACACCGACGCCGCCCAGGCTCTTGGCCCGCAGGGTGGTGTCCTCGACGGTGCGGCGGGCCTGCGTCAGCGTACGGTCCACGCCCCGCTTGGCCGCACCGACCGCCTTGACCGTGGCGTACGCCCCCAGACCCACGAAGGCGAGGAACACCAACAGAACGAAGATGATCAACGCGGCCTCCATCAGAGAGTCCCTTCCCCTGCCGTGCTGCCGGTACCGGGCGCGGCACCGCCGGCGCCGCCGGTACTGCCGTCAACTCCACGGTAAACGGAACGGGCAGGCCGAGGGTTCCAATCGAACCCCCAACCTGCCCGTACGGGATCACCCTGAGGTGCCCGCCGTCAGCCCTTCCGGGCTCAGACGACGACGTTCACCAGCTTCGGCGCGCGCACGATCACCTTGCGGATCTCCGCGCCGCCCAGGGCCGCCACGACCGCGTCGTCGGCCAGCGCCAGCTTCTCCAGCTCGTCGTCGGAGATCGACGGCGGCACCTCCAGGCGCGCCTTGACCTTGCCCTTGATCTGCACGACGCAGGTCACGCTCTCGTCCACGACGTACGCCGGGTCGGCCACCGGGAAGTCCTGGTGGACGACCGACTCCGTGTGGCCCAGCCGGTGCCACAGCTCCTCGGCGATGTGCGGGGCCAGCGGCGCGATCAGCAGGACCAGCCGCTCGGCGACCGTCCGCTCCAGCGGCCGGCCCGCCTTCGTCAGGAAGTTGTTCAGCTCGGTGATCTTGGCGATGGCGGTGTTGAAGCGCAGCCCGGCCAGGTCGCCGCCGGCCCCGTCGATCGCCTTGTGCAGGGCGCGCAGCGTGGCCTCGTCCGGCTCGCCGTCGACGACCGTGACGGCGCCCGTCTCCTCGTCGACGATGTTGCGCCACAGCCGCTGCAGCAGCCGGTACTGGCCGACCACGGCGCGGGTGTCCCACGGCCGGGAGACGTCCAGCGGGCCCATCGCCATCTCGTACAGGCGCAGCGTGTCGGCGCCGTACTCGGTGCAGATCTCGTCCGGGGTGACGGCGTTCTTCAGGGACTTGCCCATCTTGCCGTGCTCGCGCTTGACCGGCCGGCCCTCGTGGAAGTACCCGCCGTCGCGCTCCTCGACCTCGGCCGCCGGCACGTACACGCCGCGCTCGTCCGTGTAGGCGTAGGCCTGGATCATGCCCTGGTTGAACAGCTTGTGGAACGGCTCGGCCGAGGAGACGTGCCCCAGGTCGAACAGCACCTTGGACCAGAAGCGGGCGTACAGCAGGTGCAGCACCGCGTGCTCGGCTCCGCCGACGTACAGGTCGACGCCGCCGTGCGGGGCGCCCTCGCGCGGGCCCATCCAGTACTGCTCGATCTCGGGGTCCACCAGGGCCGCGGTGTTGTTCGGGTCCAGGTAGCGCAGCTCGTACCAGCAGGAGCCGGCCCAGTTCGGCATGGTGTTGGTCTCGCGCCGGTAGGACTTCGGGCCGTCGCCCAGGTCCAGCTCGACGTGCACCCAGTCCTGGGCGCGCGACAGCGGCGTCTCCGGCTTGGAGGCGGCGTCGTCCGGCTCGAAGGTGCGCGGCGAGTAGTCGTCGACCTCCGGCAGCTCCAGCGGCAGCATCGACTCGGGCAGGGCGTGCGCGACGCCGTCCTCGTCGTAGACGATCGGGAAGGGCTCGCCCCAGTAGCGCTGGCGGCTGAACAGCCAGTCGCGCAGGCGGAAGTTGACGGTGCCCTCGCCGATGCCGCGCTCGGTCAGCCACTCGGTGATGGCGGCCTTGGCCTCCACCACGCCCAGGCCGTCCAGGGAGATCCCGGCGCCGGTGGAGTTGACCAGCTTCGCGTCGTGCGAGACGAAGGCGTCGTCCCAGGCGGCCGGGTCGGTGCCGCGGTCGTCCGAGGGCTGCACGACGCAGCGCATCGGCAGGTCGAACGCGCGGGCGAACTCGAAGTCGCGGGCGTCGTGGGCGGGGACGGCCATGATGGCGCCGGTGCCGTAGCCCATCAGGACGTAGTCGGCGATGAAGACGGGGACCTGCTCGCCGCTGACCGGGTTGACCGCGAACTCGCCGGTGAAGACGCCGGTCTTCTCCTTGGCGTCGGCCTGGCGCTCGACGTCGGACTTGGCAGCGGAGAAGGCGCGGTAGGCGGCGACGGCCTCGGCCGGGGTGGCGTGCCCGCCGGTCCACTTCTCCTTGGTGCCCTCGGGCCAGGCGGCCGGGACGAACTCCTCGACCAGCGGGTGCTCGGGCGCCAGCACCATGTACGTGGCGCCGAACAGGGTGTCGGGGCGGGTGGTGAAGACGGTCACGGCCCGGTCGCCCAGCGCGAAGTCGACGCGGGCGCCCTCGGAGCGGCCGATCCAGTTGCGCTGCTGCAGCTTGATGGCCTCGGGCCAGTCCAGCTCGTCCAGGTCGTCCAGCAGGCGGTCCGCGTAGGCGGTGATGCGCATGTTCCACTGGCTCAGGCGGGCCTTGAAGACCGGGAAGTTGCCGCGCTCGGACCGGCCGTCGGCGGTGACCTCCTCGTTGGCCAGTACGGTGCCCAGCCCGGGGCACCAGTTGACCGGCGCGTCGGAGGAGTAGGCCAGGCGGTGGCCGCCCAGGACGTCGGAACGCTCGGCGGCGGTCAGCTCGGACCAGGCCCGGCCCCCGGGGACCTCACGCGTGCCGGCCTCGAACTCGGCGACCAGCTCGTCGATCGGGCGGGCCTTCTTCGCGTCGGCGTCGTACCAGGAGTTGTAGATCTGCAGGAAGATCCACTGCGTCCACTTGTAGTAGTCCGGGTCGATCGTGGCGAAGGAGCGGCGCTTGTCGTGGCCCAGGCCCAGCCGGCGCAGCTGCTTCTTCATGTTCTCGATGTTCGCCTCGGTGGAGACGCGCGGGTGCGTGCCGGTCTGCACCGCGTACTGCTCGGCGGGCAGGCCGAAGGCGTCGAAGCCCAGCGTGTGCAGGACGTTGTGCCCGGTCATGCGCTGGTGGCGGGCGAACACGTCGGTGGCGATGTAGCCCAGGGGGTGGCCGACGTGCAGGCCGGCGCCCGAGGGGTACGGGAACATGTCCATGATGAACTTCTTGGGCCGCGCGACGACCGCCGGGTCCCCCGCGAGGTCGCCGGTGGGGTTCGGGGCCTCGTAGGTCCCCTGGGCGTCCCAGGCGTCCTGCCAGCGTGCCTCGATGTCGGCAGCCAGGGCGGCCGTGTAACGGTGCGCCTCGGCCGCCTCGGGGGCCGGGGAATTCGTCTCGCTCATGATCCTTGAAGCTCCATCGATCGTCTCTGCCGTGGGTTCCGCACCACCAAACGAAAAAACCCCTCGCACAGGAGGGGACGCCGCGCCGAGGCCGACCTGGTCGCCGTCCATCCGGGACGGCCCCACCGGTCGGGGCTGTTCAGCGCGGCTCGGTAAGCAGAAGGCGTACGGCACGCATGGCGTCAGGGTACCGCAGCCGTTACGACGGCCGCACGACCGACCACAGAACGAGAAGCGGGCCACCCGATCCGGGTGGCCCGCTTCTTCACTGTGGAGCTAAGGAGAATTGAACTCCTGACCTCTTGCATGCCATGCAAGCGCTCTACCAACTGAGCTATAGCCCCTTGCCCTGCTTCGCCGCCTTGCTTCCCGGCCGGTTTCCCTTGCCGTTCCCCTTGGCGACGTCCCAAACATTACACGGTCCTGGCCCCAGTCCAAAAACGGGTTTCCGGTGGAGCCAGGAGATGCACCACTTGGGAGCGTATGTCCCTTTTTCGCACCCTGTCGGCCAGGCCGGTCACGCTCTGGCGAACGAGTAGAAGCGCTTCAGGGTGCAGTGCTCGTCGAGCAGGCGGCCGTAGATCGGCTCCCCCTCCAGCTCGCGGTAGGTCTCGATGGGGTCGCCTTTTATGATCAGCGCCCGCGCGCATTCCTCGCACCAGTACTGGTAGTCGGGATTGACCGGGTCCATGTCCCGGACGATCGGCGTTCCGTTGTCGCACCAGTCGCACCGCCGCCGGTGTGCACCCATCCGTCAGCGACTCCCTCCCGTTCGGGCCGTCGTCTCCCCCTCCGGCCGTCCGATTCTGCCATGCCGTCACGCGGCTGGTCAGCCCCGAATGTCCGGTCGGTCCGGAGGCCCGGTCCCCGTCGCCGGGTGCAGGGGTACAAAAGCAAGGATCCCGCCCCCTGTTGGGGACGGGATCCTGATTGTGGAGCTAAGGAGAATTGAACTCCTGACCTCTTGCATGCCATGCAAGCGCTCTACCAACTGAGCTATAGCCCCTTGCCGTGTCCCGCCGCTTCTTCGCTCCGTTTCCGGTGCTCTCCGCTGCGGACAAGAAGAACTCTAGCCTGCGATCCCCCAGAAACGAAATCCGGGTCCGAACGGCCCCCACGAGGCCCCCACCAGGCCTTCCGCGAGGTGGGCCGGGGGCGGGCCGGCGGCCGGCCGGGGCCACCGGGAGCTCCGCTCCAGGCGCCCCCGGAGGCCGGGCCGTCGGGTCAGTCGTCGTCGCCGAGCACGGGCTCGGGCAGCGTGCCCGCGTTGTGCTCCAGCAGGCGCCAGCCGCGCGCGCCCTCGCCCAGGACCGACCAGCAGCAGTTGGAGAGCCCGCCGAGGCTCTCCCAGTAGTACGACTCCCAGCCGAGCAGGCGGCCGATGGTCGTGCGGATCGTCCCGCCGTGGCTGACCACGACCAGCGTGCCGCTCTCGCCCAGCTGGGCGGCGTGCCGGAGCACCACCGGGGCCGCGCGGTCGGCGACCTCGGTCTCCAGTTCGCCGCCGCCGCGCCGGACGGGCTCGCCGCGCTTCCACGCCGCGTACTGCTCGCCGTACTTCGCGAGGATCTCGTCGTGCGTCAGGCCCTGCCACTCACCGGCGTACGTCTCCCGCAGGTCCGCGTCGTGGGACACGGCCAGGCCGGTGACGGCGGCGAGCTCGGCGGCCGTCGCCGCCGCCCGCTTGAGGTCGGAGGCCACGATGGCGTCCGGCTTCAGCGAGGCGAGCAGCCGGGCGGCCCGGCGGGCCTGGGCCACGCCGGTCTCGGTCAGCTCGATGTCCGTGGAACCCTGGAAGCGGCGCTCCAGGTTCCACGAGGTCTGGCCGTGCCGCCACAGGACGATCTTGCGGCCGGTCTTGGGAGTGCTCAGAACAGATCACCGTCCAGGTCGTCGTCACCCTGCGCCTCGCGCAGCTTGGCGTGCTCCTCGGCCTTGCCCTTGGTCTGCTTGGCGTCCTCGGGCAGCTCGATCTCGGGGCAGTCCTTCCACAGGCGCTCCAGCGCGTAGAAGACCCGCTCCTCGCTGTGCTGCACGTGCACGACGATGTCGACGTAGTCGAGCAGGATCCAGCGCGCGTCGCGGTCGCCCTCACGGCGGACCGGCTTGGCGCCGAGCTCCTTGAGGAGCTTCTCCTCGATCTCGTCGACGATCGACTTGACCTGGCGGTCGCTCGGCGCGGAGGCGAGCAGGAAGGCATCGGTGATCGACAGCACGTCGCTGACGTCGTAGGCGATGATGTCGTGCGCGAGCTTGTCCGCAGCCGCCTGGGCGGCGACGTTGATGAGCTCGATGGAGCGGTCCGTGGCGGTCACTGGCCATGCTTTCGGGTCGGGTGGCAAATCCCTTCAAGGGTCTCATGTACCGCCGACGCCGCTCGCGAATAACCGCCCGGCCGGTCGTCCCGGCTGCTCGGCGCGGGCCCGGACCCCCCTCGGGGCCCGGGCGCCGGATGTGTCCCGTGCCTGCTCAGGGCTTCTTGAAATCCGTTCCGAGCAGGACCACGACGTCCGCGTTGACGGCCGCCGGGGCCTTCTTCACGGCGGTCTCCTTCAGCCCGAGGGTCTTGGCGACCTCCAGGGCCTTCGCCTTCTGGGCGTCGTCGGCGTAGGTGACCTGGGTGGTCTCCCGCGTGGCGTCAGCCTTGCCGCCGTCGACGAAGGTGTAGCCGCCGTTGACCAGGGCCGCGCGGGCGTCCGTGAGGGTCTTGGCGTTCCCGGAGGCGTCCTTCAGGCCCACCCGCGGGGCGGCGTTGGCGGCCGGAGCCTTGAACGCGCCGCCGAGCAGCTCCTTGACCACGGAGTTCACCGCGGCGTCGGTCAGGCTGCCGTCCTCCTTCACCGGCACGACCTTCGTCGTGTAGTCCCCGACCTTCGCGTGCTCGCCGATCTTGGCGAGCGAGGAGCCGAGGTCCTTCTCGGTGAGGGACGGGTCCATGATCTGGGCGAGGGTCTCGACGGCGACGGTGGCGGACTGCTCGTCGCCGGGGATCTTGCGCAGCGTGCCGTAGAGCACCGTGCCGAACCGCTCCAGCTGCCTGGTCTCCGGCTCGCCGGGCGCGCGGTACGTGGCGTAGGCGACCGCCATGGCGCCGCTGAGGCTCTGCTTCTGGCCCTTGCCGACGGCCGGGGTCTTGGCCTTGGCGTCGGCCGGCACGGCGGTGTCGGTGTCGACCTCGATGCCGCCGAGGTTGTCGACCAGCAGCTCCAGGTACGGGGTGTCCAGCCGCCAGGTGCCCTCGATGCGGGTGCCGAGGAGGGTGTCCAGGGACTCCCGGGTGCCGCCGAGGCCGTCCTCGTCCACGGACTTGCCGAGGGTGGTGCCGGTGCCGTCGTCGGAGGTGACGGCGGTGGCGTTGGGCAGGAGGACGGTGGCGCCGCGCTTGGCGGTGACGTTGTCCACGAGGATGGCGGTGGAGGTGCCGCCCTTGAGGTCGTGCAGGTGTACGACGATCATGTCGCGCTTCTGGGGGCCGGTGACCGCGGCCCCGTTGCTGCCGGGCGCGTCGCCGAGGAACGGGAGCTTGCCGGCGTACCAGAGGTAGCCGAGGCCGCCGACGACGAAGAGGGCGAGGGCGACGATGAGGACGACGACGCGGTTGCGGCCCCGGCGTTTGGCCTCCTCGCGGCGCTCGGTGCGGCTCTCGGTGAACTTGAGCCAGTCGATGACGTCCTCGGAGTCCTCGTCGGGCTCCTCCAGGAAGGCGAACTGCTCGGTGCGGTAGTCGGGGGCCTCCCGGCGCTGCCCGGGCACCTGGGGCGCCTCCGGGGAGCCCGCGGGGGGCTCGGGGGCCGCCTCGGGCGCGGGCGCCTGCTGCGGGATCCACTGCGCGGTGGTGTCCACCGCCGGGAACTGCCCGGTGGACGCGGCCGCCTCCGCCGCCGGGGCCCGGCCGGTCTGCCCGCCCTGGCCGTAGGCCGGGTACTGGCCCGTGTCGTACGCGGGGTACTGGCCGGTGGAGGCCGGGTCCGCGACGGGGTACTGGCCGGTGGAGGCGGGGTCGGCGACCGGGTACTGGCCGGTGCCGGTGTCGTACGCGTACCCCTGCGCGGGGTACTGGCCGGTCGGCGCGCCGTACGCGTCGTAGTCCTGGGCCGGCTGCTGCGGGGGCGCCGTGGGGCGGCCGTACGCGTCGTAGCCGTACCCGTACGCCTCGTACTGCTGCCCGGGCGCGGGGGCCACCGGTCCGTACACCGGCTGCCCGTAGGCGTCGTAGCCGATGAGCTGCTGTTCCGGTCCCGGGTCCTCGGAGTACCCGTCGTACCGGCCGTACGGGTCCTGGCGGTCGTTCACCGGTGCCCCTCTCTCTCCGGAACCTCAGGCGCCCCGGTACAGCTCACGCTTGTCGATGTAGCGCACCACGCCGTCCGGCACCAGGTACCAGACGGGATCGCCGGCGGCCACCCGCTGACGGCAGTCCGTGGAGGAGATCGCGAGGGCGGGGACTTCCACCAGCGAGACCTTCCCCTCGGGCAGACCGTCGTCGGTCAGTATGTGGCCGGGTCGCGTGACGCCGATGAAATGGGCCAGCGAGAAGAGCTCCTCGGCGTCGCGCCACGTGAGGATCTGCGCGAGCGCGTCGGCGCCGGTGATGAAGAAGAGGTCCGCGTCCGTGTTGAGGGCGCGCAGGTCCCGCAGGGTGTCGATGGTGTACGTCGGCCCGCCGCGGTCGATGTCGATGCGGCTGACCGAGAACTGCGGGTTCGAGGCCGTGGCGATGACGGTCATCAGGTAGCGGTCCTCGGCGGGCGAGACCGCCCGCTGCGACTTCTGCCACGGCTCGCCGGTCGGCACGAAGACCACCTCGTCGAGGTGGAACAGCGCGGCCACCTCACTGGCGGCCACGAGGTGTCCGTGGTGGACCGGATCGAACGTCCCGCCCATCACTCCGAGTCGGCGCTTGACCGGACCGGTAGGCATTTCCTGCTCTCCCATGCGTGCAGAGCCTACTGGCCCGGTGGAGCGGCCCCGACTCGGTGGTGTCGGCCCGAGGGCGCGACCCAGGTGTCCGCGGCTCAGCGGTCGCGGTTCAGGCGGGTGGTGACCCACAGCATCAGCAGCAGGATGAAGAGGGCGCCGCCGCCGGTCAGGTACGGGTTGAGGCTGTCGTGGTTGCCGCCGTGCTGCTCGCCGCCTTCGGAGGCGAGGACGACCAGGTCGTGGGCGGTGCTCAGGAGGCTCATCAGGCAGGTACCTATCGTGTGGGCTGAGACGTCGCCCACATCGTAAGCGGGCGCCCCGGGCACGCTCACGCCGACTCATGCGTTGAGGGGGCAGTGGCAGGTCCGACCGAGGGGGAAGAGCGATGAGCGACACCGGGTTCGAGAAGCTTCCGGCGCGTGACCGGAGGCGTTTCCCGGGCATCTCGTCACGCGCGTACGAGCATCCGGCCGACCGCTCGGCGCTGGTGGCGCTGCGGAAGCTGAGCGGTTTCGACACCGTCTTCAAGGCGCTGAGCGGGCTGCTGCCGGAGCGGAGCCTGCGGCTGCTGTTCCTGTCCGACACGGTGCGGGTGGGCGAGACGCAGTTCCCGCACCTGCACCGGATGCTGCTGGACGCGTGTTACATCCTGGACCTGGAGAAGGTCCCCCAGATGTACGTGCAGCAGGACCCGAACCCGAACGCGATGTGCATCGGCCTCGACGAGCCGATCATCGTCGTGTCCACCTCCCTGGTGGAGCTGCTGGACGAGGAGGAGATGCGGGCGGTCGTCGGCCACGAGGTGGGCCACGCCCTGTCGGGGCACGCGGTGTACCGCACGATCCTGCTGTTCCTGACGAACCTGGCGATGCGGGTGGCCTGGATCCCGCTGGGCAACATCACGGTGATGGCCCTCGTGACCGGGCTCCGCGAGTGGTTCCGCAAGTCCGAGCTGTCGGCCGACCGGGCCGGACTGCTGGTGGGACAGGACCTCCAGGCCTCGATGCGGGGCCTGATGAAGCTGGCGGGCGGCCACCACCTGCACGAGATGAACGTGGACGCGTTCCTGGCGCAGGCCGACGAGTACGAGGCGGCCGGCGACCTGCGGGACTCGGTGCTGAAGATCCTCAACATGCTGCCGCGCACCCACCCGTTCACGACGGTGCGGGCCGCCGAGCTGAAGAAGTGGGCGGAGAGCCGCGACCACCAGCGGATCATGGACGGGCACTACCCGAAGCGCGAGGACGACAAGGACACCTCGGTCTCGGACTCGTTCCGCCAGTCGGCCTCGCACTACGCGGAGTCGGTGCGGACCAGCAAGGACCCGCTGATGAAGCTGGTCGGCGACCTCGCGGGGGGCGTGGGCGACGTGGGCGGCAGGCTCCGCGACAGGTTCGCGGGCCGGCCGGCGGAAGGCCGGGACGGCACCTCCGAGGGCACCGGCGGCACCTCGGACGGCGAGCGCGGCGGCAAGGGAACGGACTCCTAGGCCCCCCTAGGCCCCGGTCCCCGGGGAGGCGGTGGCGGGCGGTGCGGTGCGGTGGCCAGTACGCCGCACAGTCCGGCCGTACGGTGCGGGTGCCCGGTGTCGTACGGGTCGGTGGCCACCGGCCCGGACCCGGCCGGCCGCTGGCCCGCCAGCAGCGGCTTGAAGGCGGCCGAAGGGTCGGCCGCGCAGTCCTGGGGGCCGGCCGTGACGTAGGCATCCAGCAGCTCGGCGCGGCGGCCCTCCAGGTCCTCGCGGTCGAAGCGCAGCCGCAACTCGCGGCGGACGGTGAACAGGGAGGCGTCGGCGGGCCCGGCGCCGGCCCGCCGGACGGCGTAGACGAAGGTGTGGTCGGTGACGACCTCCAGGACGTCCGGACCGGCCTCGGCGTAGGCCATCGTGCCGGTCACGCGGATCCGGGAGTCGGCCACGGCGGCGGTGGCGGGGTCGAAGCGGACCAGCCAGCCGGTGGCCGCGTGCCGGCCGTCCGGCGCGGGCCTGGCGAGGCTGTCGTCGAACTGCTGCTGCTGGTCGGGGTCGAGCAGCAGCCGCACCGGGCGGGCGGCGGCGCCGGACAGCACGTCCGGGTCGAGGCCCGACTGGACCAGGTAGTCCTTCACCGTGGTGAGGGCGGTGACGACCTGGGTGTCGGTGAAGTGCTGCGTGCGCCGCACGGCCGGCAGGGTGATCCCGGCCGCCCCCACCCGGTACCGGTCCGCCGGACTCGCCGCGTAGAGCTCGGCGGGCCGCCCGCCCGGGACGGCCCCCCGGGGCGTGAGCGGCACCACGGTGCTGGTCAGCGGGTCGGTGTAGGCCGAGGGCGGGGGGACGTAAGGGTGGCGCAGGCCCATGTAGACGGCCGCGCTGAAGGCGAAGGCCACCAGCATCAGCAGGACCAGCCCCTGGCGGGGCCTGCGCGTGCGCGAACCGGCGCCACCGCCCCACGCGGAGCGCGTGCGCACCGCGCGGGCGTGCTCGCCCATCCGCTCCTGGGCGGAGAACTCCTGGAGCCTGGCGGCCCGTACGAAGTCCTCGTCGAACACCACGGAGCGGTACTCGTCGTCCCCGCCGATGCCGTCGGGGGCGCCGTCCGGTGGATCTCCTGGCACGGCCATCGCTTCTCCCCGCTGTCCCCGCAATAGAGAAGCCCCCTCGGGGTGCTCGTGTGCACCGCTCGTGCTGAGGGGTCGTACTTTCAGGGTTGGTCGCTACCGGGGAAGGTAAACGCCCGCGTGGCCGGGACTTTCCGGCTGGAGGCCGCCGCTGCGGAAGCCGGCCGGCGCTCCGCCGGTGTCGGCTCCCGTGGAGGCGGGCGGGGGCGTCTGCTCGCGGTCCGAGGCGGCCGCCTTGTACACGGCGGTGAAGGCCAGGGCCACCATGCCGACGCCCATCACGAGGGCGAGCATCCAGGCGACCGGGCGGTGCCAGCGGGCGCGGCCGCGGTAGGGGCGCAGGGCGCCGCCGTAGGTGCCGTACGGGCCGCCGTAGCCGTAGCCGTACGAGTATTCGGGCCCGAAGCCGTAGGGCTCGCCGTCGGGGCTGTAGCCGTAGCCGAACCGGTCGAGGTAGCCGTCGTAGCTCTCGCAGCCGTCGTCCTCCGCGGCCCTGGCGGCCGCGATGGCGCGGGCCTCCTCGGCCTGGGCGCGCGCCTGGGCGGCGGCGAGCAGCCGCTCGGCGGCGGTCGGTTCATGGATCTCGGCGCTCCGGACGAAGTCCTCGTCGAACACCACGGAGGCGAAGTCCTGGTCCGCGCCTCCGCGGTCGTCGTCGGGCTCCCCGTCGTCCGGGAACGGAAGGCCCCCCACGTCGTCCGGCACGGGACCAGACTAGACCTGGGGGGCTCTTTTGGGCAGGGAGTCGGCCGAGAATCGGCCACTCGGAGGTCGCCCGGTGGTTACCGCACGTGACCGTCGCCGGTGACGATGTACTTCGTGGAGGTCAGCTCCGGCAGGCCCATCGGGCCCCGGGCGTGCAGCTTCTGCGTGGAGATGCCGATCTCCGCGCCGAAGCCGAACTGGCCACCGTCGGTGAAGCGGGTGGAGGCGTTCACGGCGACGGTGGTGGAGTCGACCAGCTGGGTGAAGCGGCGCGCCGCGGCCTGCGAGGTGGTGACGATCGCCTCGGTGTGGCCGGAGGTCCAGCGGCGGATGTGGCCGACGGCCGCGTCCAGGGAGTCCACGACGGCCGCGGCGATGTCGTACGAGAGGTACTCGGCCGCCCAGTCCTCGTCGGTGGCGGGGACGGCGGTGACCTTGCTGTCGCCCGCGTGGCCGAGGACCTCGGGGTCGCCGTGCACGGTCACGCCGGCGTCGGCGAGCGCGTCGAGGGCGCGGGGCAGGAAGGCGGCGGCGATGTCGCGGTGCACGAGGAGGGTCTCCGCGGCGTTGCAGACGGAGGGGCGCTGGGCCTTGGAGTTGACCAGGATGTCCACGGCCATGTCGATGTCCGCCTGCGCGTCGACGTAGACGTGGCAGTTGCCGGTGCCCGTCTCGATGACCGGCACGGTGGACTCCTCCACGACCGTCTTGATGAGGGAGGCGCCGCCGCGCGGGATGAGGACGTCGACGAGGCCGCGGGCGCGCATCAGCTCGCGGACGGAGTCGCGGGACTCGCCGGGCACGAGCTGGATGGCGTCGGCGGGGATGCCGGCGGCCTCGACGGCGTCGCGCAGGATGGCGACGAGGGCCGTGTTGGAGGCGTAGGCGGAGGAGGAGCCGCGCAGCAGCACGGCGTTGCCGGACTTCAGGCAGAGGGCGGCGGCGTCGACGGTGACGTTGGGGCGGGCCTCGTAGATGATGCCGACCACGCCGAGGGGGACGCGGATCTGGCGCAGGTCGATGCCGTTGGGGAGCGTGGAGCCGCGGACGACCTCGCCGACCGGGTCGGGCAGGGCCGCGACGTCGCGGACGTCGGCGGCGATGGCCCGGACGCGCTCGGGGGTCAGGGTGAGGCGGTCGATGACGGTCTCGCTGGTGCCGGCCTCGCGGGCCTTGGCGATGTCGACGGCGTTGGCCTCGACGATCTCGGCCGTACGGGCCTCCAGGGCGTCGGCGATCGCGTGCAGCGCGGTGTCCTTGGCGGACCGCGGGAGCGGGGCGATCTCGGCGGCGGCGGTACGGGCGCGGGTGGCGGTTGCGAGGACGGGGCTGAGCGAGGTCATGGGTGCAGGGTAATCCCCTGGTGCGGGGCCGCGGGCGGCGATTTCACCCCCCGAGACGGGGTCTCGCGGTGCGCCGGCCGGATCCGTACGGTGCCGCCGCCGGGCACCCGTACGGCGGCGGCGCGGACCCGGCCCGGGCGGTGTCCCGGGTCGGGCGGGCATGGCCCGGTGCGGAGGGACTCCGGCCTAGTACGGGTGGACGCCCACGGGAGAGGCCGGGGGCGGTCCGTAGCCCTCGGCGACGCGCTGGTGGTACGTGGCGCGGTCGATGACCTCCAGGCCCACGATCTCCCAGGGCGGGAGCTTCGCGGTGGAGCGGTGCTCGCCCCAGAGCCGCAGGGCGACGGCGGCCGCGTCGTGCAGGTCCCGGGCCTCCTCCCAGTACCGGATCTCCGCGTGGTCGGCGGCGTACCGGCTGGTCAGCAGGAAGGGGTGGTCGTGCGCCAGCTGCTCCAGGCCCCGGCGGACCTCCGCAAGGGGCGCCGGGGCCCCCGAGACGCTCAGCGTGACGTGCCAGAGCCGGGAGACCTCGGCGGGCCCGGCTCCCTCGCCCGTCTCGACGCTCGTCAGCGCTCGCTCGGCGCGCGCTCGTCTCACCGGCGGCCTCCTGGTTCTGCGTCGGTCTGCTGCTGTCCCCCGTACGTCCCCCGCCAACAAAGTTGACCAGTCCGCGGCCCCCCGTGCGACGGTTTTACCGGATCGAGCCCATCACCGGTGCAGGAGCACCAGGTCGTCGCGGTGGACGACCTCGCGCTCGTACTCGGGACCGAGCTCCCTGGCCAGCTCCTTCGTGGAGCGGCCCAGCAGGCGGGGCAGCTCCTTGGCGTCGAAGTTGACCAGTCCGCGCGCGACGGCCCGGCCGTCGGTGTCGCGCAGTTCCACCGGGTCGCCGGCGACGAACTCGCCCTCGACGGCGGCGATGCCGGCCGGCAGCAGCGAGCTGCCGCGCTCGGTGACGGCCTCGACGGCGCCCGCGTCCAGCGTGAGGTGGCCCTGGGGCGTGGAGGCGTGCTGGAGCCAGAGCAGCCGGTCGGCGGAGCGGCGGCCGGTCTCGTGGAAGTACGTGCCGGTGACCCGGCCGGCGAGCGCGTCGGCGGCCTGGCTCGCGGAGGTGAGGACCACCGGGATGCCCGCGGCTGCGGCGATCCTGGCCGCCTCGACCTTGGTGACCATGCCGCCGGTGCCGACGCCCGCCTTGCCGGCGCTGCCGATGGACACGTGGGCGATGTCCTCCGGGCCGCGCACCTCGTCGATGCGGGAGGTGCCGGGCTGCGCGGGGTCGCCGTCGTACAGGCCGTCGACGTCCGAGAGCAGGACCAGCAGGTCGGCGCGGACCAGGTGGGCCACGAGGGCGGCCAGCCGGTCGTTGTCGCCGAAGCGGATCTCGTCGGTGGCGACGGTGTCGTTCTCGTTGACCACCGGCAGGGCGCCCATGGCCAGCAGCTGGTCCAGCGTCCGGTAGGCGTTGCGGTAGTGGGCGCGGCGGCTGGTGTCGTCGCTGGTGAGCAGCACCTGGCCGACGCGGACGCCGTAGCGCGCGAAGGAGGCGGTGTACCGGGCGACCAGCAGGCCCTGGCCGACGCTGGCGGCCGCCTGCTGGCGGGCCAGGTCCTTGGGGCGGCGGCGCAGGCCGAGCGGGGAGAGGCCGGCGGCGATGGCACCGCTGGAGACCAGCACGATCTCCTTCTCGCCGCCGCTGCGGGCCTTGGCCAGTACGTCGACGAGGGCGTCCACGCGGTCGGCGTCGAGGCCTCCGGAGGCGGTGGTCAGGGAGGAGGAGCCGACCTTGACCACGATCCTGCGGGCGTCGACCACGCTCTGCCGTCCACCCTGACTTGCCCCTGACACGTCCCTGACCCCTATGCGTTCGCCCGGTTCCGGATGCTCCTCCCCCAAATTTACGGGGTGCTCCGGCGGGCCCGCGCCCGCGTCCCGCTGCGTGGGACAGGCCCGCCGGAGGGCGCCGCCCGGTCCGGCGGGCGGGAGCGTGCGCGGCCGGCGGGCGGGAGCGTGCGCGGCCGGCGGGCGGGTGCGTGCGCCAGTCTCCGGACAGGCGCTCGGGCGGCCGTCCCGTTCGCGTGAATCCGGTGGCGGCCCATTGCCCGGCCCGTCGCCCCGGCGTTGACCAGCGAGCCCCCTCCGCGTCACCCGACTGCTTGGAGCCCCGGCCGTGAACCCGCTGCGCACCCTCCGCCCGTTCGCCCGGGCGGTCGTCCCGGCCCTGCTCGCCGCGTCCTTCGGGGTCCAGGTGGTGGGCGCGCTGGCCCCGGACGCCGGGCTGCTGGCGGTGGCGACGGTGTGCGGGCTGGCCGCGGAGCTGGGGCTGCACCGCTGGCAGGGGCAGGTGGCCGAGGTGCTGGCGCGGCTGCGGGCCGACGTGCCGGTGCGGCAGGTGCTGCGGGACTTCCTGCTGGTCGCGGGGCTGCTGGCGACGGGGCGGGGGCACGGGAGCGCGGCCTCGCTGCCGGTGGTGTTCGGGCTGCTGATGTTCTACGGGCTGCACTTCGCGAGCCTCGGCGCGGCGGCGCTGGTCCGGCGGTCCCGGGCGCTGCCCGTGCTGACCCGGAACGTCGACACCGCCGGTCTGCGGCTGCCGCCCGCTCCCCCGGCCCTGCTGCTGCGCCGCTCGGGGCCGCGGATGCTCTGGTGCGGCCTGCCGTCCACGGCCGGGCTGCTGGTCGCCGCCGGCACCGGGGTGCCGCACTTCGCGGCGGCCGGGATCGCCGTGTCGCTGGGGCTGGCGGCGACCGCGCTGCTGGAGCTGTCGCTGCACCTGCTGCCGTCGCGGCGGCCGGCGGGCGAGGCGGAGGTGCTGGCCTGGTTCGACCGCTGGCTGGCCGAGTACCGGCCGACGGTGGGCCTGTACTTCTCGGGCGGGACGGCCTCCGCCTACCAGGCGGACATGTGGCTGGGGCCGCTCGCGGCGCTCGGCGGCCGCCCGGTGGTGGTGCTGCGGGAGCGGTTCATGCTGCGGCTGCTTGCGCCCACGGACCTGCCGGTGGTCTGCCTGCCGCGGGTCGAGCACCTGATGCGGCTGGAGCACTCGACGCTGCGGGTGCTGATCCATCCGGCGAACTCCGGGAAGACCTCCCAGGTGCTGCGCATCCCCACCATCAAGCACGCCTTCGTCAACCACGGGGAGAGCGACAAGCCGTCCAGCTGCAACCCCTATGCGAAGGCGTACGACCAGGTGTGGGTGGCGGGCCCGGCCGCCCGCGAGCGGTACGCGCGGGCCGAGGTGGGCGTGGACGACCGGGACGTGGTGGAGATCGGCCGCCCGCAGCTGGAGGCGGTCCACCCGTACGGGGGACCGCCGGCCGACGGCCGGCTCACCGTCCTGTACGCGCCGACCTGGGAGGGCTGGACCGGGGACCCCGGCGGCACCTCGCTGGTCCTGGCCGGGGAGCGGCTGGTCGGGGAGCTGCTGGCGGACCCGCGCGTGCGGCTGCTGTACCGGCCGCACCCGATGACGGGCTCGGTGGACCCGCGGGCCGCGGCCGCCGACGCACGGATCCGGGCGCTCGTACGGGCGGCCGGGGCGGCGTACGGCGGTGCGCGGCGGCCGGCGCCCGGGGCGGGGGCCGAGCTGGCCCGGCGTACGGCGGTGCTGGACGCGCTGACGGCGGCGGGGCTCCCGCCGGACGCGGACGCGGCGGAGCGGATGCGGCTCCAGGGGGCGCCGGTGGCCGACCGCGCGCTGGCGGTCGAGGAGGCGACGGCGGCCTGGGAGGCGGCGTACTGGGCGGCGCAGCCGGAGGGCGCGCACCAGGTGGTCACGGGCCCGCGGCCGGGCCTGTACGCGTGCTTCAACGCGGCGGACCTGCTGGTCGGCGACGTGTCCAGCGTGGTGTCGGACTACCTGGCGAGCGGGAAGCCGTACGCGGTGGTGAACACCGGGCACCTGGGCGAGGCGGAGTTCCGGGCGGCCTTCCCGACGGCGCGCGCGGCATGGGTGCTGGGCCCGGACGCGGCGGGCGTGGCGGCGCTGCTGGAGTCCGTACGGGACCCGGCGGAGGACCCGCTGCGGGCGGCCCGCGCCGAGCTGCGCGAGCACCTGCTGGGGCCCGACCGGCCGTCGTCGGCGGTGCGCTTCCGCCGGGCGGCTCTCGCCCTGGGCGAGGAGGCGGAGCGGCACCGGGAACGGCGGGCGCGGCGCGCGGCGGTCCCCGGTCCGGGGGCGGGCCGCGCGCCGGGCCCGGTCAGCCCTTCGGGGCGGACGTGACGGCGGCAGCGGTGGCCTCCGCCTCGCCGCCGGCCGCCTCGGGGGCCTTGCGGCTCACGAGGATGCGCTGGGCGATCAGGTAGGTGAAGGGGATCGCGATCACGGCTGCCGCGAGCGGCGCGATCTTGGAGTCCATGCCGGCCCAGGCTACGAGCGCGAAGAGCCCGGCGGACTGGACGACGTAGTTGGTGACCTGCGTCAGCGGGAAGAGCAGGAACTTCTTCCAGGTCGGCCTGGTGCGGTACGTGAAGTACGTGTTCATGAAGAACGAGCCGACCATGCTGAGCAGGAAGGCGCCGGTGTACGCGGCGAAGTACGGCATCCACGGGTGGAGCAGCAGGTAGATGCCGTAGAAGGTGCCGGTGTTGACCCCGCCCACCAGGCCGAACCGGAGGATCTGGCCGAGCTGGGCCTTCATCGGCCGTCCCGCTCCGCGGTGACCGGCACCGGCTCACCCGTGCGGGTGTCGGCACCGTGCGACTCCTTGACCAGGAAGTGCGGGCGGCGCTTGGTCTCGTAGTAGATGCGGCCGATGTACTCGCCGATCAGGCCGAGCATCGTCATCTGCACGCCGCCGAGGCCCACGATGATCGCGACGAGGGTGACGTAACCGGGGGTCTCGATGCCGCCGGCCAGGGCCGCGATCACGATCCACAGGGTGTAGAGCGCGCCGAGGGCGGTGAGCGCGCCGCCGGTCCAGATGGCGAGGCGGAGCGGACGGTTGTTGAAGGAGATCAGGCCGTCCATGGCGTAGTTCAGCAGCGACGCGAACTTCCACTTGGTCTCGCCGGCCTCGCGCTGCGCGTTCTGGTAGTCGAACGTGATCGTGTCGAAGCCGATCCAGGAGAACAGGCCCTTGGAGAAGCGGTTGTACTCGGGCAGCGCGAGGAGCGCGTCGACGGCCTGGCGGGAGAGGAGGCGGAAGTCGCCGACGCCGTCGGTGAGCTCGACGTCGACCCAGCTGTTGACCGCCCGGTAGTAGAGGCGGCTGAGGGCGCTGCGGACCTTCTTGTCGCCCTCGCGGTTGCGGCGGGCGATGATCTGGTCGTGGCCCAGACCGTAGAGGTCGAGCATCTTGCCGATCAGCTCCGGCGGGTGTTGGAGGTCGGCGTCCATGATCACCACGGCGTCGCCGGTGGCCTCGCGCAGGCCGGCGAGCATGCCGGCCTCCTTGCCGAAGTTGCGGCTGAAGGAGACGTACCGGGTCTGGTCGCCGTGCTTGGCCGCGATGGCGCGGAGCTTGCCGAGGGTGCCGTCCCGGGAACCGTCGTCGACGTAACAGACCTCGTACTCCACGGGCAGCCCGTCGAGCACCCGGCGGATCTCGGAGTCGAAGCTGTCGATGACCGCTTCTTCGTTGTAACAGGGAACGACTACGGACAGCTTGGTCATGAACACTTCCTGCTGCGGGTCCGAACCGGGTGGTCGCCGCCGGCGGAACCCGACGCTCACCTCTCCGTTAAGAAGTATGCACGCCGGGCCCACACCGACCGGTCGCTTGCCTCCGTTGAGTGGAACACACGGTAGTTTTGACGGGCGCAATGAGAACACAAGTGGATTGAGGTGCCAGTGCCTGACGTCTCCGTGGTCGTCATCGTCTACAACGACGCAGAGCGTCTGCCGACGGCGGTGAAGTCCGTCCTGGACCAGACCCTTCACGGGGTCGAGGTCGTG
>NZ_JBIVYX010000024.1:0-18911 GCF_044759225.1 Streptomyces sp. NPDC101132
ACCCCCACCCCCGGGCGCTCCCCCCCGCCCGGGGGGTCGCGGTCGGGGCCCGCCCCCGGGGGGGGGTGGTGGGGGGGGGGGCCCCCCCCCCGCGCCCCCCCCCCGCCGGCCCGCGCCCGCCGGTGGTCCGTCCGACGGCGTCCGGGGTCAGCGCCGCGGCGGGTGCGTGGCGAGCCAGTGGCGGGCGATCTGCTCCCGCGTGGCAACCCACGCCCCGCCCCGCTGCGCGACGTGCTCCAGGAAACCGTCCAGGGCCCGGATGCGGCCGGGCCTGCCGATGATCCGGCTGTGCAGGCCGACGCTCATCATCCGCGGGCGGTCGGCGCCCTCCGCACGGAGCGTCTCGAAGGTGTCGACCAGGTAGCCCAGGAGGTCGTCGGCGGTCGAGAACCCGTGCAGGATCAGGAACTTGAAGTCGTTCGCGTCCAGGCTGTACGGGAGGACCAGGTGCGGCCGGCCGGCCGCCTCGACGTAGAACGGCAGGTCGTCGGAGTAGTCGTCCGAGTCGTAGAGGAAGCCGCCCTCCCCGGCGACCAGGGCCCGGGTCCGCGGGCTCGTCCGGCCGGTGTACCAGCCCACGGGCCGGCGTCCCACGAGCCGCTCGACGGTCTCGACGGTGCGCGCGATGTCCGCGCGTTCGGTGGCCTCCGGGACGTGCCGGTAGTCGATCCACCGCCAGCCGTGGCCGGCCACCTCCCACCCGGCCGCGCCCATCGCGCGCGCCGCGTCCGGGTTGCGTTCGAGGGCCTGGCCCACGGCGTGGACGGTGAGCGGCACCCCGTGCGCGGCGGCCGTCCGGTGGACCCGCCAGAAGCCGGCGCGCGAGCCGTACGCGAACATCGACTCGACGTTCAGGTCGCGCCCGCCCTCCACCGGCGGCGCGCCGACGATCTCGTGCAGGTAGCCCTCCGAGGTGGCGTCGCCCTCCAGGACGTTCCGCTCGCCGCCCTCCTCGTAGTTGAGGACCAGGCTCACGGCGACCCGGGCACCCCCGGGCCAGGCGGCATGCGGCGGCTCCGCGCCGTAACCGACGAGATCACGAGACTGCTCGACCACGCCCGCACCCTACCCCCGCCACGGTCACGAGCCGCGGACGGTGGCCCGGCGACACCCGTGAGCCCGGCGGACGCCTCGTGCGGCAACGCACCGCCGGGGCCGGCGACGGTGCGTCGCCGGCCCCGGCGGTGCGGCTCCGGTGACCCGCCGGCCGTCGGGCGGCCGGCGGGCCCCCGGAGTGGGTCAGGTGTGGAGGCGGCCGTTCGTGCCGTCGTGGGCGTCGGCGTGCTCGTCGTCGAACCAGTAGTCGCCCGCGGCGAGGTACCGGAAGGCGTGGGTGCCGTGTGCCGGGAGGGCGACGCTGGCCGCGCGGGTGCCGTCCCCCCGCGGGGTCAGGGGGTGCGCGGCCGGGTTCCAGTGGTTGAAGTCCCCGACGACGCTCACCGGGCCGGCCGGGCTGTCCTCGGGAAGGATGAACGTGACCTGGGTACGGCCCTTGAGCTGCTTGCGTTCGAGCACGGAGTGACTCCAGCCGAAGAGGGGGGAACGGGCCCCTGCATCCTCGCGCCGGGCCCCCCGGCCACGGGCGCTACACGCCCGCCGGGCCGGCGGCGTCACTCGGCCGGTCCCCGGGCCCCCGGGGGACGCGGGGAGTTCGTGCGGCGGAGGTGGTGCAGGCGCCACGCCGCGGCCGCCTCGACCTGCGCCGTGCTCAGCCCCGTCACGCGGCAGAGGTCCTCGATGCTCAGCCCCTCGGGATGCCTGCGCATCGCGCGGTCGATCTTCGCGCTCCACAGTTCCTCGTCGACGTACGGGCGCGTGCCGTAGTGGCGCTGCAGCTCGACGAGGTGGGCCTCCGTGCAGGCGAGCAGCGGCCGCGCACCGTCCTGCCGGGGGTCGGAGGGATGGGCGAAGGAGGAGTCGCGGGCGAGCCCGGACACCGCGGTGCCGGTGCGGGTGCTCTCCCGGCACAGATCGCAGATGTCCGGGAGCGGTAGGTCCCCGGACCAAGCTGTGCTGCGCATCGTCGTCTCCATCGGCTTGTCAGGCGAATGGGCGGTGGCTGCTCGGCAGATCGGTGGGGTGCGGCGGATGGGTGGGATGGCTGGGGCCGTCGGCGGACCGCTGGGTGCCGCCGGGCGGGTCGGTGGCCGCCAGGAGCTTCAGCAGGTCGGTGATCTCGTGCGGGCCCTCCGCGGGATGGCGGAACAGCGTGCCGGGTGTGACCTGGTAGTGGTTGCGCCGGCCCCGTCGGCCCCGCGTGAGGTACCCCGCGTTCTCCAGGTCGCTGACGATGGCCTGGGCGGCGCGCTCGGTCACCTGGCAGGCCGCCGCCATGTCGCGCAACCTGATCTCCGGATCACGGAAGATCATCGCGAGGATCCGGGCGTGATTGGTGACGAAGGTCCAGCTGGACCGGCGCTCCATCGATTCCATGTCCCAAATTATACGATTTGCGATTCCGGTTTCGCCATAGCGGAATCCCCCGTCCCCCATGCCGTTCGCCCGGCGGACGACGGGGCGCGTGGCCCCGGCGAACGTGGGTAGCGGCCGTGAGGAAGCGGTGTCGGTTCACCGATGCCGCTGATTGGGAGGTGGCAGGAATGGCAGGTGGGAAGAAGGCCAAGAACGTCGGCAAGACCGTCAAGGGCAAGACCAAGGAGGTCACCGGCAGGGCGGTCGGCAACGAGAGCCTCGAAATGAAGGGGCGGGCCGAGCAGGCCGCGGGCGACGCGAAGCAGACGGTCCAGAAGGCGAAGGACACCCTCAAGCACTGACCGGACGCGTCAGGGCCGGCGGTCGCGACGGCGACTGCCGGCCTTCCCGTGCCCCCGCGTTCCCGCGCGGGGTGCGGAGCGGCGGACGGGGGAGCGCCGTGGGGGGGGGGGGGGGGGCGGGGGGGGGGGGGGGGGGGGGGGGGGGGGGGGGGGCGGGGGGGGGGGGGGGGGGGCCCCCCCCCCCCGGGCGCCGGGAGGGTGGTCCCGAGGGGCTCAGCGGCGGCGACGCGCCCTGCGGGGCTCCTCCTCCTCTTCCTCCTCCTCGTCGGGCTCGTCCTCGTCCTCGTACGCGTCCTCGTCGTCGGTTCCCTGTTCGTCTTCGTCTTCGTACTCCCCCTCCTCGTCCTCGTCCTCGTACGCGTCCTCCGGCTCGTCCCCCCGCTCCTCGTCGTCCTCCCCGTCTTCCTCGCCTTCCTCGTCCTCCTCGCCTTCGCCCTCGGGGTAGTCCCCTTCCGCTTCGTCCTTGCCCTCCGCGCCTTCCGGCTCTTCCTCTTCCCCTTCCTCGTCCTCTCCCTGTTCCTGGTTCTCGTTCTCCTCCTGCTCGAGGGCCTCCTCGTGGGTCACGACGACCTCGCCGTCCCGGATCTCACCGCGCCACCCCTCGGGCTCCTCGTTGGAGAGGCTGACGTACCGGCGGAAGTGCTTGAGGTCCAGGCGCAGCCGCCTGCCCTGGGCCCGCCAGATGTTGCCGGTCTTCTCGAACAGGCCGGAGGGGTAGTACTCGACGACGACCAGGATGCGGGTGAGGGTCGGGCCGAGTTCGTGGAAGGTCACGCAGCCGCGGGTCGTGCCCTTCGGACCGTCCGAGCCCCACACGATCCGCTCGTCGGGAACCTGCTCCTGGACGGTCGCCTTCCAGTTGCGTGTCGAGGGGCCGACCTTGACCTTCCAGTCGGACGTGGTGTCGTCGCCCTGTGACACGCTGCGCACGCCCTTGGCGAAGCTGCTGAAGTTCTCGTACTGCGTCCAGTGGTCGTAGGCGATGCGCAGCGGCACTCCCACGTCGATGCTCTCGATGATGTTCATGGCCTTGGTGCCGCCCTTGCGGCCCCTGCCCTTGCCCTTGCCGCCGAGCAGGTTCGAACCGAGGTCCTTGACCTTCTCCTTGACCGGCTCGATCGACTGGCCCAGTACGGCCTTCACCGGCGAGTCGCCCTGGAGGAGCCGGCCGCCGATTCCGGGCAACGGGCTGCCGTTCTCCGCCGAGTCGTGCAGCCGGTCGGTGAGGTCGCCGACCTTGTCCACGGCCTTGTCCGCCAGCTGGCCGGCCTGGGCCGAGAGGAACCCCGAGACCTCGTCCATCAGCTTGTCGAAACCCGACTGTGCGCCCTTCGTCCCGCGCTCCGTGGTGGCCATGGTTCACCTCCTCGCCGTCGATGTGCGGGCGGCCGACTTCTTCGAGGCCGTGGTCTTCTTGGCGGCCGTCTTGGCGGCCGGCCGGCGGGCCGTGCTCTTCTTCGCGGGTGCCTTCTTCGCCGGTGCCTTCTTCGCGGCGGCCTTGGACGCCGGCTTCGCCGCGGGCTTGGAGGCGGGGGAGCGCCGCGCGGCGGATGCCGGCTTCGGCTTGCTGCCGCTGCCGGAGGATGCCGCCTTCTTCGTGGCCGAGCCCGACGTGCCGCCCCGGGCGGAGGCCTTCTTGGCCGGAGCCGTCTTCTTGGCGGCCGCCTTCCTCGCCGAGGGCGCGTTCCCTGCCGACGGCTTCTCCGCCGAGGACTTCCTCGGGGTGGAGGTCTTCGCCGGGGCGGCCCGCTTCCTGGCGGGAGCCGTCTTCTTCGCGGGGGCCGCCTTCTTGGCCGGGGCCTTGCGTGCGGGGGAGGAGCGGCGTGCGGGGCGCCGGCGGGCCGGCGGCTCCTCGTCGGGCTCCTCCTCGGACTCCTCGTCCGGCTCCTCTTCGGGAGCCCGGTCCTGCGGCTCTTCCTCCTGGTCCTCCTCCTCGTCTGCGTCCTCGTCCTCGTACTCCTCCTCCGGTTCTTCCTCGTCCTCGTCCTCGTCCTCGTCCTCGTCCTCTTCCTCGTCCTCCTCGTCGTCGTACCGGTAGTCGCGGTCGTCGTCCCGGCCGCGGTCCCGCTCGTCGTCGCGGTCGTCGTCGCGCTCGTCCTCCCGGTCGTCGTACCGGTCCTCGTCCTCGTCGTAGCCCTCGTCGTCGTCCTCCTCCGCGCTGCCCCGGTCGCTCTCGGTCAGGGCCAGCGTGCGGTCGTGGACCGAGTCGGCGAGCTGGGCGAGCCTGCGGTTCGCGGCCGCCGTCACGGCCTTCCAGCCCGCGTCCAGGGCCTCGCCCCTGAGCTGCTCGCCGAGTTCGGCGACCTGTGGCATCTCGCTCAGCCGCTTCAGTCCCTGGACCGCGATCTCCTTCGGGTCCAGGCCGAGCTTGCGGCCGGCCGCATAGGTCACCAGGGAGAAGGCCAGGCGTCCCTTCTTGGCCCGGCCCAGTACGTAACCCCCGGCGACCGCGGCCGCCAGGGCGATCTTGGTCGTGTCCTGCATGAGCATTTCCCTTCAGCAGGCGGGTCAGATCGCGTGCTGCTCGCCACGGCCCCAGTTATGCGCCGTAAAGGAAATGAAATTCCGATTTCTGATGAAAAAGAATTGTTTGCCCCTTCGGTGAGCGGGCAGGCGAACGAGTCAGCCCGCGAGGGGAGTGGCTCATGGCCGAAGCACAGCCCGCCCGCCGCCGGAAAGCGTCCGCGCACCGCGGCGTGACCGGTGCCGCGTCGGCCATGCGTTCGGCAAGGGAGCAGCTCGCCCAGCTACTGGGCCGGGAGCCGGAATCGGTGTCCTCCCTCCGCCCGACCCAAGAGGGCTGGGAGGCCCAGATCGAGGTCCTCGAGCTGGCCCGCATACCCGACACCACCAGCGTCATGGCCAGCTACAAGGTCACGATCGACGAGGAGGGCGAGCTGATCTCGTACGAACAGACCCGGCGCTACAGCCGGGGCATGATCGACCGGCCGGCCTGAGGACCGGCCCCCGCGAAGGGAAAGCGGCCCATGACTGTGCTTCCGCAGGGCGCCAGCGGCGTCGGCAGAACCGGAGGCGGAAATACGGCGAGCCTCTACGACGTACTGGAACTCATCCTCGACCGCGGCCTCGTCATCGACGTGTTCGTCCGCGTCTCCGTGGTCGGGATCGAACTGCTGAAGATAGACGCGCGCATCGTGGTGGCCAGCGTCGACACCTACCTGCGGTTCGCCGAGGCCTGCAACCGCCTCGACCTCGAATCGGGCCGCAAGGCCCCGACCCAGCTGACCGACGTCGTCGGCAACGCGGTCGAGAGCGGGGCGCACGGCAAGTCGAAGGGCGCCCTGAGCGGTGCCGTCGACGCGGTGACCCAGGCCTTCACCGGCAAGTCGGACGACGAGGACGAGGAGCCGGAAGAGGAAGAGCAGCAGGAGGAACCGGAGGAGGAGCCGGCCCCCCGCCGACGCCGGCCCGCCCGCCGTACCGCCTCCCGCCGCGAGAGGGAGTAGGTGATGGCCGTGTACGTGTACTCGATCACCGGCGCGGCACACCCGTGCCGCCTGGACGGCCTCACCGGCGTCGGGGCGGAACCGGCGCCGCTGCGCACCGTCAGCGCCGGCCCGCTGCGTGCCGTCGTCCAGGACGTCGACGAGGAGATCCGGGCCAAGCGCCGGGACCTGACGGCACATCAGGAGGTGCAGGAGCGCCTGATGGCCGACGGCACCGTCCTGCCGTTGCAGTTCGGCTACACCGCCCAGGACGACCAGGCCGTCGCCGACGTGCTCGAACAGGGCGCGGACGGCTACCTCGACGCCCTGGAGCGGCTCCAGGGCTGCGCCGAGTACCACGTACGCGCCTCCCAGCAGGAGGAAGGACTGCTCCGCGAGATCCTCGACGAATCCCCCCGGGCCCGGCGCCTCAACGACCGGATCAAGGAGGGCGACCAGGACCCCCGGCTGCCCCTCCAGCTCGGCGAACTGGTCGCCGCCGAGGTGCGCAGCCGTCAGGAGGCCCTCGCCGCCGGACTGGTCCAGGCGCTCATCCCCTTCGCCCGGGAGCACACCGTCCGCCCGCCGGCCGACGGCGACATCGTCAACCTCTCCCTGCTCGTCGAGGAGGACCGGCAGGACGAGCTCGCCGTGGCCGAGGCGAGCCTCGCCGAACAGGTCCACGGCGTCGCCTTCCGCTTCGCCGGGCCACTGCCCCCGTACAGCTTCGTCTAGGGTCCCGGCCCCGGCCGCCGTGGGCGGACCGGGCCCGCCGGGCGTCAGGAGGATCCATGGGGCTGCTGACCAGCCTGCTGACGGCACCGCTGCTGCCGGTCCGCGGCGTGGCGTGGGTCGCGCAGCGCGTCCTCGACAAGGCCGAGGAGGACTTCTACGACCCGGCGCCCGTCTACGCCGCGCTGTCGGAGCTCGAACGGCGGCTGCGGGCCGGCGAGATCGACCAGACGGCCTTCGACCACGCCGAGGACGAACTCCTCGACCGGCTCGACGAGATCGCCCGGCACCGGCAGGGCCGGCCATGACCGGCAACGCGGCCCGACGGCCCGTCACGCCCCGTCACGACCCGGGAGGCCGAGGACCGTGACCGACCCCCTCGCCGACCGCCTCGGCCCTCTGCCGTCCCGGGCCGGCCCGATGTCGTACCCGCCGGCCTCGGCGGGGAGCCTGGCCGACATCCTCGAACGCGTCCTGGACAAGGGCATCGTCATCGCCGGCGACATCCGCATCAACCTCCTCGACATCGAGCTGCTCACCATCAAGCTCCGCATCCTCATCGCCTCGGTGGACAAGGCCAAGGAGATGGGCATCGACTGGTGGGAGCACGACCCCTCGCTCTCGTCCCGGCACGGCGGAGATCCGCTCGCGGAGGAGAACCGCCGCCTGCGCGCCGAGCTGGAATCGCTCCGGCGCGAGCGCATCGCCCCCGCGTCCGACGCCCGCGACGACCGGGCCCGCGACGACCGGGCCCGCGACAACCGGCCCCGCGCCGCCGGCGCCGCCGCCAGGAAACGGCAGACCCCGTGAACCCCGACCGCACCCTCACCTACGTCTACGCGGTCGCCGCCCCCGCCCCCGGGCTGCGCGAGGCCGTCGCCGCCCTGCGCGGGGTCGCGGCCGCCCCCGTCGAACCCCTGGAGCCCCAGGACGACGGCCCGCCCGCCGCCGTGTTCCTCACCAGCCAGGTCCCGGAAGCCGACTGGGGGGAAGAGCCCCTTAAGGCCCGCTTCGAGGACCTCGACTGGCTGGAGGACACCGCCAGGTCCCACCACCGCGTCATCGAGGCGCTCACCGGCCGCACCACCGTCCTGCCCCTGCGGATGGCCACCCTCTACCAGGACCGCGACCGGGCCCTGGCGGCCCTCGGCCGGCAGCAGCGGGCCTTCGCCGACCGGCTGGCCTCCCTCGCCCACCACCGCGAGTACGGCGTCAAGGCGTACGTACGCACCGCCCCGGAAGACGCGGAGTCCCCGCCGACGGCGCCGCCCCCGGCACCCGCCGCGAGCCCCGGCAAGGCGTACCTCCGGGCGCGCAGGGCCCAGCACCACGCCCGCGAGGACCGCCACCGCCAGGCGGCCCTGGCCGCGGAGCGCATCGCCGCGACGGCGGCCTCGTACGCGTCCCACCGCGTCCGCCACCCCGCCCAGACGGGCCCCCTCACCCGGGGCGAGAGCGGGGAGAACGTCCTGAACGACGCCTACCTGGTGCGGGACGACCAGGCCGGGGCCTTCCGCGCCGCCGTCGAGGAGGCGGGGGAGGGCCTGCCCGGCATCCGCATCGAGGTCACCGGCCCCTGGGCGCCGTACTCGTTCGCGACGCTCCCGCTCGCCCCCGACCGCGCCGACCCCGCCCGCGCCGCCCCCACCCGAACTGACCCCGCCTGGACCGACCCCCCGCGCGCCGCCCCCGACCGGACCGACTCCCCGCGCCCCGACCCCGGCCGGTCCGCCGGCAGTCCCACCGCGCACCCGGGCCCATGACGACCGCCGGCCACGACGAGACGCTCCCCGGCCGGCAGGTCGCCCTCGTCGACCTCCTCGACCGCCTCCTCGCGGGCGGTGTGGTCATCGCGGGCGACCTCGTCCTGTCCATCGCCGACATCGACCTCGTCCGCATCTCCCTGCGCGCCCTGATCACCTCGGTGAACGGCGAGCGGCAGGACCCCTTCGACCCGGTGGAACCCGTCGGCCCCGTCGGCCGCGCGGCTCCCTTCGACCCCCGGGAGCGGCAGCCATGACCCGCGACCCGCGCCCCGGCCCCGCACTCGACGCCGTCGGTGACACCATGGCCACCGCCTTCCGGCTGCTCCAGGCGCCGCCCGAGGCCCCCGGCCGGCCCCGCCCCCCGGCCCGGCGCCTGCACACCGACCCCGACCGCGTCGGCGAGGACCTCCTCAAGCTGGTCCTCACCCTCGTCGAACTCGTGCGCCAGCTCATCGAACGCCAGGCCCTGCGCCGCGTCGACGCCGGCGACCTCACCGACGAGCAGGAGGAGGAACTCGGCGCCACGCTGCTCGCCCTGCACGACCGGATGACGGAACTGTGCGCCGAGCACGGCTACACCCTGGACGACCTCAACCTCGACCTGGGGCCCCTCGGCCCCCTCCTCCCGCCCGCCTCCGGCCCGGCCTGATCCGAAAGACCGGCCTAGCGGTTCGGGCGCGGTACCAGCCGCAGCAGCGTCTGCAGTACGGCGTCCACGCCGTCGCGCGCCGGTTCGTCGCCGACGTGGATCAGCAGCCGGGACAGGGTGCGCATCAGCTGGGGCGAGGCCATCACGCGCGGGTGCAGCACCGGGCGGAAGCCATAGCGGGAGAAGAACAGGTCACCGGCGAGGTTGCCCAGCCGGTAGTAGCGTCCCCAGCGCCGCCGGATCTCCGAGGGGTACTGGAGCAGCGCGTGCTCGCGCCGCGGCCCCGCCGGCCGGGCCAGGGCCAGGGCGATGATCTCCGCCGCCGTCTCGGCGGACTCCATGGCCTGCGCGATGCCCTCGCCGCTCCACGGGCTGACCATGCCC
This sequence comes from Streptomyces sp. NPDC101132, assembly GCF_044759225.1. NCBI lineage: Bacteria > Bacillati > Actinomycetota > Actinomycetes > Kitasatosporales > Streptomycetaceae > Streptomyces > Streptomyces sp. NPDC101132. Next base: position 9,752 of record NZ_JBIVYX010000024.1, read on the forward strand.
GCGCTGTCCCCGACCAGCACCAGTCCCTTCCGGTACTGCGGCCGCCGGTTGAGGCCCATCGGGAGGGGCGCGCTGCGCAGCGGCGAGTCGGCGTTCTCCTCGCGCAGCCCCCAGTCCTCGGGCGTCCGGGAGAGCCAGAGGTCCAGGGTGGCCCGCAGGTCCAGGGGTCGGCGCCGCCGCTGCTGCGGCAGGGCGCCGAGGCCGACGTTGACGCGGCCGTCGCCCAGCGGGAAGACCCAGCCGTAGCCGGGCAGGTCCAGCCCGCTGCCCGGACAGCGCAGGTCGGCCCAGAGTTCCAGGTACGGGTCGTTGGTGCGGGCCTCGCTGCGGTAGTAGCGGCGGGCCGCCGCCGCGACGGGGCGGCTGGCGTCGCGGTCGAGACCGAGGGCCAGCGCGGTGCGGGCGGAGGCGCCGTCGGCCGCCACCACCAGCGGGGCCAGGTACCGTACGGGCTCCTCGTCGGGCCCGCGTACGGCGGTCACCCCGGTGACGTGGCCCGCGCGGTCCGTCAGCGGGGCCGTCACCTTCACGTGCGTACGCAGCCGGGCGCCGGCGGCGCGGGCGTGCCCGGCGAGCAGGTCGTCGAAGTCGTGCCGGGTACGGGTGAGGCCGAAGTCGGGGAGGCTGCCCAGCCGGGGCCACTCCAGCTCGACCGTGTTCCCCTCGCACACCCAGCGCATGCCCTTGCTGCGCATCCAGCCGGGTGCGTTGACGTCGACGCCGAGCCGCACCAGCTGGTGCACGCTGCGCGGGGTGAGCCCGTCCCCGCACACCTTCTCCCGGGGGAAGCCGCTCTTCTCCAGCAGCAGCACGTCCAGACCCGCGCGGGCGAGGTACACGGCGGCCGCGGATCCCGCGGGTCCCGCCCCCACCACGATGACCTGCGCCTCTTCAACCCCGGCATCGCCACGTTCGGTGATCACCCGACCACTATGCCGTGTGCGGCCCGGGGCGGCCGTGCGGCGCGGCCGAATCGGCCCCCGGCGGCACGAGCGGCGGCTCCGCCCCGGAGGGGGAGGGCGGAGCCGCGTCCGACGGGGCCCGTGGGGGCCGGGGGCTCACGCGTGCCTGCGACGCGTGAACAGGCGGTAGAGGGCGAGCAGGATGAGGGAGCCGACGATGGCGGCGATCCAGGTGGAGAGTTCGAAGAACCCGTCCACGGAGTCGACGCCGAAGATGACCTTGCCGAGCCATCCGCCGAGCAGGCCGCCCGCGATGCCGATGAGCGTGGTGATGATGATTCCGCCCGGGTCGTCTCCCGGCATCAGGAACTTGGCGATGATGCCCGCGAGCAGCCCGAGGAGTATCCAAGCGAGTATTCCCATGATCCCTTCCTGGCTCGTCGTAAAGCCGGTGATGGTTCCGCTTCTTTACCGTCCGGCGATTCGTAAACACGAAAGGAGCGGCCGGCGGCGGGCAACCGGAAGGGAATCGCGAGGGACCGTCAGAAAGCGGCGCGCACGAGCCGGCGGAACGCCAGCCGCACACCCCAGCCCGTCAGCCGCAGACTCCACAGGGACAGCCGCAGGAGCACGGGGCGGGGGACGGCCCGGATCGTCCAGCGGGCGAGCTTCCGCCGCCTCCGCCACCGCCGTCTGCGCCGTCGCAGATCGGATTTCACGGGCATCTCCTTCCGGCCGCGGGGAAGGGCCGAAGGAATCCGGGGGAGGAAGCCCCGGAAGTTCCGTTTCTCCGTACGAGAATACTTTGCCTCCTTTCTTCACCGGATTCCGCGCTTCACCCCGGGCCCTCGCCGGCGCCCCGTCAGCCCGGGACGCCGGCCTCCGCGGGCTTCCGGCCCCAGGCCGTGAGCAGGCCGGCCGACAGCGAGGCGCACTCGGGCGAGTCCAGCCAGCGGACCGCCGCGTCGACGGCCGCGTCGTCGACCAGGCCGGTGGCGCGCATCGCGGCCCGGCTCCGCTCCCACGTGTCCGCCCAGAAGCGGCTGATCGGACTGCCCGGCTCCAGCGGTGGTACGTGGATCTCGGCGGCCACCGGCGCGAGGCCGGCCCCGCGCAGCAGCTGCGGGTACGACGGCACCCAGGACACGTCCGTGCCGATGGTCTCCCGCAGCCCCTGCCACATCGCGCGCATCACCGCGGTGTACGGAGTGCCGGGCGCCCGGTCGCTCGTGAGGTCGACGGCGTCGCCGAGCACCAGGAACCCGCCTGGCTCGACGAGTTCCGCCAGCTTCGTGACCAGCCGCTCGTGCTCGGCCAGGTGCATCAGCACGAACCGGGCGTGCACCAGGCGGAACCGGCCGGGGGAGAAGCCCCGGGCGGTGACGTCGGCCTCCAGCACGTCCAGTCCCGGGTGGTCGGGGAGGAACCGTACGTCCCGGTCGACCGCGAGCACGCTCGCCACCCCGGCCTCGTCCAGCAGCCGCCGGGAGACCGTGCCCGTCCCGGCGCCGATGTCCAGGCAGTGCCAGCCCGGGCCGGCGCCGAGGGCGCGCAGCCGTGCCATCGTCGTGTCGTCGTAGGCGAGGGCGCCGTAGTCGATGCGCTCCCCCTCGCCGGCCTCCTCGGGGCGGAAGACGTCCTCGCCGTAGCGACCGCCTCCCGCGGCGGTGCTCACGCCCCCGCCCGGAGGACGGCGCCGGTCACGCCGGGGCGGTCGTCGAACGGTTCCATGGCCGTACCTCCACGCACTGGACCGGTGGCGCGCGGCCCTCCCGGGCCGTCACACCACCGATCCTCCACCGCTCCCGGCCGCCCCGCGCGGTCAGAGCCGGTGGACGGTGTGCAGCGTCGTGTCGTAGGTGCCGCCGCCGTCGAGCAGCGAGGCGCCGGCGACGTCGGCCATCGTCGGGCCGTTGACGGTCTTGCGGCTGGACAGGAAACGCGCCTTGCCCGCCGCGTCGGTGCCCAGGTGGATGCCGACGTGGTCCACCTCCCCGTCCTTGTCGGTGTCCCAGAACAGCAGGTCGCCCGGCTGGAGCAGGGCGAGGACGTCCGGGGTGGCGCCGGAGGTGCGGGCCAGACGTACGCCGGGGGCGTGGTCGGCCATCTGCGCGGAGGTGCGCGGCAGCCGGGCCGGCGACGGGTCGTTCACGTCGGCCACCGGAACGCCCATGTGGTGGCCGTACACCATGCGGGTGTAGCCCGAGCAGTCGAGGGAGCCGAGGAAGGCGGCGTCGGCGGTCTTCACCCGGCCGTCGGGGAAGGTCCAGTCGACGCCCATGAACTCGTGGAAGTCGGCGCCCACCGTGCGGTCGCCGTAGGTGTCGGCGGGGCTGTACTGCGCCTCGCCGAGCACCTTCCGGCCGGCGGCCGGGCCCGCACCGCTGGTCACCGGGGGTGCGCCGGGCAGGAACATGGCCGCGTACGCGAGGGCGTCCGGCGCGAGGGAACCGGTCCAGCCGCGGACCGTCTGTTCGAGGGCCGGGGTCCAGGTGCCGTCGAAGGGCGCGGGCAGCACCCGCACCCAGTCGCCGTGGGTGACGCTCGGCGGCGTCGCCCAGGCGGCGTCCGCGACCTGGAATGCGGTGGCGGAGAACGTGACGGGCAGGCTGGTGCAGCCCTGGTTGGCGAGCGCCCGCAGCCCGATGCGGCCCTTGGGGGAGCCGGGGTCGGTGACGTCGGCCTGCCAGGTGCCCGGCTGTCCGGCGGAGGCGCGCCAGGCCCTGACCCGGATGCGGGAGCCCTCCCGCAGCACCCGTATGCCCCACGCCGTACCCGCGGGCACGCCGGTGGCGAGGGTGAGCGCCGGCGCGAGGGCGGCGGAGGTCCCGCCCGTCACCTTCTCCACGCGCAGCTCGACGGCGCCCGTGGTCAGGAAGGAGAGCCGGGCCCGGAGGTGGTTGTCGGCCGACACGTAGCCGAAGAGCAGGGCGTACGAGCACGCGTCGCCGGTCGGCACCCTGTCGAGGCTCCCCACCGCGGTGACGTCCACGTCGGTGATCCCGTCGTCCTTCAGCGTGGCGTAGCGGCTGGCGCCGTCCGTGCTGAGCGCGATGAGCCCGCGGCCCGGCGACACCGAGAAGTCGCCGGCCACGGGGCCCTCGGTGTCCCAGGTGCCGCCACCCGGCGAGTTGCCCCAGTACGGACGGGTCGCGGGGTTGAGGGCGGGGTGGGGCAGGGTGCGGCCGAAGTCCTCGGTGAACGGCCGCTTGTCCTCCGAGAAGGTGCGCCGCGGACCCGGCACGACCACCGTGCGGGCGCCGTGGGTGAGCAGGGCGACGCGGCGACCGCCGGAGGTGACCTCGGTACGGGCCGGAGCCCCCGGCAGGACGGTCGCGGTGAGCGGTGCGGTCAGGGTGACCTGCGTGAACCAGGAGGCGTCCATGGGCGCCACGGTCACGGAGGACGGGGAGCCGGCGAGCCCGCCGGAGAGCGGGGCGGCGACCGCGCCTCCGGCGGCCCGGGCGGCGGGCGCGGCGGCGAGCGAGGACAGCGGGACGGCGGCGGAGGCGGCGAGCGCCGACAGCAGGGTGCGGCGGGACGTGTGCGTCATGGGTACATGATCCACACGCCCTCGGGGCCCTCCCGGTCAGGGACGGCGGTCGTCGGGACCGGGCGCGGAGTCGTCCGGCGTCTGCCACGAGTCCTCGCGGGCGCGCGCCGGCGGTGGCTGGTGCGCCGGCCGCGCACCGGGGTCCTTGCGGGCCGCCGCGCGCCGGCTGCCCCACCAGAACGCGCCGAGCAGGACCGCCACGACGACCACGCCGGCCACGATCAGCAGGAGGGACGGGGAACCGTACGCGGCGAGCTGCGCGGCCGAGGGGAGCGGGGCGGCGTCCGGTCCGGCGGAGGGGAGGGAGCCGATGGCGGGTGCGGTGAGGGCGGTGGGAGTGATCATGGGCCGCGTCTACCCGCTGTGCCGCTCCTTGCACACGGCCGTTGCCGTCACGTCCCGGGCACCCCCGGGAGGCCTCGGGCCGCCGGGATTCGGTGCCGATGAGCGGGGTAGCCGGTCACACGGGCCGGGCCGCGCCCAGACGGGCGCGCGCAGACGGGGCCCGCGACGGGCGCCGGTACGGGCGGCCCGGCGCAGTGCGGAACGGAGGTGGTGGGGTCGTGACCCGAACGTCGATCGACGCGTTCGCCGACCAGCTGGACGGGCCGGTGTACGTGGTCACCGCGGCCGCCGGCGGTGAACGCGCCGGCTGCCTCGTGGGCTTCGCCTCGCAGTGCTCCATCCACCCGCCGCGCTTCATGGTCTGGCTGTCCACGCTCAACCGGACGTGCCGCGTCGCCCGGCACGCCACGCACCTCGCCGTCCACCTCCTCGGCCCCGCCGAGCGGCCCCTGGCCGAACTGTTCGGCGGCGAGACCGGCGACGAGGTGGACAAGTTCGCCCGCGTCGCCTGGCGCCCCGGCGCCGGCGGCAGCCCCGTGCTCACCGGGGCCCGCGCCTGGTTCGAGGGACGCATCGAGGCCCGGATCGACGGGGGCGACCACGTCGGCCACCTCCTGGCCCCGGCCGAGGTGTCCCCGCCGGCCGCGGCCGGCCCGGCCGGCGTCCTGCGGTACCACGACGTCAAGGACATCGACCCCGGCCACCCCGCCTGACCGGCCGCCGATCCGTTGTGTGACTCCCGCCCCGCTGGGCAGGCGCGCCCCCGTCCGTGCCGTCTACCCCGCCGAGGAGTCATGAACAGCGCCCTCCGCCTGCCCGTCGTCCTGGGAGGCTCGGTCCTGCTCACCGTCGCCGCCGGCTGGGCCGTCGACCTGCTGCTGCGCCGAGCCGACGCCCGCCACCCCGAAACGCCCCTGTGGAACGCCCTGCGCCGCTGCCGCCCCGCCCTGCAGATCGTGCTGCTCGCCGCCCTGCTGCGCGGCGCCCACCGGCAGACCGCCTGGCAGCCCCTGGAGGACCACCAGGCCGTCGTCGGCCACGTCCTCTCCCTGGTTCTGATCGCCGCCGGCGCCTGGCTGATCGTCGGCGTGGCCTCCGCCGCCGTCGAGTCCGGTTACGCGCGCTACGCGACCGGCCCCCGCGACCCCGCCCGGCTGCGCCGGGTCCGTACCCAGGTGACCCTGATCATGCGGGTCGTGACCGCCGTGGTCGCCGTCGTGGCGGCCGCCGCGATGCTGCTCACCTTCCCGAGCTTCCGCGCGCTCGGCACCTCCGTGCTCGCCTCCGCCGGCATCATCGGCATCGTCGCGGGCATCGCCGCCCAGTCCACGCTGGGCAACCTCTTCGCCGGCTTCCAGATCGCGTTCGGCGACCTGGTCCGCATCGGCGACACCGTCGTCGTCGACGGCGAGTGGGGCGTGGTCGAGGACATCACGCTCACCTTCCTCGCCGTGCGGACCTGGGACGAGCGCCGGATCACGATGCCCGTTTCGTACTTCACCACCCGGCCCTTCGAGAACTGGTCCCGCGGCGGTCTCCAGATGACCGGCAGCGTCTTCCTCCACTGCGACCACTCCGCGCCGGTGGACCTCATACGCGACCGCGTCCAGGACATCCTGCGCGCCTGCCCCGCATGGGACGGCCGCGGCTGGGACGTCGCCGTCACCGAGACGACCCCCTCCACGATCGTGGTCCGGGCCATCGTCACGGCCAAGGACGCCGACGACCTGTGGGCCGTGCGCTGCGCGGTACGGGAACAGCTCGTCGCCTGGCTCTCCGAGAAGCACCCCCACGCCCTGCCGCGCCTCGCGGTGGCCCCGGCGCCCTCGTCCGACGGCGACGGCTCCCGCCGCCCCGACTGGGACTGACCGCCCGGGACCGGCAACCGGCACCGACCACCCGGGGCCGCCGCCCGGACACGCCCCGTGTACGGGCGCGGACTCCGGGCACACGCGCGGCATGACCGTACCCAAGACCACCGTCCTCGTCCTGGACAGCGCCGAACCCGAGCCGCTGGCCCGCTTCTACGCCGACCTGCTCGGCGGCACCGCCGCCCCCGCCCCGGACGACGGGGACCTGCTCCTCGTCTCCGGTCCCGCGGGCGTGGTCCTCGGCGTCCGCCGCGACCCGCACCACGCGCCGCCCAGCTGGCCCCTCCCCGAGGGCTCCCAGCAGGCCCACCTGCACATACTGGTCCCCGCGCAGAGCCTGGACGACGCCGAGCGCGAGGCCGTGGCCCTCGGGGCCCGGCCGGTGGCCGCCGAGGACCCCGGCAGCGGGCCGGGCAGCCGCACCACCGTGCGCCGCTACGCCGATCCGGCGGGCCACGGCTTCGTCCTGTCCGCGGTGCGGCAGGCGGCCGTACCCGCCCAGTCCCGCCGCGGGTGAGGGCGGCGCGGCCGCGCGGCGGCGTCCGGCCGGGCGGGGCGGCACGGCACCGGCCGGGTTCCGCCGCCCGTGCGGCGGCGCCGCCCCGGCCGCCGTCCGTCCGCCGTCGACCCCCGCCGTCCGCCGGCCGTCGCCCCCGCCGTGCCCCGCGGGGTGAGAAGGGTCACCGGCGGGGTCCGGTGCCGGCGGTCCGTTGCTAGATTGTGCGGCGGCCCCGACCCGAGGCCCCGGACGAGATGCGCCGTACCCGGTTACGCACGACGACGCGCCCCACGGCGCCGTCCCACCGGCAGGCGCCGTAGCGCTGTCCGGACCCGGGCAGCGTCCCCTCGTCGCACAGATGGGCCGACCACATGACCGTGCCGCTCACCCGCACCCTCTACACCACGACCGCGCACGCCTCCGGCGGCCGCACCGGAACGGTCGTCACCGACGACGGCCGGCTGGACGTCCGGCTGGCGCCGCCGCGCAAGAAGGTGCCCGGCACCACCAACCCCGAGCAGCTGTTCGCGGCCGGCTTCGCCGCCTGCTTCACCTCCGCCCTGGCCGAGGTGGCCGGCGAGTTCGGCGCCGATGCCTCGGCCGCCCGCGTGGAGTGCGAGGTGCGGCTGGGCACCACCGACACGCCCGCGGGCTACGGCCTCGCCGTCGGCCTCACCGTCTCCGTGCCCGGCTGGACGGCGGCCGACCTGCTGCCCCTGCTCCACCGCGCGGACGCGGTGTGCCCCTACTCGCAGGCGGTACGCGGCAACATCGACCTGTCGCTCCGGGCGCTCGACGGCGGCCCGGCCGATGCCTGAGCCGGCCGCCGTGCCCGGCGGTCCGGACCCGACCCCGTACACCGTCCCGGCCGGGACCCCGGCCCCCGGCGGGCCGGGCGTGCCGGTGCCGGAGCGGGGCGCGTGGCTGCGGCGGGGCATCAGCCGCGACGGCGGGCCCCTGCGCGAGGACGACGAGGTGGTCTGGCTCCAGCACGGCCCGTACTACGCGGACAGCCGCGGCTTCGCCGGGACCACCTCCTTCGACGGCCGGCAGGTGCACTTCCACCACCTGACCGGGGAGCCGGGCGAGGACGCGGGCAGCTTCCGGTGGGAGGGACGCGACCTCGTCGAGTGGGGCGTCAACCCGGACGGCAGCACGTTCCTGGAGGTCTGGACGCCGCTCGCCGGCGCCGAGGGCGGTTCCGGCTCCTGGAGCGGCCCGGACCACCACGTCGTACGCGTGGGCCGGCACGTGGTCCACGTCGACTCCCGCGCGGGCACGTACTGGCGGCTCTGACCCCGCCGGTACCTCGGGCGGCTCCGACCTCGGTACGTCCGGGCGGCTCTGACCGCCCGTCCGCCGCAGGCTCTCCCGGTGCCCCCGCCCGGCCGGGCCCCTCTCGGCCACCCGACGGCGGTTTCCGGACGAATGGGGCCGCTCCGGGCCCCCGCACTGCCCGGCCGGGCCGAACCGGGGCAGGCGCGGTGGCGGCGGCGACCCGCCGCCACCGCCGCGGGGGAGTGGTCCATTTGGACACCCCGTGGCGGCCGACCGGACCACGGAGGTAACGACCATGCGGATCACCGTCACGCGATCCGGGGGCTTCGCCGGGGTGGAGAAGGCCCGCGAACTCGACACCTCGGGCCGCCGCGACGCGGCCCACTGGGAGGAGCTGGCCCTGCGGGCCCTGTCGGGCACCCCGGACGGCTTCCACTACCGGATCACCGTGGACGACCAGGTGCTCGACGTCGAGGACGACTGCCTCTCCGAGGACCAGCGCAGGCTGATCCGCGCCGTCCTGGACGAGGCGGCCTGACCCGGCGTCAGCGGCCCGGCCGCCGTTCGGGCGGCCGGGCCCGTACGCGAAAGCCCGGCGGGCGGGGGGGGCGCCGGGGGGGGGGGCCCCGCCCCCCCCGCGGGGGGGCGGCCCGCCCCGACCCCCCAACAACCGGCCCCAATTCCGGGGGGCCCCGAGAAGCCCCCCCCCCCC
>NZ_JBIVYX010000024.1:18921-54530 GCF_044759225.1 Streptomyces sp. NPDC101132
GCGGGGGCGGGGGCGGGGGGGCGGGCGGGGGGGGGGGCGGGGGGGGCGGGGCCCCCCGGGGGGGGGGGGGGGGGGGCCCGGGGGGGGCCCCCCCCCCCCCCGCCGGGCGTCGGGATCGCGGCGCGGCGCGCTCAGAAGCGGCCCAGTGGGGCGTCGCCCCAGTAGCCGCCGACCTCCCGGTGGTAGTCCGGGTCGCCGAGGTGCTTCTCGCGGACGAACTCCGGTGCCTCCTTCACCTGTTCCTTCGTCCGGTCGACGTAGACCTTCTGCTCCGCGGCGTCCACGCGGGTGATGGTGCCGGCGGGCAGCAGGACCTCCTTGCCGAAGATCCACGGTCCGGTGTCGACGACGATCCAGGAGGCGTCGGTCTCGTACGAGTGCTTGTCGACCTTGCCGATGGTGCCGTCCACGGCCTCCACCTTGTAGCCCGTCAGATCGGTGCCCTCCAGGCTGCCGGCGGAGAGGCGGTAGACCCAGATGTTCTCGGTCATGGGAGCAACTTCCCTTCTCGGCGGTTCCTCGGGGGCGACGGCCGGCCGGTCCGCTGCCGGACCGGGGCCGACGGCGTCGCCACGGACCTCGCCTGCCCCGGTTCCGGGGTTTGACTCACACGGCTTCGTCGGGAACCGGGACCGGCACCGAGACCGGGACGGAAACGGGGACGGTGACCGTGACGGGAGCCATGGCGGCGGGCTCGGCGGACGGCGCCGCCGCGTCCGCGGGGTGACCGGCGAGGTAGTCCAGCAGGCCGGCGATCTCCAGCCCGGCCTCCGCGGGGTGGCGGAAGCGGGCGCCGGGGGCGATGACGTAGCGGTTGCGCCGGCCGTCGCGGGTACGCGTGAGGTACCCGTCCGCCTGGAGGTCCGTGACGATCGCCTGCACGGTGCGCTCGGTGAGGCCGCAGCCGGCCGCGATGTCGCGCAGCCGGATCCCCGGGTCGCGCGCGATCGCGACCAGGACCCGGGCGTGGTTCGTCAGGAAGGTCCAGCGGTGCCGGCGGGTATCCGTGTGCTCGTTCTCCACGCCGACATTGTTGAGCCACAACTCGCGAAAAGCAATTCCCGAACCAGTTTTCCGGTATCCCTTGACGTGTGTCCGATCGCCCGGCAGGGTGCTGGGTGAGCGGAACCGGACTTCCGCTTGACCGCGATCGCCAGAACGCACCGCAAGCCAAGTGCCCAAGGAGCGCCAACGATGACCTTCACGGCCACCCCCGAGGCCCTGCAGACCGAAGCCGAGCACGCCGAGGCCGAGCGCCGCGAGCGTGAGCGCCCCGAGCACGGGCAGGCCCTGCGTGCGAGGCCCCAGGCCACGCCGCCCGGCGCCGAGGGCCTCGGAGACCCCGACCTGGCCGGACTCCCCGAGGTGCCCTGCCCGCGCGAGGTGTCGACCTGTGACGCCCGGGAGCTGACCCGGGTGTTCTTCGAGCGCCTGCGCAGCCTCGAAGAGGGCACCCGCGCGTACCAGTACGTGCGCAACACGCTGATCGAGATGAACATCTCCCTGGTGCACTTCGCCGCCCGGCCCTTCCGGGACCGGCCCGGCGGCCCGGAGAGCGAGGACATCATCCAGGTCGGCACCATCGGCCTGATCAAGGCCATCGACCGCTACGAACCCGAGCGCAACGTCCAGTTCAGCACCCTCGCCATGCCCTACATCACCGGCGAGATCAAGCGGCACTTCCGCGACACCACGTGGGCCGTACGCGTCCCCCGCCGCCACCAGGAGCTGCGTTCCCAACTGGCCAAGGCCACCGAGGAGCTGACCTCCGCCACCGGCCACGCCCCCGCCCCCGCGGAGCTCGCCGCACACCTCGACCTCACCGAGGACGAGGTGCGCCAGGGCCTCGTCGCGGCCAACGGCTACTCCGCCCACTCCCTCGACGCCCCCCAGGAGATCTCCGCGGGATCGGGGACACGGGCGGCCGCCCGCTCCGCGCGCACGCTCTCCGAGACCCTCGGCGGGGTGGACCCGGACCTGGAGGCGGTCGAGAACCGCCACGCCCTGGCCCCCCTGCTCGCCCGGCTGGACGAACGCACCACCCGCATCCTGGAGCTGCGCTTCGGCCAGGAGATGACCCAGGCGGAGATCGGTGCGGAGATCGGACTCTCCCAGATGCACGTCTCCCGGCTGCTCTCCCGCACCCTGGGCAGCCTGCGCGAGGAGCTGCTGCGGGACGACTGACCGGAACTGGCTGATCGTCGGATACGCGCACGAGAGGCCCCCGACTTCGTGTCTTCTGCCCGTACGGACCCCGACGGACCCGCGGCAAGACTCTCTCCCACGGGCCGCGGCCGTTCCGGGGGCCGCGGCCGGGACACGGGGAGGGACAGCACGATGAGTGGTCAGCTGTACGACGGGATCGGCGAGGCGTTCGAGGGCTTCAAGACGCTTCCCCTCGCGCGCTACGGCGAGGTGCCGGGCTTCCTCGCCCTCGTCGGTGACGTGGCGGGCAAGTCGGTCCTCGACCTGGCCTCCGGCACCGGCTTCTACAGCCGCGAGTTCAAGCGCCGGGGCGCGTCGGACGTCCTGGGCGTCGACATCTCCGGCGAGATGATCGCCGCCGCCCGGGCCATCGAGGACGCGGACCCGCTGGGCATCCGGTACGAGGTCGGCGACATCGCCGAACTGCGCGCCTTCGAGCGGCCCTTCGACGTGGCCGTCGCCGTCCAGGCCTTCAACTACGCGGACGACGTCGCCACCGTCGAGCGGATGTTCCGCAACGTCCACCGCAGCCTCGTGCCCGGGGCCGACTTCTTCCTCTTCCTCCAGCACCCGGACTACCGCTTCGACGGCCCGTCCCTGGCCAAGTACGGCTTCCTGTGCGAGCGGATCGGGGAGACGGCCGTCGGGCCGCGCATCAGGCTCACCGCGCTGCTCGACCCGCCCATCTCGTTCGAGGCGAGCCCGCCCAGCCGGAAGACGTACGAGGAGTCCCTCCTGGCCGCCGGGTTCACCGACCTGACCTGGGCCCCGCTGGAGATCTCCGCCGCGGGCATCCAGGAGTTCGGCGAGGAGTTCTGGGAGGACTTCAGGGACAACCCGGCGCTCGGCACCCTCCGCTGCCGAGCCTGACCCGGAAGGGGGCCGGCGGGCCCGTCCGCCGCCCGGGATCTCCCGGGCGGCGAAGCGGCCCGTACGGTCTCCCTCCGGGTGGCCGGCCCCCACCGCAGCGGGGCGCCCGGCCCGTCCGGCCCCGGGCCCGCACGCCTGACGCGCCGTCGGGAGGATGAGTGCCCGCGCGGGGCGGGGTGAGTACGGGCACTCAGGCCCGGCCGCCGCCGTGGGCCGACGATGGTGGCCAACGCATCGTCAACCCTCGGGAGTCACCCGTGCTCAGCCGCATCGCCGCAGCGGTCGTCCCGGTGCTCGGGCACCTCACCGTCAGCGCGGACCCCGGCTCCTCGCCCCGGACCGGCAGGATCATCCTCGCGAACCACACCTCGACGGCCGACCCCGGGGTGGTCCTGGCCGGCCTGCGCAGGATGGGCATCGAGCCCGTCGTCCTGGCGACCGCGGGCCTGTGGCGCGTCCCGCTGCTCCGCGGAATGCTCAGCTCCGGCGGCCACATCCCCGTACACCGGGGCACGGCCCGCGCCGCGGCCTCCCTCGACGCGGCCGCCGAGGCCCTGGCGGCCGGCCGCGACGTGCTGATCTACGGGGAGGGCGGACTGCCCCGGCGCCGGGACGCCGCCGAGGCCGAGCCCTGCGCCTTCCGCAGCGGCCCGGCCCGCCTCGCGGCGGCCACCGGCGCACCCGTCCTGCCGCTGGGACAGGCGGGCGCACGGCGGATCACCTCCGGCAGCCGCGCCAAGCAGCTCGCCGGGATCGTCACCGCGCCCGTGCGCCGGCCGCGCCTGCACGTCCACCTCGGCGAGCCCCTCCACCTCCCCGCCGACGTGCCGGCCGCCACCACCACGGCCCACGCGGCGGTCACGGCGGCCTGGCGGACGGCGGCGCGACGGATCGGCGAGCCGGCCGCCTGGAATTCCGCGGTCAGTCGGCAAGCTTCGCCCTGAGCTTCTCCAGAATGCGCTTCTTGACCTCCGCCTTCACGGCGTCGCTGTCCGCACTCGATCCGTCACCGCATATCGCGGTGGCGGTCGCCTCGTCGATGATCACGTCGGCGTCGGCCGCGGTGAGCGTCCCGACCTGCCGGGGAACGGCGGCCGGGGCCTCCATCGCGACCGCCGGCAACGCGATGCCGGCACCGACCAGGGGCAGTGCGGACACGGCGAGCAGAATGCGGGTCCGGTACTTCACGGGCAGCTTGCTGGACATCGGAACTCTCCGTTCGGGCGGGAAGGAACCCGGCCGGAGCCGGGCGCTTCCCTCCACGGAAGCACCGGCGGGCAGCCGGGTCACGCCACTCGAATTCGTGACTTGACGGCCACCCAGCACCCTGCTCCCGCCCTGCGGGCCACGGCCCCCGCGTCCCTCGGACACGGGCAACCGGCGTGTCAGGATGGCCGCATGACGTACACGCCCGGCTCGGAGCCCGATCACGGTACCCACCCCGGGCCCGGCACAGGCCCCGGCACCCACCCCGGCCCCGGTGACAGGGGAGCGGCCGGCGCCTCGGCGCGCGGGTCCCGAGCCGTGGCCCAGCGTTCCCTCGCGGATCCCGCCGTCACGTACCCCCTGGTCCCCGTCCTGCTCGGCGGCTGCCCCACGACCTCGCTGGACGGAGCCCCCGCGCCGCTCGACGTCGCGTACGCGTACGCGGACGTCCCGGCGGACTCCCTCTTCGGACGGCCCGCCGCGCACGGGCTCGACCGCTGGGCGCCCCTCCTGCCGCCGCTGGCCGCGCCCGGACTCGGCGAGGGCGACACGCCGCTGGTTCCCCTGGCCGACGGCGTCTGGATCAAGGACGAGTCGCGCAACCCCACGTGGAGCCACAAGGACCGGCTCAACCGGGTGGCCGTGAGCGCCGCGCTCCTGGCCGGGGCACCCGGTGTGGTCGTGTCGTCCTCGGGCAACCACGGCGCCTCGGCCGCCGCGTACGCCGCCCGCGCGGGCATCCGGTGCGCGGTCTTCGCCGCCCCCGACGCACCCCCCGCCACGGCGTCGTTCCTGCGGGCCTACGGCGCGACCGTCCTCGCCGTCACGCCCCGGGAAGCCGTCTGGCCGCTGGTCCGGCGGGTCGCCGACGAACTCGGCTACCACCCGGTCGGCAACTTCACCCCGGACGCGCACACCGGGCACCCCTTCGGGCCCGAGGGCTACAAGACCATCGCCTACGAGATCTTCCTCGGCCTCGGTGAGGTGCCCGCGGACGTCTACGTCCCCACCGGCTACGGCGAGCTGCTCTTCGGCGTCTGGAAGGGCTTCCGGGAACTCGTGCTGCTCGGCCTCGCCGGCCGGACCCCCCGCGTCCACGCGTGCGAGCCGGCCGCCGGAGCACCGCTGGCCGCTGCCGTGCGTACGGGCCGGCCGGCCGCCCGGGTCCCGGTCGGCCCCACGGACGCGTACGCCATCGACTGCGCGGTGAGCGGCTACCGCGGCGTGGTCGCCCTGAGGGAGAGCGGCGGCAGCGCGCACACCCTGACCGATGCGCAGCTGCGCTCCGCCCGCGCCGAACTGGCCGCCCAGGGCATGTGGTTCGAGCTGTCGGCGGCCGCGGGCCTGGCCGCCCTGCGGGCCACCCGCCCGGCCGGAACCGGAACCGGAACCGGAGCCGCCGGCGACGGGCCGGCCGTCTGCGTCGCCACCTCCAGCGGGTTCAAGGACTCCGGGACCGCGCGGCGGGACCGGTACCCGGAGCTGCCGGCCGACTGGGCCACGGTGCGCGCCGCGCTCGCCTGACCGGGTGGCCCGGCCGGGCCACCCGGCCGGTAGGGCATCATCGTGGGATGTCCGATCGCATCATCGCCGCCTGTGACGGGGCGGCCAAGGGAAACCCCGGCCCGGCCGCGTGGGCCTGGGTCATCGCCGACTCCGAGGGCCGCCCCGAGCGCTGGGAGGCGGGGCCGCTGGGCCGCGCCACCAACAACGTCGGCGAACTCACCGCCCTCCAGCGCCTGCTGGAGGCCGTGCCCGGGGGAACGGCGCTGGAGGTGCGGATGGACTCCCAGTACGCGATGAAGGCCGTCACCCAGTGGCTGCCGAACTGGAAGCGGAACGGCTGGCGCACGGCCGCGGGCAAGCCGGTCGCCAACCAGGAACTCGTCCAGGCCATCGACGCCCTCCTCGCCGACCGGGACGTCGAGTTCCGCTACGTGCCGGCCCACCGCGAGGACGGCGACCACCTCAACGCCATCGCCGACCAGGCCGCCAGCGACGCCGCCACGAGCCAGGAGCCCGCCGGCACGGCACTCGGCACGGAGGAGATTCCGGTCCCCGCCGCGGAGCGCACCGCCGCGCCCCGCCGCAAGCCGGCCGGCACCACGCGCCGCGCCTCCGGCTCCGCCTCCCGCACGATCAAGGCGAAGTACCGCGGCACCTGCCCCTGCGGCCGCCCGTACGCCGCCGGCGAGGACATCGCCAAGCTGGGAACCCGCTGGGGCCATCCCACCTGCGCCCCCGCGGCCCCGTCCCCGGCCTGACCTCCGCGGCGTCAGCCGCGGTCGGCCATCCCGTTCACCACCAGCGCGCCGAACACGGCACAGGTGGTCAGCAGGGTGGCCGCGGTCACCAGGACCGTGCGCGCGCCGCCCCGGTCCAGGCCGAGGGCCTGGAAGGCCAGGGCCGCGAAGGCCAGGGCCGGCACGAGGAGCAGCAGCAGGAACGGGACGTCGTACCCGAGCGAACCGGACACGGCGGCGAGGAGCGCCGCGCAGCCGAGCACGCGGGCGGTCAGGTCGGTCCAACGCGGACGTGCTCGCTCGGGGCGCATGCGGCGAGGTTAGGCCCCGACACGGCACCGCCACCAGGGCCCGGCGCCCGGCCGTCCCCGCCCGTCCCCGGCCGCCCCTCACGCGAGACCCAGCGCGAAGACCGCGAAGCCCGCGGACAGAACGCCCGCCAGGGCCCGCCGGAGCGTGCCGGTACGCGTCCACGGGGACTCGAACCCCCGCGCGTACCGGCCGATCAGCACCAGCAGCACCGCGAACACCGGCATCCAGGCCAGCCGCGCCAGGATCCAGCCCACCGAGTCGGGTGCCCCGACCAGACCGGCCACCGGGCCCGCGGACGCGGCGGGGACCGCGGCGGCCAGCATCGCCGTCTGGTGCCAGCACAGGATCGTCATCGCGGACAGGTTGACCACGACCACCGGCGCCCACAGCGCGGGCCGGCGCAGCCACCGCCCCAGCCGGTCCCGGAGCAGGACCGCGGCACCGCTCTGGGCGGCCGCGAGGGCGAGGACGAGCAGCGAGGGCGGGTGGGAGTTCGTACGCACCTCACCCGGCACGCCCACCATCGAGGCCGGGTAGCCGCACCAGACCAGCAGCGCCGCGAACAGCACCGCCCCGCCGAGCAGCAGCCCCCACCCGTGCCGCCGGGCGACCCGGCCCTCGCCCCAGGAGACGCCGAGCTGGTACGCGAAGAGCCAGCCCGGCAGGATGTTGAGCACGCCCAGCCAGGACGGCGCGGCGTCGGCGTACGGTCCGTAGCGCAGGAAGTCGACGACCGCGACGGCCCCGAGCAGCGGGGCCGCGGCGTACGCGCCCAGCCGGCGCGCGGCGCGCACGCAGTACGGGGTGAGCGCCGACACGACGGTGTACACGCCGACGAACCACAGCGGCTGGACGACGAGCGTGGACGCCGTCCGCAGGGTGTCGGCCGGCACCCCGAAGCCGTGGTGCAGCAGCGGCAGCAGCCCGGCCCACACGGCGGTGACCCCGAGCACCGGCCGGCCCAGCCGGGCCAGCCGCCCCTTCAGCCAGTCGGCCGTGGGGCCCTGGTGGCGGCGGAAGGAGAGGACGGAGGCGTAGCCGCCGACCAGGAAGAAGATGCCCAGCATCTGGAGCACCCAACTGGCCGGCGCCAGGCCGCCGAACGCGGACAGGGGACTCGCGTTGTGGAGGGCGCCGTCGGGGGAGAGGGTGAAGCCGCCGAGCAGCCAGTGCCCGGTGGGCACGGCCAGCAGGGCGAGGGCGCGCAGGCCGTCGATCGCGCGGTCCCGGCCGGCGGGCGTCCGGGCCTCGATGCCGCGGGCGGCCGTCCGGAGCGTGCGCAGCGCCTTCACCGGACCTCCCCGTCCGTGATGGCGGCGAACGCGCGCAGCGAGGCGGTACCGGGGGTGAAGTAGCCGTCGTGGCCCCGCGCGTCCCCGGCCGGCACGCGGCGGGCACCGAATCCGGCGCCGGCCGGATCGGGTCCGTGGCCGAGCCCGGCGAACTCGACGTGGGGGACCAGGCCGATCCAGTCGGTGGGGTTCTTGGCGGCCCACACCCGGGCCGTCGTGTGCAGCCCGGCCGCGGTGCGGGCCCGCATGCCGGGCGAGGCGACCGCCACGATGTCCTCGGCCTCGACCCGGTGCGCGGCGAGCCCGCAGACCACCGAGCCGTAGCTGTGGCAGAACAGGCTCGGCCGGGCGGCGCCGACCGCCCGCAGACCCTCGGCGAACCGGACGAGCCGGTCCGCCCCGGCCGCGGCCAGGTCCCCGCCGGCGGCGTCGAGGCCCACCCCCACGGGCGTCGTGTACCCGGCCCACGCGACGACGGCCGTCCGGTCGCCGGTGGCTCCGCGCAGGGCGGTGGCCTTGCGGACGAGTCCGCCGAGGTTCCCGGCGTCCACGTCGGCCCCGGGCACGACCACCGCCACGTGCCGCGCCCGGGCGAGGTCGCCGTAGACCAGCACCGCCTGGCCGCGGCCGCGCGGGTCGTACGCGAGGACCTGCTGCCCCGCGAAACGGGCGCCCGCGGTACGGGCGTTGGCCGCGTACCGCAGGGCGAGCGGGGCGCCGTCGAGGTTGCCGACCACACCGGGGTGGGCGCTCGCCAGCTCCTGCCGCCGCCGCTCTCCCAGCCCGCCGAGGTACCGCGCCGTCCGGCCGGGCGTCATGGCCTCCGGGTCCGGCAGCCCGGCCGCCCGCCAGGCCGCCGTGCCGGCCGGCGCCCCGGTCACCGGCAGCCGGGTGGTGCCGGACGCCCATCCCGCCGTACCCGCGACCGCGGCGGTGGTGAGCGTGGCGGCGACCAGCATCCTGGTGAGCCTTGTCCTCGTGAACCGGCGCATGCGACGGCCCTCCCTTTCCGTTCCCGTCCTTCTCGTGGTGAGCGAGAGGAAGGTAGGAAGGAGACGGGTGACGGCACGTCACACCGGAGAGCCAACCGGCGCCTCATACCGGGGTAGGGGGTCGACGACCGGGAGGCACCGGACCGGGGGTGGGGTTTTCCCCCGGCCCCGGGTGACGTCCCCCGACCGTGGGTGGGGAGCCCCCGACGGACGGCTAGCGCCCGCCGGGCGTGACCAGTCCCGACTCGTACGCGAAGACCACCGCCTGCGCCCGGTCCCGCAGGTCCAGCTTGGCCAGCACCCGCCCGATGTGCGTCTTCACGGTCTGCTCCGCCAGCACCAGGTGCCCGGCGATCTCCTGGTTGGACAGCCCCCGCGCGACCAGTTCCAGCACCTCCGTCTCCCGCGGGGTGAGCCCGTTGAGCCGCAGCGCGGCCCGGTCGGCGCGGGGCGCGGGACGCGAGGCGGCGAAGTCGGCGATGAGCCGCCGCGTCACCGACGGGGCCAGCAGGGCCTCTCCGGCCGCGACCACGCGGACCGCGGCGATCAGGTCGGCCGGCGGCGCGTCCTTGAGCAGGAAGCCGGAGGCGCCCGCGCGCAGCGCCTCGTACACGTAGTCGTCCACGTCGAAGGTGGTGAGCATCAGCACCTTCGGGCGGTGCGGCACGCCCGGCGGCGGGGTGAGGATCTCGCGGGCGGCCGCGAGCCCGTCGAGTTCGGGCATCCGCACGTCCATCAGGACCACGTCCGGGTGCACGGCGCGCGCCACCTCGACGCCCTGCCGCCCGTCCGGAGCCTCGCCCACCACGTCGATGTCGGACTGCGCGGAGAGCAGGGCCGCGAAGCCCGCCCGCACCATGGCCTGGTCGTCGACGATGATCACGCGGATGGTCACGGGAGGTCCTTCGGGGTCGTCAGCGGCAGCCGGGCGGCGACCCGGAAGCCCCCGTCCGGCAGCGGCCCGGTGTCCAGGAAGCCGCCGGTCAACCGTACGCGCTCGCGCATCCCGACGAGACCGTGCCCGGTGCCCGTCCCGCCCTCCAGCGGCGCGGCGGGCCCCTCGGCGGGCCCGTTGACGACGAGGACGTGCAACCAGCCCTCGCCGTCGCCCCGTACGGACACCCGGGTCGCGGAGCCGGGCGCGTGCCGCACCACGTTGGCCAGGGCCTCCTGCACGATCCGGTACGCCGACAGGCCGACCGCCTGCGGCAGTTCGCCCGGCCCCGGCAGGTCCGCGGCCATCGACAGCTCGGCCGGCACCCCGGCCCGGACGGTCGCCTCGACGAGCTGCTGCACCCGGTCGAGCCCGGGCTGCGGTGCCCGCTCGCCCTCCGCCCCCTCGCTGCGCAGTACGGAGAGGAGCCGCCGCATCTCGGCGAGCGACTCACGGGCTCCGGCGGCGATCGAGGCGAACTCGTCCCGCGCCCCCTCGGGGAGGTCCGGGAGCCGGTACGGGGCGGAGTCCGCCTGCACGGTGATCACCGACATGTGGTGGGCGACCACGTCGTGCAGCTCGCGGGCGATCCGGGCCCGCTCCTCCAGGAGCGTGCGGCGGGCCCGTTCGGCCTCGCTGATCGTCTCCTGCTCGACCAGCCGCCGTTCGGCCTCGCCGCGCCCCCGCAGGGTGGCCGTGACCAGCAGGACGGTGCCGCTCAGCACGAACAGCAGCACCGTGAGCCCGGCGGCCCGGTTCGGCGAGACGACCTCGAACACCGCACCGGCCGCACCCGTCGCCAGCCACACCCCGACCAGGGCGCGCCGCCGCTCGCGCAGCCCGAGGGCCGCCATCAGCACCAGGTAGCCGACGATCACCATGGGGGTCCACGGCCAGGGCCGCCCGTCGACGCCGCTGGAGGCGAGCAGCACGAAACCGCCCGCGACGTCCGCGGCCGAGATCACCCACCAGGCCTGGAGGGGCCGGGTGACGGCCAGCAGCAGCGGCAGGGTCTGCACGGTGGCCAGCGCCCCGGCCAGGCCGCCGGGCACCCGGTAGTCCTGTACGAGCACGACGACGGTGACCGGCAGGAGCGCGGCGGCGCTCGCGAAGGCCACCGCGTAGGGCAGCCGGCGCACCCAGGGGGACGACGCCCGCGCGAGGAGTGCCTCACCGGGACGGGTGGGTGTGGCGAGGGCGGTGCCGAGGCTCCGGAGCAGCTCCTGCGCCCGGACCCCGGTCTGTGGCGTACGCGGCGGACGCCGCTTCTCATCGTTCATGACCGGCCCAGGGTAGGCAGGCCCGGCCCCGGGACACGTCATACCCGGGTACGGGCCGCGGCCTCGTACCGGGGTGGGGGTCCGCGTCCGCCCGCATTGCCTTCGCCTTCATTCATTGCAACGACTCGTTGCGTTTGATTCAGCGTCATTGCATTGATCTGGCTATGTGGAGCTGGGTAGTTCACTTCTTGAGCATTGACGCAGACGGGAATGCAACGTAGCTTTCGCGATACGTCAAACACGCTATGTCGCGAGATGAGGAATGCCGTGAGTGAATCCCCGTACACCGTGCCCGCGCTTCCGGCGGAGCGCCGGACCGGCTGTCCCTTCGACCCGCCGGCCGAGCTGACCGAAGCCCACCGGCACGGCCCCGTGAGCCGCTACACCCATCCCGGCGGGAAACCCGGCTGGTTCGTCACCGGCTTCGAGCAGGTCCGGTCGGTCCTCGCGGACCCGCGGTTCAGCTCGCGCAAGGACCTCATGAACGTGGTCGACTTCGAGCTCCCCCCGGCCCCGCCCGGTGAGTTCCTCCTCATGGACGAGCCCGAGCACAGTCGCTACCGCAAGCCGCTGGTGGGCAGGTTCACCGCCCGGCGCATGCGGCTGCTCACCGAGCGCATCGAGCAGATCACCGCCGACTGCCTGGACGCCATGGAGAAGGCGGGACCGGGGGCGGACCTGGTGAGCGCGTTCGCCAAGCCCATCCCCACGATCGTCATCTGCGAGATCCTCGGCGTGCCGTACGAGGACCGGGCGTCCTTCCAGGAGCAGATCGACACGTTCATGAACGGCGAGACGGGCGACGAGGAGCTGATCGCCGCCTACACCGCCACCCAGGAGTACCTCGGCCGGCTCGTCGCGGCCAAGCGCGCCCACCCCACGGACGACGTCCTGAGCGAACTCGCCGACAGCGACCTGACCGACGAGGAGCTGCGGGGCGTCAGCCTCATCCTGCTGGCCGCCGGCTTCGACACCACGGCGAACATGCTGTCCCTCGGTACGTTCGCGCTGTTGCAGCACCCGGAGCAACTCGCCGCGCTGCGCGCCGATCCCGAGCTGATCGACCGTGCCGTGGAGGAGCTGCTGCGCTACCTGAGCGTCGCCAAGACCTTCCACCGGACGGCGCTGGAGGACGTCGAGGTGGCCGGCCGGACCATCGAGGCGGGCACGACGGTCGTCCTCTCGTACCACACGGCCAACCGCGACCCCGGCCGCTTCGCCGACCCCGACGTCCTCGACCTCGCCCGGCAGGACGGCGGCCACCTGGCCTTCGGCCACGGCATCCACCTGTGCCTGGGCGCCCAACTGGCCCGCGTCGAGATGCGGATCGCGTTCTCCGCCCTGCTCGCCCGCTTCCCCACGCTGCGCCTGGCCGTACCGGCCGACGAGGTCGCGCTGCGCCCGGAGGCCGCGGACATCTTCGGGGTGAAGAGCCTGCCGGTCACCTGGGACGCGTGACGACGGCTGTGCGACGAAGGGGGAGTTGACGGGGGGAGGTTGACCAGGGCCGTGCGGCGACGGCCGGTCGACCACGCCGGTGCCGGGGAAGCCGTCAGAGCGACGGGTCGTCCACCGGGACGCCCAGCCGGGCGGCCACGGCCGTGAGGGCCGGGCCCAAGGGCAGGGCGACGCGCGCGGCGGCGTGCCGGTCGCCGCGCGTCACGTCCCGGTTGACGATCAGCACCGGCTTCCCGGCAGCGGCCGCCTGCCGGACGAACCGCAGGCCGGACATGACCGTCAGCGAGGAGCCCAGGACCAGCAGGGCAGCGGCCCGGTCGACCAGCTCGCGGCAGTGCGCGACGCGCTCCGGCGGCACGCTCTCGCCGAAAAACACCACGTCCGGCTTGAGGACCCCACCGCACGCGGCGCACGGCACCACGCGGAATCCGCCGACCTGGTCGTCGCGGAGGTCCGCGTCGCCGTCCGGGTTCAGCGCGGCGGGCAGCGGCGCGAACCCCCGGTTCGCCTCCTCCAGGCGCGCGGCGAGCTCCCGGCGCGAGCCGGTGGCGCCGCACGAGAGGCAGACCACCCGCGCCAGGCTCCCGTGCAGTTCGACGGTGCCCTCGCTGCCGGCGGCCTGGTGCAGCCCGTCGACGTTCTGCGTGACGACCCCGGTGAGCAGCCCGTGCCGTCCGAAGGCGGCCACCGCCCGGTGCCCGGCGTTCGGCCGGGCGCGCCCGAAGGTGCGCCACCCCAGGTGGCTGCGCGCCCAGTAGCGGCGCCGGGCGCCCGCGCTCGCGGTGAAGTCCTGGTACGTCATCGGCGTGTGCCGGCTCAGACTCCCGCCCTCACCGCGGTAGTCGGGGATGCCCGACTCGGTCGAGATGCCGGCCCCGGTCAGCACCAGCACCCCGCCGCGGCCGAGCGTCTCGACGACGGGCTCCAGGTCGGTGGTGCCCGGCGGCAGGTCCGCGTCGGGGATCCAGCTCAGGGTGGGGCGCATGCGCATACGGCCCAGCGTACGCCGCCCGGGACCGGGCCCCCGGAACCCGTCCGTCCGACCGTACGCGCGTTCCGGCGTGCGGGTCATGACCTCGATCAGGCACGGCCGGGCACCCTGGCGCGCCCTCGCCGCAGCCCTGCTCCTCGTCCCGGAAGCCGCCCCCGCCACCACGCCACCTGTCCGGTCGGCCCGGGCCCCGGCCGAGCCCCCGCGCCGGTGGCGGAACGCCGGATCCGCTGGCCTCGGGGGCGGGCCCGGCCTGGTCCGGAAGGCGGGGAGGGGGCCTCGCCCCCTCAGCCGGCGTCTCCGCGCTCCGCCGCGTCTCCGTGCCGTGAAGTGTCTCCGTCCCCCGCCGTGTCTCCGTCCCCCGCCGCGTCCCCGCGTCCCGCCGACGCGTCCGGCGGGCGGAAGCAGGCGGTGACCGTCTTGCCGCGGTGGCACGGGTGGACGTCCCACGTGTCGGCCAGCGCGTCGACGATGCCGAGGCCCCGCCCGGAGGTCGCGCCCGCGCCGGCCTCCCTGGGCCTCGGCAGGTGGGGGTCCGTGTCCGCGACGCTCACGTGCAGGCAGTCGCCGTCCCAGGCCAGCACGATGTACGCGGTCCCGGAGGCGTGCAGGTGGGCGTTGGTCACCAGCTCGGACACGGTCAGCAGGACGGAGTGCACCGTGTCCGGCGCGTCCGCGGTCCAAGGGAGCAGCGCCAGGTGCTCCGAGGTCCACGCCCGGGCCGCCCGCACCCCCTTCGCCACCGGGAAGGAATGTGCCCAGCCCACCGCACGCAGCTCCAACGCCCTCACCTCGTCCCGTTCCTGACGTCCTGAACCGCGTCTACCCGGTACGGCTGCCCGCATCCACCACCGTGCGTTCCCGCAGGCACCACCCCCGCCCCGATCAGCCGCCGGCCTCCGGCAGCCCGCGCCTGGCGTCGAGTTGGGGCCGGGTGAAGAGGTGCCGGGTCTTCCGCAGCAGCGCGGCCAGCTCCTCGCGTTCCGCGGCATCGTCGAACCGTCCGGCATCCCAGTGGTAGCCGAGTACGGTCAGGCACGCGGTCGCCCGCAGCTCGGGGTTCCCGTCCTCCAGCAGGGCCACGGCCGCCCGCGGTTCGTGGATCCCGCCCCGCGCGCGCAGCAGCCGGAAGGCGGCCCGCCGGGCCGGCAGGGCCACGCGGGGAGCCAGCAGGGGGAAGAGGGCGTCCGGGTCGAGCGCCGCCGCCCCCGGCAGCAGGGCGCGGCAGGCCTCCCGCACCACGGGCGGCGCATCGTCCATCAGGGCCGCCAGCAGCTCCTCCTCCGTGACCGCCCGCAGCAGGCGCAGCCCGGCCAGCGCCGCGGCCCGGACCCGGCCGGCGGGGTGCGCCAGCAGGTCCTGCAGGACGGTCACGGCCCCGTCCCCGCGGCACTCGGCCAGCCCGGCCACCGCGTACGGGGAGGGCTCGGCGGCCTCCGCGACCAGCCGCCGGTACAGTCCGGCCGGGTCGCCGCCCTGCTCGCCGACCAGCCGGCGGGCCCGCGCCCGGACGAAGCGGGAGGGGTCGGTGAGGTGCCGTACCGCCTCGGCGCCCCGGCCGGCCGGGCCCAGGGCGGTCACACCCGCGGCGCGCACCAGCGGCTGCCGCGCGCCGAGCAGCGCGTCGACGCTCCCCGCGACGGCGCCGGCGTCCCGCTGCCGCCGCCCGGCCGGCACCCCGGGGCCGCCGAGGGCCGCCAGCAGCGCGTCCGTCCAGAGCCGCGCCGTGCCGGGGTCGCTCTCCGCCACGGCCTCGCGGGCCAGGACGTCGACGGTCATCCCGCGCCGGGCGGTGGTGAGGCGGGCGGCGAACCGCCGGGTCGGCAGGTGGCCGGCACGGCGGAGCGCGGCCAGCAATTCCTCGGCCTGCCCGCGGCCCGGGCGCGCGAGCAGCCCGACCCGCCACCACTGGGCCAGGCGCGGCTCCCGGGCGTGCAGGGCCGCCTCGAAGAACTCCAGGGCCCAGCCGCCGTGCCGGCGCGCGCCCATCAGCAGGACCGTCCCGGTGGACTGGAGCACCGTCTCCCGCGGCCAGGCCGCCAGCGTCGCGACCAGCAGCCGACGGGCCCGTGCCCGCACCGCCGGCACCGGGTCCGCACAGCGGATCACCACGAGGGGCAGCGGCAGGGACACCGTGTACGGGCGCCGGAGCGCAGCCTCCCGCACGCGGCCGTCCGGGTGGCAGAGCCGCAGCCCGACGGGCACGACCGGCGCGCTCCACCCGCCCGGGCCGTCCCAGGGGCCCCGGCGGCCGCCCGTACACACCTCCCGCCGTACGCACGCGTCGAAGGCCACCCACGCCTCGGGCGTGCCCGGCCCGGCGACGGTCCCGCCGCCCCGCTCCCCGTATTCCAGCAGCGCCCGCGCGATCGCCTGCCCGGCCACCACCGAACGGCGGTGCTCCGCCCCCATGTTCCCCCCCCCGCTCCACGGCACTGTGCGCCCCGACCGTAACCGCCACCGGCGCACGAATTCGAACCGGATCCGGCCGCCCGTACAACCTTTCGGGATCCTCGTGGATCATGACCGTCAGACACCGGCCGTGCGACGACGCGTCCGGCCGGACCGACTGCAGGGGGTTGACGTGCGGAAATGGGTGGCGCTGAGCGCCGCGCTGGTCATGCTGGGCGGAGCGACGGCAGGGCCGGCACTGGCCGCGCCCGCCGCGCCGACGGCACCGGCCGCGCCCACGGCCGGGGAACCGCCGGAGATGGCGTGGCGCACCGACATCCTGATGACCAACGGGTCCAGTGCGTATCTGTCCCTCGCCCGTCCGGGCGAGTGGTTCAACGGGGTCATGGTCTACGTCTTCAACAAGAAGGGCCTGCCGGACGCCGACTGGAGCGACGGCGGCCTGCCCAAGGGGATGACCGTCCATCCCGGCAACGGCTGCTACGCCAAGCGCGGCGCCGTCGGCGTGTGGGTGTGCGACGGCACCACCTGGGGCGACTCCGCCCAGGGCGTCAGCGTCGCCGCGGCGAAGTCGGTGCCCAGCGGCACCAGGGTCCGGTTCGGTGCGGTGGCGGTCGGCCGCGACGGCATCGACGCCGCCGTCAAGCGGGCCCAGCGGCTGGCCGAGGACCGCCGGATCACGGTGAAGACGCAGGCGGACGCGGCGAAGAACACCTTCGCCTTCACCACCCCGCGGCTGAAGGCCGGCGGCACGGTGACCCACACCGTCAAGGCGCACATCGTGGACCGCGGCGAGTTCGAGCTGACCTTCGCACCGTCGCCCGGCCAGCGGGGCTGGAACTGGGACGCCGCGGAGAGCGAGGTCTACCTGAAGTCCCTCTCCGCGCCCGGCATGAAGTGCTCGCACGGGACGGACAAGCTGGCGTACCTCTGGTCGGGCGGCGGCTGCGCGCTGCCGCCGGGCGACCACACCATCACGTACACGCTGGCGGCAGGCAAGCAGGTGCCCGCCTGGAAGCTGCGCGCCACCGCCGTGCACAGGATCTTCACCACCGGCGTCGGGGACCCGGGCGCCACCGCGGACTTCCGGGTCTCCAGCCCGCTGCCGGTCGCGGAGGACCACGTACTCCTCGGCCGGGCCGGCCAGGGCGAACTGTGGGCCGACTCGATGCGGACGCTCGACTACGAGCAGCGCGTCGGCAGCTACTGGCACATCTACGACCAGGCGAAGAAGCTCGCGCCGATCACCACCCAGGGCACCGGCGGCGGCGTCGTCGCCCGGGACGCGGACGGGGTGCTGTGGCACTACCGGACGACCACGAACGGCACGCTGCTCAAGCAGCGCACCCGCGTCAGCTCCGGCTGGGGCAGGTACGACAGGCTCGTCGGCGGGGGTGACCTGACCGGCGACGGCCGGGCCGACCTCCTCGCGCGCGACCGCTCCGGCGTCCTGTGGCTGTACGCGGGCACGGGCCGCGACTCGGCCCCGTTCGCGCCCCGCGCCAAGGTCGTGGGCAGCTGGAAGGGCTACAACGAGATCGTCGGCGGCGCGGACCTGAGCGGCGACGGGAAGCCCGACCTCCTCGCCCGGGACGCGTCCGGCGTGCTGTGGCTGGTCCCCGGTACCGGCCGCGCGAGCAGCCCCTTCGGACAGCGCGTCAAGACCGGTGCCGGCTGGCGCGGTTACCGCGCCCTGAGCGTGCTCGGCGACATCGACCGCGACTACAAGGCGGACATGGTGGCGCAGGACGCGACCGGCGCGATCTGGATCTACCGCGGCACCGGCAAGGCCTCGGCACCCTTCGCCCCGCGCGAGCGGGCGAGCGCCGACACCGACGCGCGGAACTTCAACCTCCTCTTCTAGCCGGGCCGGTACCGCCCGCACCGGACGTCCCGGCCCCGCGCGAGAGCGCCGGGTCCGGGACGTCATCGCGTCGCCCGGAAAAACCGGTGGAGCGGCACCGACCCGCGCCGCTAACGTGCAGCCGACCCAGTCGTCCGACGAAGGCCGTGCCGTTGTACACCCTGTGAGACCTCCCGAGCGCTGATTCGTCGCGCGTCGCGCATCCCGCGCGCCGTGCCCCTTTCTGCTGCGGACTTCTCACCGGAACAGGTGTACTCCTGTGCTTGAAACCTGGGTGGTCACTCCCACCTGCCTTCCCCTCGTCATCCGCCGGTGCCACACCTGTGGCGCCGGGCGCTTCCGGCCGAGCGGGAGGTTCCGCGTCAACGCGAACCACAAACTCCTCGACGTCTGGCTCCTGGTGCTGTGCACCGGGTGCGGGGACACGGCGAAGCTCACGGTCCTGGAGCGGGCGCACGTACGCTCCGTACGGCCCGGACTCCTGGACCGGCTGCACGACAACGACGCCCGCCTGACGGCCGAGCTGCTCCAGGACGCCGCCCTGCGGCGCCGCAACCGCATCGCCCTCGACTGGACCGGAGCCTGGCGGCTCGACACGGGCGGCACCGTGCCGCGGGACGGCGAGGCGCTCGACGTCACGGTCCGCTTCGCGGCACGGATCCCGGTCCGCCCGCTGCGGCTGATCGCCGAGGGCTGCGGACTCCCGCGGGCCGAGGCCGAACGCCTCGTCACGGCGGGGAACATCGTCTCCGCGACCCGCCTCGACGCCCGCACCTCCGCGGACTTCACCTTCACGCTCAAACGCTGAGCGTGAGGGGGGTACCGGGCCCCGCGCCACCCCCGTGGCTGCTCAGGCGGAGCGGCGGGGACCGGGCGGCCTCCGTTCCGGCCGGCCTTCGTGCCCCGCTGCGGTCCGGCCGCCGGTGGGCACGGGGCCGGCGGTCCGGCGCGGGACCCCGGCCCCGTGCCGGCCGGCCGTGGGCCTCGGGGGCGCCGCATGAGCGGCCTGCGGCGGCACCGGCCGGTGCCGCCGCAGGCCCGTCCGCGTTTCGTTCAGCGTACCTACGGCTTCGTTTACAGGGCGGCGGGCGGCGCCGACCGCGGGTGATCCTGGTACCCAAACAACCAGGAGGCCCGTCCCTGCCCACGCGTGCTGCCTGGCTGTGCGTGGCGAGCCCTCCGGCAAGGCCCACGAGGGAGGCCGCATGGCCGACACCGTCCGCGCCCCCGTCGTGCTGGACAGCCCGCCCCAAGCCGCGGGCGTCGTGGTCTGCCGCCTCACCGGCGAGATCGACATCGACTCCGGCGCAGACGTCCGGCACTCCTTCGCCCGGGCGGTCGCCCGCGCCACCGAGGCCGTCGTGCTCGACTGCACGCGCCTCGAATTCTGCGACTCCACCCTGCTCAACGCCCTGATCCAGCTCCACCGGCAGGCGCAGGCCCGCGAACTCGGACTCGCGCTGGCGGCGCCCCCCGCCCAGCTGCGCCGGCTGCTCACCCTCACCGGCACCGCCAAGCTCCTCCCCATCCACCGGACCGTCGCCCAGGCCCTCCGCGCCGTCGACGGCAAGCCGCGGGGCGCCAAGGCGGGCAGCGCCGGCCACGCCGCACCCCCGGACGGAAGCCCCACCCGCGGCCCGCACCGGGCGGCCCCGAGCAGGCCCCCGGCCACCCCCGGCCCGGACCGCACGTCCCCCGGCACGCAGACGAGCGACACGCACCGAGCCGCACCGGAGGCCCACCCGACGGCCACCCCGGACGCACCCCACGCGCCCTCCGGCACCCACGAACCGGCGGCCGCCCCCGCCACGTACGAACCGGCGGCCGCCCCCGCCACGTACCCGTTCATGTCCGGCACCCACGAGCGTGACGTGCTGGAGCAGGCCCTGGGGCAAGCGGAGCGCGGCGTCCTCGCGGCCTCCTGGAACCTGGCCGAAAGCGACCGGGAAGCCCTCCGGACCCTGCTGGCCGAACTCGACGCCTGGGCAGCAGCGGAGCCGGCCCCGGACCCCCAGGACCGTATCCGGCTGGCAGAAGCCTGCGCGGCCACCGCCATCGCCGCCCGGCAGCTGCGCGGCCTCCTCGGGCGCCTGCTCGGTGACTGCGCCGCCGCCCTCCGCCCGGCCCTGCACCCCCAGTCGGCGCCGGTCACCGCACCCGAGGCGGCCGCGGCCCTGCGGCGCATCCGCGCCCTGGTCGCCGTCGCACTGCGCTGACCGCCCCCGCCCCACCAACGCACCGCGCGACCGCCCCCGCCCACGCATCGCGGTGACCGCCCCCGCCGGGCGCCGGCCCACCGCACCCACCGCACCCCCGGCACGGACGGTCACCGTCACCCCGTACGCCGCTGCTCCACCACACCCCACGCCCGCAGCCCTGCCAGCGCCCGCCGGACGGTCTCCTCGGGCCCGCCGTCCACGGACACGGTGACCCCCCGCTCCCCACCGGAAAGCGGTTCCAGCGCGGCGTACTGGGAGTCCAGCAGCGCCACCGGCATGAAGTGCCCCGTGCGCGCGGCCATCCGACGGGCGATCAGGTCCCGGTCACCGGCCAGGTGGACGAAGACCGCGCCGGGCGCCGCCGCCCGCAGCCGGTCCCGGTACCTCCGTTTGAGGGCCGAGGCGGCGACCACGCCCCCGCGGTCGCCCTGCCGGCGCACCCACCCCCCGACGGCGTCCAGCCAGGGCCACCGGTCCGCGTCCTCCAGCGGCACGCCGGAGGCCATCTTCGCGACGTTGCGTGCCGGGTGGAAGTCGTCCCCCTCCGCGTACGGCAGGCCGAGCGCGGCGGCCAGCAGCCGCCCCACGGTGGTCTTCCCGGTACCGGAGACACCCATCACGAACACGGTCGGCCTGTCGCCCATCCTCCCAGTCAACCTCACCCGGCAGCCGGGCCGGCCCCGCCTCGTACCGCCGCGGCCACGACCCCGACCAGCAGCACGACCGCCACCCCCAGCGCCCACCCGGCTCCCGGCCCCGCGTACAGCAGCCCTCCGGTCGCCGCACCGAGGAACAGCACCGTCACCGACACCGCCCGCCGCACCGCGGCCGGCCCGCCCCGAGCGCCGGCCAGCCCCGTGAGGGTCCGGGTGACCACCGTGGTCGTCAGGTCGGGTACGTCCAGCCGGCGCACCATCCCGTTCTGCAGGCCCATCCCCACCGCCAGCGGTACGAGTACCGCGTACCGTCCGGCCCCGGACAGCTCGCACCCCAGCGCCACCGCCGCCAAGACCGCCTCACCCGCGACCAGCAGGGCCGTCAGCCGCCCGCCGACCGCGGCACGGGGCCACCGGCCGGCCGCCACCGCACCCACCAGGAAGGCCGCCAGCGCCGTCGCCGGGCCGGTGGTGGACAGCCCCCCGACCCCGGCCACCGCCAGTCCCAGGAACACCACGTTCCCCGTCATGTTCGCCACGAACACCTGGCCGAGTCCCAGGAAGCTGACCGCGTCCACCAGCCCGCTCACGAACGTCAGCACGAGCAGGAGGGGCGCCGGCCAGGCCAACGCGTGGTCCTCGGGGAACGCCCGGCCACCCGCCACGTCGCCGGTGCCGTCGCGAGCTGCCTCCATGCCCCCAGTGGACCAGCGCCCCCACGGGTCCGCGACCGGGACCCCGCGCAGAAGGACGCGCGAAAAGAAGTGGGCCGCCGGACGGCCCGGTTGGTAGCGTGCGGGACACCGTGACAGGACGCGAGGAGGTGGGACCCCATGAACACACGATCGAGGTGGGTGCTCCCTCCTTCCGTCACGGTGTGCGACTGACCCATGTGTCGTCGGGAGCGCCTCAACACGGCACTCCTGAAAGGCGACACCCCATGGACCTCCACCCCGTGCAGATCACCCGGACCGCGGAGACGCGGTGGGAAGCCGTCGCGGACGACCGCGTCGTCGGCCACGGCGACGTCTCGTACCGCCCCGACGGCCGCCGCTTCGTCAGCGTCGACGTATGGCACGACGAGCACTTCGACCGGCTCGCGGCCGCCGTCCTCGCCGGCCTGCCGGCGCCCGTCCACACCCTGGTCGGCGAGCACGACGCCGGCCTCAGGGCGCGCTGGGAGCGGACCGGCTTGACGCTCGTACGCCGCGAACGCGAGTACGTGCTGCCCACCCGCCCGGCCGTCACGGGCCCGGCCACCCCGCCCCCGCCCGCGGGCGTGGAGTTCGTGCCGGGCGGCGAGGCGGACGAAGCCCAGCTGCGCCTGCTGGACCGTGCGGTCCGGGAGGAGGTCGACGCCACCGTCGGGTGGCGGACCATGCCCGCCGAGGTGTCGGCGCTGCCCGAGGGCGACACGCTCGGGGATCCGTCGCGGTACGCCGTCGCGGTCCGCGACGGCCGGTACGTCGGCTACGTCCGGGTGGTGCCGGTCCCGCGCCGGGCCCGCATCGGGCTCATCGCCGTACGGGCCGACGAGCGGCGCCGCGGCATCGGCCGGGCGCTCCTGGCGCACGCCCTGGGCGCCCTGCATGCGGCGGGCACGGCGTCGGCCTGGGCCGAGGCGGACGAGTCCAACGCCGCGGCCATCGCCCTCCTGGAGCACGCGGGAGCACACCACACCGGCACGTCCCTGGAACTGGCCCACCCCTGACCACGACCGCACACCCGCCCTCAACCCACCCCACCCCACCCCAACGAATCGAGAGACGAATCACCTTGGTGAGAACAGCGAACGGCCTGGAAATCGAAGGCACCGTCATCGACTGCCTGCGCGACGCCAACTTCACGGTGGAGCTGAAGAACGGACACCGCGTCCTGGCGCACATCAGCGGCAAGATCCGCAAGAACCGCATCAAGATCCTCCCGGAGGACCGGGTCCTCGTCGAACTCAGCCCGTACGACCTGACCCGCGGCCGCATCCTCTACCGCTACCGCACCTGACCCACCCCGTGCGCCCGGCACCCCCGTGCGCCCGGCACCCCCGGGCGCACGCCCCCCCCGGGCGCACCCGGGACCCGGCTCACCCATAAACCGCCAGGAACACCGCCGTCACCGCCGACGAGCCGGGCGAATCCCCGCTGCGCGCTCGTGTCCACCCCTGGGATCCGCCAGGTGGTGGGCCCGGGCGGCATTCCGGGTAGGGGTGCCGTCGGACGGGCAGACGCCCGATCATGCAGGAAAAGATCGCCGGCCTTGCCCGTACCGTCCGCGACCGCCGCCGCGAGCCCGTCGTCGTCCAGGCACTCCGCTCCACCCTTGCCGCCGTGGTCGCCTACGTCGTCGCCCTCCGCCTCAGCAGCGAGCCCGCGCCGCTCACCGCCCCGCTGACCGCCCTCCTCGTCGTCCAGGTCACCCTCTACTCGACCCTCACCACCGGCATCCGGCGGATGAACTCGGTCGTCGCCGGCGTCCTGATCGCCATCGGCTTCAGCGCGCTGGTCGGCCTGAGCTGGTGGAGCCTCGGCCTGCTGATCCTCGCCTCCCTGCTGGTCGGCCACCTGGTGCGGGTCGACGAGTTCGTACCCGAGGTCGCGATCAGCGCCATGCTGGTCCTCGGGGTCACGAGGGTCGCCGACACGGCCTGGGACCGGATCCTGGAGACCCTGATCGGGGCCGCCGTCGGTCTGCTGGTCAACCTGGTCGTCGCGCCCCCGGTCTGGGTCGGCCCCGCGGGGGAGGCGATCACCGGCCTGGCCGCGCGGATGAGCCGCCTGCTCGTCCACATGGGCGAGGCGCCGATCGCCGCCGGCACCGGCGACGTCGGCCGGGCCGCCGCGCGCCTGCACGAGGCACGCCGCCTCGACAACGACATCGCCCACGTCGACGCGGCCCTCCGGCAGGCCGAGGACAGCCTCCGCCTGAACCCCCGCGTCCGCGAAGGCCTGCTGTTCCGCCTGGTGCTGCGCACCGGCCTGGACACCCTCGAAATCTGCGCGGTCGTGCTGCGCGTGGCCTGCCGGACCCTGACCGACATGGCCCAGGCCCGCCCCGCCGACCAGCACGGCCCGGAGCTGCCCCCGGGCACCCACCAGGCACTGCGCGGCGTCCTGGAACACACCGCCGTGGCCGTCGTCAGCTTCGCCGAGCTGATCTCCGCCCAGGTCAGCTCCAACGCCGAGGAGGCGGAGGAGCGGCTGTCCTACGAACTCGCCGTCGCCCGCGCCAGCCGCGACCGGTTCGCCGTCCTGCTGTGGGCCGTGGTCCGCGAGCACCCCGCCCAGTGGCAGCTGTACGGCGCCCTGCTGGCGGAGATCGACCGCGTACTGGACGAGCTGGGCGTGGAGAAGCGCACCCAGCGCCTGATGGAGGAACTCGACCGCCACACCCGCGCCCGCCGGACCCGCCGCCCCCGCCTCCGCCGCCTCCGCGACCGCCTCCCGCTCCCGGCCGGGCGCCAGGGGTGACCGGGCGGTGACCGGGCGGTGGCCGCTCACGTAACCGGGCCCTCTCCCGGCTGTCAAGCCACGTATTGCAGTGGCGTGACCGGACTCCGCGTCCGGGGTTTATTTGAAGCACGGCCCCACCGGGGAATTCCTCCCCGGACCCACGAGGCCGGACCATTCGTCCGGAATTCCCGGAGGGATCGTCCGAATCGAATCACCCCGGATGGAGAATTCCGATGTTCACGCTTTCCCTGACCCGACGTGTTGTCCTGGCCGGTTCCTCCCTGGCGCTGGTGGGCGGCGGTATCGCCCTTCCCGCCACCGCGCTGGCCTCCCCCGCTCCGCAGGCCGTGGTGACCCTGGCTCCTGCCGACAGCGCCGACGGCATCGGTACCGGCGGCGACGCGAATGCCGAGAACACCACGGCCGGCGGTACAGCCACCGGCGGCAACGCGAATTCCGGAGTCGGCGAATGCAAGGGCAAGTGCACGGTGACCACCGGAAACGCCACGGGCGGAAATGCCAGCGCCGACGCCTACAACGAGGGCGACGCGACCGCGGTGGGCGGTGACGGCACCGGTACCGGCGGCACCGTGGTGAAGAAGGACATCAACAAGCAGGTCAAGGAAGTCGTGAAGAAGAAGCTCAACAAGTAGGAACGAGCCGACACGGCGGGTGCCGGAGGGAGCAGAGCCCTCCGGCACCCGCCGCGTCCCGCCGCCCTCACCCCAGGCGGCGCCGGTCCTCCTCGGTCCAGTTCCGCGAGTCCCGCGGTTCGACGTACGGCTCCTCGTCCTCCGGCAGTCCGGCGGCGATGGCCCGCTGGCGGGCCATCTCGGCGTCGAACTCCAGGCCCAGCAGCACGGCGAGGTTGGTGATCCACAGCCAGACCAGGAAGATGATCACGCCGGCCAGGGTGCCGTACGTCTTGTTGTACGAGCCGAAGTTCGCCACGTAGAACGCGAACCCGGCCGAGGCGATCATCCAGATCAGCAGGGCCAGGAAGCTGCCCGGGGTGACCCACTTGAAGCCACGGCCCTTCGCATTCGGCGCCGCCCAGTACAGGATCGCGATCATGACCGTGACCAGCACGACGAGGACCGGCCACTTCGCGACCGACCACACCGTCATCGCCGTGTCGCCCACGCCCAGCGCGTCGCCCGCCTGCCGCGCCACGCCACCCGTGAACACCACGATCAGCGCGCTGACCACGGCCAGCACCATCAGCAGCACGGTCAGCGCCAGCCGCAGCGGCAGCACCTTCCACACCGGCCGCCCCTCGGGCATGTCGTAGACCGCGTTCGACGCCCGGATGAATGCGGCGACGTACCCGGACGCCGACCAGACCGCGAGGACGAGCCCCGCGACGGCCAGCAGGGACCCGACCCCGCTGTTGCCCTGGAGCTGCTCCACGGCCTTCGTGATCACGTCTCGGGCCTGGCCCGGCGTGAGCTTCCGGAGGCTGTCCAGCACCTGCCGGGTGGCCGACTCGCCCGCCACGCCCAGCATCGACACGAGCACCAGCAGGGCCGGGAACAGCGCCAGCACCCCGTAGTACGTCAGCGCCGCGGCCCGGTCCGCCAGCTCGTCGTCCTGGAACTCCTTCAGCGTCCCGCGCACCGCGGCCCGCCAGGACCGCCGGGGCAGCTCCGTGGGCCCGTCCGGCGCCCGCTCGTCGTCCAGCCGGTCCGCCGGCGCGTCGGCCGGCCGCTCCGGCACGTCCGCGGACCCGTCGTCGTGCCCCGCCCGGTCGCCCGGTCCGCGTCCCGCCCCGTCCCCCGGCCGGCCGTCCGCCCCCTCGCGTGCCCCGCCGCCGTCACGACCGTCCGGGGCCGGGGTCCCGCGGCCGCGCTCTCCGTCCTTCGGTGTCGTCCTCGTCAGCCTCATGGTCGGCGCATGTCCATTCCGGGCCCGCCCATGCGGCCCGCCGCGCAACCGGCCTCAGGAGAGGGAGTTCAGCGTGGCGCTGGGCGCCACCTCGTACGCGTCGCGGTAGTGCGCGGCGAAGTGGCCCGGGTGGGCGAAGCCCCACCGCATCGCCACCGCCGTCACCGTCGTGGACGCGGGGTCGGCGGCCAGCAGGTCGCGGTGGGCCGCGGCCAGCCGTACCCGTCGCAGGTAGCCCAGGGGAGTGGTGCCGAGGTGGCGGCGGAATGCGTACTGCAGGGCCCGCGGGGTGACGTACGCGGCGGTGGCGATCTGCGCGAGCGTGACGTCGTCGTCGGCGTTGGCCTCGATGAACGCGACCGCACGCCGCACGGTGGCGGGCGTGGCGTCCGTCGTGTCGGCCGGCCGTACCGTGTCGCGGCCGCTGCGGGGGAGGGCGGCCAGGGCCGAGGCGGCCAGGTGCCGGGCCGCGGTGCCCACCAGGAGTTCGTTGGCGCCGGCGGCCGGGTCGTCGAGGACGTGGTCGCGGACGTAGGCCACGGCGGCCGCCAGCTGCCGGCCGGCGGCCGGCGTGACGGGCCGCGAGCCGGTCAGCCGCACCGGAGCGTCATCGGGTGCGGTGGGGGAGACCGCGTCGAGCAGGGCGGTGTCGAACAGGGCGATGGTGTAGCGGGCGGCCCGTACCTCACCCCGGTAGGGCCGGTCCGGCGGCGTGAGGAGGAACGTCTCCTCCGGCCCGTAGACCTCCTCGCGGCCGTCGGTGAGGTCGGCGAGGGTGCCCTCGTGCATGCTGATCAGGCACACCCGGTCGAGGCTGCGGGCGTCGTAGGCCATCGTGTAGCCGAAGTCCAGCCGGTCCATCGCGACGGGGCCCGCCGCCCGGCGGCTGATGCGCACCCGCGCGTCCTCCACCGGCCCGCCGATCTTCATCGGCGTGTACGCCGTCGACAGGAAATCCTCGGTCTCCTCCAGGCTCGCGCTGTCGAACAGGAGGGACCGCGGTCCCGCATCCGAACCACGCCCGGAACCCGACGTCGCCATCACCCGCCGCCCTTCTCTCCGCCCTCACCCCTTGAGGGAACGTGCCCGCCCTCCGCCGACCGGAGGACGTGCCCTACCGAGTGTGCCGCATACCGGCAGGCCCGGGCCGCACCCTCCGGGCGTACCGGGCACGGCCACGGGAGGAGCCCCGCCTACCGCTGCCGACGGGCCCGCGGCAGCCCCGGCCGCGCCGACGGCGCCGGTATGACGGTGGCCGGTAGGACGGTGAAGA
Source organism: Streptomyces sp. NPDC101132 (assembly GCF_044759225.1). Lineage (NCBI taxonomy): Bacteria > Bacillati > Actinomycetota > Actinomycetes > Kitasatosporales > Streptomycetaceae > Streptomyces > Streptomyces sp. NPDC101132. The sequence continues at coordinate 46,459 of NZ_JBIVYX010000024.1, forward strand.
GGTCCTCGGCCCCGGTCAGTTCCAGGACCCGGAGGGCCTGCGCCGGGACCCCGGTGAGTTCCAGCGATCCCCCCTCGCGATCCGCGCGGCGGCACAGGGCGATCAGCAGGTGGAGGCCGCTGGAGTCCATGAACGTGACGGCCGAGAGGTCCACGGTCAGGACGCGTCCCCACAGCGGCAGCACCGCGACGGCACCGCTGACGAGCGGGCAGGTGTCGAAGTCGAGTTCGCCGGCCACCGTCAGGACCAGACGGCCCGGACGCGTGGACACGTCGACTTTCAGGGCGGTAGGCACGGTCGGTGTCCGCCGTTCTCGGAGAGCCCATCACGGTCGGCTCCCACAAGGGGGCGGAGGAGGCCGTCAAGCGCCGCGGCGTCGAGCCGGGCAAAGCCGAATGAGACCACCCGTACCGTCCCTCGGCCACGTGCGGTGACCGTGTGGTGGCGCGGGGTCTCCCACCAGACCAGGCTGGTTACCCAGGCACCTGCCCACTCCCGTCCGCCGTACACGCCCGGCTCGCCCCCGAACACGAACCCGCAGGTCACCCACCCTCCGGCACGCCCCGCAGGTCACCCGCCCGCCCCGCCGCGGTCCAGGCTGCGGAAGGTGCGGCGGTACGCGTCGGGCGGAACGCCGACCGTGCGGTGGAAGTGCCGCCGCAGCGTCGTGGCAGTGCCCATCCCCGTCGTCGTGGCGATGGCGTCGACGGTGGCGTCCGTGCCCTCCAGCAGCTCCTGGGCGTGCCGGATGCGCTGGGTGTGCAGCCACTGGAGGGGAGTGGTGCCGGTGACGGTCCTGAAGTGCCGGGTCAGGTGGCGGGAGCTCATGCCGGCCTGGCGCGCGAGGTCCTCCACGGTCAGGGGTTCGTCCAGGCGGGCCAGGATCCAGGGCAGCAGCTCCGCCAGCGGATGGTTGCCGGGGGCCGGGACGGGCGTACGGACGAACTGGGCCTGGCCGCCCTCGCGGTGGGGCGGCACGACCAGCCGGCGGGCGACCGTGTTGGCGACGGTCGTCCCGTGGTCGAGCCGGACCAGATGGAGGCACAGGTCCATCGCCGCGCCCTTGCCCGCGGAGGTCAGGACGCTGCCGTTGTCGACGTACAGCACGTCGGGGTCGACGGTGACGTCCGGGTGACGGCGCGCCAGCTCGTCGGTGTGGGCCCAGTGGGTGGTGGCCCGCCGGCCGTCGAGCAGCCCGGCGGCGGCCAGTACGAACGCGCCCGTGCACAGCGACGCCACCCGCGCCCCGGCCTGGTGGGCGGCGCGCACCGCCTCCACCAGTGCGGCCGGCGGTTCGCGGTCGACGTCCCTCCAGCCCGGCACGATCACCGTGTCCGCCCGCGCCAGTGCGTCGAGCCCCTCGTCCGGCTCCAGCCGGAACCGGTCGACGGCCACCGGCCCCGGCCCGCACACCGAGAACCGGTACCAGGGGTCCACCAGATGGCTCAGGTCGGAGCCGAAGACCTCACAGGCCAGGGACAGTTCGAAATGGAGCATTCCGTCGGTGACGGCCAACGCGACGCTTTGCATGTCGGGAAGTGTACGTGTCATGTCGTTCCGGACACTGTCGGCGGCGGTCCGCCCCCGGTCAGGATGAATCCCGTCACCAGCCGGCGCGGCGCACCCGCCCGGCACACGCGGAACAGGGGAGCGGCATCCATGAGCGGCACGGCACAGCACACGGTCGCGGTCTACGGCGCCTACGGACACACCGGACGGTTCGTGGTGGCCGAGCTGGCCGCCCGCGGGTACCGGCCGGTGCTCGTCGGCCGGGACGCCGCGCAGCTCGCCGGGCAGGCGGACGCGACCGGGTACGAGGCCCGCCCCGCCGCGGTCGACGACGCGACGGCGCTCGACCGGGCGCTGGCCGGCACGGCCGCGGTGGTCAACTGCGCCGGCCCCTTCGCCGCCACGACCGGACCGGTGATCGAGGCGGCCCTGCGCGCGGGGATCCCGTACCTCGACGTGGCCGCCGAACTGGAGGCCAACCTCGACACCTTCGCCCACTACGCCGGCCGGGCCCGGGAGGAGAAGGCGGTCGTCGTGCCGGCCATGGCCTTCTTCGGCGGGCTGGGCGACCTGCTGGTCACGGCCGCGATGGGGGACTGGACCGAGGCCGACGAGGCGCACATCGCGTACGGCCTGAGCAGCTGGCACCCCACGGCCGGAACCCGGCTGTCCGGCGCGGTCTCGCGCGAACGGCGTGGCGCGCACCGCCTGCGCTACAGCGGCGGCGGCTGGGAGCGCCGCACCGACGCCCCGCCGACCGCCGAGTGGCCCTTCCCGGCGCCCCTGGGCCCCCGCGAGGTCGTCACCGAGTTCACCATGGCCGACGTCGTCACCGTCACCGACCACCTGGCGATCCGCGACGTCCACACCCACATGGCCGTCGGCGCCGTCCGGGACATCGCCTCCTCCGACACGCCCCCGCCCACCGCCACCGACGGGTCCGGCCGCTCCGACCAGACGTTCCTGGTCGACGCGGTCGTCCGCTCGGGCGGTGCCGAGCGCCGGCTCGTCGCCGAGGGCCGCGACATCTACGCCGTCACCGCGCCCCTCGTCGTCGAGGCCGTCGACCGCGTCCTGACCGGACGCACCCGCACCACCGGCGTCGCCTCGGCCGGCCGCGTCTTCGACGCGGCGGACTTCCTCGCCGCCCTCGCGCCCCACGTCACCGTCCGCTCCGGCGCCCCCCGGCCGGCGGCGCGGACTACTCGCGCCGCCGGCACACGGCTAGGCTCCGGGGATGCAGCGAGCTGAGATCCTCAAGCGAGTGATCGGGATCCTGACGGAGGCCCAGGAGATCCGCCGCGCCGTGGAGGCGGGCGAGGACGACGAGAGGGCCGAGCTCGAACCGAGCGTGGTCACCCAGATGCTGAACGAGATGCTGCCCGCCATCAGCGTGCCGGCCGACGCGACCCCGCAGGAGGTGGCGCGCAGCGTCGCCGGCGCCCTCGGCCCGGTCCTGCAGACCATGATCTCCGGCTTCACCCTGGCGTTCACCAGCCTCGCGATGACGCACGACGGCGGTCAGGACGACGTGTCCTCGGCGGAGGTGCTGCGCACCCTCGCCCTCCAGGTGGAGGCCGGGATGTTCGACGAAGGCGCCTGACCGGCGGAGGGCCCGCCGACGGGAGGGACTGCGGAACCGCCCGCGGCACCGGTAACGACGGCGGAACGCACGGCGCAGGGCGCCGTGCGTTCCGCGTGCTCGGGAGGTTCAGGGGGTCCGGGACGTCAGCGGGCGGGGCAGGCCGCCTGCGTCACCCTGCCGGCCGTGGCACCCGTGGAACCGGGGTCCAGGGTCAGGCACCGCCCGGTCCACTGGTTGATGAAGTAGTAGCCCCGCGCCCCGCCGAGCAGGTTCACCGGGATCACGTTCCACAGCTGGCTGCCGGAGGACCACCGCGTCTCGCACGGCCACCAGAACATCTGGGTGCCGTCGCCGGGCGGCGTGCCGTTGTTGTACGGGACCGTGAGGCAGTTCCCGTTGCCCGCCCGGATCCAGTAGTAGCCCTTCCCGTCGTACTGGGGCGGCATGGCGGTCCACTGCTGGCTGCTGGGCGCCGGGTTCGCGCAGGCGCGCTGCGTGACCAGTCCGCCCTGGCCGTCGCTGAAGGTGTCACCGCGCACCATGCACCGGTTCGTCGCGGTCGTGCCGACGTACTGCTTGGCGGAGTTGACCGTCCAGACGGCGGGGTGCGGCTCCTGCACGAACGCGTTGCGGTTGAGTTCGGCGACCACCGACAGCGGGGTGACGCCGGGCGTGTCGCTGCTCTCGAAGTAGTTCACCGCGACGAAGTTCGGGTTGCGTCCCGCGGCCGGCCGGCAGTCCCGGTCGATGCGGTTCTTGAGGTTGATCCCGTTGTCCGCGTCGGACTTGCTGCCCGGGACCACGTCGTTCGAGTTGAACTGGTTCATCGTGAACAACGGGGTGAGGACACCCTTGTTCGGCATCGGGTTCTGGTTCACGGCCTGGCTCTGGCCCCGCCGCTCACAGCCCGCCGGCCGGCCGTCGTACGAGTACCGGGTCTCCACCGTGTGCGCCCACGTGTACATCAGGGCGCCCGAGCCGACCGGCACGTCGTCGGCCCACCTGTCCTGGAAGACCACCAGGCGCCGGTTGTCGGCGACCATCCGGCTGAGGAGCGGCCAGTTCCTGCCGGTGATGTTGTAGGCGCCGGGCGAGAACAGCATGTTGCCGGCGCCCTTGGCGTTCAGGACGTCCGCGATCTTCTTGGTGAGCGTCTCCCGGCTGGCGTAGTTCTCCAGGAAGAGCGTGACCACCTCCGTCGGGTTCGCCTTCAGGAAGTCGACGATCGTCTCGAGGTCCTTCTCGAACCACGAGTAGCAGAGGAACTCGGTGTGGCACAGCAGGACGTCGCTGTCCTGCGTCTCGGTGTTGACCGTGATGTCGTAGGTGTCGAGCATGAGCCCGCGCACCCCGCTCCGGAGCTGGTCCGAGATGGAGCGCGACTGGGCGCGCGGGCCCGGCACGACAGCCGTGTTGGCGTACGCGTTGTGCGTGGTCACCCACGACCACTGGTCGAAGCGCGCGGCCCCGTACTTGCTGTCCGCCGCGGCCGCGGGCGCGGGTGCGGTCAGCGCGGCGGCGAGGAAGAGGAACGAAAGGGCCGTCAGGGCCAGTTGCCGCAGGGTGCGCGTACGGCGGAGGGTCCCCGGACGGGGCACGCCGCCTCCGGTCCCGGCCGTCACGGCGCGAGAGCCTGTAGTCCGCATGTCTCTCTTTCACACTGGTGGGGCGACCCCGGCGCGCAACGGCGCGGAGGCCGGCAGGGATTGAGGGGATCGGGCGGCCCGGCACAGCCGTCCGGGACCGGCCCGAGATGGCCCCAGCCAACACGGCGCCCGTACACCGGAACCAGGCGGTTCCACCGGCAGGAATACCGTCGCGGGTACTTCTGCCGGACGGGTCGGCGTCAGGGCCGGGCCACGGACCGCCCGCTCACCCCGCGCCGAGGTCGGCGTACACCAGGTGGTGGTCCGAGTAGGGCGTCGGGACGACCCGGTGCCCGAGCGGGACGGGCCCCCGCAGGAAGACGTAGTCGAACGTGAGCTGCCAGTCGGTGGTCGGCACGCAGTCACCCGCGGACCCGCACCGCGGCTCCGCGTCCGTGGCCACGCTCCGCACGGCGGCCAACTCGGGCGCGTCCGGTACGGCGTTGAAGTCGCCGAGCACGACGGCACGGTCCTGGCGGGCGACGGCGGCGGCGAGGACCCGCGTCTGGGCAGCCCGCACGTCCTCCTGCCGCCGCTGGGCGAGGTGCGTGTTGAACACCCGGACGGGCCGCCCGCCCACGGTGGTCGTGACCGCCAGGTAGCCGCGGTCCTCGGAGCCGCCGTCGGGGTACTCCACCGTGACCGGGTCCGTCAGCGGCGCCGCCGAGAGCACGGCCTGGCCGTAACCGCCCGCACTCCACGGCAGCCCGCCGCAGCGGGACCGGTTCCGCAGCACCGGCCCGTACGCGACGTGGTAGGCGAGCCCGTACAGGCCCTCCAGGTAGTCCCGGATCTTCGCGACGTCGGCGGTACAGGCCTCCTGGAGCGCCACGACCTGGGGCGCGTACGCGGCGATCTGCGCGGCCCGGTCGGCGTTGCCCTCCCCGCAGGGGTTGCAGAGGTTCCAGGTCAGCACCCGGTTCGGTACGACGTGCCCGGCGGCTCCCGCGGGCAGCGGCCTCCCGTAGCGGGCGCCGCTCGGCGCGCTGGGGCCGATGAGCACCACGATGGCGCCGGCCAGCGCGCCGGCGAGCCACCGCCCGCCCCTACCGAGCACCGTCGCCTCCTCACAGCGGACGCACGCGGCATCCGACGTCCCTCCCGTCACCTGAGGCTATAGGACGCGGTGGGGGCCTAGCGTGGGGGAATGGAGCTGCTGCTGATCTCGGACACGCACGTCCCGGCACGGGCCCGGTCACTGCCGGCGGAGCTGCTCGACGCGGTGCCGCGCGCCGACGTCGTCGTCCACGCGGGGGACTGGGTGGACTCCGCCACGCTCGACCTGCTCCAGGAGCGGTCGCGCCGGCTGGTCGCGGTGTACGGCAACAACGACGGCCCGGAGCTGCGCGCCCGGCTGCCCGAGGTCGCGTACGCGGAGCTGGGCGGCCTGCGGTTCGCCGTGGTGCACGAGACCGGTCCGGCCCGGGGTCGTGAACGGCGCTGCGCGGACCGCTTCCTCGACACCGACGTGCTCGTCTTCGGCCACAGCCACATCCCCTGGGATTCGGTGGCCGACGGCCGGCTGCGGCTGCTCAACCCGGGTTCGCCGACGGACCGGCGGCGCGAGCCGTACTGCACGTACCTGACCGCGCGGGTGTCCGCCGCCGGGCTGGAGGACGTACGGCTGCACCGCCTGCCCGGCCGCTCCTGACGGCCGCGGGGCCCCCGACCGCCACGTGCAGGGGGGCAGCTGTTCATCCGACGATCACGTGCCATTACAATGACATGTGAAATATCACATGTCATGCCACCGCAGGGGTGGCCCTCTGACAAGGAGTTCGCCATGTCGACGACCAGGACCCGCTTAACCGCCCTCGCGACCGGTGTCGCGGGCCTCACCGCCCTCACCCTCACCCCCGCCCAGGCGGTCACGCCGCCGGCGGCGGCCACCGAAACGGTCGTGACCTGTGGCCCCTCCGGCCTCCAGGCGGGCCTTTCCACCCGGCTGTGCGCCGAAGTCACCGGCACCACCGTCGAGTTCTACGGCACGGTCGGCCTCGCGGGCCCGCCCTCGCCCGGCAGCCCCGCGCCCGCCCCCAAGGAACTGCTGACGACGCTCTCCGCGCAGGTCGTCGGCAGCACCACCCCGCCGGACACCCGGTACCGGCAGGTCGTCTTCCTGACCGCGCCCCTCGAGGTGCGCGGCCTCGGCGGCGAGTACCCCTGCGGCTCGACCGTACGCGGCACCTTCGGCGTGGCGTCCTACCCGCGCTCCGCCAGCCCGGTCGCCCACGAGGTCACCCTCACCTGCTGACCGCGCACGGCTCCCGTACCGCACGGCCCGCCCGGCGGTGCGGGAGCCGTGGCCTTCGCCCCGTCCTCCGGACGGATACCTGACCTCCCCGACACCCCCCACCCCAGCCTCCCGGAGGTCTGCCCTCCGGCCTGCCCGGGGAGGGCGGCGCACCTCACGCCCGCAGGCCGGCCCGCCGGAGCGTCAGCCGGGACAGGTCGTCGATGGTCCTGGCGTCCCCGCGCCGCCACGCATCCGCCAGGCCCCCGGCCGGCACCGGGACCGCGGCCAGGTCCTTCACCGGGCCGGTCAGCGCCCGAAGGGCCAGCAGATCGGCGCCGCCGGGCGCGTCCCGCAGGGCCTGGATCCGGGCGCTGCGGCGGATCCAGTACACCCGCGGCGGGAGCCACAGCACCAGCACGAAGACCACGGAGAAGAAGATCAGGGCGAACGTGGTCAGGTTCGCCACCCGCCCCACCAGGTCCTGGAGCGACTGCCCGGCGTCCGACAGCCCGTCGCTGGCGTCGGCCGCGGACTGCAGCGGCTTCTTCAGCACGTCCCCGATCAGCGGCACGTTCGACGCCGCGTCCCCCGCGTCGTTGAGCCCGGACGCCAGGCTCCCGCCCGCGTCCTCCACCTTCCGCCCCGGTTCGGCCAGCAGCATGATCGCGTCGTGCACGGTCAGGGCGAACCACACCGCGAGGGTCACCAGGACCACGGCCGTCAGGTCGGCGAGCACCTGCCGGAAGCGACGGGCTGGGGTCTGGGCGTAGAGGCGCATCGGCGTGCTCCTGTTCCGGCGGCATCGACGGACGGGACCGCTCCGGCCTCCCCGGCAGCGCGGCACGGGGGCCGTGACGGACGGTCATGGCCCGTACGCCCGACCGTACGTGCTCACCTGCCCTGCCGCCCGTCTCCGCATACCCGTGTCGGCCCGGCCGCCGCCCGCGCGCGCCCCTCCGCGCCGGTCGCACCCTGCCGGGGGACGCGGGCCGGCACCGGCCTAGGGCGTGTCCGCAATGTCATGGGAGCCAGAGTCGTAGGCAGGCGATGGTGACCATGGCTTGGTAGTGGCGGGCTCGTTTGTCGTAGCGGGTGG
>NZ_JBIVYX010000025.1:0-27701 GCF_044759225.1 Streptomyces sp. NPDC101132
CAAGGGCGCTCCTTCGTCGCGTCGCTCCGCGATGGCCTTCGGCCACCCTTGACCGCCCACCCCGGTCCGGAAGGCAAAACCCCTCGGCGGACAACACCCGAAAAACGCCCCGGAGCAACACGAGCCACCACCCACCCACAGCCATCACCCAGCACCGAGGGGGAGGCATCCCCAGTGCCCCAGCACGCCTCCGGCCCCCAACGCTGCCGCTCAACCACGCCCCACGGGGCGCGCGCGTCAGCGTCCGTAGGCCCACCGGCAGTCTCAGCGGCCTCCGGGCCGCCCGTGCCCCTTCATAAGCCGCCACAGATCGCTACGCGCTCCCGCCGCCACGCGACCCACGGTCCGTAGTGGCCGGACATAAACCGCCACAGATCGCTACGCGCTCCCGCCGTCACGCGACCCACGGTCCGTGGTGGCCGGGCATAAGCCGCCACAGATCGCTACGCGCTTCTCCGGTCTCGGCGGCCGCCGGGCCGTCCGGGGCGAGCCGTGCCGCCGGCGCTCCCGCGGCCGCCGGTCCGAGCCCTCCCGGCGTCTGGACCCGCGGATGACCTGCCCACAATTCCGCCCAGCGGACCTCACGGCCCGGCGGGTGCCAGACGCCCGGACCTCACCGTGGGGGCGGTGTGCGGCGGAGGGGGGTGTACCTGGGGCGTAACGCGGGGTGGGGTTCGGTGTAACACCTGCGGCGCACCCTGGCGGCATGCGCACTGATCCCGGTTCCGTCACCGCCACCCACTGCCCGTACTGCGCACTTCAGTGCGGGATGGGTCTGGTGCCCTCGCCCGACGGCGACGCCGCGGCGGTGGCGGTGGTGGAGCGGCCGGAGTTTCCGGTCAACCGGGGGGCGCTGTGCGGAAAGGGCCGCACGGCGCCCGCAGTGCTCTCCTCCCGGGTCCGGCTCACCGAGCCACTGGTCCGCACCCATGCCACAGGTGCGCTCGAACCGGCCACCTGGGAGGAGGCCCTCGACGCCGTCGCCGAGGGCCTGGCACGCGTCCGTCGTGGGCACGGTCCGGACGCCGTCGGGGTCTTCGGCGGCGGTGGTCTCACCAACGAGAAGGCGTACGCGCTGGGGAAGTTCGCGCGCGTCGCCCTGGGGACCTCGCAGATCGACTACAACGGCCGGTTCTGCATGTCCTCGGCCGCCGCCGCGCACCAGCGGGCCTTCGGCCTGGACCGGGGGCTGCCGTTCCCGCTGGAGGACATCCCCCGTACCGGGTGCGTGATCCTGGTCGGGTCCAACCTGGCCGAGACCATGCCGCCCGCGCTGCGCTACCTCACCGAGCTCAAGGAGAACGGCGGCACGCTGGTCGTCGTCGACCCGCGCAGGACGCGTACGGCGGAGCAGGCCGACCTGCACCTGGCTCCCCGGCCCGGCACCGATCTGGCGCTGGCCCTGGGACTGCTGCACCTGGTGGTCGCGGAGGGGCGCACCGACGAGGAGTTCATCGCCACCCGCACCAGCGGCTGGGCCGAGGCCCGGGCGGCGGCCATGGCGCACTGGCCCGAGTACGTCGAGCGGATCACGGGGGTGCCCGTGCCGAAGCTGCGGGAGGCGGTGCGGATGTTCTGCGCGCCCGAGTCGGCCATGGTGCTGACCGCCCGCGGGCCCGAGCAGCAGTCCAAGGGCACCGACACGGTCGGTGCGTGGATCAACCTGTGCCTGGCCACGGGCCGTGCGGGGCGGCCGCTGTCCGGGTACGGCTGCCTGACCGGCCAGGGCAACGGGCAGGGCGGGCGCGAGCACGGCCAGAAGGCCGACCAGCTGCCCGGGTACCGCAAGCTGACCGATCCGGCGGCGCGCGAGCACGTGGCCGGCGTGTGGGGGGTGCCGGCCGACTCGCTGCCGGGGCCGGGGCGCAGCGCGTACGAGCTGCTCGACGCGCTCGGCACCGGGGACGGGCCCCGCGCGCTGCTGCTGATGGGGTCGAACCCGGTGGTCTCCGCGCCGCGGGCCGCGCACATCGAGGAGCGGCTGCGGTCGCTGGAGTTCCTCGCCGTGGCCGACGTGGTGCTGTCCGAGACCGCGGCCCTGGCGGACGTGGTGCTGCCCGTCACGCAGTGGGCCGAGGAGACCGGGACGACGACGAACCTGGAGGGGCGGGTGCTGCTGCGCAGGCAGGCCCTGGCTCCCCCGCCGGGGGTGCGCAGCGATCTCGACGTGCTCCAGGGGCTGGCGGCCCGGCTGGGCCCGCGGTTCGGGCAGGCGGACCTGGAGAAGAAGTTCCCCACCGACCCGGCGGAGGTGTTCGCGGAGCTGGGGCGCGCCTCGGCCGGGGGTCCCGCGGACTACGCGGGCATCGACTACGCGCGGATCGAGCGGGAGCAGGGCGTCTTCTGGCCCTGTCCGTCCGCCGGGCACCCGGGCAGCCCGCGGCTGTTCCTGGACCGGTTCGCCACCGAGGACGGGCTGGCCCGCTTCGTGCCCGTGGCGCACCGTGAGGCCGGGGAGCTGCCGGACGCCGAGTACCCGCTGCTGCTGACCACCGGCCGGGTGGTCTCCCAGTACCAGTCGGGGGCGCAGACCCGGCGGGTCGACGAGCTGAACCGGGCGGCGCCGGGGCCGTTCGTGGAGCTGCACCCGCGGCTGGCCGAGCGGATCGGGGCGGTGGAGGGCCGGCCGCTCGCGGTGGTCTCGCGGCGCGGGCGGGCGGTGGCGCCGGCCCGGATCACGGACTCGATCCGGGCGGACACGGTGTTCATGCCGTTCCACTGGCCGGGCGAGGGGCGGGCCAACTCGCTCACCAACCCGGCGCTGGACCCGGTGTCCCGGATGCCGGAGTTCAAGGTCTGCGCGGTGCGCGTCGAGCCGGTGGAGTGAGCGTCAGCGGCGCAGCCAGTCGCCGCCGGCGATGAGGGTGCCCGTGGCGCGCAGTTCTGCGGCGACCGGGCCGGCGGCCACGTAGACCCAGGCCGGTACGGGGGTGCCGTCCGGGCGCAGGGCCTGGCGCGGGACGCGGTCGTAGACGTTCCGGGGGCGGCCGGGGCCGTGGTACTCCTCCAGCCGGTCCAGTACGTCGAGCAGGTCGCGGTACTGGCCGGCGGCCGGTGTGATCAGCTCGCCCACGACGCCCGGGCCGGCGGCCGGTGCCGGGAGTTCGACGGCGTACGGGTAGCCGGGGCCCTCGTACAGCACGGCGCCCGGCAGCCGGGCGGGCTCCTCGGCGGCGGTCCGGCCGCGGAGGAAGAGGTCGTGGTTGTACTCGCCGGGGCGCAGCGTCCCGTAGACGAAGAAGGGCAGCTCCGCCTCGCTCACCGGGCCTCGACCTCCGCGCCGACCCACGCGAGGTAGCCGGCGGCGCCGCGGACGACCGGGGTCGCGATGATCTCGGGGGTGTCGTAGGGGTGTTCGGCGGTCAGCCGGGCCTCCAGGGCGGCGTACGCGTCCTCGGTGGTCTTGAAGACCACCTGCCACTCCTGGGCGGTCTCGACGGCGCCCTTCCAGCGGTAGACGGAGGTCACCGGGCCGGAGACCTGTGCGCAGGCGGCGAGCCGGGCCTCGACGGCGGCCCGGGCCAGGGCCTGGGCGGCGTCCGCCGAGTCGACGGTGGTGAGCACCGTCAGGACTGGCCGTTCGACCGATGCCATGGGGTTCCTCCCTCGGTTACAACGGGAGGTCCGGCCCCGGCCGGAACCTCCAGCGGCGTGCCGCGGCCGGGCCGGAGAGCGGCTCGTCCGCGCAGCTGTCACACAACGTCCCGGTGCCCGTGTGGGGCGCCGTCCACCGTCGATTGTCGCGGTCCCGGCCGCGGCCCGTCCCCCCACCCCCCTCCCTGTATCTGCCATGACCAGAGCACCTCGCGCCGCCGCCCCGGCCCTCGCCGTGGCCGCCGTCGCCCTCGTCCTCGCCCTCGGCGGCTGTGCCGCGCCCGGTGGTCTGGGCGTCGGCGAGCCCGCGCCCGCCGTGTCCGTCCAGCCGCGCCCCGAGGAGTTGTGGCCGGCGTGGGCGGTCGGGTCCCCGAAGGCGCCGGGGGCGGCCGTGGCCATGCAGCAGCCGCCGCCCGAGCCGCTGCCGGGCGGCCCCGCGGTGCCGGCCGGCGGGATGGCGGCGGTGGATCCGCTGGAGGTGCTGCGGGCCGACAAGCGGATGAAGCCGTTCCTGGCGCGCGGGATGATCAGCGAGCCGGGGCGCGCGGGCATCCGCCCGCCGGTGCTGCACGACCTGACGGGTGACGGGAGGCCGGAGCTGGTCATCGGGGCCGATCTGGAGAGCGGCCGGTCGGCGATCGCCGTGTACACGGCGCGCGACGGCAAGGTCGTGCCGGTGCTCTACACCTCCGGCCGGCGGATGGCCGTCGAGGCGCTGGGCCACGACCTGCTGGTGCGCACGGCGGCGAACGACGGGGCGGAGCAGGCCGTGCGGTACCGCTGGGACGGCCGTCGGCTGTCGGTGGTGAGCGACGAGAAGCGCTACCGGAAGGGCGCGGACCTGTGAGGGCCGTGCTGCTGCGCGGCCGCCGCTCGCTGCGGGCGCTCGGTCTGCGGTGGAAGATCGCGGTGCTGCTGGCGGTGGGCTGTGCGCTGGTGGCGGTGACGATCGGCGTGCTGATCCACGAGGCGCGCACCCGCCAGGTGGCCGACGCCGCGCGGGTGGCGGCGACCGGCCAGCTGGTCCGCGTACGGCAGCTGTACGAGGTGACCGGGCGGCTGGACGGGAACGACGACACGGAGGCGGCCATCGACTGCCCCCGGCTGCCCGCGGCGCTGCGGGAGGCGGCCCTGGGGGGCGAGCGCACGACCTTCCTGCGTCTGGAGGGTCCGGACCCCGCGGTGTGGGCGGCGCGCCCCCTCGGGGGGAGCCACGTCCTGTCCGTGAAGCAGTCGCTCCGGGTGGAGCGCCAGGAGCTGGCCGAGCTGGACCGGCAGCTGGCGGTCTCGGGGGCGGGCGTCGTGGGTCTGGCGGCCGTCGGCGGCGCGCTGCTGGCCAGCCGGCTCAGCAAGGACCTGCGGAACGCGGCCGAGACCGCGCGGCGGATCAGCCAGGGTGAGCTGGACGCCCGCATCGGCCCCTCGGGGGTGCCGGGCACCCGGGACGAGGTGGCCGAACTCTCCTCGGCCGTCGACACGATGGCGGCGAGCCTGCAGCGACGGCTGGAGGCCGAGCAGCGCTTCACGGCGGACGTGGCCCATGAGCTGCGCACCCCGCTGACCGGCCTGCACACCGCTGCCGAGCTCCTCCCGGAGGGCCGCCCGACGGAGCTCGTACGGAACCGGGTGGCCGCGCTCCGCACGCTGACGGAGGACCTGCTGGAGGTGGCCCGGCTGGACGCGGCCCGGGAGCGGCCCGGTCTGGAGGTCCAGCCCCTCGCGCCCCTCGTCACGGCGGCCGTCCACCGTTCGGGGGTGCCGGCCGCCCTCTCCCTGCCGGCCGGCCCCGTCCTCGTACGGACCGACGCCCGCCGGCTGGAGCGCATCCTGACGAACCTGCTGGTCAACGCGGCCCGCCATGCGGGCACCGGGGTCACGGTCACGGTCACGCCCGCCGCCGCGGGGGCCGAGGTCGTGGTCGCCGACCGTGGCCCGGGTTTCCCGGACACCCTCCTCAGGCACGGCCCGCAGCGCTTCATGACGGGCGCCGCGGAGCGCGGCCAGGGCACGGGCCTGGGCCTCACCATCGCCTTCGGCCAGGCGACGGTGATCGGCGCCCGGGTCGACCTCGCCAACCCCCCGGAGGGCGGGGCCCGCGCCACCCTCCGCCTGCCGGGCCCGTGAGCGGCGGGCCGGCCGGGGTGCCGCGGGCCCTCCTCACCCGAACGGCGCGCCCCGCGGCCCCTTCCCCGACCGGGTGAGCCACCCTCGGCTGACCTGCGGAAAGCGGGCGGAGCGGGGGCAGCGCGGCCGGGACCTCCGGTGGCCGCACCGGCCGGGGGCCGTTCTCCTCTGAAGGGAGAGACCGCCCCCGAGGAGCGATATGCGCACCCGTCTGCTGACCGGCACCCTGCTGACCGCCGCCGCCCTGCTGGCCCCGGTCACCGGCGCCTTCGCCGGGGAGTTCGCCGTGCTGGAGATCTTCCCGAAGTCCGCCGCCCCCGGCGCCACCGTCACGGTGAACACCACGGCCTGCGGCCCCGGCGGCACGGCGGACGGCGACGCCACGACGGTGGGCGGCGGCCGCTTCCGGCTGGCCCCCTCCACCCACAAGGAGGACGCGGTCGGCCAGTTCCGGGTGGCGCACGACACCCGCCCCGGCACCTACGCGATCGGCGCCACCTGCACCAACGGCAAGTTCGCCACCGGGGATCTGATCGTCACCGAACGCGGCCCGCAGGGCCACGTACAGACCGGCGTGGGCGGCGGTACGACGACCTCCGCCGACCCCGCCAGGATCGCGGCGGGCGTGGCCGTACTGGCCGCGACCGCCGTCGGCGGTACCTGGGTCCTGCGTCGCCGGGCGAGCGGCACGCGGGCCTGACGGGGTCCGCGGGTACCCGGATCCCACGGATCCCGCCGGTACCCGGATCCCACCGGTACCTCCCGCCGTCGCCCGCCCCGTGAGAGCCGGGGCCGGGCGGCGGCCCGCCCAGACCGAGGGGGCCGCATGCACCGGGACCCGCGCACCGCCCGCCGCGGCGGGCTGCTCGCCCTGGCCGCGTGCACCGGCATCTGGCTGATCGGCAGCGGCTCTTCGGAGACCGTGCGCCCGCCGCAGCCCGCCCTCTCGGAGGCCCTCGGGTCCCGTGGCACGGACCACGGCGCGGCCATCGCCCCGCTGCCCGGCGCCCCGCCACTGCGCATCCGGATCCCCTCGATCCGGGTGGACGCCCCGCTCGTCGGCCTCGGTCTCCAGCGCGACGGCCGCCTGGAGGTGCCGCCGCCCGAACGGACCGGGGTGGCCGGCTGGTACCGGCACGGCACCCCGCCGGGAGCCACCGGGACGGCGGTCGTGGCCGGCCACGTGGACCACGCGCAGGGGCGCGCCGTCTTCTACGACCTGGGCGCGGTGCGGCGCGGGGCCGCGGTCGAGGTGGGGCGTGCGGACGGCCGTACCGCCGTGTTCACGGTGTACGCGGTCGAGGTGTACGAGGCCGGGCGCTTCCCGGACGCGCGGGTGTACGGGCCCGCACCGCGCGCCGAGCTACGGGTGATCACCTGCGGCGGCGGCTTCTCGGCCCGCACCGGGTACCGGGGGAACGTGGTGGTGTTCGCGCACCTGACGGGCACGTACTGAGGGACGCGGGGTGGGGGCCGTACCGGGGAGCCGGCTCAGGCAGCCCACTGCTCCAGTCCGAGCTTCACCACCAGCACGCACACCACGCTCAGCAGCACCCCGCGGACGAAGCCGCTGCCCTTCTTGAGCGCCATGCGGGCGCCGATCATGCCCCCGGCGAGGTTGAAGACGGCCATCAGGGCGGCCAGCTGCCAGAGCACGTAGCCCTGGTACGAGAACATCACCAGCGCGCCCAGGTTGGTGCACACGTTGACGATCTTGGTGGTGGCGGAGGCGGTCACCAGGTCGAGGTGCAGGAGCGCGGTCAGGGCGAGGACCAGGAAGGTGCCCGTGCCCGGGCCCACGAGTCCGTCGTAGAAGCCGATGCCGCCGCCGGCCAGCAGGATGGCCAGGAGGACGCGCTGCCGGGTGACCGGGCCGGTGGCGGGGGCGCTGCCGAAGGACGGCCTGAAGATCACGAACGCCGCGACCAGCAGCAGGATGACCATGATCGCGGGGCGCAGGACGTCCTTGCTGATGCCGCCGGCCAGCAGCGCGCCGCCCATCGATCCGGCCAGCGCGGCCAGGCCGATGCGGACGGACAGCTTCACGTCCACGGGCGTCCTGCGCACGTACGTCACCGCCGCGCCCGAGGTGCCGACGATGCTGACGGCCTTGTTCGTCGCCAGGGCGTAGGCCGGGGGGAGGGAGGACGGCAGTCCGAGCATCAGCGCGGGGAGCTGGATCAGCCCGCCGCCGCCCACCACGGCGTCGACCCAGCCGGCGCCGAGTGCGGCGAGGCAGAGGAGGACGGTCGTGGTCAGCGATATGTCGGGCATGATCGCGACCCTATGGACGGGATCGGTGCAGCGTCCATCAATCCCGCGAGAATTGCGCAAGGCTTGAGGTTCCCGCCGGGGAGCGGTCCGGGGCGGCGGGTGCGGCCGGGTCGACGAACGCGGTGACGGCGGTCGCGGAGAGCGCGCTGGCCAGGGCCAGGCCCGCCGCGAGCCGCTGCGCGGGCGGTACGGCGGCCAGGGCCCTGCGCAGCAGGGCGGGTGCGGCGGGGGGCTTGCGGTGACGTGCCATGTCCTCGTCTTCCGGGTGCGGGGCGACGGCGGAGCCGTCGCGGGGGCGGCTTCCTGCTGCCGGGGACCGGCAACTCGTCGCGGGGTGACCGGCCGAGCCGTCGCCGGGAGTGCCCGGCCGAGCCGTCGCCGGAGGTGACCGGTTGAGCCGGCGCCGGGGGTTCGGCAGGGGCGGCGGGGCTCAGTACGCGAAGCACTCCGAGTGGATCCGCGCCGCCGGCACCCCGGCCCGCCGCAGCGCGTTCGTGGTGGCCGCGGCCATCCCCGGCGGGCCGCAGAGGTAGACGTCGTGGGCGTCGAGGTCGGGCACCAGCTCCCGCAGGGCACCGGGCGCGAGCGGGTCGTACGCGCCGTCCGACGGCCCGAGCAGGTAATGCAGGCCGGCCTCCCGCGCGGCGGCGATGGCCTCCAGCTCGCCCCGCAGCACCAGTTGCCCGGCGTCGCCCGCCCGGTAGAGCAGGGTCAGGTCCCCGGGCCCGCCGGGCAGCGTTTCGAAGAGGGCCCGCAGCGGGGTGATCCCGACCCCGCCGGCGATCAGCAGCGCCTTCGGGCGGGTGCGGCGGCGCGCGGTGAGGGCGCCGAACGGACCGGTGGCCAGCACCCGCGTGCCCGGCCGCAGCCGGCGGATCCGGCGCGAGTGGCGCCCGAGGCCCTTCACGGTGATCCGCAGCGTGTCGTCCCGTACCGGCGCCGAGAGGGAGAACGGCAGCGCGGTGTGCCAGAGCCCGCGGCGCAGGAACCGCCACCGCAGGAACTGCCCCGGCTCGGCCCGCAGCTCCGCCAGCCCCTCCCCCGTCACCGTCACGGACACCACACCGGGCCCCTCGGCGCGCACCCCGGCCACGCGCAGCCCGTGCCGCAGCGCCTGCCGTACGGGCACCACGGCCCGGTACCAGACCAGCAGCACGGCCACCGCCGTGTGCAGCAGCGCCCAGCACCACGCCGCCGGCGGGAGGGACGCGAGATCCGGGCCGGCGAGCTGGTGGCCGAACCCCAGCGCCACCGCCGGGTACGTCAGCAGGTGCACCCCGCGCCACGTCTCGTGGGGCAGGCGGCGGCGCGCGGCCCTGGCGGAGGTCACCCCGACGGCGGCCAGCAGCGCCGCCCCCAGCACGGCCGCCGCGAGCGCCGGGTAGCCCAGCAGCGCGGCGGCGGCGCCGATGACGTCGTCCCCGGTGTGGACGGCGTAGCCGCACAGGGCGAACACCCCGTGCCCGAGGCACAGCGCGAGCACCCAGCGGCCGCCGACGGCGTGCAGGCGGGCCAGCCGGTCCGCGCCCACCCCGTGCTCCACGGCGGGCACCCGCGCCATCAGGAAGAGCAGGGCCAGCACCCCGTACCCGGCGAGCAGGCCGGTCAGGTGGGCGGCGGTGGCGAAGAGCGCATCGAGCCGTGCGGAGGGCCGGACCTGGGCGGCCCACAGGACGGACACGCCGCCGGCGCCGCCGAGCAGCCCGGTGCGCAGGCGCGCGGGGGCGGATCTCATGCGGGGCACGCTATGCCAGGTCAGAGGGGGTGTGGTGATCCTTAAGCCGGACTTGAGGGAGCGTTAAACCACCCCTCATCCCGCACCTCGTCCGCCCCTGGTCCCCGCCCCACTGGGCCCCTCACATCCGACGGGCCTCCCCCGGGAGGGCAGCGTTCCCCGCGGGAAACAGCGGTGATGCGGTGGGGAAACAGCGGGCCCGCAGTCTCCTGGCATGACCTCGCGACGTGTGGTGGTGATCGGCGGCGGAATGGCGGGCCTGCGCCTGGCCCAGCGGCTCACGGCCGCCCCCGCGGCCCCGGGCTCGACCCCGGGCACCGCCACAGCCACAGCCACCCCAGCCGTGACCGTGACCGTGCTGGGCGAGGAGCAGCACGCCCCGTACAACCGGGTGCTGCTCGCCGAGGTGCTGGCCGGGCGGTACGCGCCCGAGGTCACCGCCCTCCCCTCCCCCGGCCCGGTGCTGCGGAAGGGGGTGCGCGCGGTGCGCGTGGACCGGGACTCGCGGGAGGTGCACTGCGACGACGGCACGGTCCTGCCGTACGACGACCTGGTCCTGGCCACCGGGTCGAACCCGGTGCTGCCGCCCCTTCGGGGCCTGTTCGAGCCGGGCGGCGGTGAACTGCCGGACGGCGTGCACCCGTTCCGCACCATGGACGACTGCCTGGCCCTCTCGGCGGCGGTGCGCCCCGGGCTGCGCGCGGTGGTCATCGGCGGCGGCCTGCTGGGCGTCTCGGCGGCCCGGGCGCTGGCCGCCCGCGGGGCGCAGGTGGTGCTGGCCCAGCAGGGCGCGCGGCTGATGGAGCGGCAGCTGGACGACGAGGCCGCCGGGCTGGTCCGCACGCACCTGACCGCCCTGGGCGTGGAGGTCCACACCGAGTGCCGCGTCCGCGGCCTGGTCACCGCCCCCGCCGCACCCGCCACGGCACCCGCCGCCGCACCCGCCCCGGGGACCGCACCCGCCCCGGGGACCGCCCCCGCCCCCACCGCCTCCGCCCGCCGCGTGGCCGCCGTGGAGCTGGCCGACGGCTACCGGCTGGAGGCGGAGCTGGTGGTCGTCGCCTGTGGAGTCCGGCCCCGCGTCGGCCTCGCGCGGGCCGCCGGCATCGAGACCCGCCGCGGCATCGTCGTGGACGACGCGCTGCGCACCTCCGACCCGCACGTGTACGCGATCGGCGACTGCGCCGAGCACGACGGGCAGGTGTACGGGCTCGCCGGTCCGGCACTGGAACAGGCCGACGCCCTGGCCCGGACGCTGACCGGCGCCGCACCCGCCGACGCCCCGGCCCCCGCCGCTCCGGCCGGGCCCCGCCCCACGCCGGCCCCCGCCACCTCCCGCTACACCGGCACCCGCGCCCTCACCCGCCTCACCCTGGCCACCGGCGAACGTCCCCTGGACCTGGCCGCCTTCGGCGAGACCACGCCCCGGCCCGGCGACGACGTCGTCCGGCTGGTCGACGCCACCCGCAGGACCTACCGCAAGGTCGTCGTCCGCGGCGACCGCCTGGTCGGGGGCGTGCTGCTCGGCGAGCTCTCCAGCGTGGGCGCCCTCGCCCGCACCTGGGAGAGCGACGAACCCCTGCCGGACCCGCCCCCGGATTCCCAGCGGAATCCACTGCTCCACCTGCTCACCGACGACGGAGGCTCCTGAGATGGCCCACCCCGCCCCCACGCCCACGATCGTGCTCATCGGGCACGGCATGGTCGGCCAGCGCTACCTCGAAGCGCTCGCCGAACGCGGACTGACCGCGACGCACCGCGTCGTCGTACTCTGCGAGGAGCCCCGCCCGGCGTACGACCGGGTCCACCTCACCTCGTACTTCTCCGGCAGCAGCCCTGAGGACCTCTCCCTGACCCCGGCCGGGTTCATGGCGGAGCACGGCATCGAGCTGCTCCTGGGCGACCCCGCGGCCGCCGTCGACCGCGCGGCCCGTACGGTCACCGCCCGCTCCGGACGGGTCGTGCCGTACGACACCCTGGTGCTGGCCACCGGTTCGTACCCCTTCGTGCCGCCCGTACCGGGCAGGGACGCGCGGGGCTGCTTCGTCTACCGCACCATCGAGGACCTGCTCGCGATCGAGGAGTACGCGAAGGGCCGCACCCGCGGCGCGGTCGTCGGCGGCGGCCTGCTGGGCCTGGAGGCCGCCGGCGCCCTCCAGGGGCTCGGACTGGCCACCCACATCGTGGAGTTCGCCCCGCGCCTGATGCCCGTCCAGGTCGACGAGGGCGGCGGCGCGGCCCTGCTGCGCACCATCGAGGACATGGGCCTGACGGTCCACACGGGCACGGGCACCCAGGAGGTCGTCACCGGCCCCGACGGCTCGGTGACCGGCATGCGGCTGTCCGACGGCAGCACCGTGGAGACCGACCTCGTGGTGTTCTCGGCGGGCGTCCGGCCGCGCGACGAGCTGGCCCGCGACTGCGGCCTGGACGTCGGCGAGCGCGGCGGCATCGCCGTCGACGCCCGCTGCCTCACCTCCGACCCGCACGTGTACGCGATCGGCGAGTGCGCCCTCGCGGTGGACGGCCGGGTCTACGGACTGGTCGCACCGGGCTACGAGATGGCCCAGACGGCCGCCGAGGACCTGCTGGGCACGGCTGAGCGCGAGTTCACGGGCGCGGACCTGTCCACCAAGCTCAAGCTGCTGGGCGTGGACGTGGCCTCCTTCGGCGACGCCCACGGCACCACCGAGGGCTGCCTCGACGTGGTCTACTCGGACTCCCGCTCGGGGGTCTACAAGAAACTCGTCGTCGCCGCGGACGGCACGCTGCTCGGCGGTGTGCTGGTGGGCGACGCCGACGCGTACGGGCTGCTCCGCCCGCTGACCGGCTCGGTGCCGCCGGCCGCCCCGGAGCAGCTGGTGCTGCCCGCCGGGATCGGCGCCCCGGCCGCCCTCGGCCCGGCCTCGCTGCCGGACGACGCGATCATCTGCTCCTGCCACAACGTCACGAAGAAGGCCGTCGCCGCCTGCGCCACCCTGCCCGAGGTCAAGAAGTGCACCAAGGCGGGCACGGGCTGCGGCAGCTGCGTGAAGGTGATCGGCCAGCTGCTGCCGCCGGCCGGCGACCGGGGCCTCTGCGGCTGCTTCACGTACACCCGCGCCGAGCTGTACGAGATCGTCCGCACCCTGCGCATCACCTCGTACGCCGCACTCCTCGACAGCCACGGCCGGGAGGCGGCGCGCGGCGGCGAGGGCTGTGACGTGTGCAAGCCGGCGGTCGGCTCGATCATCGCCTCGCTCGCGCCGACCATCGGCGCGGAGGGCTACGTGCTGGCGGGCGAGCAGGCGGCCCTGCAGGACACCAACGACCACTTCCTGGCGAACCTCCAGCGCAACGGCTCGTACTCGGTGGTGCCCCGGATCCCCGGCGGCGAGATCACCCCGGAGAAGCTGATCGTGATCGGCGAGGTGGCCCGCGACTTCGGCCTCTACACCAAGATCACCGGCGGGCAGCGGATCGACCTGTTCGGCGCCCGCGTGGAACAGCTCCCCGCCATCTGGACCCGCCTGGTCGACGCCGGCTTCGAGTCGGGCCACGCGTACGGCAAGGCCCTGCGGACGGTGAAGTCCTGCGTGGGCCGGACCTGGTGCCGGTACGGGGTCCAGGACAGCGTACGGATGGCCATCGACCTGGAGCTGCGCTACCGGGGCCTGCGCGCCCCGCACAAGCTCAAGTCCGCCGTCTCCGGCTGCGCCCGCGAGTGCGCCGAGGCGCAGAGCAAGGACTTCGGCGTGATCGCCACGGCCGGCGGCTGGAACCTCTACGTCGGCGGCAACGGCGGCGCCACGCCGCGCCACGCGGACCTGCTGGCGCAGGACCTGTCCGACGCCGAGCTGGTCCGGCTGATCGACCGGTTCCTGATGTTCTACATCCGCACCGCCGACCGGCTGGAGCGCACCTCCACCTGGCTGGAGCGGCTGGAGGGCGGCCTGGACCACCTGCGGGACGTGGTCGTGCACGACTCCCTGGGGCTGTGCGCGGAGCTGGAGGCCCTGATGGCGGCCCACGTGGCCCACTACCGCGACGAGTGGGCCGAGACCCTGGACGACCCCGACCGGATGCGCCGCTTCGTGTCCTTCGTCAACGCACCGGGGGCGCCGGACCCGACCGTGCGGTTCGTGCCCGAGCGCGACCAGGTCAAGCCCGACCTGGAGATCCTCACCATCCGCCCGCTGGAAGGGAGCACGGCCCGATGACCGTCGAACTGCGCACGGGGGAGGACTGGGTGCCGGTCTGCGAGCTGACCGCGCTGACGCCGGGACGCGGGGTCGCGGCGCTGCTGCCGGACGGCAGCCAGGCCGCGCTGTTCCTGGACCGGGCGGGCCGCGCGTACGCGATCTGCAACCAGGACCCGTTCACCGGCGCCCACGTGCTGTCCCGGGGGCTGCTGGGCTCCGACGCGGGGCGCCCCTTCGTGGCCTCGCCGCTGCTCAAGCAGCGCTTCGACCTGGCGTCGGGGCGCTGCCTGGACGACGACGGGGTGGCGGTCCGCACGTACGAGGTGCGGACGGCCTGACCCCGGGGGCCGGCTCAGCCCTCGATGGCGGCCGGGTCCATCCAGACGTACTCCCAGACGTGGTGGTCCAGGTCCTCGAAGGAGCGGCCGTACATGAAGCCCATGTCCATGGCGGGCCGCGGCTCGGTGGCGCCGGCGGCGAGGGCGGCCTCGACCACCTCGTCGACCTTCTCGCGGCTCTCGGCGCTGAGGGCGACCATCACCTCGGTGGTCCGGGAGGCGTCGGCGACCGGCTTGGTGGCGAACTCCTTGAACTTCTCCTCGGTCAGCAGCATGGCGAAGATCGTGTCGCTGATGACCAGGGAGGCCGCCGTCTCGTCGGTGAACTGCGGGTTGAAGGAGTAGCCGAGCTTCTCCCAGAAGGCCTTGGCGGCGTCCAGGTCCTTGACCGGCAGGTTGACGAAGATCATGGTGGCGGACATCGGCCGTCTCTTCTCTCTCGGTGTTCCCGTCCCGCCGCCCTCGTGGGCGGCGGTTACAGAGAGGTAGACCGGGAGCCGTCCCGGAACTCATCGCTCGCCGGTGATTTTTCCCGGAAATTTCTTCGCGACGGCGTCACCGCAGGTCAGCTGGGGTGTGAGGGGCCGAGTCAGGCCGCGGAACGGAGCTCCAGGGCGGCCAGGGGGATGAAGCCGCGGTTCACCTCGCCCGCCAGGGAGGCCCCGGGGCCGGCGAGGCGCCCGTGCAGGGCGAGGGCGATCCGCTCCCCTTGCGCCTTGGCCCGCTCGGCGTTCGGTCCCCGGTGCAGCCCGTCGACGGTGGCGTGCCAGAGCTGCACCCAGCGGCCGAAGTCGGCGGCGGTCATGCCGCGCACCGAGTGCAGGGCGGCGTGCGGGGCGAAGGCGTTGCGCCGGTAGTCGGCGGTACGGAAGAGGGCCCGCTCCCAGAAGTCGGTGATCCGGGGCAGGTGCACGCCCAGATCGGTGCCGGCGATCTCCGTGAAGAAGGGGCCGATCCGGGGGTCCGCGAAGGCCGCGGTGTAGAAGCGGCGCAGCAGGCGGTCGAGGTCCGCCCGGCCGGCGATGTCGGCGCGGTGGTGGTTCATGCCTCCAGATTCCCCTTCGCCCCGCGCCCGGCCCAGGGTCCAAGGTCCCGGGCCGGCACGCCCCTCCGGCCGTGCCGGGGGGCTGGGGGCGTGCGCCGGGAGCGTGCCGGGAGGGGCGGGCGCCCTGCGGGCGCGGCCGGCTCCGTCGGCCCGCCGTCCGTTGGGCGCCGGTCGCCCCCGGGACACCCGGCGTTGACGCCACGTCAATTCCGCAGGCCTAGGTTCCTCGGCGCGCGACCCCGTGGCCGTCCCGGGCCGCGGGGCGCCCCCTCCCCACCAGGAGTGACCGTGGAACGTCGTACCTTCCTGCGCGGCGCCGTCATCGGCTCCTCGGCCGCCGCCTTCGGCGGCACGCTCATGCGCGGCGCGGCCTACGCCGCGCCCGCCCAGCCCGGCCCCGGCCCCTACGGGGCCCTGAACGCGGCCGACGCCAACGGGATCATGCTGCCCAGCGGCTTCACCAGCCGCGTGATCGCCCGCTCCGGCCAGACCGTCGGCGGCACCTCGTACACCTGGCACAGCGCTCCCGACGGCGGTGCGTGCTTCGCCGACGGCTCGGGCTGGATCTACGTGTCCAACTCCGAGATCAACCCGTCCGGCGGGGCGAGCGCGGTCCGCTTCAACTCCTCGGGCACGGTCACCTCCGCGTACCGGATCCTCTCCGGCACCCGGCAGAACTGTGCGGGTGGCAAGACCCCGTGGAACACCTGGCTGTCCTGTGAGGAGGTCAGCCTCGGCTTCGTCTACGAGACCGATCCCTTCGGCGTCAACGCGGCCGTGCAGCGTCCCGCGATGGGCAGGTTCAAGCACGAGGCGGCCGCGGCCGACCCGGTGCGGCAGGTGGTCTACCTGACCGAGGACGAGACGAACGGCTGCTTCTACCGCTTCGTCCCGAACACCTGGGGCAACCTCTCCGCCGGCACCCTCCAGGTCATGGTGGCCGGCTCGGGCACGTCCGGCTCCTTCACCTGGCAGAACGTGCCGGACCCGGACGGCTCGCCGACCGCCACCCGCAGCCAGGTGTCCGGCGCCAAGAAGTTCAACGGCGGCGAGGGCTGCCACTACGCCAACGACACCGTCTGGTTCACCACCAAGGGCGACAACCGGGTCTGGCAGCTGAACCTGGCGAGCAGCACCTACGAGCTGGCCTACGACGACTCGCTGGTGGCCGGCGGCGGCGCCCCGCTGACCGGCGTCGACAACGTCACGGGCTCGTTGTTCGGCGACCTGTACGTCGCGGAGGACGGCGGCACCATGGAGATCTGCGTGATCACCCCGGACGACGTGGTGGCGCCGTTCCTGCGGATCACCGGCCAGGCCTCCTCCGAGATAACCGGACCGGCCTTCTCTCCCGCGGGCAACCGCCTGTACTTCTCCAGCCAGCGCGGTACGAGCGGCAGCTCGTCCGGCGGCATCACGTACGAGGTGACGGGTCCCTTCCGCACCTGACCGGTGGACGGACGTGGCCCCGGCCGGACTCCCCCGGCCGGGGCCACGCCCTTGTGCCGCCCCGCCCCGGCCCGTGGTTGCCGTGGGCGGGCCGGCGCTCAGGAGGCCACGGCCCCGCCCTTGAGGAGGGCCGCGCCCAGCGGGGTGACCGTGTGCAGGACGGCGTTCCCGTGCCGGAGCGTGGTCACCAGCCCGGCCTCGCGCATCACGCAGGCGTGCTGGCTCGCCGAGGCGAGCGACACCCCGGCGCGGCGGGCCAGTTCGCTCGTGGTGGCCCCGTCGCCGATGGCCTGGAGGACCACGGACCGCGTGTGGCCCACCAGCTTGCCCAGGGTGCGATGGGTGCCCGGGTCCGCCCCGCGCGGGGTGGCGGCCGAACTCAGCTGCGCGGCGGCCGGGTAGACCAGCACCGGGGGCAGCTCCGGATCCGCCAGGGTCACCGCCGTACGCCGGCAGAAGAACGACGGCTGGAGCAGCAGCCCGCGCCCGCGCAGGTGGACGTCCCGGTCGACGGGGTAGTCGCACTCCAGCACCGGCGAGCGCCAGCGCAGCATCGGCGGCAGGGAGGACAGCAGTTCGTCCGCCCCTCCGTCGAGCAGCGCCCGGCCCCGGGCCGCCCGCTCGGCCTCGATCTGGGCCTGGATGTGCGTCCAGTACGGCTCGACCGCGACCCGGTGGTACGCCCGCAGCTCGGTGACCAGCCGGCCCAGCTGCTCGGTGCCGCCCTCGGCGAGCTCCCGCAGCCGCGGCACCATCGGGGCCCCGGCGCCGACCTGCACCAGCTCTCGGCGCAGGCGGGAGGCGCGGGTGCCGCGGAGCGCGTCGAGGCCCAGGTCCACGCCGTACCGGCCCTCGGCGGGCGTCAGAAAGTCCGGGAAATAGCCCCGGATCGGTATCAGCGCACCCAGCAGGCGTGTTTCACCATTCAACCGGGTACGAGTTTCCGTACGCCATTCACCGAACAGGCGGGCATCACGCCGGTCTCTTAAGCGATGAAAACTAAGAATCGTTTCCCACAACGCATCGGGTCTCCCCGCCATCCTCACCCGTGCCAGGTCCACTCCAGTGAAATGGATACGCAGCACTGAACCCCCACACTGTGCAACCGCAATCCCCCCGCCCCACGAGTATGCACACCGTCACGCGACGTCACCACGCCCTTTCGGCCACAGTTGAAACCCCTTTCGGCGAGGGCGTGACAAGCGAAATGCTGTACTCCGCCGGGCACACTCCGGGGCGACCGGAAACGCTCCGCGAAGGCCGTGGGGGGCTTTGCGGGGCCTGGCGGTCGGTCGCACCGGGAAGCGCCGACGTGTCCGGCTGATTGACAGGAGGCGGCGGGCGGGTGGGGATCCGCCCGCCGCCTGCTGGTTGAATTCCGCATCTTTTTGGATATGCCGGATATGGCGCACCCCGATATCGCGTTTCCCGCCTCCGGGCATGCCGGAACCGCCCTCCGCTCGATGAGGGTCGGGTGAGCGGGGGACGGTTCCGTGGGCGGCCTGCCCGTCCCGTCTGGTCAGGGATGACAGGACGGGTGGCCGGGGACGGGTGGTTCGTGCCACCCGCCCGGGCCGGCGGTTCGCGCCACCGGCCCGTTGGGGGCGGCCGGGCGGCCCGTGGGCGGCCCGGCCGCGGTCTCAGCGGCTGTCGCTGCCCTGGGCCTCCGCGGCGGCCCGGCCGGCCTCCAGGCGCGCCACCGGGATCCGGAAGGGCGAGCAGGAGACGTAGTCGAGGCCGGCCTCGTGGAAGAAGTGCACCGACTCCGGGTCGCCGCCGTGCTCGCCGCAGACGCCGAGCTTCAGGTCGGGGCGGGTCGCGCGGCCTTCCTTGACCGCGTGGCGCACCAGGGCGCCCACGCCGTCCCGGTCGATGGTCTCGAAGGGCGAGACCCCGAAGATGCCCTTCTCCAGGTAGGCGGTGAAGAAGCTGGCCTCGACGTCGTCGCGGGAGAAGCCCCACACGGTCTGGGTCAGGTCGTTCGTGCCGAAGGAGAAGAACTGCGCGGCCTCGGCGATCTGGCCGGCGGTCAGGGCGGCGCGGGGCAGCTCGATCATCGTGCCGATGGAGAGCCTGAGCTCGGTGCCGGTGGCGGCCTCGACCTCGGCGATGATCGCGTCGGCCTCCTCGCGGACGATCTCCAGCTCCTGGACGGTGCCCACGAGCGGGATCATGATCTCGGCGCGCGGGTCGCCCTTGGCGTCCTTGCGGATGGCCGCGGCCTCGGCGATCGCGCGGACCTGCATGGCGAACAGGCCGGGGATGACCAGGCCGAGGCGGACGCCGCGCAGACCCAGCATCGGGTTCTGCTCGTGCAGCTTGTGCACGGCCTGGAGCAGGCGCAGGTCGTTCTCGTTGTGGTCCTTGCGGGCCTCGGCGAGGGCGACGCGCACCGACAGCTCGGTGATGTCGGGCAGGAACTCGTGCAGCGGCGGGTCGAGCAGGCGGACGGTGACGGGCAGGCCGTCCATCGCCTCGAACAGCTCGACGAAGTCCTTCTTCTGGAGCGGCAGGAGGGCACTGAGTGCCTCCTCGCGCTCGGACTCGGTGTCCGCGAGGATCAGGCGCTCGACCATCTCGCGGCGCTCGCCGAGGAACATGTGCTCGGTGCGGCACAGGCCGATGCCCTGGGCGCCGAAGCGGCGGGCGCGCAGCGCGTCCTCGGCGTTGTCGGCGTTGGCGCGGACGCGCAGGCGGCGCACCCGGTCGGCGTACGCCATGATCCGGTGGACGGCCTGGACGAGCTCGTCGGCGTCGTCGGCGCCGGCGTGCATGCGGCCCTCGAAGTACTCGACGACCGGGGAGGGTACGACGGGTACCTCGCCCAGGTAGACCTTGCCGGTGGAGCCGTCGATGGAGACGACGTCGCCCTCCTCGATGACCTGTCCGGCGGACGTGGTCAGGCGGCGGCGCTTGGTGTCGACGTCCAGCTCCTCGGCGCCGCAGACACAGGTCTTGCCCATGCCGCGGGCGACGACGGCGGCGTGCGAGGTCTTGCCGCCGCGGGAGGTCAGGATGCCCTCGGAGGCGATCATGCCGTCGAGGTCGTCCGGGTTGGTCTCGCGGCGGATCAGGATGACCTTCTCGCCGGAGCGGGACCACTTGACGGCCGTGTAGGAGTCGAAGACGGCCTTGCCGACGGCCGCGCCCGGGGAGGCGGCGATGCCGCGGCCGAGCAGCTCGACCTTCGCGCTCTCGTCGAAGCGGGGGAACATCAGCTGGGCCAGCTGGTGGCCGGTCACGCGCTGGAGGGCCTCGGCCTCGTCGATCAGGCCCTGGTCCACGAGCTGGGTGGCGATGCGGAAGGCGGCACCGGCGGTGCGCTTGCCGACGCGGGTCTGGAGCATCCACAGCTGGCCGCGCTCGATGGTGAACTCGATGTCGCACAGGTCCTTGTAGTGCGTCTCGAGCGTCTCCATGATGCCCATGAGCTGGTCGTACGACTTCTTGTCGATCTGCTCCAGGTCGGCGAGCGGCACGGTGTTGCGGATGCCCGCGACGACGTCCTCGCCCTGCGCGTTCTGGAGGTAGTCGCCGTAGACGCCCTGGTGGCCGCTGGCGGGGTCGCGGGTGAAGGCGACGCCGGTGCCGGAGTCGGGGCCGAGGTTGCCGAAGACCATGGAGCAGACGTTGACGGCGGTGCCGAGGTCGCCCGGGATGCGCTCCTGGCGGCGGTACAGCTTGGCGCGGTCGGTGTTCCACGAGTCGAAGACGGCGCGGACGGCGAGGTCCATCTGCTCGCGCGGGTCCTGCGGGAACTCGCGGCCCGCCTCCTTGGCGACGATCTTCTTGAAGGTCTTGACGATCTTCTTGAGGTCGGCGGCGTCGAGGTCGGTGTCGACCGTGATCTTCTTCGCGGCCTTGGCCTCCTCAAGGGCCTCCTCGAAGAGCTCGCCGTCGACACCCAGGACGGTCTTGCCGAACATCTGGATCAGGCGGCGGTACGAGTCCCAGGCGAAGCGCTCGTTGTCGGCCTGGGCGGCGAGACCGGTGACGGACTCGTCGGAGAGGCCGATGTTGAGGACCGTGTCCATCATGCCGGGCATGGAGAACTTGGCGCCGGACCGGACGGAGACCAGCAGCGGGTCGTCGGACTGGCCGAGCTTCTTGCCCATCTTCTGCTCGAGCGCCTCCAGGTGGGCGCTGACCTCGGCCTGCAGCGCGGCCGGGGCCTCGCCGCTCTCGAGGTAGACCTTGCAGGCCTCGGTGGTGATGGTGAAGCCGGGAGGGACCGGGAGACCCAGGTTGGTCATCTCGGCGAGGTTGGCACCCTTGCCGCCGAGAAGGTCCTTGAGGTCGCGGTTGCCCTCGGTGAAGTCGTAGACGAACTTCTGATCTTTGTTTTCCGACACGGGTCTCGACTCCTCGAGGACTCGGTGGCTGCCCTGACGGCGAGGAACATACCCAGATCGAAGGCATTGCGGTACGTCCACTTGGCCGTCGTACGGCTTCAACCACCCGTCCGCCAGCAGATCGAAAGTAACTCAACGGTAGCCAGAAGCTCCCCCGAGCCTTCAGATCCCAAAGGGAAAAGCGTCAGATGTGGCTCCAGAGTGCTCACATGAGCGATGATCGATAACTTTGCCTTCAACTCTTGAACGAACAAAGGGTGGCACCCAGTGCCACCCTTTGAGAAGTGCAGTCGATGGTTCCGCGCTCATCTGAGCGCAACCCCACCCATGCGTGGCGCATATCACGCCGTCCGTTCAGCCTCCGGACGTGTCCAGTTCGGCTTCCTCACCCACTCCGGCGCAGTCGTATGGATCCTTGAGCCAGCCGTCGGGAAGGACAACTCGGTTGTTTCCGGACGTCCGGCCGCGGGGACCGTCCGCACCCTCGGGCCAGGGCTGGTCCAGATCAAGCTCGCTCAGATGAGCGTCCAGCTCGGCCAGGGAGGAGATGACCGCGAGCTTCTTGCGCATCTCGGAGCCGACCGCGAAACCCTTGAGGTACCAGGCCACGTGCTTACGGAAGTCGATCACTCCGCGGGCCTCGTCGCCGATCCACTCGCCCAGCAGGGTGGCGTGCCGCAGCATGACCCGCGCGACCTCGCGCATGCCGGGCCGCGCCAGGTCGTCCGTACGGCCCTCGAAGGCCGCGACCAGGTCCCCGAACAGCCACGGACGGCCCAGACAGCCCCGCCCGACGACCACGCCGTCACAGCCGGTCTCCCGGACCATGCGCAGGGCGTCCTCGGCGCACCAGATGTCGCCGTTGCCCAGCACGGGGATCTCCGGCACGTGCTCCTTGAGCCGCGCGATGGCCTCCCAGTCGGCGGTGCCGCCGTAGTGCTGCGCGGTGGTGCGGCCGTGCAGGGCGATGGCCGTCACGCCCTCCTCGACCGCGATGCGGCCGGCGTCGAGGTAGGTGAGGTGGTCGTCGTCGATGCCCTTGCGCATCTTCATCGTCACGGGGAGGTCCCCGGCGTTGCCGACGGCCTCCTTGAGGATGGCGCGCAGCAGGTTCCGCTTGTACGGCAGCGCCGAGCCGCCACCCTTGCGGGTGACCTTGGGGACGGGGCAGCCGAAGTTCAGGTCGATGTGGTCGGCCCGGTCCTCGTCCACGATCATGCGGACCGCCTTGCCGACGGTGACCGGGTCCACCCCGTACAGCTGGATCGAGCGGGGCTTCTCGCTCTCGTCGAAGTGGATCAGCTGCATGGTCTTGTCGTTGCGCTCGACCAGGGCGCGGGTCGTGATCATCTCGCTCACGAACAGGCCCTTGCCGCCGCTGAACTCGCGGCAGAGCGTCCGGAACGGGGCGTTGGTGATCCCGGCCATGGGCGCGAGCACCACCGGCGGCTGGACGGTGTGCGGGCCGATGGAGAGGGTGGGGGCGGCCGGGGCGGTGGCCTGCGCGGACGCGGCGGGGGCCGGGGCGGTGGCCTGCGCGGACGCGGCGGCCGGGGTGGCTGCGGAGGCCTGCGCGGACGCGGCGGCCGGGGTGGCTGCGGGGGCCTGGTCGAGCGTGGTCATCCGCCCATTGTCCCTCACTCGGGTGTTGATTAGTTAGGCGTACTATTGAATCATGCGCGCCATGCCGTTCCCGCCCGTCTCGTCCGTCGCGCCCGAGCCCGGCCCGCGCAGACGGCTGCTGATCCTCGCGATCTGCTGCATGAGCCTGCTGATCGTCAGCCTCGACAACACCGTGCTGAACGTCGCCCTCCCCTCCATGCGGAGCGAACTCGGCGCCTCCGTCGCCGGGATGCAGTGGACCATCGACGCGTACACGCTGGTCCTGGCCTCCCTCCTGATGCTCGCCGGCTCGACCGCCGACCGGGTCGGCCGCCGCCGGGTCTTCGCCACCGGGCTGGTGCTCTTCACGACGGGGTCGCTGCTCTGTTCCCTGGCCCCGACCCTGGAGGCGCTGATCGCCTTCCGGATGCTCCAGGCCGTGGGCGGCTCGATGCTCAACCCCGTCGCCATGTCGATCATCACCAACACGTTCACCGACCCCCGGGAACGCGCCCGCGCGATCGGCGTCTGGGGCGGCGTGGTCGGCGTCTCGCTCGCCGCCGGGCCGGTGATCGGCGGCCTGCTGGTGGACAGCGTGGGCTGGCGCTCGATCTTCTGGCTGAACCTGCCGGTGGGACTGCTCGCGCTCGGGCTCACCCTCCGGTACGTGCCCGAGTCCCGGGCCCCGCGGCCCCGCCGCGCCGACCCGGTGGGCCAGGTGCTGGTGATGCTGCTGCTGGGCTCGCTGACGTACGGGATCATCGAGGCGCCGCACGCCCCGGCCTGGGTGCTGTGGACCTGCGGGACGGTCGCGACGCTGTCACTGGTGGGGCTGGTCAGGTACGAGCTCCGGCGCGCGGAGCCGCTGATCGACCCCCGCTTCTTCCGCAGCGCGCCGTTCAGCGGAGCCGTGGTCATCGCGGTGTGCGCGTTCGCGGGACTGAGCGGCTTCCTCTTCCTGAACACCCTCTACCTCCAGGACGTACGGGGCCTGTCGGCCCTCGAAGCCGGCCTGTACATGCTCCCGATGGCCGCCCTGACCTTCGTCTTCGCCCCGCTGTCGGGGCGCCTGGTGGGCACCCGGGGACCCCGCCTGCCGCTGCTGGTCGCCGGGGCGGCGATGGGGGCGAGCGGGCTGCTCTTCGCGGTGGGTTGGGCGGGTGGGGTTGGTGGAGTTGGTGGAGTCGGTGGAGTTGGTGGGGCGGGGTGGGTTGGTGGGGCGGGGTGGGTTGGTGGGGCTGGTGGGGCTGGTGCGGCTGGCGGGGCTGGTGCGGCTGGCGGGGTGGAGGGGTCGGATGCGGTGCTCTTCGCGTCGTACGTGCTGTTCGGGTTGGGTTTCGGGCTGGTCAACGCGCCAATCACCAACACCGCGGTCTCGGGCATGCCGCGCGCTCAGGCGGGCGTCGCGGCCGCCGTGGCCTCCACGAGCCGCCAGACGGGCGGCACGCTGGGGGTCGCGGTGATCGGCGCGGTCCTGGCCGGCGGCCTGGCCCAGGGCGCCGACTTCGTCGACGCCGCGCGGGTGGCGTGGTGGGTGATCACGGCCTGCGGTCTCGCCGTCCTGGTGGTGGGCGCGGCCACGACGGGCAGATGGGCGGCAGCGACCGCGGGGAGGGTGGGGAAGGCCGGCGGCGGCGAACTGCCGGAGGGCAGGAAGGGCGCCACCCGGGGCCCCGGCCTCAGGAGCTGAACGGAGAGCGGTCCACGCCCGGGCGGGATCGGGTGGGGTGGGGTGGGCGGCGGAGGCCGGCATCACCGGGGGCGGTGTCGGGGAGGTGGCGCTATCTGGGGCCGTCCGCCGACCGAGGGTTTCCGGGCCGGGGCACCCTGTCAAGGGCGCTCCTTCGTCGCGTCGCCTGCGGCGATTCCACTTCGTTCCACCCTTGACAGGCCACCCCGGCCCGGAAGGCAAAGACCTCGGCGGACAACCCCAGGAAAGACGCCCAGGGGGGACACCTCAGGCACTCCGGTACCAGGTGCGTGCCCCCGGCACCGGGGCCCGGCCCCGCCCCACGGGGCGGACGCACCACCGTCCGTAGGCCCCCCGCCCGTCTCAGCGACCGCCAGGCCGGCCGTGCCCCTTCATAAGCCGCCCACGATCGCTACGCGCTCCTCTCGTCTCGGCGACAGACGGCCGTCTTGGGCCGTGAAGGGCGGTGGGGTCGGAGATGACCCTTATCCAGTGGCCATTTCCCGCAATCGGCGGGCGAGAACAACCCGGCAGCCGCGCAGGAAGAGCAGCACGCGGCCCCACCGCGCCGCCTCACCCCCGAGACACCCTCAGGGCCCACCCCGATCCCCTCGCCCACCTCCACCCACCCCCTCCCCCCGCCCATCAACTGACAGATATTGAAATCTGTCATCGCTCATGCCAAACTCGTCTCATGACCTCCACGACCTCCTCCACCCCCACCACCCGCACCCTCGGTGCCACCGGTCCCCGCACCTTCCCCCTCGGGCTCGGCTGCATGGGGATGTCCGCGCTCTACGGTGAGAGCGACCGGGCCGAGTCGATCGCGACCATTCACGCGGCGCTCGAAGCCGGCGTCACCCTGCTCGACACCGGGGACTTCTACGGCATGGGGCACAACGAGCTGCTCATCAACGAAGCCCTCCGCACCGCCCCCGCGCACCTGCGCGACCAGGCGCTGACCAGCGTGAAGTTCGGTGCGCTGCGCACCGTCGAGGGTGGGTTCGCCGGGTACGACGGGCGGCCGGAGGCCGTCCGGAACTTCCTCGCCTACTCGCTCCAGCGCCTCGGCCGGGACCACATCGACGTCTACCGGATCGCGCGCGTCGATCCGGACGTGCCGATCGAGGAGACGGTCGGGGCCATCGCCGAGGCCGTCGAGGCCGGGCACGTGCGGCACATCGGGCTCTCCGAGGTCGGGGCGGAGACGATGCGCAGGGCCGCCGCCGTCGCTCCGATCGCGGACCTGCAGATCGAGTACTCGCTGATCTCCCGCGGCATCGAGAAGGAGATCCTGCCGACCGCCCGCGAGCTCGGGATCGGTGTCACGGCGTACGGCGTGCTGTCCCGGGGCCTGATCAGCGGCCACTTCACTCGGGACCGGGCGCTGGCGCCCGGCGACTTCCGTGGCATGAGCCCGCGCTTCCAGGGCGAGAACCTGCACCGGAACCTCGACCTGGTGGAGGCGCTGCGCGCGGTGGCGGCCGCCAAGGGCGTCACCGTGGCGCAGGCCGCTATCGCCTGGGTGCTCGCGCAGGGCGCGGACATCGTGCCGCTCGTCGGTGCGCGCCGGCGCGACCGGCTGGCCGAGGCGCTGGGTGCGCTGGAGGTCGAGCTGGGCCCGGCCGACCTGGCCGCGATCGAGGCGGCCGTCCCGGTGGGGGCCGCGGCGGGTGAGCGGTACCCGGCGGCGCAGATGGCCCACCTCGACAGCGAGCACTGACCGGGCGGTACGGTCGTAGTCATGCCACCCGCTGCCGCCGAGCCCCTGACCCCCGAGCGCATCCTCGAGACGACCGAGGAGGTGCTGCGACGCTACGGTCCCGCGAAGGCCACCGTGGTGGACGTGGCGCGTGCCCTGGGGGTCAGCCATGGCAGCGTGTACCGGCACTTCCCGTCGAAGGCGGCGCTGCGCGAGGCGGTGACGGACCGCTGGCTGGGCCGGACCGTGGGCCTGCTGGCGGAGATCGTCGAGGCGCCGGCGGAGCCGGCTCCGTCGAAGCTGGAGGCGTGGCTGGAGGCGTTGTTCGACGCCAAGCGCCACAAGGCCGGCGACGATCCCGAGCTGTTCGCGACGTACACGGTGCTGCTGGCGGAGAACAGCGGTGTCGTGGACGCGCACCTGGCCGAGCTGATCGCCCAGCTGACGCGGATCATCGGGGAGGGCGTCGAGGCGGGGACGCTGGCGGCGCCGGACGTGCCTGCCGCGGCGCGGGCGGTGTTCGATGCGACGGGGCGGTTCCACGACCCGCAGTACGCGGCGGAGTGGCGGTCCCCGTCGATCACGGCCGAGTTCGAGGCCGTGACGGCTCTGGTGATCCGCGGCCTGCGGGTCTGAGACGCCCGCTCCGGAGTCGACTCTTCCGGACACCTTGGTGATTATTTGGTGCTGGACGCCTGTTCTCTTGGCGTGATCCGCACCTAGGTTCCCCCCGACCACACTGTTCGCAGTCCTCAGGGGGAAGCATGTCCACGCAGCCCGCCGCGGCCGCCGCCACCGCAACCGGCGGCCGTCCGCAGCCGCCCGCCCGCTCGGGCGGGGCGGCGGCCCTCGGCTGGATCCTGACCATCGGCCTGAACGTCGTCGCGCCGATCCTCACGTACAACGCCCTCCGGGACCACGGCTGGAGCGAGTTCGGCGCGCTGCTCGCGAGCAGCGCCTGGCCGGTGCTCGACAGCGCGGTCATGGTGGCCTGGCGGCGGAAGGTGGACGAGTTCGCCCTCGTCACGCTGGTGTTCATCGTGATCACGGCGGTCGTCTCGCTGGTCGGCGCGCACACCGCCCGGGCGCTGCTGGTCAAGGACTCGGCGGTGACCGGCCTCTTCGGGGCGCTGTGTCTGGCGACGCTGCTCGCTCCGCGTCCGCTGATGTTCTACTTCGGCCGCAAGTTCGCCACCGACGGCACGCCGGAGAGCACGGCGTGGTGGAACGGCCTGTGGCAGTTCGAGGGGTTCCGCCGGACCATGACCGTGATGACCACGGTGTGGGGCGTGGCCTACCTGGCGGAGGCGGGGGTGCGGATCGTCCTCGCGTACGTGCTGAGCACGGACACGATGGTCGTCCTGAGCCCGGTGATGATCTACGGCGTGCTCGGCGCGCTCGGGGTGTGGACCGCGCTCTACGGCAAGCGGTCGGCGGCCGAGGGTGAGAGGCGCGCCGCGGCGGCCGCGGCCGCCTCGACCGGCGGCTGACACGGGAACGGCCGGGGGGGCGCGGGGGGGGGCCCCCCCCCCGGCCCCCCCCCGCCCCGGGGGGGGGGGGGGGCCGGCGGCCCCCCCCCCCCCGCGGGGCCGCCGGGCCCCCGGGGATGGGGCCG
>NZ_JBIVYX010000025.1:27709-45443 GCF_044759225.1 Streptomyces sp. NPDC101132
GGGGGGGGGGGGGGGGGGGGGGGGGGGGGGGGCGGGGGGGCGGCCGGGCCCCCCCCCCCGGGGCGGGGCCCGCGGCCGGGGGGGGGGCGGGGGGGCGGGCCCCCCCCCCGGGCCCCCCGGCCGTCTTCAGTTCCGGGTCGCTCCGGGTCAGCAGCCCAGCAGGCGGGCGCCGAGGTACGCCTGGATCTGGTCCAGGGAGACGCGCTCCTGCTTCATGGTGTCGCGCTCGCGCACGGTCACCGCGTTGTCGTCCAGGGTGTCGAAGTCGACGGTGACGCAGAACGGCGTGCCGATCTCGTCCTGGCGGCGGTAGCGGCGGCCGATGGCGCCGGCGTCGTCGAACTCGATGTTCCAGAACTTGCGCAGGTCGGCGGCGAGGCCCTTGGCCTTCGGCGACAGCTTCTCGTTGCGGGACAGCGGGAGGACGGCGACCTTGACCGGGGCCAGGCGCGGGTCGAGGCGCATCACGGTGCGCTTCTCCATGACGCCCTTGGCGTTCGGGGCCTCGTCCTCGACGTAGGCGTCGAGCAGGAAGGCGAGCATGGCGCGGTTGACACCGGCCGCGGGCTCGATGACGTACGGGACGTAGCGCTCGCCGGCCTCCTGGTCGAAGTAGGACAGGTCCTGGCCGGAGGCCGCGGAGTGGGCCTTGAGGTCGAAGTCGGTGCGGTTGGCCACGCCCTCGAGCTCGGAGAACTCACTGCCGCCGAAGTTGAAGCGGTACTCGATGTCGGCGGTGCGCTTCGAGTAGTGGGACAGCTTCTCCTTCGGGTGCTCGTACCAGCGGATGTTCTCCTCGCGGATGCCGAGGTCGCGGTACCAGTTCCAGCGCTGCTCCATCCAGTACTCGTGCCACTGCTCGTCCTCGCCCGGCTTGACGAAGAACTCCATCTCCATCTGCTCGAACTCGCGGGTGCGGAAGATGAAGTTGCCCGGAGTGATCTCGTTCCGGAAGGACTTGCCCATCTGCGCGATGCCGAACGGCGGCTTCTTGCGGGAGGTCTGCTGGACCTGGGCGAAGTTGGTGAAGATGCCCTGGGCGGTCTCGGGGCGCAGGTACGCCTTGGAGCCGGTGTCCTGGGTCGGGCCGAGGTGGGTCTCCAGCATGCCGGAGAACTGCTTGGGCTCGGTGAACTGGCCCTTGACGCCGCAGTTGGGGCAGTTGATGTCGGCGAGGCCGTTGGCCGGCGGGCGGCCGTGCTTGGCCTCGTACGCCTCTTCCAGGTGGTCGGCGCGGTGGCGCTTGTGGCAGGAGGTGCACTCGGTGAGCGGGTCGGAGAACGTCGCGACGTGACCGGAGGCGACCCAGACCTCGGGGGCGAGGATCACGGAGGAGTCGATGCCGACGACGTCCTCGCGGGAGGTCACCATCGCCTTCCACCACTGGCGCTTGATGTTCTCCTTGAGCTCGACACCCAGCGGTCCGTAGTCCCAGGCGGCACGCTGACCGCCGTAGATCTCGCTGCACGGGTAGACGAAGCCACGGCGCTTGCTGAGGCTGACGATGGTGTCGATCTTGTCGGCGGCCACGGTGCTCTCTTCATTACGAGGACGAACGCGAATGCTTCAGGTTACCGGCGGCCGGGGCCCCACTTTCAAATCGGTTCCCCTTCGGAACCGCGAGCGCGGGCGGGCCCGACGGCGGGATCCGAAGGCTTTTGACAATCGTTTCCATCTTTGATGAAAATGAGTGTCATGAACGTACGACGCCTCATACCCGCCGCCGCCCTGACCGGAGCCGTCGCCCTCGGCGCCGGCGCCCTGACCGCCTGCTCCGGAGCCACGGCCGCCGGCGGCTCGAAGGACGGCAAGCTGGACGTCGTCGCGTCGTTCTACCCGCTCCAGTTCCTGGCCGAGCGGATCGGCGGGAACCACGTGGCCGTCTCCACCCTCACCAAGCCGGGCGTGGAACCGCACGACCTGGAGATCACGCCCAAGCAGACCGCCCAGCTCGGCGAGGCGGACGTGGTCCTCTACCTCAAGACCCTCCAGCCCGCCGTCGACAAGGCCGTCGAGCAGGCCGGCGTCAAGAACACCGTCGACGCCGCCTCCCTCACCGAGCTCGTCCACCACGACCTGGCCGGCGAGGACGAGCACGGCCACGGCTCCGGCACGGAGCACGGCTCGGAGGACGAGCACGGCCACGACCACGGCGAGGCCGGCGACGACCCGCACGTCTGGCTCGACCCGGTCAAGTACGCGGAGATCGCCAAGGGCTTCGGCGCCGCCCTGGGGAAGGCCGACCCGGCGCACGCCGCCGACTACGAGAAGAACGCCGCCGACCTGGTCGGCAAGCTCACCGCCCTGGACACCGAGTTCAAGGACGGCCTGAAGAACCGGGCCACCGACACCTTCATCACCACCCACTCCGCCTTCGGTTACCTCGCCGAGCGCTACGGGCTCGACCAGGAGGGCATCTCCGGCGTCGACCCCGAGGCCGAGCCGAGCCCGGCGCGGATGAAGGAACTCCAGGCCCTGGCGAAGAAGGACAATGTCACCACCGTGTTCTTCGAGACCCTGGCCAGCGACAAGACCGCCAAGACCCTCGCGGCGGACACGGGCCTGAAGACCGACGTCCTCGATCCCCTGGAGGGGATCACCGACACGTCCCAGGGCGCCGACTACCTCGAGGTCATGCGGTCCAACCTCAGGAACCTCCAGAAGGCACTCGGCAGCAAGTGACGACCACGGCAGTTACGGAGGCGCGCGCCATGCAGTCCACGCCCGCGGAGGCAGCGGACCAGCCCGTCATATCCCTGCGCGGGGCCACGGCCTCGCTCGGCTCGCGCCCCGTGCTGCGCGGGGTCGACCTCACCGTCCGGCGCGGTGAGGTCGTCGCCCTGCTCGGCGCCAACGGCTCCGGCAAGTCCACCGCCGTCCGGTCGGTGGTCGGCCAGGTCCCGCTGAGCAGCGGCGAGCTGTCCCTCTTCGGCACGGAGTTCAAGCGCTTCCGCGACTGGTCGCGCATCGGCTACGTGCCCCAGCGCACCACCGCCGCCAGCGGCGTCCCGGCCACCGTCCGCGAGGTCGTCTCCTCCGGCCGGCTGGCCCGCAGCCGCTTCGGGCTGCTGCGCAAGGCCGACCGGGCCGCCGTGGACCGCGCCCTGGCCCTGGTCGACATGGACGCGTACGCCGACGCCTCCGTCAACGCCCTCTCCGGCGGCCAGCACCAGCGGGTGCTCATCGCCCGCGCACTCGCCGTCGAGCCCGAGCTGCTGATCATGGACGAGCCCATGGCCGGCGTGGACCTCGCCAACCAGGAGGTCCTGGCCAACGCCCTGCGCGAGCAGGTCAAGGCGGGCTCCACCGTGCTGCTCGTGCTGCACGAACTGGGTCCGCTGGAGCCGCTGATCAGCCGGGCCGTCGTGCTGCGCGACGGATGCGTCGTCCACGACGGGCCGCCCCCCGAGGCGGTGGGCCAGCACGCGCTGCCCGGCCACGACCACGTACACCCCCACGCGGCGCACGATGCCGAGCCGCTCCGGACGGGACTGCTGAGCTGATGGACATCCTGAACTACGCCTTCATGCAGCGGGCGCTGATCGCCGCCGCCCTGGTCGGCATCACGGCCCCCGCCATCGGCACGTACCTCGTCCAGCGCCGCCAGGCCGTGATGGGCGACGGCCTCGGCCACGTCGCCATGACCGGCGTGGCGCTCGGCTTCCTGCTCAACACCAGCCCCGTCTGGATGGCCACCCTGGTCGCCGTGCTCGGTGCCGTCGGCATGGAGCTGATCCGCTCCCGCGGCAAGACGAGCGGCGACGTCGCGCTGGCCATGCTGTTCTACGGCGGCCTGGCCGGCGGCGTCATGATCATCAACCTGGCGCCGAACGGCTCGACGACCAACCTGGTCAGCGCCATGTTCGGCTCGATCACGACGGTGGCCCCCGAGGACGTCACCGCCATGCTGATCCTCGCGGCCTTCGTCATCGCGGTGACCATCGGCCTGCGCCGGCAGCTCTTCGCCGTCTGCCAGGACGAGGAGTTCGCGAAGGTCACCGGCCTCCCGGTGCGCGCCCTGAACCTGCTGCTCGCGGTCACCGCCGCGGTCACCGTGACCGTCGCCATGCGCATCGTGGGCCTGCTGCTGGTCAGCGCCATGATGGTGATCCCGGTCGCGGCCGCCCAGCGGGTCACCCGCGGGTTCGCCGCCACCCTGGGCCTGGCCATCGCGATCAGCCTCGCCGTCTCACTGGGCGGGACGGCGGCCACCTACTACGTGGACGTTCCGTCGGGCGCGACCATCGTGCTGATCGCCATCGGCGTCTTCCTGGTGACGACCGCGCTGGCCGCGCCGCTGGCCAGACGGCGTGCCGGAGCGGCCCGCACCGCCGAGCAGGTGTGCACGCGGGACGACGTCAAGGTGTGACCGGCTGCGGGCGCACGATCCGAGCCGGAGCCCCGGGGGTGCCCGGCCTGGCACAATGGCCCGAGGCCCGAGATGAGGAGGAACCGGTGGCGACTGCGCCTGGCGAGACGAACACCGCGCCAGTACGAGGACGGTCCACCCGGCAGCGTGCCGCCGTGGCGGCGGCGCTGGACGAGGTCGACGAGTTCCGCAGCGCCCAGGAGCTGCACGACATGCTCAAGCACCGCGGCGATTCCGTGGGCCTGACCACCGTGTACCGCACCCTCCAGTCCCTCGCCGACGCCGGCGAGGTCGACGTGCTGCGCACCAGCGACGGCGAGGCCGTGTACCGCCGGTGTTCGTCCGGCGAGCACCACCACCACCTGGTCTGCCGCAAGTGCGGGAAGGCGGTGGAGGTGGAGGGCCCGGCCGTGGAGAAGTGGGCCGAGGCCATCGCCGCGGAGCACGGCTTCGTGAACGTGGCGCACACCGTGGAGATCTTCGGCACCTGCGCGGACTGCGCGGCCGCGGGCTGATCCGGCCCGCTCCGGAAGCACGGCGCAGGCGCGCGGCGCGGCGGGGCCCTGCCGGCCGGTACCCGGGTTCCCCCGGCGCCACGACGCCGTGCTCCCCCGGCGCGGGGGGGCGGGGGGGCCCCCCCCCCGGGGGGGGGGGGGGGGGCGCCCCCCCCCCCCGCGCCGGGGGCGGCCTAGCGGCCCGCGACCTCGTTCGGGATCGCCCCGCCGAAGCGGCGGTCGCGCTGGGCGTACTCCAGGCAGGCGGCCCACAGGTTGCGGCGGTCGAAGTCCGGCCAGAGCACGTCCTGGAAGACCATTTCGGCGTACGCGCTCTGCCAGATCAGGTAGTTGGAGGTGCGCTGCTCGCCGCTGGGGCGCAGGAACAGGTCCACGTCCGGCATGTCCGGGTAGTACATGTACTTGGCGAAGGTCTTCTCGTTGACCTTCGAGGGGTCGAGCCGGCCGGCGGCGACGTCGCGCGCGATGGCCTGGGCCGCGTCCGCGATCTCCGCCCGGCCGCCGTAGTTGACGCAGAAGTAGAGCGTCATCGCGTCGTTGTTCTTGGTCTGCTCCTGGGCGACCTGGAGCTCCTGGACCACGGACTTCCACATCTTCGGCATGCGGCCGACCCAGCGGATGCGGATGCCCAGCGCGTCCATCTCGTCGCGGCGGCGGCGGATGACGTCGCGGTTGAAGTTCATGAGGAAGCGGACCTCGTCGGGCGAGCGTTTCCAGTTCTCGGTGGAGAAGGCGTAGAGGGAGAGGTTCTTGACGCCCATCTCCAGGCAGCCCTTGAGCACGTCGAGGACGACGCCCTCGCCGACCTTGTGGCCCTCGGTGCGCGGCAGCCCGCGCTCCTTGGCCCAGCGGCCGTTGCCGTCCATGACCACGGCGACGTGGTTCGGCACGAGCTCGCCCGGGATCTTGGGCGGGCGCTCGCCGGACGGGTGGGGTTCGGGAAGGACGTACTCGCGGCGCTGCCGCCCCAGAATCCCGCGTCGTGCCATGTCGCCTCGCTCCTTATTTCTCTACGTAACGCAAGGAGCGTAGCCCGCGCTCCAGATGCCAGTGGAGGTAGGCCGATACCAGCCCGCTGCCCTCCCTGACGTGCCGCGGCTCGCACGCGTCCGCGGTGGCCCAGTCGCCGGTCAGCAGCGCGCTGAGCAGTCCGATGGCCTCCGAGGAGGGTACGACGCTTCCGGGGACCCGGCAGTCGCCGCAGACCACGCCGCCCGCGGCCACGGAGAAGTGGCGGTTGGGGCCGTGGATGCCGCACTTCGCGCAGTCCTGGAAGGAGGGGGCGTAACCGTTGACGGCGAGCGAGCGCAGCAGGAAGGCGTCGAGGATCAGGTGCGGCTCGTGCTCGCCGCGGGCCAGGGTGCGCAGGGCGCCGACGAGCAGCAGGTACTGCTGTACGGCGGGCTCGCCCTCCTGGTCGGTGAAGCGCTCGGCCGTCTCCAGCATCGCGGTGCCGGAGGTGTAGCGGGCGTAGTCGGTGACGATGCCGCCGCCGTACGGGGCGATGATCTCGGTCTGCGTGCAGAGCGGCAGGCCCCGGCCCACCAGCTCGCTGCCGCGGGCGAAGAACTGCACGTCGACGTGGGAGAAGGGCTCCAGCCCGGCGCCGAACTTCGACCTGGTCCGGCGTACGCCGCGGGCGACGGCGCGGACGCGGCCGTGCCCGCGGGTGAGGAGGGTGATGATGCGGTCCGCCTCACCCAGCTTCTGGGTGCGCAGCACGATGCCGTCGTCGCGGAACAGACTCATGCGGCCCATTGTCCCGCACAGGGGCGGGACAACGGGCCGGGTCGGTCGGGTCGGGCCGCGGGGCCGCGGGGTCGCTAGAAGGGGACGGCCATCGGCTGCCGGCAGGCGGAGCCCTGGAGCAGGGTCTCGTCGAAGTTCTTCCGGAAGCCCTCGTAGATCTGCGCGTTGTCGATCTTCAGCAGGGTCTCGTCCTGCGAGCGGAGGTTCGGGTAGGTGTAGTTGTGGCTGCCGGTGAAGACCAGCTTGCGCGGCTTGTCCAGGTAGGTGCCGTCGATCAGCAGGTACTTGGAGTGGATGCCGAGGCCGGGGGCGGACTTGTCCTCGCCGCCCTGGCACATGCGTACGTCGACTCCGGGCGCCGCGGCGAAGACGTCACGCACCCCGGTGCCCACGCTGCCCTTGTCCCCGTTGAGGACGACCTGCACCGTGCAGCCGTCGGCGGCCATGCGGCGGAGCCGGTCGGCGACCTGGGTCCGGGTGAAGGCGTACATCCCGATCCTGATCTTCGAGGGGGAGGCGGCGCTGCAGGTCACGTTCTCCAGCAGGTCCACGACGGTGTCGGTGTCCGGGTCCTGCCGCGGGTCGGCCGGCACGCCGTCGGCGGGGTTGTCGTCGTCCTCGCGGCGGGGGAAGAAGTAGGTCTTGTAGTCCCCGACGTCCTTGGTCTTGTAGTAGTGGTCCAGGCCGTCGCCGCCGACGCCGAGGCGCACCTGGTCGTTCCAGTACCGGTCGTACTCGTCGTAGAGCTCCTTGTGGGGGACGACCACCGCGTTGTTGTACATGGCGGTGCGGTGGTTCGTGGTCAGGTTCGCCGAGGACTGGAAGACGACGTTCTCGGTGGTGCCCACCTTGGAGAACAGGAAGAACTTGTTGTGGTTGATGGCGTTCTCGACGTCGCCGTCGGCCTGCGTCATCTTCCGGTTCCCGATGCAGCCGCGGTCCTTCTCGCAGGCCAGGACGAAGGATCCGGCGGTGGCGGCGTCCACGGTGTCGCCGTACTTCACGGTCCGGCCGAACGCGGTGCCCAGGTTGCCGAACTCGGTGCCGGTGGGCTCGCCCGCCGCGTTCGTCTCGGCCACGGCCTTCTCGTCGAAGACGATCTGGACGGTGACCTTCTTCGCCCCTTCCCGGGACGCCGCCCGCTTGAGGGCCTCGCGCACGTCGTTGTCGGTGAAGAGGAAGATCGAGCCCCGGATCAGCCCGCCGTCCGCCGTGTTGTCGATGAGCCTGATCAGTTCGTCGCGGATGGCGTTCGGGCTGGTGGCCGGGTCGTTGAAGACGGCCTTCGGCGTGACGGGGGACGCGGTGTCGGCGGCCGTGGCCCCGTGGCCGCCCAGCAGCGAGGCCGAGACTGCGAGGGTGGAGGCGACGGCGAAGCGCCGGAACACACGTGTGCGCATGATGATCTTCCCGGTCCGGTGGTGGCGGGCGGCGGGCGCCCTGGGTCGGATCCGACCGTAGGCAGGGAAGATCGGTTCGGGACCGGTTTCCGGGTGGCAGGAAGCGTCCTTGGCCGCAAGGTGCCTCGCCCGGCGGCGGAACGGCAGTGACCCCGGCCGGTGGTGGAACCCGGCCGGGGACACCCCTTGGGAGGTATCAGGCGGTGGGCGCGGGCTCGGCGGCCTCGCCCTCCGCGGCCTCGGCGGCGGGCGCGGCGTCGTCCGCGTCCGTGCCCTTCGCGGCCGTGGTCTCCGCCGGCTGACCCGGGATGACTGCCGGAGCCGCGGTGGCGTGGTGTGCGTCGTCCTTGCCGAGACCGTTGAAGATCAGGTTCAGCACGATCGCCGCCGTGGCACCGAGCGTGACACCGCTGTTGAGCAGCGAGGAGAGGTCGGCGTTCATGTGCTCCTTGAAGAACACCGGGACGGTGGCCGGGAGCAGGGCGAAGGCCAGGGAGACGCCGATGACGAGCGCGTTCTTCTCCTCCTTGAGGTCGACCTTGGCGAGGGTCTGGATGCCGGCCAGGGCGACCATCGCGAACATCACGGTGGCGGCGCCGCCGAGGACCCCGTGCGGGACGGAGGCGACGATCGCGGCCGCCTTGGGCAGCAGACCCAGGACGATCATGAACACACCCGCGGCGACGACCACGAAGCGGCTCTTGACCTTGGTCATCCGGACCAGGCCGACGTTCTCGGCGAAGGCGACGTACGGGAAGGAGTTCAGCACACCGCCGAGGGCGGTCGCGGCACCGTCGGCGCGCAGGGCGCGGGCCACGGTCTCGCTGTCGACCTCCTTGCCGACGATGTCGCCGACCGCGTACGTGTCACCGGTGGTCTCCACCATCGTGATCAGCATGACGATGAGCATCAGCACGATCGGGAACCACTCGAACTTCGGGACGCCGAAGTGGAACGGGGTGGTGACGCCCACCCAGTCGGCCTTCGACACGTCGCCGAACTTGGC
Source organism: Streptomyces sp. NPDC101132 (assembly GCF_044759225.1). NCBI lineage: Bacteria > Bacillati > Actinomycetota > Actinomycetes > Kitasatosporales > Streptomycetaceae > Streptomyces > Streptomyces sp. NPDC101132. Next base: position 36,749 of record NZ_JBIVYX010000025.1, read on the forward strand.
GTCGCCGAGCAGGAAGGCGACGGCGGTGCCGCCCACCAGGCCGAGCAGGATGGCGATGCTGGAGAGGAACGGCTTGCCGAGCTTCATCAGGATCAGGATGAAGAGCATCGTGCCGCCGGCGTAGGCGAAGTTCTTCGGGTCGCCGAAGTCGGGGCTGCCGAGGCCGCCCGCGGCGTCGTTGAGGCCGACCGGGATGAGCACGATGCCGAGCACCGTGATCACCGTGCCGGTGACGACCGGCGGGAACAGCCGCATCACGGCGCGGAAGGCCTTGGGCGGCAGCCAGGCGAACGCGAAGGTCGCGATGCCCGCGGTGATCACGGCTCCGTAGATCACCAGGAGTGCTGCGGTCCCGCCTCCGGCGCCGAGGCCGATGGCGATCATCGGCGACACCGCGGTGAAGGTGACGCCCTGGATCAGCGGCAGGCGCGCACCGATCCGGCCGATGCCGAACGCCTGGATGATCGAGGCGATGCCGCAGGTGAAGAGGTCTGCGTTGATCAGGTAGACGAGCTGTTCCGTACTGAGTCCCAGGGCACCACCGACGATGATCGGGACGATCACCGCTCCCGCGTAGAACGCGAGTACGTGCTGGAAGCCGTAGAGCGCGAGCTTGGGAAGGGGGAGCACCTCGTCGACCGGGTGCATGCTCTGCTCTCCGTCGGAAAGCCGGGCGGCGACACGTGCCATCTCTGCCTTGCCCTTCAAGAGGTAGGTAATTGAGAGGAGTTCTGGTTATCCCTGCGCCGGCGGCTCTGACGGTCAGGGTTGTCAGTGCTTCACGTGGATCGAAGCCCTGTGGTGTTACGGACAGCGCCTCGTCGTGTAACCGGAATCCAACGCCTGTGAGGGCCCTCACGCACATCGTCGACTGCTACAAATTGTTGAGCCTGACGGAACCTCGATTTGTGGATTCCTCTCATGGCGGTGCCACCTCGGATCGTCTATGGGAAGATCCGGCTCCGCTTGGCGTTCCCACCTGCACGAACGGGAAGCCGCGGCCGCCCTCACCCCCCTGACCAGGCAGGGGCGACTTTCCGTCAAGCGAATCCGAACGTCCTGTGAACGCCCTGTGAAGCCGCAGGACAGCGAGGGTCCACCGGCTCCGGAGGATCCACTTCCGGCCAGAAACGAGGCCCCCCGCCGGGCGGCGACGCGAAATCGTTACGCAGCGGAGCGGAGTCAACACGCGTAGAACGAGGGTGCGGAGAAGCCCCGGACAACCGCGTCCGGGGCTTCGGTCCTGACAGGCCGCCGTCGGGCCGGGTCAGGAGGGCGTGCGGGCCGCCGCGAGCAGCCGCGTGACGTCGTCCGTGTCGAGCCGCAGCGCGCCCCCGGCCGTGGCCAGCACCTCCCGCTCGCCGGGCGTGTACGGGCCGTCCGCGAGGGCGATACGGGCCCCCTGGAGCAGGATCGACTCGCGGCCGGCCGGCGCCAGGTGCGGCGACAGCGGCTCCAGCGCCTCGTGCAGCTCGATGGACAGGGCGGCGCCGAACATGTCCGCCGAGAGCCTGCCGGTGTCCCCCAGCGCCTCGACGAGCGCCTCCAGCTGCTCCTCGGTGCAGTCCTCGAAGCCGGCGCCGCGCACGGCCGACACCGCGGCCTCCAGCGCCGTACGGGAGGACGTGCCCCCGGCGGCGAGGACGGCCAGGGCCACCGTATGGACGGCGTCGCGCAGCATCGCCGAGAAGCGGGTGGTGGTCGGGTGGTCCAGCAGCTCCGGCCCGTAGCGCTCCGCGCAGGCGGCGCACTCGACGACCGGGCCGACGTACCCGCGCGGCAGCAGCGGCAGCCCGAGCACGGTGAGCCGGCGCCGGCCGGTCCGGCGGCGGTAGTTGCGGTCCCCGCCGCAGCCCGGGCAGAAGAACTCACCGTCCCCCACGGTGCTCCAGGTGGTGCGGATGCCCCACGGCATCACCTTCCGGCCGTTCCCGCCTCGCCCAGGCAGCACGTCCCACCTCCGTTACATCCCCGCAACATCGCGACGTTGGCGTGATGTTAGCCACATGCGCCGGACGACGGCAGTCCCGCGACAGGACATCCCCCTTCCCCACACGGGAGTTGGCCGAACTCCGCCCTTCCGCGCCCTCCGGCGGAGGTCCGGCGGGCGGCTCTGGCCCCTTGCGGTCAGGGCCGGTTGCGTCCCGTTGATCTTCCTTCCGCAGGCCGGGGCCCTCCCCCAGGATGGATCTCGCAAGCCCCGAGCAGGTGCTCGAACAGCACCGGCCATCTCGCGGGCGGAACCGCCCGTGTCCGTCTCCGAGGCCACGGACCGCCGTTCCCGCGCGGTCCCCCGAGACGGGGGCCGGCCGCCCTCCCCCCTGCGGCCGGCCCCCGTACGGCGGATGCCCGGACCTCCCTCGCGGGGGGTCCGGGCATCCGTCACGTCAGGACCCGGGCGGGCGTCGCTCCGGGGCCGGGCCGGGTCAGCGGCCCGCGCGGTTCACGGCCGAGATGACGGCCTTCAGGGAGGCGCGCGTGGTGTTGGCGTCGATGCCGATGCCCCACAGCACACGGCCGTCGATCGCGCACTCGATGTACGAGGCGGCCTGCGCGGACGCGCCCTCGCTCATGGTGTGCTCGGTGTAGTCCAGCAGGCGGGCGTCCACGCCGATGCCGGCCAGCGCGTCGAAGAAGGCCGAGATCGGACCGTTGCCGGAGCCCGCCAGGGTGGTCTCCACGCCGTCCACGACCGCGTCGACGGTCAGGGTGTCGGTGCCGTCCTTGTCGGTGGTCGACTGACCCGAGCGCAGCTGGATGCGGCCCCACGGGTTGTCCGGGTTCGGCAGGTACTCGTCCTGGAAGACCGACCAGATCTCCTTCGGCGTGACCTCGCCGCCCTCGGCGTCGGTCTTGGCCTGGATGATCTTCGAGAACTCGATCTGCATGCGGCGCGGCAGGTCCAGCTTGTGGTCGTTCTTCAGGACGTACGCGATGCCGCCCTTGCCGGACTGCGAGTTGACGCGGATGACCGCCTCGTAGGAGCGGCCGACGTCCTTCGGGTCGATCGGCAGGTACGGGACGGCCCACTCGATGTCGTCCACGGTCTTGCCCTGGGCGGCCGCGTCGGCCTCCATGGCGTCGAAGCCCTTCTTGATGGCGTCCTGGTGGGAGCCGGAGAAGGCGGTGTAGACCAGGTCGCCGGCGTAGGGGTGGCGCGGGTGGACCTCCATCTGGTTGCAGTACTCGGAGGTGCGGCGGATCTCGTCGATCTGCGAGAAGTCGATCTGCGGGTCGACACCCTGCGAGAACAGGTTCATGCCCAGGGTGACCAGGTCGACGTTGCCGGTGCGCTCGCCCTGGCCGAACAGGCAGCCCTCGATGCGGTCGGCGCCGGCCATGATCGCCAGCTCGGCGGCGGCGACGGCCGTGCCGCGGTCGTTGTGCGGGTGCACGGACAGGCAGACGTACTCGCGGCGGGACAGGTTGCGGGACATCCACTCGAAGCGGTCCGCGTGGGTGGAGGGGGTCGAGCGCTCCACGGTGGCGGGCAGGTTCAGGATGATCTCGCGGCCGGGGCCGGGCTGCCAGACGTCGCAGACGGCCTCGCAGACCTCCAGGGCGAAGTCCAGCTCGGTGTCGGTGAAGATCTCGGGGCTGTACTGGTAGCCGAAGACCGTCTCGTCGCCCAGGATCTTCTCGGCGTACTCCATCACCAGGCGGGTGCCGTCGACGGCGATCTGCTTGATGTCGTCCTTGGAGCCGCGGAAGACGACCCGGCGGAAGGTCGGCGCGGTGGCGTTGTACATGTGCACGGTGGCGCGCTTGGCGCCGCGCAGGGACTCCACGGTGCGCTCGATCAGGTCCTCGCGGGCCTGGGTCAGCACGGAGATGGTGACGTCGTCCGGGATCGCGCCCTCTTCGATGATGGAGCGTACGAAGGCGAAGTCGGTGTCGCTGGCGGACGGGAAGCCGACCTCGATCTCCTTGTAGCCCATGCGCACCAGCAGGTCGAACATCTCGCGCTTGCGGGCGGGGCTCATCGGGTCGATCAGGGCCTGGTTGCCGTCGCGCAGGTCGGTGGACAGCCAGCGGGGTGCCTTGGTGATGCGCGCGTCCGGCCACGTGCGGTCCGGGATGTCCACCTGCTCGTACACGCCGTACTTGTGGACCGGCATCCCGGAGGGCTGCTGGGTGTGGGTCGCGTTGGTGACGGGCGTGCGGCGGTCGGCGTAGCTGTGCTGGGTCATGGCGTGGGGCTCCTCGCGTGTCCGCGTTGATTCGCTGGGACGGCCGACGGGTCGTACTGCGCAACACCAGACTCCGCGGGGAGGGGGTCGGCCTACGACTACAGGCCCTCGCCGCGGCAGCTAAGGAGAAGCAGCCCGAAACGCATGATGCTCCGCAGACTAACCGAGACCGCGGCGGGGACGCGTCGTCGTTCCAGTATGCGGGACCCCGTTTCCGGAATGTCCGAAATGTGACTTACGCCTCGGGAGGCCCCGGAAGGTCCGGACGTTCTGTCAACGCGGTGCTGCGAGTTTGAGACGGAGGAATGAATCATGGTCGCGGGTAGTGACAGCGTCATGACCCACTGCCACATTGCTGTCGCATGGATGCCAAGGACGCCCGCCGCGCCGCCCACCCCGTCTTCTGCACGATCGTGCCGCCCCACCTCCTCGACAAGCTGGCCCAAGCCGACAACCCGGCCGTCGCCGCACCCGCCAAGCGGACCCTGATCGCCGACGCCTCGCTGCGCACCGAGCGCCGCCTGAACACCGTCATCGGCCTGCCGGCCTTCGGCGGAGCCGCCGAGGAGCCGAACCGGACGATCCACGACGCGCAGCGCCGGACCTCGCTGCCCGGGAAGGTCGTGCGCCGCGAGGGGGACGAGCCGGGCCAGGACGCGACGGTGAACCGCGCGTACGCGGGCCTGGGCGCGACCTTCGAGCTGTTCCTGTCCGCCTTCGGCCGGAACTCGATCGACGGCGAGGGCCTGCCGCTGCTGGCGACCGTCCACTACGACGAGAACTACGGCAACGCCTTCTGGAACGGCGAGCAGATGGTGTTCGGCGACGGTGACGGCGAGATCTTCCTCGACTTCACCCTCCCGGTGGACGTGATCGGGCACGAGCTGGCCCACGGCGTCACCCAGTACACGGCCAACCTCGACTACTTCGGCCAGTCCGGGGCGCTCAACGAGTCGATGTCCGACGTCTTCGGCTCGCTGATCAAGCAGTACGCCCTGGGCCAGACCGCCGACCGGGCGGACTGGCTGATCGGCGCCGGGCTCTTCGCCCCCGACGTGCAGGGCGTGGCGCTGCGCTCGATGAAGGCCCCCGGCACGGCGTACGACGACGACGTGCTCGGGAAGGACCCGCAGCCGGCCACCATGGACGACTACGTGCGCACCGGCCGGGACAACGGCGGCGTGCACATCAACTCGGGCATCCCCAACCACGCCTTCTACCTGGTGGCCACCGCGCTGGGCGGCAACGCCTGGGAGCGGGCGGGGAAGATCTGGTACGAGACCCTCGCGGGCGGCGAGCTGGACTCCCAGGCCCAGTTCAAGGACTTCGCCCGCCTCTCGGTGGCGAAGGCCGTCTCGCTGTTCGGCGAGGGCGAGGAGTCCCAGGCGCTGCTGAAGGCGTGGTCGCAGGTGGGTGTCCCCACCGCGTAGACGCGGTAGAGAGGTCCCATGCGCATCGAAGTACACAGGACGGGCGGGTTCGCGGGGATCGAGCGGCGTGCCGAGGTGGACACCGCGGGCCGGCCGGACGCGCAGGAGTGGGCGGCGCTCGCCGAGCGGGCGCTGTCCACCGCGCCGGGCGGCCCGGGCGGCACGTCGGGGGCGGTGGGGGTGCCGGACGGCTTCTCGTACCGGATCACGGTGGACGGACGTACGGTCCACTGCGCCGATCCGCACCTCACGGAGGCCCAGCGGCAGCTGGTGTCCCGGGTGCTCAAGGAAGGTGCGTGACGCGTGCCGTAAAGGGGGTGCCCGGCCGGCGCGATCCTGCTTCCATGGCGCCGTGACCACACTTGACGATCTTGAGCGGTACTACGACACGGTGCCGCGCGTGGGCGGTGCCCGCGCCGAGGACTTCGGCCCCCTGACCCTGTTCGTCCAGGAGAACCCCGAGGGCTGGGCGTACTACGCCCGGCCCGTGCTCGGCGGCGCCGGGCCGGTGACGGCCGCCGACGTGGAGCGGGTGCTGGCCCGGCAGCGCGAGCTGAAGGTGCCCGAGGCCTTCGAGTGGGTGGCCGAGACGACGCCCGGCCTGCGGGCCGCGGTGGAGGCGGCCGGCCTGTCCGTGCACGCGCACCCGCTGATGGTGCTGGACCCGGAGGCCGCGGCGCCGGAGCCGCATCCGGAGGTACGGCTGCTGGGCGCGGACGACCCGCTGCTGCGGGCGGCGGTGACGGTGCCGGCGCTGGCCTTCGCGGCGCCCGGCACCGCGAGGGGCGAGGCCGGGCCGGCGGAGCTGGCGCGGCAGACGGCCGACCCGGGCAGCGAGGGCCGCCGGGCGTACGTGACGGCGAAGCTGGCGGCCGGGACCACGGTGCTGGCCGCGGCGGTGCGGGACGGGGTGGTGCTGTCGTCCGGGCAGTACAACCCGGCCGGTGACGTGGCCGAGGTGGTGGGGGTCGGCACCCTGCCCGCGGCCCGGCGCCAGGGGCTGGCGCTCGGGGTGACCGCGGCGCTCGTGGCGGCGGCGCGTGCGAACGGTGCGCGGACGGTCTTCCTGTCGGCCGGCGACGAGGACGTGGCCCGGATCTACGGCCGGGCGGGCTTCCGCCGGGTGGGCACCGCGCTGATCGCGGAGCACGAGGGCTGAGCAGCGCGGGGGCCGGGCGCGGGGCTGAGCCCCGCCCGTCGCCGGCCGCCGGGCGGACGCCCGCCGGTCAGCGGCGGACCGGGGTCCGCAGCCGGGCCGGCATCTTCCGGATGAGCCAGCGGTTGGCCGGTTCCTCGACGTACCGGTGCAGCGCCCAGGACAGGGCGGTCGCGACGAGCCCGAGGCCGAGCAGGCCGAAGAGGGCGCCGTTGTTGTCGTGCAGGCGGCCGAACTCGTACGTGGCCCAGCGGCTGACCGTGTGGTGCAGCAGGTAGAAGCAATACGACCAGATGCCCAGGTTGATCAGCGTCCTGCTGTTCATGATCCCGCGGTGCCCGGCGACCTCGCGCTGGACGAAGGCCAGCATGATCAGGGCGGCGAGGATGGAGATGCTCGGCCGGACGAGGGCCTCCAGCTGCTGGTCCCAGTACGGGGGCAGCGCGGCGCGCGCCTGGTAGTACGCGTAGACGAACGCGGCCAGCGCGGCGACCGGCACGGCCGGGTGCAGGGGCATCCGCCAGCCCCGCTTGACCGCCAGGGCGAGGGTGATGCCGAGCAGGAACTCCGGCATGTAGACCAGCGGGTGCCGCATGACCCAGGAGGCCGTCTTGGCGCTGAGCTCCGCGTACGCCACGTGGTCGACGACGACCATGCCGAGCAGGCCGGCGGCGGTCAGCAGCCACAGGTTCCGGGTGCGCATCCGGACCAGCACGCGGGCCGCGAAGGGGAAGAGCAGGTAGAAGAGCAGCTCGACGCCGAGGGTCCAGGTGACGGGGTTGCCGGGCAGCGTGGGGTAGGCGCCGGGGAACCAGTTCTGGACCAGGAAGAGCGAGGAGATGATGCTGCCCCAGTCCCGGTCCTCCTTCGCCATGACGTAGAAGACGTAGTAGGCGGGGACCGCGGCGACGAGGGTGGCCGGCCAGATGCGGGCGATGCGCCGCCAGTAGAAGGCGCCGGCCCTCTGCTCCGGCTTGTGGACCCAGGTCAGCAGGAAGCCGGAGAGCACGAAGAAGAACGTGACGCCGTGCGCGCCGATCTGCGAGTACGGGAAGATCAGCGGCGCGGTGCCGAAGCCCGTCTTGTGGCCGTATCCGGTGAAGTGGTGCGCGAAGACCGCGAACGCCGCGAAGAACCTCAGGCTGGTGAGGGAATCGAGCCGGGTCGGCAGCGGACCAGTTCCGGCGGGGCGGTCGCCGCGCCCGGATATGGAGGGCTGCAGAACGGTCGGGGACGTCGACGCCGTCGATGTCATGGCGGGGTCTGCCTCACAATTTCATCAGCGGTCGGAGCGGCCGGAAAACTCTCCGTGTCATTCCGCGCAATTCAGGACGCCGGTGGCTCCGCGGATTCCCCGATGGGGTGTCAGGCTCCGTGGCGGGACGTGCGGACACCCTGCGGAAGCCCGCGGCGTTCGGCAGACGAAAAGGTTCCGTTCATAGTAAGCACCGCGCTCCGACGTTCCGAGCGCCCGAACGACTCACCCTGTGTGATGAATCTCCCGCTGATACCCTGGTGTTCATCCGGGAGGATCTGGTATGGGGGCCGCCCTGGTGCCGGGTGCGGGGGTCGGGCGGCTCACACACGCGCGGGGCGCGCCGGTCGGCAGCGGCTGCGGACAGGCCCGCTGGGGTATCGTGCCTGACCGGTCGCCGCGGTGGCCGTCGCATCAAACCAGCCCCAAAATTCGGCGCGGCGAAAGCACCTGTATTCGGCGCGGCGGAGTTTTCCCGTGCAAAAGAGAGCCGATCGAAGATGACGTATTCGCTGGGGCGAATATGACCCTCGAGACCTCAGAGAACACGAACGCGCCGCGACCGGATCTCTCCGTGGTCGTCATCGTCTACAACGACGCAGAGCGTCTGCCGACGGCGGTGAAGTCCGTCCTGGACCAGACCCTTCACGGGGTCGAGGTCGTG
>NZ_JBIVYX010000026.1:0-35966 GCF_044759225.1 Streptomyces sp. NPDC101132
CAGATGTGGAAGCCCGGTAACGGGTGGAGCTGACTGGTACTAATAGGCCGAGGGCTTGTCCTCAGTTGCTCGCGTCCACTGTGTTAGTTCTGAAGCAACGAACGGTTGCTGGTTTCTAGAGCTGGAACACAACTACAGAGTGTGCTTGTTCGCTCGAAACCGATAGGGTTTCGGTGGCCATAGCGTTAGGGAAACGCCCGGTAACATTTCGAACCCGGAAGCTAAGCCTTTCAGCGCCGATGGTACTGCAGGGGGGACCCTGTGGGAGAGTAGGACGCCGCCGAACAATCTTTCAAAGGACCCTTGGTCCCAGCGTTCACGCTGGGACCAAGGGTCCTTTTTGTTTTATGCCTTTTGCCGAAGCGCGACTGCGGGCTGGTTGCGCGAGAATGATTGCGGCACCCCGAAGACAGGAGTCTCACCCATGTCCACCTACTCTCCCGACGATCGTCCGGAGCGCGAGCCGCGGCGTCGCGACGGCGACAGGGGCGGCTACCGCGGGGGCCGCGACGACCGCTCCGGTGGCGGCCAGCGTCGTGACGACGACCGCGGTGGCTACCGCGGCCGCGACGACCGTGGCGGCGACCGCGGTGGCTACGGCCGGCGCGACGACCGTCCCCAGGGCGGCGGCTTCCGCCGTGACGACCGCCCCCAGGGCGGCGGTTTCCGTCGGGACGACCGTCCGTCCGGTGGTGGCTTCCGCCGTGACGACCGTGCCCCGCGCCGGGACGACGAGCGCGGTGGCTTCCGCCGCGACGACCGTCGTGACGACCGCGGCGGCGACCGTGGCGGCTACGGCCGCCGTGACGACCGCCCGCAGGGTGGTGGCTTCCGTCGCGACGACCGTGCCCCGCGCCGGGACGACGAGCGCGGCGGTTTCCGCCGTGACGACCGTCCCCAGGGTGGCGGTTTCCGTCGGGATGACCGTCCCCAGGGTGGTGGCTTCCGCCGCGATGACCGTCCGTCCGGTGGCTTCCGTCGTGACGACCGTCCGTCCGGTGGCTTCCGCCGTGACGACGAGCGTGGCGGCGACCGTGGTGGCTACCGCGGCCGCGACGACCGCCCGCAGGGTGGTGGCTTCCGCCGTGACGACCGCGCCCCCCGCCGGGACGACGAGCGCGGTGGCTTCCGCCGCGACGACCGTCGTGACGACCGCGGCGGCGACCGCGGCGGCTACGGCCGCCGCGACGACCGCCCCCAGGGCGGATACCGCCGCGACGACCGTGCCCCGCGCCGGGACGACGAGCGCGGTGGCTTCCGCCGCGACGACCGTCCCCAGGGTGGTGGCTTCCGCCGCGATGACCGTCCGTCGGGTGGCTTCCGTCGGGACGACCGTCCGTCCGGTGGCTTCCGTCGTGACGACGAGCGTGGCGGCGACCGTGGTGGCTACCGCGGCCGCGACGACCGCCCGCAGGGTGGTGGCTTCCGTCGCGACGACCGTGCCCCGCGCCGGGACGACGAGCGCGGTGGCTTCCGCCGCGACGACCGTCGTGACGACCGCGGCGGCGACCGTGGCGGCTACGGCCGCCGCGACGACCGCCCCCAGGGCGGATACCGCCGCGACGACCGTGCCCCGCGCCGGGACGACGAGCGCGGCGGCTACCGCGGCCGCGACGACCGTGGCGGCGACCGCCGTGACGACCGTGGCCGTGGGGGCGACCGCGGTGGCTACCGCGGCCGCGACGACCGGGGTGGCGACCGCGGCGGCTACGGCCGGCGCGACGACGAGCGCGGTGGCTTCCGCGACCGTGACCGCGAGCCCGTCAAGCGCCTCCCCATCGACGAGGACGTCACCGGCAACGAGATCGACGACGACGTCCACCAGGAGCTGCTGAGCCTGCCCAAGACCCTGGCCGAGGACGTGGCCCGGAACCTGGTCATGGTCGCCCGCCTGATCGACGAGGACCCCGAGCAGGCGTACGCGTACTCCCGCATCGCCCTGCGCCTCGCCTCCCGCGTCGCCGCCGTCCGTGAGGCCGCCGGCTTCGCCGCGTACGCCACGCAGAAGTACAGCGAGGCCCTCGCCGAGTTCCGCGCCGCCCGCCGGATGACCGGCTCGGTCGAGCTGTGGCCCGTCATGGCCGACTGCGAGCGCGGCCTGGGCCGTCCCGAGCGCGCCCTCGCCATGGCCGGCGAGCCCGAGGTGCAGAAGCTCGACAAGGCCGGCCAGGTCGAGATGCGCCTGGTCGCCGCCGGCGCCCGGCGCGACATGGGCCAGCTCGACGCCGCCATCGTCACCCTCCAGAGCCCGGAGCTGGCCTCCAACTCCGTGCAGCCCTGGACCGCCCGCCTGCGCTACGCCTACGCCGACGCGCTGCTGGCCGCCGACCGCGAGGACGAGGCGCGTGACTGGTTCGCCAAGGCCGCCGAGGCCGACAAGGACGGCACCACCGACGCCTCCGACCGGCTCGCCGAGCTCGACGGCATCGAGTTCACCGACGCCATGGCCGACGAGTCCGAGGACGAGGACGAGGCGCCCCACGCCACGGACGAGGCCTTCGACGAGGACGACGAGGACGAGGCCGACGACGACCAGGACCCCGAGGAGGTCCGGCGCGCCGAGGCCGCGGGCGACGTGACCGAGTACTACGACGAGGACGACGACGAGTACGAGTCCTTCGACGAGGACCCGGCCTCCGACGCGGGCGCCGGCGACAAGGCCTGACGTCCCCCGCGCGGCGGATGACGAAGGGCGGCACCCCGGTGGGGTGCCGCCCTTCGGCGTTCTCGGGGGCGGGCGCCGCTCAGTCCAGGGCGCGCAGCACCAGGCCGGTCGCCGGCTTCGGGCCGAACGACGTGGACTTGCGGGGCATCGTCACGCCCTGCCGCGCCAGGTCCCGTACGACCTCCTCGCGGACCGGGTGCATCAGGACCGCGGTGCCGCCGTTCCGCTCGGCCATCTCCACCGTCGCCGCCGTGTCGTGGATGTACGCGATCTGCTCCGGCTCGTCCGGCACGTGCCACAGGTGGTCCAGCAGCGTCGCGTGCAGCACCGTCGCGTCCAGGCGGCGCCACGCCTCCGGACGGTCGGTGCGCACCGTGCGCGCGATCAGCTCCGGGTCCGGGTCGGTGACCAGGTGGAAGGTGCCGTCCCCGGTGATCAGGAACGCGTTCCCGCCGGCCGCCGCGTCCGCGAGGGCGGTCATCGCCGATTCGAGCGGCCCCTCGACCTGCCGGACCCGGAACGAGCCGGCCAGCGCGGCCAGCGCGTCCGCCACCGGCAGCCGGCGCAGCATCCGGTGGATCGCGCGGACCTGGAGCGGGTACTGGGCCGTGTCGACCAGCAGGACCAGGCCGTAGTCCCAGGGGCCGGGGCCGGTCTGCTCGGACTGCAGGCGCAGGTACGTCGCCCAGCGGTGGTGCCCGTCCGCGATCAGGGCCTGGCGGTGGGCCAGGTCCCCGGTGACGGCCCCCAGCTCGGCCGGGTCCGTCACCGCCCACAGCCGGTGGTGGAAGCCGTCCTCGGTGGTCGTCGACAGCAGCGGCTCCCGGTCCGCGACCGCCTCGATGACCGCGGCCGCGCCCGTGTGCGCGCCCTCGCCCGGGTACGTCAGCAGCAGCGGCTCCAGGTTCGCCGACGTGGCGCGCATCAGCCCCGCCCGGTCCGTGACCACGTGCGGCATCACGTCCTCGTGCGGCAGGACGATGCCCGCCTCGGCGGGGGAGAGGGCCAGGGCGCCGATGACACCGCGCTGCACCAGGCCGTCCCGGCGCTGTTCGTACACGTACAGGGCCGGCTCGGGGTCGGCGTGCAGGACGCCCTCCGCCAGCCAGTCGGCCAGCGTGCGGGCCGCCTGCTCGTTGCGGGCCTCGGGAGTGGCGGCCTGCGGGAGGATCAGCCGCACGATGTTGTGCGGGTCGGCCGACTCCAGGTGGTTCAGGCCGTCCGGGCGCACCACCACGTCGTACGGGGGCGAGGTGACGGCCGCGAGGCTGCCGACCCGCTCGGGGACGTAACGCAGTCCGTGGAAGGGGATCAGGCGCAGTCCCTGCCCGGCGGGCCCAGATGTGGTCATTGATGCATGGTAAGTGCGCCGCCACGATGCGGGATGATCGGGGGAGAGCTACCGGAACAGCCGAAACGTACGAGGAGCGGACAGGATGACTCGGGTGACCAGGACCAGCCCCGCGGGCAGCGCGCGGAGCCTGCACCGGGCGTACGACACCGCCCTGCTGGACCTCGACGGGGTGGTGTACGCGGGCGGCGAGGCGATCGCGCACGCCGTGGACTCGCTGGGCACCGCCCGCGCCGACGGCATGCACCTCGCGTACGTCACCAACAACGCGCTGCGCACCCCGGACGCCGTCGCCGCGCACCTCACCGAGCTGGGCGTCCCGGCCGCCGCGGGCGACGTGATCACCTCGGCGCAGGCGGTGGCCCGGCTGATCGCGGAGCAGGTGCCCGCGGGGTCGCGGGTGCTGGTCGTCGGCGGGGAGGGGCTGCGCGTCGCGCTGCGCGAACGGGGGCTCGTACCCGTGGAGTCCGCGGAGGACGACCCGGCGGCCGTGGTGCAGGGGTACGGGGGCCCCGACCTGGCGTGGGGGCGGTTCGCGGAGGCCTCGTACGCGATCGCGCGGGGCGTGCCGTGGTTCGCCTCCAACACCGACCTGACCATCCCGAGCGGGCGGGGCATCGCGCCGGGCAACGGCGCGGCGGTCGAGGTGGTGCGCATCGCGACGGGTGCGGAGCCGCAGGTCGCGGGCAAGCCGCTGACGCCCATGCACCGCGAGACGATCCTGCGGACCGGGGCCGAGCGGCCGCTGGTCGTCGGGGACCGGCTCGACACCGACATCGAGGGCGCCCACAACGGCGGCGTGGACTCGTTGCTGGTGCTGACCGGCGTCACGGACGCGGCCGGGCTGCTCGCCGCGGAGCCGCGGTACCGGCCGACGTACGTGGCGGCCGACCTGCGGGGGCTGCTCACCGGCCAGCCGGAGGTCGCGCCCGCCGGTGACGGCTTCGGGTGCGGGGGCTGGACGGCGGCCGCGCGGGACGGCGTACTCGTGCTGGAGGCGGACGGCGGAGCCGGGGAGGGCGACCCCCTGGACGGGCTGCGGGCGCTGTGCGCGGCGGCCTGGACGCACGCCGGGGAGGGCGCGTGCGCGCTGGACGCGGGGAAGGCGCTGTCGCGGCTGGGACTGTGACCGGGGGTGCGCCCGGGGCGGGCGGCGGCAGTGATCAACGACCGGGAATCCTGGGATGATCGCAGGGTAGGCTAACCTAACTCGCGTGTTGGTTGAGAGTCCTCCCGAACAGAGCGCGCCGCCCGGCGCGCCCGCGCCGCGCTCGCGGCAGACCGTGCGCGTCACGGGCCTGGCCGCCGCGTCCGTGGTGCTCGTGCTCGTCGTGACGGCGAGCATCGCCGTCGGGTCCAAGCCGATCCCGCTGGACCAGGTCTGGCACGGCCTCTTCCACTACTCCGGCACCGTGTCGGACGTGGTGGTGCGCGACACCCGCGTGCCGCGCACCGTGCTCGGGCTGCTCGTGGGGCTCGCCCTCGGACTCTCCGGCGCGGTGATGCAGGCACTCACCCGCAACCCGCTCGCCGAGCCGGGCATCCTCGGCGTCAACGCGGGCGCGGCGGCCGCCGTGGTCTCCGCCGTCAGCTTCCTCGGCGCGTCCAGCCTCACCGAGTTCGTCTGGTACGCGTTCGCCGGCGCCGCCTTCGTGTCGGTCCTGGTGTACGTACTCGGCGGCAGCCGCAGCGCCACGCCCGTACGGCTCGCGCTGGCGGGCACCGCGGCCAGCGCCGCCCTCGTCGGCTACATCAACGCCGTCGTCCTCATGGACAGCAAGGCGCTCGACCGGCTGCGGTTCTGGACGGTCGGCTCGCTGACCTCAGCCAACACGGACACCGTGCGGCAGGTGCTGCCGTTCATCGCGGTCGGCGCGCTGCTCGCCCTCACCCTGGGCCGCCCGCTCAACGCCATGGCCATGGGCGACGACACCGCGAAGGCGCTCGGCGCACACCTCACCCGCACCCGGGTCATCGCCATGGCGGCCATCACCCTGCTCTGCGGGGCGGCCACCGCCGCCTGCGGGCCGATCGTCTTCATGGGGCTGATGATCCCGCACCTGGCCCGGATCATCACCGGGCCCGACATGCGGTGGATCCTCGCGTACTCCGCCGTCCTGTCCCCGGTGCTGCTGCTCGGCGCCGACGTGGTCGGCCGGATCATCACCCGCCCGGCGGAACTCCAGGTCGGCATCGTCACCGCGCTGATCGGCGGCCCCGTCTTCATCTTTCTCGTGCGACGCCGGAGGATGGCGCAGCTGTGAGCGTGACCCGGCGGGGCAAGAACCCCGCGACCCGTGTGCTGCGCGCCCCCGGCGGGCTCTCCCTGCGGGTCGAGCCGCGCGCCCTGGCCGCCGGCACCGTCCTCGCCCTCGTGGCGCTGGCCGCGGCCGTGGTGCTGATCGGCACCGGCGACTACCCCATCGCCCCGCCGGACGTCGTACGGACCCTGCTCGGCGACGGCGTGCCCGCCGACGAGTTCATCGTGAACGACCTGCGCCTGCCGCGGGTGCTGGTGGCGCTGCTGGTCGGCGCCTCGCTCGGGATGGCCGGCGCCATCTTCCAGTCCGTCACGCGGAACCCGCTCGGCTCGCCCGACGTGCTGGGCTTCGGCTTCGGCTCGGCCGTCGGCGCCCTCGTGGTCATCGTCCTCTTCCACGGCGGAGCCACCGCGGTCGCCGGGGGTGCCCTCGTGGGCGGCGTGCTGACCGGCGTGGCCGTCTACGTGCTGGCGTGGAAGCGCGGGATCCACGGGTACCGGCTGGTGCTGGTCGGCATCGGCGTCGACGCGATGATGGTGGCCGCCGTCAACTACCTGCTCACCAAGGCCCAGATGGTCGACGCCACGCGGGCCATGGTCTGGCTGACCGGATCGCTCGCCGGCCGGGACTGGTCGCAGGTGTGGCCGCTGCTGGCGGTCTGCGCGGTGCTGTTCCCGCTGGTCCTCGGCCAGAGCCGGGCGGTGCGGGTGATGGAGATGGGCGACGACGCGGCGTACGCACTCGGCGTACCGGTCGAGCGCACCCGGATGCTGCTGATGCTGGGCGCCGTACTGCTGACCACCGCCGCCAGCGCCGCCGCCGGGCCCATCGCCTTCGTCGCCCTGGCCGCCCCGCAGCTGGCCCGCCGGCTGACCCGCTCGCCGGGGGCCAACCTGCTGTCCGCCGCGTGGATGGGCGCGGTGCTGCTGATCGTCTCGGACTGGGCCTCGCAGCGGGCCTTCGGGACGGACCAGCTGCCGGTGGGTGTCGTCACCGGCCTGGTCGGCGGCGTGTACCTGCTGTGGCTGCTCGTCGGCGAGCGCAAGGCCGGACGGATCTGATCGAGATGAGGAGCACCCCAGTGCAGCGGCTGACCGCCGAGAACGTCACCCTCGGCTACGACCAGCGGGTCATCGCCGAGAACCTGTCGGTGGAGATCCCCGACAACTCCTTCACCGTCATCGTCGGACCCAACGCCTGCGGCAAGTCCACGCTGCTGCGCGCCCTGTCGCGGATGCTGAAGCCCAGCGCCGGCCGGGTGCTGCTGGACGGCCAGGCCATCACGTCGATGCCCGCCAAGCAGGTGGCCAGGACCCTGGGGCTGCTGCCCCAGTCGTCCATCGCCCCGGACGGCATCCGGGTCGCCGACCTGGTGGCCCGCGGCCGCTACCCGCACCAGGGGCTGCTGCGGCAGTGGTCGGCCGAGGACGAGCGGATCGTCCGGGAGTCGATGGCCTCGACCGGGGTGGCCGAGCTCGCCGACCGCGGCGTGGACGAGCTCTCCGGCGGCCAGCGGCAGCGCGTGTGGATCGCGATGGCCCTGGCGCAGGAGACCCCGCTGCTGCTGCTCGACGAGCCCACCACGTACCTCGACATCCAGCACCAGATCGACGTGCTCGACCTGTGCGCGGAGCTGCACGAGACGCGGGGCCGGACGCTGGTCGCGGTGCTGCACGACCTCAACCACGCGGCCCGGTACGCCACCCACCTGATCGCCCTGCGGGACGGGCGGGTCGTCGCGGAAGGCGCGCCGGGGGACATCGTCACGGCGGAACTGGTCGAGGAGGTCTTCGGGCTGCGCTGCCAGATCATCGACGACCCGGAGACCGGCACCCCGCTGGTGATCCCGGCCGCGCGGTCCGCCCGGACGAAGCCGACGGTGGTGTAGCGGCCCCGGAGGGGCGGCGGGCCGCGCTCTCCGGTGGGGTGGGGGCGCGGTGCTGCCCAGGGGGGCGGCGGGCCGGCCCCTCGGCGGGGTGGGGGTGTGCCGCCCCTCGGCGGGGCGGAGGGCTCCTCAGAGGAGGGAGCGCAGGCGGAGGAGGTCGCGGAAGCCCGCCTCCAGCCGGACCCGGCCGGAGGCCCAGGCGCCCGCGAAGTTCAGCCGGCCGTCGACCATCGCGACCAGGTCGTCGCCGGTCATCGCCAGCCGGATCTCCGCCCGCTCGTGCGGGCGGCCGGGCTCGGTGCCGACCACCCGGATCCGGCCGTTCTCCAGCCTCCCGGTGAAGGTCGTGTCCAGGTCGGTGATGTGGCAGCTCAGCGACCGGTCCAGCGCGGCCGCGCCGCGCACGTCCTTGTCGGCCCGCGCCAGGTTGTCGGAGAGCTGGTCCAGTGCCGCGCGGCACTCCTCGATCGTCGCCATCGTGCTCCCGACCGTACCGCAGGGCGGTACCGCGTGACCGGTGACCGTGCACGGTGACGTGTCACGCTGCAATGGCAGAGGGGCCGGCTCCGGTGCGGGCGGGCCGCGGGGCCGGTGGGCCCGGTGGGGCCGGTGTGACGCAGCGGTGCACCGGGGCGGGGCCGCTTCGGGGTAGCGTCGGGGTATGACCGAGTACCGCCCGGAGCCGGAGGCGCCGTCCGCCGCGCCCGGGACCGCCGCGCCCGCCCCCGCCGGGGACGGGGAGACCGTCCCGGACCCCGCGGGCCCAGAGCCGCTCGGGGTGGAGCGGACCCCCACCGGCCGTCCCGAGGTGGACGCGGCCCTGGACCGGCTGGCCGATGCCGACCACCTCCCGGCGGAGGGCCACGTCGCGGTGTACGAGGATGTGCACAGGGAGCTGCGCGACGTGCTGACCGCGCTCGACGCACACCCCGCCCCAGGACCGTACGAACACAGGAGCTGAACCGAACGTGGCAGGAGTGGCACGCCGCCGCCTGGACGCCGAACTGGTGCGCCGCAAGCTGGCCCGCTCGCGCGAGCACGCCGCCCAGCTGATCGCCGCCGGCCGCGTCACCGTCGGCGGCACCACCGCGACCAAGGCCGCCACCCAGGTGGAGACGGCCGCGGCACTGGTCGTCCTCAAGGACGACAGCGACCCCGACTACGTCTCCCGCGGCGGCCACAAGCTCGCCGGCGCCTTCGCCGCCTTCGTCCCGCAGGGACTGAAGGTCGAGGGCCGCCGGGCCCTGGACGCGGGCGCCTCCACCGGCGGCTTCACCGACGTCCTGCTCCGCGCGGGCGCCGCGCACGTCGTCGCCGTCGACGTCGGCTACGGCCAGCTCGCCTGGTCTCTCCAGAGCGACGATCGGGTCACGGTCAAGGACCGCACGAACGTGCGCGAGATGACCCTCGAACAGATCGACGGCATCCCCGCCGACCTCGTGGTCGGCGACCTGTCCTTCATCTCCATCGGCCTGGTCCTGCCGGCCCTCGTGCGCTGCACCGCGCCCGACGCCGACCTGGTGCTGATGGTCAAGCCCCAGTTCGAGGTCGGCAAGGAGCGCCTGGGCAGCGGCGGCGTGGTCCGCAGCCCCGAGCTGCGCGCCGAGGCCGTCCGCGAGGTCGCCCGGCAGGCCGGCGAACTCGGCCTGGGCGTCCTGGGGGTGACGGCGAGTCCGCTCCCCGGGCCGTCGGGTAACGTCGAGTACTTCTTGTGGCTGCGGGCGGGGGCACCGGCACTCGACCCGGCGGATGTTGACCGTGCAGTGGCGGAGGGGCCGCGGTGACGACTTCTGTGGGACGGACCGTCTTTCTGATCGCGCACACCGGCCGTCCGGCCGCCGTGCGCAGCGCCTCCCTGGTCGTCCAGGGACTGCTGCGGTGCGGTCTCGGCGTACGGGTATTCGAGCACGAGGCCGCGGACCTCCCCCTCCCGCCCGAGGTGGAACTCGTCACCGAGCAGACCCCGGGCGGGCTCGACGGCTGCGAGCTGCTCATCGTCCTCGGCGGCGACGGCACCCTGCTGCGAGGCGCCGAGTTCGCCCGGGGCTCCGGGGTGCCGATGCTCGGCGTCAACCTGGGCCGCGTCGGCTTCCTCGCCGAGGCCGAGCGCGACGACCTGGACAAGGTCGTCGACCGGGTCGTCACCCGCGAGTACGAGGTCGAGGAGCGGATGACCCTTGACGTGACCGTCCGCACCAACGGAGACGTGGTCCACACCGACTGGGCGCTCAACGAGGCGGCGGTCCAGAAGGTCTCGCCCGAACGGATACTGGAAGTCGTGATCGAGGTGGACGGCCGGCCCGTCTCCGGCTTCGGCTGCGACGGCGTGGTCTGCGCCACCCCGACCGGCTCCACGGCGTACGCGTTCTCCGCGGGCGGCCCGGTGGTCTGGCCGGAGGTCGAGGCCCTGCTGATGGTGCCCATCAGCGCCCACGCGCTGTTCGCGAAGCCACTGGTCACCTCGCCCGACTCGGTGCTGGCCGTCGAGGTCCAGACCGGCACCCCGCACGGGGTTCTGTGGTGCGACGGCCGCCGCACGCTGGAGCTGCCCGCGGGCGCCCGCGTGGAGGTCCGGCGGGGCGCGGTGCCGGTCCGGCTGGCCCGGCTGCACCACGCCGTCTTCACGGACCGGCTGGTCGCCAAGTTCGCCCTGCCGGTGTCCGGCTGGCGCGGCGCCCCGCACTGACGTCTCCCGGCGGCCCGTCCGCTGCCCGGATTCGGGTACGAACACGCGTACGGAAGCCGTTCGGGGTCGGAGACCGGCCCCGTGGACCGGGGTGTGGCATCGGGTGGCCGAAACCTCGGTATGGTCGGGTCCGTGCTGGAAGAGATGCGGATACGGGCCCTCGGGGTCATCGACGACGCGGTGGTCGAGCTCTCGCCCGGATTCACCGCGGTGACCGGCGAGACCGGCGCGGGCAAGACGATGGTCGTCACGAGCCTCGGGCTGCTGCTCGGCGGGCGTGCCGACCCCGCCCTCGTACGGATCGGCGCCAAGGCCGCGGTCGTCGAGGGCAGGATCACCCTGGCGCCGGACGCGGCGGCAGCCGTACGGGCCGAGGAGGCCGGAGCCGAGCTGGACGACGGGGCGCTGCTGATCAGCCGCACCGTCTCCGCCGAGGGGCGTTCGCGCGCCCACCTCGGCGGCCGTGCGGTGCCCGTGGGGCTGCTCGGCGAGCTGGCGGACGACCTGGTCGCCGTCCACGGGCAGACGGACCAGCAGGGTCTGCTGCGGCCGGCGCGGCAGCGGCAGGCGCTGGACCGGTACGCCGGTGACGCGGTAGCCGTCCCCCTGGAGAAGTACACCGCCGCCTACCGCAGGCTGAGGGCGGTGGCGGCCGAGCTGGAGGAGCTGACCACCCGGGCCCGGGAGCGGGCCCAGGAGGCGGACCTGCTGCGCTTCGGCCTGGACGAGGTCGCGGCCGTCGAGCCGGCGGCCGGCGAGGACGTGGAGCTCGCCGCGGAGGCGGAGCGGCTCGGCCACGCCGAGTCCCTGGCCTCGGCCGCCGCACTGGCCCACGCGGCCCTCGCGGGCAATCCCGAGGACCCCGAGGGGGTCGACGCGAACACGCTGGTCGCGGGCGCGCACCGGGCGGTGGAGGCCGTACGGTTCCACGACCCGGCGCTCGCCGGGCTGGCCGAGCGCATCGGGGAGATCGGCATCCTCATGGCGGACGTCGCGGGGGAACTCGCGGGGTACGCCGACGACCTGGACGCCGATCCGCTGCGGCTGGCCGCGGTGGAGGAGCGGCGGGCGGCCCTCACCCAGCTCACCCGGAAGTACGGGGGGACCGAGGGCAGCGTGGCCGAGGTCCTGGCCTGGGCCGAGCGGAGCGCCGCGCGGCTGACGGAGCTGGACGGGGACGACGAGCGGATCGGCGAGCTGACCGCGGAGCGGGACGGGCTGCGGTCCGAACTCTCCGGCCTGGCACAGGCGTTGACCGACGCCCGGACGGAGGCGGCGGAGCGGTTCGCCGCGGCCGTGACCGAGGAACTGGCCTCCCTGGCGATGCCGCACGCGCGGGTGACCATCGACATCCGGCAGACCGAGGACCCCTCGGGCGACGGCGTCGAGGTCGGCGGGCGCGCGGTGCTGTACGGCCCCGCGGGCGCGGACGAGGTCGAGCTGCTGCTGGCCCCGCACCCGGGTGCGCAGCCGCGGCCGATCGCCAAGGGCGCGTCGGGCGGTGAGCTGTCGCGCGTGATGCTGGCCGTGGAGGTGGTCTTCGCCGGGTCGGACCCGGTGCCGACGTACCTCTTCGACGAGGTCGACGCGGGCGTCGGCGGCAAGGCGGCCGTCGAGGTCGGCCGGCGGCTGGCGAAGCTGGCCAAGTCCGCCCAGGTGGTCGTGGTCACCCACCTGCCGCAGGTGGCGGCCTTCGCGGACCGGCAGCTGCTGGTCGAGAAGACCAACGACGGCTCCGTGACGCGGTCCGGGGTGACCGTCCTGGAGGGCGAGGACCGGGTGCGGGAGCTGTCCCGGATGCTGGCCGGCCAGGAGGACTCGGAGACGGCCCGGGCGCACGCCGAGGAACTGCTGGCGGCGGCACGGGCGGACGGCTGACGGTTCTCCGTACGGCCGGTGGTCCTCCGCACGGCCGACGGTCTGCGGGAGGCCGGGCCGCGGGGCGGTCCGGCCTCCGGTCGTCGGGTGGTCCGCTTACGGTTCCGCCCGGTTGTGGGCGAGGGCGACCGCTTTCGTCGCCCATGTGGGTGATCCCGCGGAGGTGCTGACGTTTCCTCACCCGGGATCCACCCGAGGAAGGTCCCGGAAGGCGGGCACCTACTGGCATCCTGGGCGGCGGTACGCGGGTACGCGTGCCGCCGCCCCTCTCGTTACAGGAGCCCCGGCCACGTGAGCAGTACCCCGGTCCCGGTCACGCCGTACGGGCGCACGCCGCTCCGCACCGTCCAAGTGCTGGGTGGCGGCGGCGCGGGGAGCAGCGCGCACGTCCGGTCGCTCGCCGCCGGTCTCGCCGCGCGCGGGGTGCGGGTCACCGTGTGCGCGCCGGTCGAGACCGAGGGGGAGTACGACTTCACGGGCGCCGGCGCCCGGTTCGCCCCGGCCGCGGTGACGGCCCTGCGCGCCGCCTGCACCGGTGCGGACATCGTCCACGCGCACGGGCTGCACGCCGGGATGCGGGCGGCGCTGGCGCTGCGCGGGCAGCGGGTGCCGCTGGTCGTGACCTGGCCGTCGGGGCCCTCGGGCGAGGGGCCGCTGGGGCAGCTGACACGGCTGCTGGAGCGGCGGGTGGCCCGGGCGGCCGCGGTGGTGCTGGGGGCCTGCTCGGCGCAGGTGGACCAGGCGCGGCGGCGCGGGGCGCGCGACGCCCGGCTGGCGCCGGTGACCGTGCCGGCCGCGCGGCAGGCCCCGGAGGCGCCGGACGCGGGGAAGGTGCGGGCCGAACTGGGGGTCGTGGAGCGGCCCTTGCTGATCGCGGTGGGCTCGCTGGTGCCGCACCGGGGGTACCACGTGCTGCTGGACGCGGCCCGGGAGTGGCGGGCGCTGGATCCCGTACCGCTGCTGGTGATCGCGGGGGAGGGGCCGCAGCGGGCGGTGCTCGCCCGGCGCATCGAGACCGAGGGGCTGCCGGTGCGGCTGCTGGGCCGGCGGCCGGACGTGGCGGAGCTGCTGGCCGCCGCGGACGTGGCGGTGCTGCCGAGCCGGTGGGAGGCGCGGTCGCTGCTGGCGCAGGAGGCGCTGCGGGCCGGGGTGCCGCTGGTGGCCACGGCGGTGGGCGGGGTGCCGGAGCTGGTGGGGGAGGCGGCGGTGCTGGTGCCGTACGGCGATGCCGGGGCCTTCGCGGGGGCGGTGGCCGAACTGCTGGGCGACGCCCCGCGGCGGGCCGGGCTGGCTGCGGCCGGGCTGCTCCAGGCCGGGACGTGGCCGTCCGAGGACGACACGGTGGCGCAGGTCCTGGCGGTCTACGACGAACTGATGGACCGCACGCGCTGACCCTCCGGGGTTTCCCGTCCCCCTCCCGTGCCGGTCCCGTGCCGGGTGCGGTGCGGGTCCCGTGCCGGTGCGGTGCCGGTCCCGTGCCGGGTGCGGTGCCGGTCCGATGCCGGATGCGGTGCGGGTCCCGTGCCGCTGCCGGATCCGTGCCGTTGGGTGCCGGTCCCGTGCCGGTGCGGTGCCGTTGCCGGGTGCGGTGCCGTTGGGTGCGGGTCCCGTGCCGGGTGCGGTGCGGGTCGTGTGCGGGTGCGGGTCGTTGCCCTGCGGGGGCCGGTTCCCCTACCCGCCCTTCCTCCGTTCCCCGGGCTCCGCCCGGACCCCTTCGGGGGCTCCGCCCCCGGACCCTCCCCCAGCTACCGCTGGGGGGACCCCAGCTCCTCAAACGCCGGAGGGGCTGGATATGCCCCCGGGGCTGGGGGCCTGCGGTGCGGGATATGCCGGCGGGAGCTGGGTTCGCGCAGCGAAATCCAGCCTCGCCGGCGTTTGAGGCGCGGGGTCCGGGGCGGAGCCCCGGGAAACGGAGAAAGGGCGGGGTGGGGAACCGGCTCCGCGCAGCGGCAACGGCCCGCACCCCGCACGGCCCCGCCCGCACCCGGTACGGGACCGGTACCCGGTACGGGGCCGGCGCGTGCGGCGCGCCCGGTACGGGGGCTGGGTGGGGTGGGGCGGCGGAGGCTAGAGGTGGCGGCGCGCCCTCAGCGCCAGGCTCAGGGAGAGGACCGTTTCCGGGTCGTCCAGGTCCGTGCCCAGGAGTTCCGAGATGCGGGCCAGCCGGTTGTACAGGGTCTGGCGGTTCAGGTGCAGCTCCCGCGCGGTCTCCGCCTTGCGGCCCGCGTGCGCCAGGTACGTCTCCAGCGTCGGCAGCAGCGGCGGCCGCGAGGTGGCGTCGTGCGTGCGCAGGGCGCCGATCGCCCGGTCCACGAAGGCCGCCAGGTCCGGGTGCTCCCGCAGCCGCCACAGCAGCAGGTCGATGTCCAGGCGCCGGGCGTCGTACCAGGGCCGGGCCGGCAGGCCCTGCGCCGCGGTGGCCGTCTCGGCGGCGTGCCGCAGGCCCGAGGAGGCCGCGGCCCAGCCGCCCGCGACGCCCACCACGACCACCGGCGCCGAGCCGGCCCGGTCCAGCCCCGCCCGCTCCACGCCCGCCCGCAGCGCCGCCGCCACCCGGTCGGCGACCGCGGTGCGCTCGGTGTCCGTGCGGAGGGCCAGCAGCAGCGGGACCCGGCCCTCCACCGGGCGGACGCCCAGCAGCACCGGGACGCCGACCGCGGACAGCTCCTCCAGCACGGCCCGGGCCAGGACCGCCCAGTTGCCGGACGGGCCCAGGTCCGAGCCCAGCCGCATGACGACGGGCAGCAGCGGCCCCGAGCCCGGCTTGAAGCCCAGCACCCGGGCCTGCGCCGGGGCGTCCTCGGCGGAGATGCGGCCCTCGGCGAGGTCCGTGAGGAAGTCGCCCCGGCCACGCGCGGCCAGCTCCTCCTCCTGCCGGGCCTGCATCAGGACCACGGCCAGCACCCCGGCCGTGCGCTCCGCCGCCATCCGGTGCACCGGCAGCAGCGGTGCCGCCACGCCCAGCAGCACCAGCCGGGCCCGCACCGCGGAGGTGCCGTGGCCGCCGCCCGGCACGTCGACCAGCACGCTGTTGGCCGGCGGGGCCTCCTCGCGCTGGCCGCGCAGCCCCTCCCACACCTGCAGCGGGTCGGCGCCGGCCTCGCCGGACGAGCTCCCGGCGGCGTACAGCAGCTGGCCGTCCGGGGTCTCCAGGAAGACCGGGTTGGCGGTGAAGTCGGCCAGGATGCGCAGCACCTGGGGGATCCCGCCGCCGCCCAGCAGCGCCTCCGTACAGCGCCGGTGGACCTCCTCGGCGCGCTGGAGCAGGGCGTAGTGCCCGTTGACGATCTCCGTGTGGACCTCTTCGGTCACCGTGACGAAGGGGACCTCGCGGTGCAGCTGGACCAGGGGCAGGCCGGCCGCGCGGGCCGTCTCCACGATCGTGGCCGGCAGCCGGCTGAACCGCGGGCCCAGCTCCACCACCAGCGCGGCGATGCCCCGGTCGGCGAGCCGGCGTACGAAGGCCCGCTGCTCGGCGGGGCGGGTGCCGAGCCCGAGGCCCGTGGTCAGCAGCAGCTCACCGCCCTTGAGCAGCGACGCGATGTTCGGCACCTCGCCCGCGTGCACCCAGCGCACGGTGCGGCCGAGCCGGTCCGCACCGGCCACGACCTCCGGCAGTCCGCTGCGCAGTCCCGGCAGTTCCAGCGCCCGCTGAACAGTGATTCCGCCCTGGTTGTCCATATCGCCGGACGCTACCCGGCGCCGTGTTCCATGAACATCACTTGAAGGTTACGGACGCCCTCTTGCGCCCTGATGGCCCGACAACTCGTCGGACGGCGACGGCGATTATCAGACTGCGTGCCGATTGTGGTCTACATCACGCGGCACCAGAGTGGCCGCCTCACGTCGGGCACGCAGAACCGGAAGAGGACGACCATGTCCAACAGTTCCACCGGCACCACCCGAACCACCGGCGAGGTACACCGCCTCAAGGCGAACTCCGTCGGCCTCGTCGGCGTCGTCTTCATGGCCGTCGCCACCGCCGCCCCGATCACCGCCATGACCGGCAACCTGCCGATCGCCGTGGGCTTCGGCAACGGCACCGGCGCCCCCGCCGGCTACCTCTTCGCCACCGTCGTCCTGACCGTCTTCGCGGTCGGCTACGTCGCCATGGCCAAGCGCATCACCGCCGCCGGCGCCTTCTACGGCTACATCTCCCACGGCCTCGGCCGCATCGCCGGCATGGCCTCCGGCATGCTCGCCGTCCTCGCCTACATCGTCTTCGAGGCCTCGATCGTCGGCGTCTTCTCCTACTTCGCGCAGACCACCGTCAAGGACCAGCTCGGCGTCGACCTGCCCTGGATCCTCTACGCGGCCGCCATGCTGGCCGTCACCGCCGTCCTGGCCCACTTCGACATCAACCTCACCGCCAAGGCGCTCGGCGTGATGCTGATCGCCGAGATCGCGGTCCTCTTCGCCGTCGCCACCGCGGTCCTCGTCGCCGGCGGCGGCCCCGACGGCATCCCCGTCGAGCCGGTCAACCCCGCCAACGCCTTCACCGGCACCTCCGCCGGACTCGGCCTCTTCTTCGCCTTCTGGTCCTGGGTCGGCTTCGAGTCCACCGCCATGTACGGCGAGGAGTCCCGCGACCCCAAGCGGGTCATCCCCAAGGCCACCCTCATCTCCGTGGTCGGCGTCGGCCTCTTCTACATCTACGTCTCCTGGATGACCATCGCGGGCAACGGCCTGGCCGAGTCCGTCAAGCTGTCCTCCTCCGCCAGCCCCCTCGACCTGTTCTTCGCCCCCACCCAGTCCTTCATCGGCGCCTGGGCCGTCGACGCCTTCCAGTGGCTGCTGCTCACCGGCTCCTTCGCCTGCGGCATGGCCTTCCACCAGTGCGCCGCCCGCTACCTCTACGCCATCGGCCGCGAGGGCTTCCTCCACCCGGCGCTGGGCCGCACGCACGAGCGGCACGGCTCCCCGTACGTCTCCTCCGTCGTCCAGACGGTCGTCGCCACCGCCCTGGTCGCGCTGTTCTGGCTCACCGGCCAGGACCCGTACCTGCACCTGTACACCCTGCTCGCGATCCTCGGCACGATGGCCATCCTGATCGTCCAGACCCTCTGCTCCTTCGCCGTCATCGGCTACTTCCGGCACCACCACCCCGAGGACCGGCACTGGTTCAGGACCTTCACCGCCCCGCTCCTCGGCGGCATCGGCATGACGGCCGTCGTGGTCCTGCTCGTGATCAACATGGAGACCGCGGCCGGCGCCGCCGCCGACTCGCTCTTCTTCAAGCTCATCCCCTGGATCGTCGGCGCCGTCTTCTTCGGCGGCCTCGGCCTCGGCCTCCACCTCAAGGCCAGGGCCCCCGAGCGCTACGAGATCATCGGCCGGATCGTCCTGGAGGACTCCGCGGAGCGCGCGGACGACGACGGCACCGGCGGAACCGACGGCACCACCGACCTGTCCCCGTCCCCCGCGAACGTCTAGGAGCCGCCGCCATGGCCCGTACGCCCCTGATGCACGCGCTCACCCGGCTCGCCCACGAGCACGCCGCCGCCCGCCGGCTCCGCATGCCCGTCGCCGAGGTACGCGGCCTCAGCCGCCGCGCCCTGCTGGAACGCGCCGCGGCCCTCGGCCTCGGCACCGCCCTCGCCGCCGGCGCCGCCACCGCCCCGGCCCGCGCCGCCGTCCCCGCCCCCGACGGCAAGAAGCCGCAGCCCGCCCGCGTCGCGGTCGTCGGCGCCGGCATCGCGGGACTCACCGCCGCCCTCACCCTCGCCGACGCCGGCATCGCCGCCACCGTCTACGAGGCCAACCCCGGCCGGGTCGGCGGCCGCATGTGGACCCAGCGCACGCACTGGGCGTACGGGCAGACCTCCGAGATCGGCGGCGAGCTGATCGACACCAGCCACAAGAAGATCCTGGAGCTCTGCCGCCGCTTCGACCTGCCGACCGAGGACTTCCTCGGCGGCGGACCCAACGGCGCCGAGGAGGTGCTCTGGTTCCAGGGCGCCTACTACCCGCGCGAAGAGGCCGACCAGGACTTCAACGCCGTCTACCAGCAGCTCCGCCGCGACCTCTCCGAGTCCGGCGAGGTCGCCTGGAACAGCACCACCCCCACCGGCACCGCACTCGACAACATGTCCCTGTACCAGTGGATCGAGACCCGGGTCCCGGGCGGGCACTCCTCACGGCTCGGCAAGTTCATCGACGTCGCCTACAACGTCGAGTACGGCGCCGACACCACCGACCAGTCCGCCCTCGCCCTGGTCCTGCTGATGGGCTACCAGACCAATCCGGGCAACTTCAACATCTGGGGCCTGTCCAACGAGCGCTACCACATCACCGGCGGCAACGACCGGCTCCCGAACGCCATCGCCGCCGCCCTGCCCGCCGGTTCGATCGTCATGGGCCGCGAGCTGACCGCCGTACGCGCCAACGCCGGCGGCACCCAGACCCTCACCTTCAACGACTCGGGCGCCACCCGCACCGTCACCGCCGACCACACGATCCTGTGCGTGCCGCTGCCCGTGCTCCAGCGCATCGACACCTCGCAGGCCGGCTTCGACCCGCTCATGCGCAACCTGCTCCGCGACGCCCGCATGGGGCACTGCACCAAGCTCAACATGCAGTTCACCGCCCGCCCCTGGCGCGGCACCGGCCCCTGGCCCGGCGTCTCCGCCGGCGACTGCTTCACCGACTCCGAGGTCCAGCAGACCTGGGACACCACCAAGGTCCAGCCGGGCAACGGCGGCATCCTCATCCAGTACGGCGGCGGCAGCCTCGCCAGGAGCCTCGACCCGGCCGGCCCCTTCAGCACCGAGTCCGACCCGTACGTACGCTCCCTCGCCTCCCGCATGCTCACCGGCATCGACGCCTTCTTCCCCGGCACCAAGGCGGTCTGGAACGGCAGGGCCCAGCTCTCCGCCTGGCACGAGAACCCCTGGGCCCTCGGCGCCTACTCGTACTGGCCGGTGGGCTACCTGCACCGGTACGCCAAGTACGAGGGCACCGCGCAGGGCAACGTCCACATCGGCGGCGAGCACTGCAGCTACGACTTCCAGGGCTTCATGGAGGGCGGCGCCACCGAGGGCGAGCGGGCGGCGCGGGAGGTGATCGCCGCCCTCACCTGAGCGGACCGCCTCAGGCCGGCCGGATGTTGTGGTTGAAGCGGAAGACGTTGTCCGGGTCGTACTCCCGCTTCACCGCGGCCAGCCGCCGCATGTTCTCGGGGCCCAGGCCCGCGGCCACCCGGTCCGCGCCCTCGTCGCCGATGAAGTTGAGGTACGTCGCGCCGGTGCTCCACGGGGCCACGCCGGCGCGCACGTCCTTCACCCACGACCGGAACCGCTCGTCCTCCGCCGGGTCCTCCCACATCGCGAACGGGTGCACCGCCCAGGCCGCGTCCCGGTATCCCAGCGGCCAGTCGCCCGCGCCCGCCGCGATGGCCCCGCCCTGCGGCCACACCACGTGCTGGGTGGGCGCCGGCACCGGCATCGACTCGCCCAGGGCGCAGAAGGCGTCCACGAAGGCGTCCGGAACGCCCGTCAGGTACTCCGCCGACCAGTAGTTCCGCATCCCCGGCGGGTCGTCGAGCATGCACTGCAGCTCCGCGTACGGGAGCTGCGTGACGATCTCCACCTCGTGCGGGACGGCCAGCAGCGGCTCGGCAAGCTTCCGCAGGCCCTCCTCGGGACCGGCGTACGTCAGCAGCGCGCCGCACAGCCGCTGCCCGACCAGGTGCTCCGGGATGAACTCCTCGGGCGGACCGGTCAGGTAGATCGCGCCGCCCGCCGCCTCGTCGGGCCCCGACTCGATGACCTCGCGGTAGGTGGCGGTGACCTGGGGCCCGTACTCCGGCAGGCCCAGCGTCATCGCGATCGACATGGCCGGCAGCTCGTGCAGCCGCAGCGTCAGGGCCGTCGCGATGCCGAAGTTGCCGCCGCCGCCGTGCAGGGCCCAGAACAGCTCCGGGTTCTCCTCCGCGGTGGCCTCCACCCGCCGGCCGTCCGCGGTCACCAGTTCCACGCCCAGCAGGTTGTCGGACGCCAGCCCGAAGGCCCGCGAGAGCCAGCCGTCGCCGCCCCCGAGGACGAAGCCGCCCACGCCGGTGGTGGAGGCCCGGCCGCCCGGCGTGGCCAGCCCGTGCGGCTCGCAGGCCCGGTCCAGGTGGCTCATGGTGGCGCCGCCCTCCAGCCGGGCCGCCCGGGAGCCCGGATGGACCGTCACCCCGTGCATCCGCCGCAGGTCGACGACGAGCGCGCCGTCGCCGGTGCCCGCACCGGCCACGCTGTGGCCGCCGCCCCGGACCGCGATCTTCAGGTCCAGGTCGCGGGCGAACCGGACCGCCCGGACCACGTCGTCGGTGGTCTCGCACTGGGCGATGACGGCGGGTCGCCGGTCGACCATCGCGTTGAAGACGGTGCGCGCCTCGTCGTAGCCGGGGTCGTCCGGGGCGAGGACCTCACCGGTCAGGTCCTCGCGGAGCTCGGTGAGCACCGTGGCCGCCTTGGAGTGGGGATCCATCGCAGTCCCCTTCCGGCTTCGAGGGGAGGGACCCTTCCAGGCTAGGCGGGTACGGCGGACGGGGCGCGCCGGGCGGGCGGGGCCGCGTACGGGCGCCCGCCCGGGCCCCGCAGCGACGCCCGCCCGGGGTCCCGTACGGACGCCCGCTCGGGTCCCGTACGGACGCCCGCTCGGGCCCCCTGCCCGGCCGCTCAGGCCCCGTACGCGTCAGGCCCCGTACGCGCCGGACGCCGTCAGCCGCAGCGCCGTGTCGATCAGCGGAACGTGGCTGAAGGCCTGGGGGAAGTTCCCCACCTGCCGCTTCAGCCGCGGGTCCCACTCCTCGGCCAGCAGACCCAGGTCGTTGCGGAGGGACAGCAGCCGCTCGAAGAGCCGGCGCGCCTCGTCCACCCGGCCGATCATCGCGAGGTCGTCCGCCATCCAGAACGAGCACGCCAGGAAGGCCCCCTCGTCCCCCTCCAGGCCGTCGACGCCGGCCTCCTCGCCGGCCGTCGGGTAGCGCAGGATGAACCCGTCGGACGTGGACAGCTCGCGCTGGATGGCCTCGATGGTGCCGATGACGCGCTTGTCGTCCGGCGGCAGGAAGCCCATCTGCGGGATCAGCAGCAGCGAGGCGTCCAGCTCCTTCGAGCCGTAGGACTGGGTGAAGGTGTTGCGCTCCTTGTCGTAGCCCTTCTCGCAGACGTCCCGGTGGATCTCGTCGCGCAGCTCGCGCCAGCGCTCCAGCGGGCCGTCCGCGTCCCCGGACTCGATGAGCTTGATCGTGCGGTCGACCGCCACCCAGGCCATCACCTTGGAGTGCACGAAGTGGCGGCGCGGGCCGCGGACCTCCCAGATGCCCTCGTCGGGCTGGTCCCAGTGGGTCTCCAGGTAGCGGATCAGCTTCAGCTGGAGCAGGGAGGCGTAGTCGTTGCGGGCGAGGCCGGTCATGTGGCCGAGGTGCAGGGCCTCGGTGACCTCGCCGTAGACGTCGAGCTGGAGCTGGTGGGCGGCGCCGTTGCCGACCCGGACCGGGCGCGACTCCTCGTACCCGGGCAGCCAGTCCAGCTCCGTCTCGCCCAGCTCCCGCTCGCCCGCGATGCCGTACATGATCTGGAGGTTCTCGGGGTCGCCGGCCACCGCGCGCAGCAGCCACTCGCGCCAGGCGCGGGCCTCCTCGCGGTAGCCGGTGCGCAGCAGCGAGGAGAGGGTGATCGCCGCGTCCCGCAGCCAGGTGTAGCGGTAGTCCCAGTTCCGGACGCCGCCGATCTCCTCCGGCAGGGAGGTGGTGGGCGCGGCGACGATGCCGCCGGTGGGGGCGTACGTGAGGGCCTTGAGGGTGATCAGGGAGCGGACCACGGCCTCGCGGTAGGGCCCGTGGTACGTACAGTGCTCGACCCACTCGCGCCAGAACTCGGTGGTGGCCTCCAGGGCCCCCTCCGCCTCCGGCAGGGCCGGGGGTTCCCGGTGGGAGGGCTGCCAGCTGAGGGCGAAGGCGATCCGGTCGCCCGGGGCCACGGTGAAGTCGGCGTAGGTGGTGAGGTTCTTGCCGTACGTCGGGACGTCGGAGTCCAGCCAGACCGAGTCGGGGCCGGCCACGCCGACCGTACGGCCGTCCACCCGGTGCACCCAGGGCACGATCCGGCCGTAGCTGAACCGCATCCGCAGCGCGGAGCGGACCGGCACCCGGCCGCTGACGCCCTCGACGATGCGCACCAGCTGGGGGGCGTGGTCCTCGCGGGGCGGCATGAAGTCGATCACGCGCACGGTGCCGCGGGGGGTGTCCCACTCGGATTCCAGGACCAGGGAGTCGCCGCGGTAGCGGCGCCGGTCGGCGCGGGGCGGAGTGTCGCCGTTGAACGCGGGGCCCAGCCGCCAGAACCCGTGGTCCTCGGTCCCCAGGAGCGCGGCGAAGATGGCATGCGAATCGAAACGTGGCAGACACAACCAGTCGACCGAGCCGTCCCGGCAGACGAGAGCGGCGGTCTGCATGTCTCCGATGAGTGCGTAATCCTCGATGCGCCCGGACACGTGGATCTCCAGTCGAACGGCCACGCCCGCCCCCGGCGGGGCGTTCGCTTCGCGGTCTAGGGTCGTTGACGAGTTCAAGCTTGCCGGAACGGACGGGGTGTTGCCGATTGCCGGTCCCGCTCGTCAGGGATATCCGAGCAGGATACGACGGCACCCTAGTGATCTCCTGGAGTCGGCCGACAATGCGGTTCGGCCGAACGGGTGATGCCGGTGGGGCTGCCGGGACCGGCCCGTACGGGGGGCCCGCGAGGGGCCGACGACGGGCCGGCGACCCCCGTACGGCGGCCCGGACGCCCCGCCCGCAGGCCTGCCTGACGGCTTTCGGCCGCGTGGCCGGAAGCGGACCCCGCCGGTCGCTGATAGGCTGGTACCCCGTGGACCGGGAGTCCGCCTGTGCGAATCAGGGGCCCCGAAACCGCAGCTTCGGCACCCCCGGAAACGGGAGAAGTGGCCGGACGCACCTCACCTCGCGACCACGGGAGCCCCCTCTTGGCGATGCCGCCCAAATCCATGACGACCAAGCACATCTTCGTCACCGGAGGTGTCGCTTCGTCCCTCGGCAAGGGCCTGACGGCCTCCAGCCTGGGTGCCCTGCTCAAGGCGCGGGGCCTGCGGGTCACCATGCAGAAGCTCGACCCGTACCTCAACGTCGACCCGGGCACGATGAACCCGTTCCAGCACGGCGAGGTGTTCGTCACCAACGACGGCGCCGAGACCGACCTGGACATCGGCCACTACGAGCGCTTCCTCGACGTGGACCTCGACGGCTCGGCCAACGTCACGACCGGCCAGGTCTACTCGCAGGTCATCGCCAAGGAGCGGCGCGGCGAGTACCTCGGTGACACCGTGCAGGTCATCCCGCACATCACCAACGAGATCAAGCACCGCATCCGCCGCATGGCGACCGAGGACGTCGACGTCGTCATCACCGAGGTCGGCGGCACCGTCGGCGACATCGAGTCGCTGCCCTTCCTGGAGACCGTCCGCCAGGTCCGCCACGAGGTCGGCCGCGACAACGTGTTCGTGGTCCACATCTCGCTGCTGCCCTACATCGGCCCCTCCGGCGAGCTGAAGACCAAGCCCACCCAGCACTCCGTCGCCGCGCTGCGCAACATCGGCATCCAGCCCGACGCGATCGTGCTGCGCGCCGACCGCGACGTCCCCACCTCCATCAAGCGCAAGATCTCGCTGATGTGCGACGTGGACGAGGCCGCGGTGGTCGCCGCCATCGACGCCAAGTCGATCTACGACATCCCGAAGGTCCTGCACACCGAGGGCCTGGACGCGTACGTCGTGCGCAAGCTCGACCTGCCGTTCCGCGACGTGGACTGGACCGTCTGGGAGGACCTGCTCGACCGGGTCCACAACCCCGACCACGAGGTCACCGTCGCCCTCGTCGGCAAGTACATCGACCTGCCCGACGCCTACCTGTCGGTGACCGAGGCGCTGCGCGCCGGCGGCTTCGCCAACCGGGCCCGCGTCAAGATCAAGTGGGTCACCTCGGACGACTGCAAGACGGCCGCGGGCGCCGCCAAGCAGCTCTCCGACGTCGACGCGATCTGCGTCCCCGGCGGCTTCGGCGACCGCGGCGTCAACGGCAAGGTCGGCGCGATCACCTACGCCCGCGAGAACCGGATCCCGCTGCTCGGCCTCTGCCTGGGCCTCCAGTGCGTGGTCATCGAGGCCGCCCGCAACCTGGCCGGCATCGAGGACGCCAACTCCACCGAGTTCGACGCCTCCACCGCGCACCCGGTCATCTCGACCATGGAGGAGCAGCTGGCCTTCGTCGAGGGCGCGGGCGACCTTGGCGGAACGATGCGCCTGGGCATGTACCCGGCCAAGCTCGCCGAGGGCTCCATCGTGCGCGAGGTGTACGACGGCAAGGAGTACGTCGAGGAGCGCCACCGTCACCGCTACGAGGTGAACAACGCGTACCGCTCCGAGCTGGAGAAGAAGGCCGGCATCCTGTTCTCCGGCACCTCCCCGGACAACAAGCTGGTCGAGTACGTCGAGTACCCGCGCGAGGTGCACCCCTACCTGGTCGCCACCCAGGCGCACCCGGAGCTGCGCTCCCGCCCGACCCGCCCGCACCCGCTCTTCGCGGGCCTGGTGAAGGCGGCCGTCGAGCGGCAGGCCGCGGCCCAGTAGGCGGCGCCACCGGCTATACGGTGGGAAACCGGGGTACGGACGGCCGTGCCCCGGTTTTCCGCGTCCAGCGGGTCGTTCTCGCAGGGAGGGCATGTACATGGAGATCAGGGACACCGCCGAGGAGTGGCCGGTCAGGTCCGGCCAGACCCCCTTCCGGGGCGCCAAGACCAGCGTCCGCTCGGACGAGGTGGTCATGCCCGACGGCTCCGTCGCGCGCCGCGACTTCCAGGTGCACCCCGGCTCCGTGGCCGTGCTCGCCCTCGACGCCGACCGGCGGGTGGTGGTCCTGCGCCAGTACCGGCACCCGGTCCGCCACAAGCTGTGGGAGCTGCCGGCCGGGCTGCTCGACGTACCCGGGGAGAACCCGCTGCACGCCGCCCAGCGCGAGCTGTACGAGGAGGCGCACGTCAAGGCCGAGGACTGGCGGGTGCTGGTGGACGTCTTCGCCAGCCCCGGCGGCTCCGACGAGGCCATCCGGGTCTTCCTGGCCCGCGACCTGGCCGAGGCCGAGGGGGAGCGCTTCGAGGTCGCCGAGGAGGAGGCCGACATGGAGCTGGCCCGGGTGCCGCTGGCCGACCTGGTGCGCGGGGTGCTCGCCGGCGAGCTGGGGAACGTGGCGCTGGTGAGCGGCGTGCTGGCCCTCCAGGCGGTGCTGGCGGGCGACGGCGTGGAGTCCCTGCGCCCGGCGCTGGCCCCGTGGCCGGCGCGCCCGTACGAGGTCTGACGGCTCCGGCCGGGTGCGGGGCGTCTCCGTACCCGGCCGGAGCGTCCCCGTACCCGTGGCGGGAGAGTCCCCGTACCCGTGGCGGGAGAGTCCCGGTACCCGTGGCGGGGGAGGGTCCCGTACCCGTGGCGGGGGAGGGTCCCGTAACCGTGGCGGGGGAGCCCCTCACCCGCGGCGCGGGGTGCGGTCCGGCCGTGCCCGGGTCGCGGGGCACGACCGTCGCCGCTTCGGAGTAATCCGGCTTCGCGGTACTACCATCCGCTGATCCGATCGGGCGATTTGCCGGGTCCGTCCCCGCCGCGCTCCGCCCGGAACGCCGCTTACGGTCAACTACGCTCAGAAGCCCCCGACCTGGCTCCCACCCGGGACCTCCGGCGGGCGTTTCCCGCCACAGGCAGGGAGAGGAGCGAGCCCCGTGACGGACGAGGCGCTGGACACCAACGGCCCCGCGGACGCCGCCACGCCGCCGGCCTTCGTCGGCCGGCGGCGCGAGCTCAAGGAGCTCCGCGACGACATCGCCCGCACCGGCCTCGACACCCTCTCGGGCCGCAAGGCCAAGGCCCCCCGCGCCCGCGTCCTGCTCGTCGCGGGCCGCCCCGGCTCGGGCCGCACCGCCCTCGCCGAGGAGTTCGCCCGGCAGACCGCCCCCGACTACCCCGGCGGACTGCTGCGCGCCCGCCTCACCACCCCGGGCGGGGAGCGCGTACCCGCCGAGCGCACCGCCCGCGAGCTGCTGGAGGCCCTCGGCGAGCCCACCCCGCCCGGCGCCGACGGCGACGAACTCACCTCCGCCCTGCGCGCCGCCCTGGCCGGCCGCCGGGTCCTGCTGCTGCTGGACGACGCGGCCGACGCCGAGCAGGTCGACCCGCTGCTCCCCGACGACGGCGACTGCCTGGTCGTCGCCACCGCCGAGGGGCCGCTCACCGGCATCCCCGACGTACGCCCCTGCACGCTGGGCGGCCTCGACACCCCCGCGGCCGTCGAGTTCCTCACCGCCCGCATCGGCTCCGTACGCGTCACCGTCGACCCCCGCGCCGCCGAGACCCTCGCCGAGGAGTGCGCCGGGCAGCCCGCCGCCCTGGCCCTGGCCGGCGGCTGGCTCGCCGCCCACCCCAAGGCCTCCGTCGCGGACGTGGCCAAGCAGCTCCACGACATGCCGGCCGAGCGCGGCGCCCTCGCCCGCACCTTCCGGCTGGTCTACGCCTCGCTGCCGGCCCCCGCCCAGCGCACCCTGCGGCTGCTGCCCCTCGCGCCCGCCGGCGCCGTGGACGCCCACACCGCCTCCGCCCTGGCCGGCTGCTCCGTCGCCGCCGCCCAGTCGACCCTGGAGGACTTCGCCGCCCTCGCCCTGGTCCGGCCGGCCGCCGACGGCCGGTACCTGCTGCCCGGCTGCCTCGTCCCGCTGCTGCGCGCCCTCCTGGAGACCAAGGAACGCCCGGCCGAGGTGCAGCTCGCCCGGGCCCGGATGCTGGAGCGGACGGTACGGCTCCTCCAGTCCTGCCTCGCCGTGATCGAGCCCGACGGGGACGAGGGGGAGGGGGCCGGGAGCCCGCTGCCCGGAGTGCCGGCGCCCGGCGGCCGGTCCGCCGCCCCGCCCCGCGCCCTGCGCTTCCCCGACGCCCGGGCCGCCGGAGCCTGGCTGGACGGCCGGCTGCCGGTCCTGACCGCCGCCGCCCGGCTCGCGGTGGCCGACGGGGAGCTGGACACGCTGGCCAGGCGGCTGGTGGCCGCGCTGGTACGGGCCCTGGCGGCGCACCGCGGCACGGAGGCGGCCGCGCCCGAGCTGTACGGGCTGCACGGCCTGGTGCTGGACGTGGCGGAGCGGCGCGGGCTGCACCGGGAGCGGGCCGCGGCCCTGCTGAACCTGGGTGACCTGGACCACGGCACCGGCCGCACCCGGGCCGCCCTGGACCGCTACCGGGCCGCGCTGGACGCGGGACGGGCGGCGAACGACCCGTACGCGACCGGCCGCGCGATGGAATCCGTAGGAGGCGCGTACCAGGAGCTGGGGGACTGGCACCGGGCCGCGGACTGGTTCGGCCGCGCCCTGGCCCAGAGCCTGTCGCGCGGGGAGCGCGCGGACGAGGCGCGGCTGAACGGCCGGCTCGGCAGCGTGCACACGTACGCGGGACGCTACGGCGAGGCGCTGCGCTGCTGGCGGTCGGCCGCGGCAGGCTACCGGAAGCTGGCCGATGTGCCCGGCCGGGCAAGGGCGTTGAGCGAGATGGCGCGCGTCCAGGAGTACGCGGGACGGCCCGAGGAGTCGCTGCACACCTGCCGTGCCGCGATCGACCTGGCGCGCGAGGCCGGGGACCAGCGGCTCCAGGCCGCGCTCGAGCTGCGGCTGGCCGACACGCTGGACCGGCTCGGCGACCCGGCGGCGGCCCGGCTGCACCGGGCGGCGGCGGACAGACTGCTGGGAGACGACCCCGCAGCCTGCGAAATCCGTAGTGCTTCCGGCTGAGATTAATGCTTTGTAAGGCTAGACAGCCGGAAATCCTTCATTAGACTGGCTCTGCCGCGTTCATCTGCGGTGCATCCCGTTGCGCACTCCCGCCGACGGGTATGTATGGATTGAGCCGTTTAATCCCCTGAGTCAAGGACCGTGATCGACGATGAAGGTCGGCATCCCCCGCGAGGTCAAGAACAACGAGTTCCGCGTGGCCATCACCCCCGCCGGTGTCCACGAGCTCGTCCGCAACGGCCACCAGGTCTTCGTCGAGCAGAACGCCGGTGTCGGCTCCTCGATCACGGACGCCGAGTACGTCGCCGCCGGCGCCGAGATCCTGGCCACCGCGGACGAGGTCTGGGCCACGGCCGACCTGCTGCTGAAGGTCAAGGAGCCCATCGCGGAGGAGTACCACCGCCTCCGCAAGGACCAGACCC
Organism: Streptomyces sp. NPDC101132; assembly: GCF_044759225.1. NCBI lineage: Bacteria > Bacillati > Actinomycetota > Actinomycetes > Kitasatosporales > Streptomycetaceae > Streptomyces > Streptomyces sp. NPDC101132. The sequence continues at coordinate 28,967 of NZ_JBIVYX010000026.1, forward strand.
TCTTCACCTACCTGCACCTGGCCGCCTCCAAGGAGTGCACCGACGCGCTCCTGGAGTCCGGCACCACCGCCATCGCCTACGAGACGGTCGAGCTCGCCAACCGCGCGCTGCCGCTGCTCGCCCCGATGTCCGAGGTCGCGGGCCGCCTGGCCCCGCAGGTCGGCGCCTACCACCTGATGCGCTCGGCCGGCGGCCGCGGCATCCTCCCCGGCGGCGTCCCGGGCACCCAGGCCGCCAAGGCCGTCGTCATCGGCGGTGGCGTCTCCGGCTGGAACGCCGCGCAGATCGCCATCGGCATGGGCTTCCACGTGACCCTGCTCGACCGCGACATCAACAAGCTCCGCGAGGCCGACAAGATCTTCGGCACGAAGATCCAGACGATCGTCTCCAACGCCTTCGAGCTGGAGAAGGCCGTCCTCGAGGCCGACCTCGTCATCGGTGCGGTGCTGATCCCGGGTGCGAAGGCCCCGAAGCTGGTCACCAACGAGCTGGTCTCCCGGATGAAGCCCGGAAGTGTCCTTGTCGACATTGCGATCGACCAGGGCGGCTGCTTCGAGGACTCCCGTCCGACCACCCACGCCGAGCCGACCTTCCAGGTCCACAACTCGGTCTTCTACTGCGTCGCCAACATGCCGGGCGCGGTCCCGAACACCTCCACCTACGCGCTCACCAACGCCACGCTGCCCTACATCGTGTCGCTGGCGAACAACGGCTGGGTCGAGGCGCTGCGCCGCGACGCCGCCCTGGCGCTGGGCCTCAACACCCATGAGGGCCAGGTCGTTTACGGCCCGGTCGCCGAGGCCCACGGCTACGAGCACGTCGCGCTGAACACCCTGATCGGCTGAGCCCAGGGACCCGCGTCAACCGTCTGACGCCAATCTCACGCCTCCGGCCGGACCTTGCCCCGCAAGGTCCGGCCGGACGTGTTTATCGACACCGTGCGCCGGGGGACACCCCCTCGCGGGCGCGGCACGCCGAGGGGGACCAACTCGCCTCGAACGTAACCCTTTAACCGTTTCGCACACCCGCGAAACTTCACAGTGACAGCCCGTACGCCCTTGACAGAGTGGTGTTCGGATGCCGACACATCGTGCCGCGTCCGGCCGATTGTGTTGCTGCGGAGCGGTGACACGCCATAGAGTCGCCAACCGTCGGCATGGTGCCACGCTGACCTATCGATAAGTTTCCTGGTCACGTCCGAGGAGGTAAGACGACTTGTGAATGAGTCGACATTTGCTCCTGGGGGTGGTCAAGCAGGAGGGTCTGCGCGGGGCCAGGGCCCTGCCGGGCTCGAAGCTGTCGGCTCCGTCGCGGTCCGCACCTTCGCAAACCACCAGCACATGACGACGCCCCAAAAGAGCATGGACGGCCTAGACGTGAACTCCATGGCCGGCGACCTGAGCGGCCGAGAGCCCACCGGTTTCGCCGACTACGACGAGGTGCCCGAGGGGCACTTCTACGACCCCGACGCCGAGTACGAGCCCGACCCCGAGTACGCGGCCACCCTCGCCCCCGACGCAGCGAGACAGCGTCGCGAGAGGATCGGCCCGACCGGACGGCCGCTGCCGTACTTCCCGATCCCGGGTCCCCTGACCGACCACGGTCCCGCGAAGATCATCGCGATGTGCAACCAGAAGGGCGGCGTCGGCAAGACCACGTCGACCATCAACCTGGGTGCCGCGCTCGCCGAGTACGGGCGGCGCGTGCTGCTCGTCGACTTCGACCCGCAGGGCGCCCTGTCGGTCGGCCTCGGCGTGAACCCGATGGAGCTGGACCTCACCGTCTACAACCTGCTCATGGAGCGGGGCATGTCGGCGGACGAGGTGCTGCTCAAGACCGCGGTCCCCAACATGGACCTGCTGCCGAGCAACATCGATCTCTCGGCCGCGGAAGTGCAGTTGGTGAGCGAGGTCGCGCGCGAGTCGACGCTCCAGCGTGCGCTGAAGCCGCTGATGAACGACTACGACTACATCGTGATCGACTGTCAGCCCTCGCTCGGCCTGCTGACGGTGAACGCCCTGACGGCGGCTCACAAGGTCATCGTGCCGCTGGAATGCGAGTTCTTCGCGCTGCGCGGTGTGGCGCTGCTGACCGAGACCATCGAGAAGGTCCAGGAGCGGCTCAACCCGGAGCTGGAGCTCGACGGCATCCTCGCCACGATGTACGACTCCCGTACGGTGCACAGCCGTGAGGTGCTGGCGCGCGTGGTCGAGGCCTTCGACGACCACGTCTACCACACCGTCATCGGGCGTACGGTCCGCTTCCCGGAGACCACGGTCGCCGGCGAGCCCATCACCACGTACGCCTCCAACTCCGTCGGCGCCGCCGCCTATCGCCAGCTCGCCAGGGAGGTGCTCGCCCGGTGTCACGCCGAGTGAGTCTGCCCGGAGCCGACGAACTCTTCCGTACGACAGGGGGGATGGCGCTGCAGGCGTCCTCGCCCCGGCGCCCGGCGGACCCCGAGCACGAGGACGCCGCCGCGGACGACGCGGCGGAGGGCCGGGCGCGGGAGGGCGAGACCGTGGCGGCCGCGGAGCCGGTGGTGGCTCCGCAGAGGCGCCCGCAGGAAGGTTCCCCCGCCCCCGCCGCGGCCGCGAGCCCGCGGCGCAAGGGGGGCGGCCGGAACCGGCGCCCGAGCGGGCGGGAGCGGCACGACGAGAAGATCACGGTCTACGTCTCCGCCGAGGAGCTGATGGACCTGGAGCACGCGCGGCTGGTGCTCCGCGGGGAGCACGGGCTGGCGGTCGACCGCGGCCGCATCGTCCGCGAGGCGGTCGCGGTCGTCCTGGCCGACCTGGAGTCGCGCGGCGACGCGAGCATCCTGGTCCGCCGCCTCCGCGGCCGCTAGCGCCGCGCCACAGCACCGCCCCCCGCAGCCCCTGGCCCCGGGCCCGCAGCCCTCGGCCCCCGGGCCCACCGCTCCCGGCTGACCGCCCCGCCGGGCCTGCTGGCCCCCCGGCTCCCCTCCGGGCCCCGCAGCCCCCGGACTTTGTGCCACTGGCCCGCGGCACCCGGCTGACAGGCCCGCGCGCTCCTGCTGCCCCGGCTGACCTAGGGCTGGGCCGGCGCAGTTCCCTTTGTCCCGGCGTGGGGCGGGGCCGCTGGGCCGGGGCGCCGGGGCGGGATCTCGGGGGCCTGGGGGCGTTGGGGGCGTCGCCGGGGGCGGTGGCAGCGATAGCCTTCCGCGTGCTGCTCTGACTTCCGCACCCTGGACCGTGATGCGCCCGAACGACCCCGTGCCGCCCGCCCGCGGCTCCCGCCGCCTGCTGGGCCGCGGCCCGGGCGCGTCACCGTCCACCCGGCCCGACCCGGCGCCGCAGGCGCCTGAGCCCGCCCCGGAGCCCTGCCCGCAGGGCACCGATGTGCCGGCCGGGGCGGAGGTGGCCACCCCGGCCCCCGCTCCCCGTGGGACCGCCCCCGCCGAGCCGCAGCCCGCCCCGGATCCGGCCGCCGAAGCGGCGTCGCCCCTCGCGCCCGCCCCCTCCGGCGTACCCGCCTCCGATGCGGCCACGGCCCTCGGGGGCTCGGGGGCCGCCGAGCGTCGGGCAGGGTCGTCGGACCAGGCCCCAGCGGCGGCCGGGGAACTGCCCGGCACGGCCCCGTCCACCGGCCCGCCGCCGTCTGGCGCCGCTGCCGCCGTACGGCCGGGTGCGGCGGACTCCGCCGTGGCGGCGGTCGCTGCCGTATCCGCACCCGAGGCCGGCGGGCCCACCCTGCCCGCGCCGGCACACGCCCCCGTGCCCGCCGCCCCGGTGGATGGCGGGGCGGCAGCAGCCGGGCCGGGAGGGGACCGGGCGGTCTCCGCTGAGCCGCGCAGCGGCGGGGCGGCGGTAGCCGGGCCCGCGCAGGAGGGCGTAGCGCCCGGCGGGGTGGCGGTAGCCGGGCCCGCGCAGGACGGGGCGGTGGCCGGCGGGGCGGGAGTGCCCGGGTCCGCGCAGGAGGGGGCAGCGCCCGGTAGGGCGGCAGGTGCCGGGCCCGCGCAGGAGGCGGGAGTGCCCGGCGGGACGGCTGTGCCCGGGCCCGCGCAGGAGGGGGCGGTGGCCGGTGGGGTGGCGGTAGCCGGGTCCGCGCGGGAGGGGGAAGCGCCCGCCGAGCCGGGAGGCGACGGGCGGTTCACCGTGCGGCTCCACAACTTCGAGGGGCCCTTCGATCTGCTGCTCCAGCTGATCTCCCGGCACCGGATGGACGTCACCGAGGTCGCCCTGTCGCGCGTCACCGACGAGTTCATGGCCCACATCCGGGCCATGGGGCCCGACTGGGACCTCGACCAGACCACCGAGTTCCTCGTCGTGGCCGCCACCCTCCTCGACCTCAAGGCCGCCCGGCTGCTGCCCACCGCCGAGGTCGAGGACGAGGCCGACCTCGCCCTCCTGGAGGCCCGCGACCTGCTCTTCGCCCGGCTGCTCCAGTACCGCGCGTACAAGCGGATCGCCGAGATCTTCGAGGAGCGGGCCGAGGCCGAGGGCCGCCGGTACCCCCGGACCGTCGGCCTGGAGGACACCCACGCCGAGCTGCTGCCCGAGGTCGTCATCAGCATCGGCGCCGAGGGCTTCGCCCGGCTGGCCGTCAAGGCCATGCAGCCCAGGGCCAAGCCGCAGGTGTACGTGGACCACATCCACGCCCCCCTGGTCAGCGTCCGGGAGCAGGGCGAGCTGCTGGTGGCCCGCCTCAGGGAGCTCGGCGCGGCCGGCTTCCGCGAGCTGACCGCCGACGCCGCCGACACCCTGACCGTCGTCGCCCGCTTCCTGGCCCTCCTGGAGCTCTACCGGGAGAAGGCCGTCGCCCTCGACCAGGAGGAGGCGCTCGGCGAGCTGACCGTCCGCTGGACCGGCGGCACGGGCACGGACACCGGCGCCCCGCTCGTCTCCGACGAGTTCGACCAGACCGTACGGCCCGACGAGGAGGACGCCCGATGAGCGTCGCGGACCTTGACCTGAAGCCCGCCCTGGAGGCCGTCCTGATGGTCGTGGACGAGCCCGCGACCGAGGAGCACCTCGCCAAGGTGCTGGAGCGCCCCGTGCGCGACGTGGCCCTGGCCCTGCGCGAACTGGCCGACGAGTACACCGTCCAGCGCCGCGGTTTCGAGCTGCGGCTGGTGGCCGGCGGCTGGCGGTTCTACACCCGGCCGGAATACGCGGCGGCCGTCGAGGGCTTCGTCCTGGACGGCCAGCAGGCCCGGCTCACCCAGGCGGCCCTGGAGACCCTCGCGGTCGTCGCGTACCGCCAGCCGGTCAGCCGGTCCCGGGTCTCCGCGGTCCGCGGCGTGAACTGTGACGGCGTCATGCGCACCCTCCTCCAGCGCGGTCTGGTCGAGGAGGCGGGCACGGAACCCGAAACAGGTGCGATCCTGTACAGGACGACGAACTACTTTCTGGAGCGGATGGGCCTGCGCGGCCTGGACGAGCTCCCGGAGCTCGCGCCCTTCCTCCCGGAGGCGGACGCGATCGAGGCCGAGACGCAGGAAGGCGTCCCGTCGTTCGATCCGGACGCTCCGGACACAGACGAAGACGACAAGACGACGGACATTTGATGCGAAGCAGCGGCGGCAACAGGAACAGCGGCGGCGGGCGCGGTAACTACCGCGGTGCCGGGAACTCTCGTGACGACAGGCAGGGCGGGGGCCAGAGCCGTCCCCGCCGTCCCCGTCCCGAGGAGCGCCGCTACGACGTCGGCCCCGAGGGCGAGCGCAGCGGCCGCAGCGGCCCCCAGAGCGGGCGCGGCGGCCAGGGCGGCGGCCAGGGCGGTCAGGGCGGCCGCGGCGGCCAGGCCGGCGGCGGCCGTACGGGCGGTGCGCGCGGCGACGCGGCCCGCGGCGGCGCCAAGGGCGGCCCGAAGACCCCCCAGGGCGGCGGCAAGGCCGGCGGCCCGCGCCGCGGCGGCAGCGCCCCCGCCCGCCCCCGCGAGTACGACGCCCGCATCGAGGAGCGCAACCGCGAGCGGTACGCCGACAAGCCGCAGATCAAGACCCCGAAGACGTTCCCCGGTGCCGAGCAGGAGGGCGAGCGCCTGCAGAAGGTGCTGGCCCGGGCCGGCATGGGCTCGCGCCGCGCCTGCGAGGAGCTGATCGAGCAGGCCCGCGTCGAGGTCAACGGCAAGATCGTCGTCGAGCAGGGCATGCGGGTCCGGCCCGAGAAGGACGAGATCAAGGTGGACGGCCTGACCGTCGCCACCCAGTCGTACCTGTTCTTCGCCCTCAACAAGCCGGCCGGCGTCGTCTCCACCATGGAGGACCCCGACGGCCGCCAGTGCCTCGGCGACTACGTCACCAACCGCGAGACCCGGCTCTTCCACGTCGGCCGGCTCGACACGGAGACCGAGGGCATCATCCTGCTCACCAACCACGGCGAGCTGGCCCACCGCCTGACCCACCCCAAGTACGGCGTGCAGAAGACCTACCTCGCCGCCATCACCGGCCCGCTGCCCCGCGAGATCGGCAAGCGCCTGCAGTCCGGCATCCAGCTGGAGGACGGGTACGCGAAGGCCGACCACTTCCGCGTGGTCGACCAGGTCGGCAAGAACTACCTCGTCGAGGTCACCCTCCACGAGGGCCGCAAGCACATCGTCCGCCGCATGCTGGCCGAGGCGGGCTTCCCGGTCGAGAAGCTCGTACGGACCGCCTTCGGCCCGATCGAGCTCGGCGACCAGAAGTCCGGCTGGCTGCGCCGCCTCACCAACACCGAGGTGGGCATGCTGATGCGCGAGGTCGGCCTGTAGGACGGCCGCGCACCGCGCGCCACGCTCACGGCAGGGCCCCCGCCTCCACCGGCGGGGGCCCTGCCGTCTTCCGTTTCCGGGCCGGTCGCGCAGGCGGCCCCCGCCGGACCCGGACCCGGCGGGGGGGGGGGGGGCCCGCCCGCCCCCCGGGGCCCCCGGGGCCCCCCCCCCCCCCCCCCGGGGGGGGGCCGCCTCGCCCGTACCGGCCCGGTTCCGCGTACCGGGCCGCGACCCGTCAGGCGCGGGCCAGGTACGGCGGCAGCGCGACCGCCGGGTCCAGGTCGTC
>NZ_JBIVYX010000027.1:0-33847 GCF_044759225.1 Streptomyces sp. NPDC101132
GGGGGGGGGGGGGGGGTGCCGGCCGCGGCGTGTCAGCCGGGGGTGCCGGCCGGGACGACCCGCTGGAGGGTGCCGGCCGGGGCGCAGCCGCTACCGGGCGCCCTCGACCTCGCCCTTGACCGTGTTCACCTCGGCGATCTCCGCCGCCGGGATCTCCACGCCGGCCAGCGTGTCAGGACCCGGATCGGCCGGCCCCTGGCGCTGCGGCAGCAGCTCCCGCACGGCGTCGCGGTGCGGGGCGGCCGCCGTGTCGTCGTACGGATCGGGCGTGGCCGGCACCTGGAGCCGGTGCACCGGCCCGGCGCCCAGCCGCGCGTACCCCCGCCCCGGCGGGACCTGCGCCGTCGGTGTCGTGTGGGGCGGCACCCCCAGGATCCCCGTGATCTGCGGGATCGAGGCGGGGCCCAGCACCACCCGGGCGCGGGTGTGCGCGTACACGGCGTCGGACAGCAGCTCCAGGTGCTCGAACTGCTCGGCGACGACCACCGTCACGTGGGCGGACCTGCCGTGCCGCAGCGGGACCTGGAGCAGCGACAGGGGATCGGGACGCCCCTCGGCCGCGGCGAGGTGCCCGAGCACGCTGGGCCGGTCCAGCAGCACCCACAGCGGCCGCCGGGTGTCCTCGGGGGCCTGCTGCCCGGCCTGACGTGCGCGGTTGGCGGCGATCAGCCTCCGCTCGGTCTCCACGGAGACCCACTCCAGCGTGGCCAGCGCCCCCGTCAGCCCGCACTCCACGGCCAGCACGCCGGCGCGGCCGCCGAGGCAGGCGTACTCGCCGCTGCCGCCGCCCTCCACGACCAGCACGTCGCCCCCGTGGTGCAGGGCCTGGAGCGCGATGGAGCGCAGCAGCGTGGAGGTGCCGCTGCCGGGCTGGCCCACGGCCAGCAGGTGCGGCTCGGTGGAGCGGGCACCGGACCGCCACACCACCGGCGGGACGTCCCGGGTCTCCTCGCCGTCGGCGACGGGCAGCGTGCGCTGCACCCCGCCGGCGTCCGTGAAGCCCAGCACCACCTCGCCGGGGGCGGTGACGAAGCGCTGGGCGGCGATGCCCGTCGGCAGCGCCGCCAGCACGGTCATGTCGAGCTGGTTGCCCTCCTCGTCCCACTCGAAGAGGTACTCGCGGCCGCGCCCGGACTTCGCGGCGAGCAGCTGCTCGATGCGTGCCCGGGCCGCCGGCTCGCCGTCCGTGAAGTAGGCGGGGTAGCGGATGCGCAGCCGGGAGACGCGGCCGCCCTCGTCGAAGGCGTAGCCGCTGAAGGCCTTGTCCCACTCCCCGCCGTGGGCGAAGAGCGGGGCAGGGTCCTCGGGCACGGCGAAGTACGGCACGAGCGCCTCGTACAGCGCGCCCAGGCGTTCCGTCTCCGCGTCGCTCGGTTCCGTCTTCACCGGGGTGCGGTCCCGGCCCTGCCACGCGGCCGCGGCCATGAGCGCGACGAGGGCCAGCAGCGGCCCGTACGGGACGAGCGCGACCACCAGCAGGCAGGCCGCCACGAGGAACAGCGTGGGACCACGCTTGTCCTTGGGGGTGTCGGCCCACCTGCGCCGTGCGGTCGCGGCCAGCACGCGCAGGCCGCGCCCGACGGTGAGGAGCGGATGGATGACGTCCGTGGCGCTGTCGGCGGCCGTGCGCGCGATGTCGCGGCCCTTGGCCAGCGACGCGCTGCCGCTGCTGAGGATGCGGGGAAGTGGTCGCCGGGCCACGGGCGTCTCCTGGAGTTGTCTCTTTCGTGTCCTTGTGGGGCGGAGGATCAGAGCTTGATCCCGCCCAGCAGCGAGGCGATGCTCGCGGTGCTCGCCGTGATGCTCGGTGCGATGGCGGAGCCCGCGAGGAAGAAGCCGAAGAGTGCGGCGACGAACGCGTGCGACAGCTTCATCCCGTCCTTCCTGAAGAACAGGAAGCAGATGATGCCGAGCAGCACGACGCCTGAGATGTTCAGGACCATGAGAAGTTCTCCTGGTTGATGGGGACAGTCACCATGAGTTCTTCCAGGCTCACAGGAAGTATCTATGCGATAAAAGGTGCATTTGGGTGAATCCGTTCGGATTTCACTTGACCAGCCGCGTTCGAGTGGCGGGAACCGCCCCGCGCGGTGCAGGGGGTCACTCCCGGGTGATCTTTGCCTACGCCGGGTCCCGCCACGCCCCCGCCGGGGCAGTACCCTGTCGATTCACTCGTACGGACGCAGTGCCGTACCGCCCCAGACCCGCCCGGCCTGGGGAAACTCGTGCCAAGAGCGGCGGAAGGCGGCAGTGATGAGCGAGACCCCGGAGACCCCGGACGCCGACGTGGTGGAACTCGCCACCAAGATCTTCGACCTGGCTCGCCAGGGCGACGCGGAGTCCCTCGCCGCCTACGTCGACGCCGGCGTCCCGGCGAACCTCACCAACGACCGCGGCGACACCCTCGTCATGCTCGCCGCCTACCACGGCCACGCCGAGGCGGTCACCGCCCTGCTGGCCCGCGGCGCCGAGGCGGACCGCGCCAACGACCGAGGTCAGACCCCGCTCGCCGGAGCCGTCTTCAAGGGCGAGGAAGCCGTCATCCGGGCCCTCCTCGCGGGCGGAGCCGACCCGGAAGCGGGCACGCCGTCGGCCGTGGACACGGCCCGCATGTTCGGGAAGACCGCGCTGCTGGAGCTCTTCGGAGCCCAGTGAGCCGGAAGCCGGGCCCACGTCGCAGGGGAGGCCGTAAATGTGGTCGCGGCGTGCAAACCGGCTGGGTCATCATGGCGTCGGATCGGGACTCGACCCCGACATCACGGGGGGAAGCTCCGGACACTGACGAAAGGCTGAATGTGATGGTCCACATCAAGCGGAAGACGACTGCGGGCGCCCCGACATGCTGTTACGCGGCCACGTGAATCCCGTTTCCCGGTTGCGTCCCCAGCTTGATTTGAGGCCATTCCCATGTTCGAACCGTCCATAGCGCCAAGCGGCACCCTGCTCGGCCTCCTCCAGAGGGGCCGCGGCGACGGGACGCTGCACGCGCTCGCGGCGCCGCGCGCCGACGCGCTCGCGGCACTGAACCAGTGCGTGCTGAGCGACCCGCGCCGTGACTGGCAGGTCGAGAACCGCTCCCTCTACTACGCCCGCCTGTACGTCGACCTCGACGGACCCCTGGGCGCCGTCGAGGCCCACCTCTTCTCCGCCGACGACCTCCTCGACGACGACGAGAACCGCACCGGCCTCGCCCTCTCCGTCCTGGGCCACCTCGCCTCGTACGGCCGCGACGACGCGCTCATGCTGCTGCGCCGCTACGCCGCCACCGGCGCCAACTGGTCCTGGGCCCTGGACGAGCTCGCCGTCCGCGACGACGACGCCGGCCTGCGCTCGCTCGGCGCCCCCGTGCTCGCCCGCTTCCCGGAGACCCCGGAGGGCGCGGCGCGGCTGGCCGCCGCCGTACGCGACGCCTACGAGCCCCGCCCCTGGCGCCTGTGGGAGGAACTGCCGCAGTTCACGGCACGCCTCTCCGCCGCCCGCGAACAGGGCTCCTTCGACCGCTGGCAGCGCCAGATGACCCCGGCCGGCCCCCGCCCCGGCTGGAGCGTCGACGCCGTCTTCGAATGGGCCGAGCAGGGCCTGCGCCGCGGCACCCCGCTGCACGTGCCCGCCGCCCGCTGCCTGGCCGCCGTGGCCACCCCGGAGGACCGCCCGCGCATCCTCGCGGCGGCGGCGACCGGCACCGAGGCCGCCCGCGCCACCGCCCTCCACCACCTGGTCACCGCCGAGCCGGAGAACCCGGCCGTGCTGGACCTCATCGAAGCGGCCGCCGAGGACGACGCCGTCGTCGCCGCCTACGAACGCCTCCTCACCGAAGCCGCCGTCGACCGCGCCCGCGCCTGGGTCCACCGCCCGGACGCCCTCGGCGCCGCCGCCGGCCGCATGCTGGCCGCCCACGGCGACGCCACCGACGCCCCCCTCGTCCTGGGCGCCCTCAGGGAGTCGGTCCGCACCTCGGGCCCCGACGCCGCCGCCCTCTGGCCCCTGGTGGACGGCACGGGCCGGCTCCACATCGGCTGCGCGGCGCCGGTGCTGCGCCACATCTACCGCGAAACGGCCTCGTCCCACCTCCGCGGCCGCGCCGCGGCCGCCCTCTCCGCCACGGACCCGTCCTTCGCCACGGGCTTCGCCGTGGAGTGCCTGTGGGACTGCGAGGAGTCCACGAGGGAGATCGCGGCCCGCCACGCGGAAACGGGCGACGCCCGAGTGGTGGACCGCCTCCGCCGCCTGGCGGCGGACCCGGCGGAGGAAGAGGAAGTCCAGTCGGCGGTCCGCAGCCGCATGGACCCCCGAGTGGGCTGATCCCCACAACCCTGGAGCCCCCGCCCTTCACAAGAAGGGCGGGGGCTCCAGGGTTGTGGCTCGGGGCGGTGTCGGGGAGGTGGCCGGAGGGCGGTACCACCTGGGCGGTCTCAGGGAGGTGGACGTATCCGGGGCCGTCCGCCGACCGAGGGTTTCCGGGCCGGGGCACCCTGTCAAGGGCGCTCTGCTGCGCTACGCGTCGCCTGCGGCGATTCCACTTCGTTCCACCCTTGACAGGCCACCCCGGCCCGGAAGGCAAAGACCTCGGCGGACAACCCCAGGAAAGACGCCCAGGGGACCTCCCAGGCCCCTCAGTACCGGGCGCGTGACGCGGCGTCGGGGTCCGGCCCCGCCCCAAGGGCGGACGCGTCAGCGTCCGTAGGCCCTCCACTCGGCATGGCGGCCTCCGAGCCGGCTGTGCCCCTTCATAAGCCGCCCACGATCGCTACGCGCTCCTGTCGTCCAGGCGGCAGACCGCCGTCTTGGGTCGGACATAGGCCGCCCATGACTACTACGTGCTTCTCCCGTCACGCGACGACCGGGTTCGTTGTGGTTGAGGCCGCCAGCGATCGCTACGTGTTTCTGTGGTCTTGGCGGCCGGCGGTCCGGTCGTGGTGGGAGGCGAGCCGCCCCCGACGGCCGCGTGCTGCTCTTCCTGCGCGGCTGCCTTGTTCTCGCCCGCCAATTGCGGGAAATGGACATGGATCCGAGTCATCTCCGACCCCATCGCTCTTCCCGCCCCCAGGCGGCCGTCTGTCGCCGAGGTGGGAGAAGCGCGTAGCGATCGTGGGCGGCTTATGTCCAGCCACGGCGGTCCGGAGTCGCCTGACGGCAGGAGCGCGTAGTGGTCGTGGGCGGCTTATGTCCGGCCACAACGGGCCCGGTTGTCGCGTGACGGCAGGAGCGCGTAGCGATCGTGGGCGGCTTATGAAGGGGCACGGCCGGCCCGGAGGCCGCTGAGACTGGCGGGGGGCCTACGGACGGTGGTGCGTCCGCCCCGTGGGGCGGGGCCGGACCCCGGTACCGCGTCACGCACCCGGTACCGGAGTGCATGAGGTGTCCCCCTGGGCGTCTTTCCTGGGGGTGTCCGCCGAGGTCTTTGCCTTCCGGGCCGGGGTGGCCTGTCAAGGGTGACCCGGAGGGTCATCGCGCAGCGACGCGTAGCGCAGCGGAGCGCCCTTGACAGGGTGCCCCGGCCCGGAAACCCTCGGTCGGCGGACGGCCCCGGATACGTCCACCTCCCCGAGACCGGGCCGGGTGGTGTGGCTGTCCCGGCACCTCCCTGCCCTTCGCCCGGGTGATGCCGCCGTTCGGCCGCTCCTCCGACCCCGGTCGCCGAGCCCTACCTGACCGGTACGAACACCACCGGGGTCCCCGGGCGGGCCTGGGCCGCTGCGTCCAGGGCCCTGCGCGGCACCACTCCGACCACCGGGTAGCCACCCGTGACCGGGTGGTCCGCCAGGAAGACCACCGGCATCCCGTCCGGCGGCACCTGTACCGCCCCCAGCACCATGCCCTCGCTCGGCAGCTCCCCGGCCCCGATGGGCGAGCGCACCAGCGGCGGCCCGCCCTCCGTGCGCAGCCCGATGCGGTTGCTGGCCGGTGAGACCCGGTAGCCGCCGCGGGCCAGCGCCTCCGCGGCCCCCTCGAACCAGTCGTCCCGCGGCCCCGGCACGACGGGCAGCACCAGCTCACCGGGCGGCCCCACCACGGGCAGTACGTCAACGCCGGGGATCTCCCCGACAGCCCCGGCCGCCCCACCCACAGCCAGCTCACCCCCCACAGCCAGCGGCGCCGGCCCCAGCCCCGACAGCAGGTCGGCGGACCGGCTGCCCAGCACCTCCGGCACGGCGATACCTCCCCGTACCCCCACGTACGAGCGCACGCCCCGCACCGCCCGCCCCACCTCCAGGACCGCGCCCGCCGGCACCAGCACCGGCGCACCCCAGGCCGCCGGGCGCCCCGCCACGCGTACCGGGCAGGGCGCACCCGTCACCGCCACCGTGACCGGCGCCAGGGCCCTCAGCCCCACCCCGTCGAGGGTGGTCTCCAGCGTGGCCGCGCCGGGCGGATTGCCCAGCAGCCGGTTGGCCAGCACGTGGGCACCCCGGTCCAGGGCCCCGGACAGGGGGACCCCCACGTGCGCGTACCCGGGCCGCCCGAGATCCTGCACCGTCACCAGGGCACCGGCCCGCACCACCTCCAGCGCGGCACCGAGGGCACCCCCGGAGCCCGCCCCACTCGATCGAGTCATCCCACCGTCCCCGACCCCACTCACCCCGCCACCTCCCGGAACCGCACCCGGGTCCCCGGTGCGAAGAGGGCCGCCGGGTCACGACCCGGGTCCCACAGCACCGCATCCGTGCGGCCGACCAGTTGCCAGCCGCCCGGCGACGACCTCGGGTACACCCCCGCGAACTCGCCCGCCAAGGCCACCGAGCCGGCCGGCACCGACGTACGCGGCGTCGCGCGCCGCGGCACGTGGAACCGCTCCGGCAGCCCCGTCAGGTAGCCGAACCCGGGCGCGAAGCCGCAGAAGGCCGCCCGGAACTCCACGGACCCCATGACCTCCGCCACCGGCGCACCCCACAGCTCCGCGACCTCCGCCGCGTCCGGCCCGTCGTACCTCACCGGAACCACCACCTCGGGACCGGCGGCAGGCACCAGCGGCGGTACCTCCCACCCGGGCAGCCGGGCCGCCAGGGCGGAGGCGTCCGCCACACCGTCCAGCAGCACGGTCCGAGCCGCCGGCACGATCTCGCGAACGACCCCGAGCGTGCCCGCCGCCCGCCGCCGCACCAGCTCCGCGTGCAGCGCCGCCACCTCCTCCCCGGAGCCCACCTCGATCAGCAGCGCCTCGTGCCCCACCCGCAGCACCTTCACGCCCCCACCCCCACCGACGGCATCCGTCCCACCGACGGCCCGCGTCCCACCAGCAGCCCAAGCCCCACCAGCAGCCCAAGCCCCACCAGCAGCCCCCGAACCACCACCAGCCCAAGCCCCACCAGCAGCCCCCGAACCACCACCCGCACCCGCACCACCCTCACGCGAACCCCTCCACCCGCACCCCCACGGCCTCCAGCTCCCGCCGCACCCGCCGGGCCAGCTCCACCGCGCCCGGCGTGTCCCCGTGCAGGCACAGCGACCGGCCGGCCCCTGCGCCCACCAGTGCCAGGGCCTGGGCCACCACCGCCTCCGGCTCGTGCAGCACGGCTCCCGGCTCGGTGCGCGGCACCAGCGTGCCCGCCTCGGTGTACGCCCGGTCCGCGAAGCACTCCGGCACGGCCGTGAGCCCCGCCCCCGCCGCGGCCTCCAGCAGCAGCGAGCCCGGCAGTCCCAGCACCGGCAGGGCGCCTCCCGCGAGCCGGACCCCTTCGACCACCGCCCCGGCCTGCTCCGCGTCGTGCACGGTGCGGTTGTAGAGGGCGCCGTGCGGTTTGACGTACGACACGGCAGACCCCGCCGCCCGCGCGAACACCTCCAGCGCCCCGATCTGGTACGCCACCTCGTCCGCCAGCTCGCGGGCCGGCACGTCCATGGCGCGCCGTCCGAACCCGGCCAGGTCCCGGTACGAGACCTGCGCGCCGATCCGCACGCCCCGCTCCGCGGCCAGCTCGCACACCCGCCGCATGGTCGACGGGTCCCCGGCGTGGAAGCCGCACGCGACGTTCGCGCTGGTCACCACAGTCAGCAGTGCCTCGTCGTCGGTCAGGGTCCACCGGCCGAAGCCCTCTCCCAGGTCCGCGTTGAGGTCGACGACCCGTGGGACGGTTCCTGACGCGCCCGCTACGATCATGGAATCCATGCCGCGAGCGTAGGCCACGTACACACCGCATCCGCCCCGGCCACTCACGGCACCCGCCCCGAGCACACGCCGTACCCGCCCCGGCCACTCACGGCACCCGCCCCGGGCACACGCCGTACCCGCCCCGCCCACGCCCCAGAACAATCCATCCGAACCCTGCCGTTTGGGTCGTTGTCAGGGTGACCGCCTAATCTTTCCGTCGTGACGTTTCCTGCCCCGGCGAAGACCCTCCCGTCCCCGGCACCGGGCCCGGCCGCCGACGAGGGCCTGGCCCGGCGGCTCCGCGCGCTCGCGTGCACGGCCCCGCTGCACGACCTGGACGCCCGCAAGGCCAACCTGGCCGGCGAGTACACGGTCTACGCCATGGCCGAGGTCGCCCTCGCCGCGATCGACCTGGTCACCCTCAACATGGACTTCGACACGGGCGCGGACCACGAGCAGATAGTCACCCGCCTCCTGCCGCGCGTCGCGGCCCAGGCCCCCGGACGCCCCGCCGCCGAGCACGAGCGCGTGGCCCGCTGGGTGCTGGAGAACCTGATCAACGTCGGCAGCGTCGACCGCGGCTTCCGCGCGGTCTACGGCACCTTCGGCACCGACGGCGTCTACGTGCGCCGGGACTACGACTTCAAGCTGATCGAGGAGGTCCCCGGGTACGGCGGCACCGTCTACCTCCGGACCACCGACGAGGCCGTCAACGTCCTGGTCGGCGCCCTGGACACGGACGTGACCAGCGCCCAGATCGCCGCCGAGGTGAAGCTGGAGGTGCTGATCAGCCGCGGCCGCCTCGCGGACGCCCAGCTGGCCGCCGAGCAGGCCCGCTACCGCACCGTCCAGTTCGCCGAGACCCTCCGCAAGACCCTGGACGCCACCCGGCGGAACGTCCGCGCCGTCGACTGGCTCCAGACCGTCCCGGACATGATCGCCGAGGCGCTCGACCACGTGGCGGACCGCTACCGCCACGAGAACGCCATCCTCACCAACATCCGCAAGGCCCGCGACGAGGCCGAGGACCCCGAGAACAAGCGGCGCGCCGCCGAGCTGGTCGACATCGTCAAGGACTGCATCCGCCGCCACACGCAGCTCCAGTCCCGCCTCCTCGAAGCGGGCCCGCTGTTCCGGGCGGAGCAGGACCGGCAGGCCTTCGCCGCGCCCGCCGCCCGCGCGGGCATCGACCTGTACGGCCAGCTCCTGGCGCCCACCCTCCCGCTGCCCCTGGAGCAGGCGACGCAGGTCACGGACGCCTTCTTCGCCGCCGGCACGGGCCTGCGCACGCCGGTGTCCGTGCGCGTCGCCGACCTGGTCGAGATACTGCTCACCCCGCCCCTGGAGCGGGAGCACCTCGGCGCCGAGATGCCCGAGCCCGACCTGATCGCGACCCCGGACGACAGCCGGTTCAGCGAGGAGCAGCTCGCCGCCGCCACGGAACTCCTCGACCTGCCCCACGACGCCCCGCGCCGGCTGTCCGGCCTGCTGGCCGAGGCCCGGCGGCTCGACCCCGACCTGCCCTACCTGGTCGCGCTGCTGGCCGTACACGCCGCGAGTCCGGCCGTCGGCACCGCGTACCGGCAGGGCGAGGAGCGGCTGCTGTTCGCCGTGGACGACGGCACGCAGCTCGACGACCCGGAGTTCGGCGGTGCCGACCTGATCGTCGGCACCGCGCTGCTCGACGCAGCGGGCATGGCGGCCGACCGTACGGAGGCGGCGTGACCCCGTACGAGACCGCCGGCCGCCGCAGCGGGAGCAGCCGCGCCGCGGGCCTCGACACCGGCCCCGGCGCCGCCCCCGACACGGGCCCCGGCCCCAGCGCCACCCCCAGCCCCACCCCCGACTCCAGCCCCACCCCCAGCCCCGCCCGTACGACCAGCAGTCGACCAGCAGTGACAGCCAAGGAGCCCCAGCCGTGACCGACCACGCCGAGCACCCCGCGTGGAGCGACCCCGACGTCCCGTCGGACCAGGTCACCACGGCTCCCGCGGCTGCGGCCGCAGCATCCGCCGCCGTCACCCCCGCCGACGCCGCGGACGCGGCCCGGCTCGTCGCCTTCGGCCTCCAGCCCAAGCTGGCGCCCGCCCGCGACCACGAGTACGCCGAGCTGCTCCGCCGCTACCGCGAGGACCCCGCCTTCGCGCGCCTGGCCGACGCCGTCGCCACCGGGCTCGGTCTGGTGGTCCTGGAGGTCTCCACCCGGGCCGGCATGGCCGTGGCCGCGGGCGAGGACTCCGTGTTCGCGGTCCGGATGGGCGACTACGCGCGCCGCACCGCCGCCGACTCGGGCGACCGCTTCCTGCACGGCCTGGCCCACCTCGCCGTGGCCGCCCTGGCCTTCCCCCGCCCCGAGGACCTCGCCGACGACGGGTACATCGGCCGCATCACGGTCAACGGCGTCGACGCCTTCGTCCGGCAGGCCTGCCGCCGCCTGGAGGAGCGCGCCGAGGAGCTGGGCGAGAACTCCGACCCGGCCAGCGACGCCCCCGGCCTGGAGGCCGCCTGGCGCGTCTACGCGCGCCGCAGCGCCACCGGTGCCACCAAGGACGCCCGCCGCCTGGCCGGCTCCACCACGGGCATCGTCGGCAAGGCGGTCGCCTTCCTCACCGACTCCGGCTTCCTCCAGCGCACCGGGGACGACGCCGGGGGCGCGTACCGCACCACCGCCCGCTACCAGCTCCAGGTCCGGGACATGGCGGGCAGCGCCGCGATGGCGGAGCTGCTGGAGCTGGGCGTGGTGCCCGTCACGGACGGCTCGGCCAGCCTGCTGCCGCCACCGGAGGGCGACGACCTGGAACTGGCCGCGGACGCGGGCCTCCCGTTCCACGCGTAGCAGCACGGCCGCAGCCCGACGAGCAACCAGCCGCCGAGCACCAGCCCCCAATCCCCAGCCCCCAATCCCCAGCCCAGCCCCCCACCCCCAGCCCAGCGCCTGAGCAACCAGCCCCCAGCGCCTGAGCACCAGCCCCCGGCTCCCGAGCCCCGGCTCCAGAGCCCCCAGCCCCCGAGCGCCCCGCTCCCGCACCCAGCTCCCGCTCCCGCACCAGCCGCACGACCACCACCACGAGAGTCCGCCGCCATGTACGAGCTGTCCCGGATCCGCCTCTACTCCATCGGGCCCGCCGGCGCACGCTACGCCGACACCGTGCTCGACCTGCGCGGAGTCGGCGAGCCGGTGCCCCACCCGGCCCCCACGCAGGCCGAGTTCTTCGAGGAGGAGCCCGTCGGCCCGCCGCGCCGGCCGGCCCCCGCGGGCGTGCTCTTCCTGGAGAACGGCGGCGGCAAGTCCGTACTCCTGAAGCTGATCTTCTCGGTGATGCTCCCGGGCCACCGCAACACCCTCGGCGGCGCCAGCTCCGGCGTGCTCCGGAAGTTCCTGCTCGCGGACGACTGCGGGCACGTGGCGCTGGAGTGGCAGCACACCCAGACCGGCGAGTGCGTGGTCGTCGGCAAGGTCAGCGAGTGGCGCGGCCGCCAGGTCTCCAACGACCCGCGCAAGTTCGCCGAGGCCTGGTACTCCTTCCGCCCCGGCCCGGGCCTGAGCCTGGACAACCTGCCGGTCGCCGAGTCCACGGCGGTCCGCCCGCCCGTCGAGGGCGCCTCGGGCGCGCAGGGCCGGCGCCGGACCATGAAGGGCTTCCGCGACGCGATCACCGAGGCCGGCAAGGCCTACCCGCACCTCGACGTGTGCTGGGAGGAGATCCACGACCGCTGGAACGAGCACCTCACGGAACTCGGCCTGGACCCGGAGCTGTTCCGCTACCAGCGCGAGATGAACGCCGACGAGGGCGAGGCCGCCGGCCTCTTCGCGGTCAAGAAGGACTCCGACTTCACCGACCTCCTGCTGCGCGCCGTCACCGACACCCGGGACACCGACGGCCTCGCCGACCTCGTGCACGGCTTCGGCAACAAGCTGGGCCGCCGCGCCGAGCTGATGGCAGAGCGCGACTTCACGGCCGGCTCCGTCGACCTCCTCGGCCGCATCGTCGAGGCCGCCGACACCCGCGCCCGCGCCCGGGACATCCACGCGGGCGCCGAGCGCCGCACCCGTACCCTCGCCCGGCGGCTGTCCGCCCGGGCAGCCGAGGAGCGCGGCCGGGCCGCCGAGCTGGCGCAGGCCGTCACGGCCGCCGCCCACCAGGTCACCGAGGCCGAGGGCGCCCGCGGCCGCAGCTCCCTCGTGGCCGCCGAACTCGCCTACCGCCACGCCTCCCTGGCCCTCGCCGTGGCCGAGAAGGCCGCCGCCGCCCAGAAGCGTGAACTCGGCGACGCCCGCACCCTCCACTCGGCCTGGCAGGCCGCCGAGGCCGTGCTGCGCCACCGCGCCGCGGCGGACCGCTCCGCCCGCGTGGCCGCCGCCATCCGCGAGGCCGAGCGGGACGCCGCGCCCGCGCTGGCCGCCCGCGCCACGGCCGCGGCCGAGCTGGTACGCGCGCTCCACGCGGCCGCCGGGGAGGGCGAGCGCGTCGCCAACGAGGAGGAGGAGCGCTCCGCCGGGCTCCAGGCCGCCGGCGAGGCCGCCTACCGCGACGCGACGGCCGCGGCCACCGCGGCGCAGCGGGCCCGCAGCGAGGCCGAGCACCTCCGCCAGCGACTCGCCGAGGTGGAGCAGGAGACCGCCGAGGCGGTCCGCGCCGGCTGGCTGGACGACTCCGCCCCCGACGCCGACCCGGCCCGCGCCGCGCTGGCCGCCAGCGACGCCGAGAAGACCGCCGTCGCGGCCTGGGACGCGGCCCGCGAGGCGGCCCGGGGCGCCGCCGACACCGCCCGTGAGGCCGCCGCCGAGGCCGCCCGCGGGGAGCTGGCAGCCGCCCGCGCCGCGGACGCCGCGGACGCCGCCGAAGGCGCGTACGAGGCCGAGCGCCGCGCCGCCGCGGCACTGGCCCAGGAGCCCCGCCTCGCCGAGCTCCTCGGCCTCCCGGCCGCCGGCGACCGGTCTCTGCCGTCCCCCCGCCCCGCCGAGGACGGCACCGCGGACGCCGCCCCGCAGGCCCCCGGCGCCACCGCCGACGCCACCGACCCCGGCCACCCCGCCCCGCACCCGGGCCCCCTCACCGCCGAGGACCTCGACCGCAACGCCGAGGACCTCCAGCACCTCCTCGACCAGGGCGTCACCGCGGCCGAACGCCAGCTCTTCGAGCTGCGCACGGCCGCCGCCGACGACTCCCGCATCCTGGGCGCCCTCGGCGACGGGGGCCTGCTGCCGCCCGGCCCCGACGTGCTGGCGACGGTGGAGTACCTCGGCGAGCACGGCATCCCGGCCCTGCCCGGCTGGCGCTACCTCGCGCAGTCCGTGGACCCCGCCGACCACGCGGCCGTCCTCGCGGCCCGCCCGGAGCTGGTCGACGGCGTCGTCATCACCGACCCCGACAGCCACGCCCGCGCCCGTGAGGTGCTCGGCTCCGCCGCACTGCTGCCGCGCTCCGCCGTGGCCGTCGGCACCGCCGCGGCCCTCCTCGCCCCCGTGCCGCCGGCCGGGGCCGACGCGGGCGTGTTCCTCGTACCGCCGAATCCGGCCATGCACGACGAGCACGCCGCCGACGAGGAGCGGCAGGCCCTGCGCACCAGGGCCGCCGAGCGCGACGCCGAGATCCGCGAGCTGGCCGCCCGGCTCGCCGGGGACCGCGCCCTCGCGGCCCGCCTCGGCTCCTGGCGCACCGGCTGCCCGCCCGGCCGCCTGGCGGAGCTGGCCGAGCGCGCCCGCGCCGCCCGTGCCGCCGCAGAGGAGGCCGCCGCCGGGCTCGCGGAGGCCCGTACCAGGCGCGCCGAGACCGAGGAGGCGGCCGCCGACGCCGCCCGGGTCCGCGACGAGCGGCAGGAGGCCGCCCAGCGCGCCCGGCGCGCGGCCGACGCCCTCGCCGGGCTCGCGTTCCGGCTCCGCGAGCGCGCCGGCTGGGGCACCAGGCTGCGCGAACTGGCCGACGAGGCCGCCGAGTCCGAGGCCCGTGCCGAGGCCTGCCTGGAGCGCGCCCGCGCCGCGGACGAGGACCGCCGCGCCGCCCAGCGCGCCGCCGACGACGCCCGCCGCACGGCCCGCGCCCTGCGCGCCGAGCGCGCGGAGATCGCCGGCGCCCCGGACCCGGCCGCAGAGAACCCCGACCAGCTGCCCTCCCCGGACGCCGCCGAGGAGCGGCCGCGCGCCGCCCTCCCGGCCCTCCGCGAGGCCTACCGCGCCGCCTCCCAGCTGTACGAGAAGGTCGGCGTCGGCGCCGACCTGCGCGCCGAGCAGGCCCGCGCCGAGAGCGACGAGGGCGCGGCGCTGGCCGAGCTCGACCGGCTCACCAACAAGGTCCGCACCCGCGCCGCCCAGCTCCTGGAGGGCACCGACGGCGCCGACGGCCCGTCCCGCCAGGCCGCGGCCGCCCGCGCCGAGTCGCTCGTCCAGATGCTGGAGTCGCGTGCCTCCGCCGCGAGCGAGCAGCTCGGCCGGCTGCGCGGCGAGGCGGAGCGCCTCGCCCCCACCGAGGGTGAGGCGCACGTCGAGCTGACCGAGGAGCAGATCCCCGCCGACGTGGAGCGGGCCCAGTCCATGCTGCGCGCCGCCAGCGCCCAGCTCGCCGCCCACACCGGCGCGGTCGACAGCGCCCGCGCCGCGCACACCGAGCTGCTGGCCGCGCACCGGGCCGCCGAGGACGCCGTCGGCGGTTTCGACGAGACCGCCGCACTCCTGCGCGACCTGCTGCGGGACCACCATCCGGCCGAGGACGACGACCAGGAGACCGGCCCGTACCCGGGGAGCCTGGAAGAGGCCCGGCACTCCGCGGCCGAGGCCCGCCGCTCGCTGCGCGGCTGCTCCGCCGACCTCTCGGCCGCCGAGGCCGCCGTACGCGAGGCGAGCGACGTCCTCGTACGGCACGCCAACTCCACCCGCTACGAGCAGGTGCGCACCCCCGCGCGCCAGCAGATCCGGGAGCTCCCGGCCGCCGCGCTGCCGGAGCACGCCGCCTCCTGGGCCGCCGCGTTCGCCCCGCGCCTGCGCGTCCTGACCGACGAGCTGGAGCAGCTGGAGCGCAACCGCGACAGCATCGTGGACCGGCTCCGCGGGCTCGTGGAGTCCGCCCTGGCCACCCTGCGCTCCGCCCAGCGGCTCTCCCAGCTGCCGGAGGGCCTGGGGGAGTGGTCGGGCCAGGAGTTCCTGCGGATCCGCTTCGAGGAGCCCGACCAGGCCACGCTCACCGAGCGGCTCGGCGAGGTGATCGACGAGGCCACCCGCTCGGCGGTCAGGAAGAACGCCTCCTTCGGCGAGGGCCGCCGCGACGGGATGTCCCTGCTGCTGCGCGGCGTCCACGCCGCCCTCCAGCCGCGCGGGATCTCCGTGGAGATCCTCAAGCCGGACGCCGTGCTGCGTGCCGAGCGCGTGCCGGTGGGCCAGATGGGCGACGTGTTCTCCGGCGGCCAGCTGCTCACCGCGGCCATCGCGCTGTACTGCACGATGGCCGCGCTGCGCAGCAACGACCGCGGCCGCGACCGGCACCGCCACGCGGGCACGCTCTTCCTCGACAACCCCATCGGCCGCGCCAACGCCACGTACCTGCTGGAGCTCCAGCGGGCCGTTTCGGACGCGCTCGGCGTGCAGCTGCTCTACACCACGGGTCTGTTCGACACGACGGCGCTCGCGGAGTTCCCGCTGGTCATCCGGCTGCGCAACGACGCGGACCTGCGGGCCGGCCTGAAGTACATCAGCGTGGAGGAGCACCTGCGGCCCGGCCTGCCGGTCCCCGACCCGGAGGGCGAGCAGGTGCACGGCGAGATCACGGCCACGCGCATGTTCCGGCGCAGCCAGACGCCGGCGGAGTAGCCCGGCGCACCCGCACCGGCCGCGGGGCGGCCACCCGCCCCGGCGGGGAGGCGGCCACCCGCTCCGGCGGGGGAGGCGGTCACGCGCCCCGCGGCGGGTGACCGTGCACGGCTCCGCGACGCGGCGGTCAGGCTTCTTTCAGCCGGCCGCCGCGCTGCCGTATCCGGGCCGCCTTGCGCGCCCGCCGGCGTTCCCGACGCCGCTCGCGGCGCAGCCGCCGCGCCGTGCTGCTCGGCACCGAGACCACGCCGTTCCGCTGGTTCCACATCTGCCGGGTGACCCACACGTCCAGCACGCCCCAGGTGGCGACGACCGTGCCGGCGATCGCGCCGAGCACCATCGGGAAGGCCAGCCAGGACGCGGTGACCGTCAGGAGGAACGCGACCGACGCCTGGATCAGCGTGAGCGACACCAGCAGCACGGCCCGCACGGCGGAGGTGCGCACCGGATCCGGCAGTCTGCGCCGCCCGACCGGTTCCTCGACCCACAGCCCGCGCTGCCTCGGGACGCCGGGCCCCGAGCGGTAGCCGTAGCCGAAGGCCACCCCGGAGCGGTAGCCGTAGTCCTCTTCCTGCGTCGCGTACGCGGTCCCGCGGCCGGTCCCGGCCGCGCGCACCGCTTCGTACTGCTCCCTGCCCATGGTCCGCTCACTCCCCACCACACGGCTCCCCATGCCGTTCTGAACAGAAAGACGATTCACACCCGCTCGTGATTCCCGCCCGGGCGTGACGGAACGAAAGATTCCAGCCAACCGCCGCGAGGGGTGAACTGACGCCCCACCAGGTGTCATGTGCCACATTTCGGGCTGCTCTTGACCGGAAGTATCGGACAACTGGTGATCTTCGTCCAGGGCTCCGGCCGAAAACGTCCGGACACGCCTTCGAGTTGCCAGCGGGGCAGTAGTAGGCTCACGCCGTTTATTGACGGAACACCTACCCCGCACGCGGGGGTTGAGCTGGGGGAGGCCATGCGCTTTCGCGGGGGAACCATCCGCCGGAAGATCGTGGCGCTGCTGCTTGTGCCGCTCGTCTCCCTGACGGCCATGTGGGGCTTCGCCACCGTCATCACGGGCCGCGAGGCCGCCCAACTCCTCGACGTCGCCTTCGTGATCGAGAAGGTCGGCTACCCCGTCGAGGACGTGGTCCGGGTCATCCAGAAGGAGCGCCGCCAGAGCCTCGTGCTCCTCGGCGACCCGCGCGCCTCCCAGGAACTCGCCGAGCTGGCGCGCCGCCGCACCGCCACCGACAAGGTGGTCGCGAAGATCCGCCGCGACGCCCTCGACCCGGACGTCCAGGAGGAGCTGTCCTCGGACACCTCCCGCCGGCTGAACTCCATCCTCGACGCGTTCGAGGAGATCGAGGCGCTGCGCCGCTCCGTCGACCGCACCGAACTCGACCCCGACCAGGCCCTGGAGCTCTACAACCGGCTGGTCGACCCCTGCTACACGTTCCTGATGAACCTCCACGGCCTCGACAACGTGGAGATGGACAAGCAGGGCCGCGCCCTGGTCGGCATCACCCGCGCCCGCGAGACCCTGTCGCGCGAGGACGCCGTGATCGCCGCCGCGCTGGCCGCCCGCCGGGTCACCGCCCAGGACACCCGGACCGTCTCCGACCTGATCGCCAACCGCCGCCTGCTCTACGCCTTCAACCTCGAAGTGCTGCCCGGCGAGGAGCGCGAGCGCTTCGAGAAGTTCTGGCTCAGCCCCGAGACGCGCCCGCTGCGCGACGCCGAGGAGGGCTTCATCGCGCAGGGCCCCACCAAGCGCCCGCGCGCCGTGACCGCCGCCGAGTGGAAGGAGGCGACCGGCCAGGTCCTCGACAAGCTCGGTGAAATGGGCACCCAGGCCGGCGACCGCTACCAGCAGCGCGTCGAGCCCCAGGCCCACCTCGTGCTCCTCAAGGCCGCCATCGCCGGCTTCCTCGGCTTCCTCGCCCTGCTGGTCTCCGTCCTGCTCTCCGTGCGCATCGGCCGCGACCTGGTACGCGACCTCTCCCGGCTGCGCAAGGAGGCCCACGAGGTGTCCGGCGTCCGCCTGCCCAGCGTGATGCGCCGCCTCGCGGCCGGCGAGCAGGTCGACGTCGAGACGGAGGCGCCCCGCCTGGAGTACGACAAGGACGAGGTCGGCCAGGTCGGCAAGGCCCTCAACACCCTCCAGCGCGCCGCCGTCGAGGCCGCCGTCAAGCAGGCCGAGCTCCGCCGCGGCGTCTCCGAGGTGTTCGTCAACCTCGCCCGCCGCAACCAGGTGCTGCTCCACCGCCAGCTGACCCTGCTGGACACCATGGAACGGCGTACCGAGGACGCCGAGGAGCTCGCCGACCTCTTCCGCCTCGACCACATGACCACCCGCATGCGCCGCCACGCCGAGGGCCTGGTGATCCTCTCCGGCGCCGCCCCCTCCCGCCAGTGGCGCAAGCCGGTCCAGCTGATGGACGTGGTACGGGCCGCCGTCGCCGAGGTCGAGGACTACGAGCGCATCGAGGTCCGGCGGCTGCCCCGGCTCGGCATCGCCGGGCCGGCCGTCGCCGACCTCACCCACCTGATCGCCGAACTCATCGAGAACGCCACCGTGTTCTCGCCCCCGCACACCGCGGTGCAGGTGCTCGGCGAACGCGTGGCGAACGGCTTCACCCTGGAGATCCACGACCGCGGCCTGGGCATGGCGCCCGAGGCCCTGCTCGATGCGAACCTCCGGCTCGCCGAGACCCCGGAGTTCGAGCTCTCCGACACCGACCGGCTCGGCCTGTTCGTGGTCAGCCGCCTCGCCCAGCGCCACTCCGTCCGCGTCTCGCTCCAGACGTCCCCGTACGGCGGCACCACCGCCGTCGTGTTCATCCCGGCGCCCCTGCTCACCGAGGCGCCCGAGACCAACGGCACCGGCTTCCGCCTCGACAGGTCCGACCGCGACGAGCGCAGGGCCGTCGGCTCCGGCCGCGGCAGCGGTACCCCCGGCCTGCCCGGCGCACCGCGGCGGCCCGGCCTGGCCGGCGTACCCGTGCAGGCCGGCCCCTCGATGGTGCTGGACGGCCCGGTCGAGCTGGAGGCCCCGATCAGCGTGCTGGGCCTGGACGACGCCGAGGTGCTCGACGGCATCCCGGGCATCGACGACGCCCCCTCCCGCGGCGGCCTGCTCGGCGGCGCCCGCCCCGGCACGGCGGCGCAGGAACGTCCCGCCGGCGGCCCCGTACGGCTGGAGACCGCCCGCCTGGACGGCGTACCCGGCGACGGCGGCCGGACCGAGGGCCCGCGCCTGGAGGCCGCCCGTACCGACGCCGCCCGTACCGACGCCGCCCGGCCGGTCGCCGGCGGCCCCGTGCCGCTGCCGCGCCGGCGCCGCACGCCGACCCTGGTGGCCGACCACGGGCGCCGCGTCGACCCCCGCCCGGTGTCGGTCGTGCCCCAGCCGGCCCCCACGGAACCGGCACCCGTCCGCGAGGGCGGCCCGGCCCGGACCGCACGCCCGGCCTCCCGGGGCACCGGCCCCCAGGCCCCGGCGGTCCCGGACCGCGCCACCCTGCCCGCCCGCCCCGCGGGCGGCGAGCAGGCCCCCGGCGGCGAGCCGGCCACCGGCCCCGGCGGACTGCCCCGCCGCATCCGCCAGGCCAGCCTGGCACCGCAGCTCAAGGACGCGCCGCCGGCGCCCGCTCCGACCGGACCGGCCGACGACCGGGACGCGGAGGAAGTGCGCAGCAGGATGTCCGCCCTCCAGCGTGGCTGGCAGGCGGGCCGACGGCACAACGCCGGGCAGCCGCCCGGTCCAGCCCTGAACGACCCACGCAACGCAAGCAGCACATCGGAGGGGGACGGTCGATGACCGCACCGCAGACCGCAGCGCACGAATCCGGCAGCCGGGGCGACGGCCAGCTGAACTGGCTCCTCGACGAGCTGGTCGACCGGGTCGGCAGCATCCGCAAGGCGCTGGTCCTCTCCGGGGACGGACTGCCGACCGGCCGCTCCAAGGACCTCACCCGCGAGGACAGCGAGCACCTGGCCGCCGTCGCCTCCGGCTTCCACAGCCTGGCCAAGGGCGTCGGCCGCCACTTCGAGGCGGGCCAGGTCCGCCAGACCGTGGTCGAGCTCGACGAGGCCTTCCTCTTCGTCACGGCCGCGGGCGACGGCAGCTGCCTGGCCGTCCTGTCCGACGCGGACTCCGACGTCGGCCAGGTCGCGTACGAGATGACCCTGATGGTCAAGCGAGTGGGCGCCCACCTGGCGACCGCGCCGCGCGGCGGGGCCCCAGCCGGAGGGTGAGGCGGACCGCATGACGGCCACAGGTCCGATCCCCACCCCGTACCACCCCGAGGACCCGGCGGACGCGTTCCCGGCTCCCGAGCCCTCCCCGCCGGACGCGTTCCCGGCTCCCGGCCCGGAGCCCGCGGACGGGTCCGCGGGGGAGTACCGCGAGGACCCGGCGCACTGGTTCGACGACGAGGCGGGCCCGGTGGTCCGTCCGTACGCGATGACCCGCGGCCGGACCAGCAGCGCCGGCCGCCTCAGGCTCGACCTGATCGCCCTCGTCGTCGCGGAGCCCGACGAGGACCCCGACTGGGAGCAGACCCTGTCCCCGGAGCACGCCGACATCCTCGGCCTGTGCCGGACCAGGCCCCAGTCGGTCGCCGAGCTCGCGGCCGAACTCGACCTGCCGGTCGGGGTGGTCCGTGTCCTCATCGGCGACCTCGTCGACGACCGGCTGGTGCACGTCACCCGGCCGGTCCCGCCGGCGGAACTGCCCGACGAATCCATTCTCCGTGAGGTGATCGATGGCCTTCGGGCGCTCTAGCCGGCCCGCCGGCACCACCCCGCACACCGGCGCGGGCGGCCCCGCTCCGGTGGAACCCCTGACCCTGAAGATCCTCGTCGCGGGCGGCTTCGGGGTCGGCAAGACCACTCTGGTCAGCGCCGTCAGCGAGATCCGGCCGCTGCGCACCGAGGAGACCCTCTCGGAGGCGGGCCGGCCGGTTGACGACACGGTGGGGGTGGAGGGCAAGAGCACCACCACCGTCGCGATGGACTTCGGGCGGATCACCCTGCGCGACGACCTCGTGCTGTACCTGTTCGGCACGCCCGGCCAGGACCGCTTCTGGTTCCTGTGGGACGAGCTGGCGCAGGGCGCGCTCGGCGCGGTGGTGCTCGCCGACACCCGGCGGCTCCAGGACTGCTTCGCCGCCGTGGACTACTTCGAGCGGCGCGGGATCGCCTTCGTCGTCGCCGTGAACTGCTTCGACGGCGCCGACCGGCACCCCGCCGAGACGGTCCGCCAGGCCCTCGACCTGGACCCCGAGGTCCCGGTGCTGCTCTGCGACGCACGGCAGCGCTCCTCCGCGAAGGAGGTGCTGGCCGCGGTCGTGGAGCACGCCCTCGACCTGGCCCGCGCCCACCGGGCGCCGGCCCGCGCCTGACCACCGGCGGCGAAGGCCCGTACGCAGGGCAACGCGGCCCGTACCCCCGCCGACTGGGGTACGGGCCGCGTGCGGTGTCCAAGGAGTGTTCTCCCGCTGCGGGGGCCCGTCAAGCACCCTCGCTGCAGTCCGTGCCGGGATCACTCCGGGGAGCCACCGAGGGCCGGCCGGACTCCCCGCGGAGCGGACGGGCCGGACCGCTCACCGGACCGCCACGATCGCCGACCCGTGCCCGAAGAGGCCCTGGTTCGCGGTGATCCCGGCCCGCGCCCCGGGGACCTGCCGCCCGCCCGCCGTGCCGCGCAGCTGCCAGGTCAGCTCACACACCTGGGCGATCGCCTGGGCCGGCACGGCCTCGCCGAAGGAGGCGAGCCCGCCGCTGGCGTTCACCGGGATCCGCCCGCCCAGGGCCGTCGCCCCCTCGCGCACCAGCTTGGCGCCCTCGCCCTCCGCGCACAGGCCGATGTCCTCGTACCACTCCAGCTCCAGCGCGGTGGACAGGTCGTACACCTCGGCCAGGGACAGGTCCGCGGGCCCCAGTCCCGCCTCCTCGTAGGCGGCGGCCGCGATGGACGAGCGGAAGCTCCCCGGCGCGGGCTCGACGGCCACCGCGGAGTCGGTGCCGATGTCCGGGAGGTCGAGCACCGTGCGCGGGTAGGTCGGGGTCACGGTCGACACCGCCCGGATCCGCACCGGATCGGCCACCCCGCGGGAGCGGGCGAAGTCCATGCTGGTCAGCACCAGCGCCGCCGCCCCGTCCGAGGTGGCGCAGATGTCGAGCAGCCGCAGCGGATCGGCCACCACGGCCGAGGCCGCGACCTCCTCCGCCGTGACGGGCTTGCGGTACCGGGCGTTCGGATTGAGCGCCCCGGCCGCCGCGTTCTTCACCTTGACCAGCGCGAAGTCCTCCGGGGTGTCGCCGTACACGGCCATCCGCCGGCGCGCGTACAGCCCGAAGTACGCCGGGTTGGTCGCGCCCAGTACGCGGAACCGCACCCAGTCCGGGTCGTCCGGCCGGTCCCCGCCGGCCGGTGCGAAGAACCCCTTGGGCGCCGAGTCCGCGCCCACCACGAGCACCACGTCCGCCAGCCCCGCGAGGATCTGCGCCCGCGCCGCGCCCACCGCCTGGGCCCCCGAGGCGCAGGCCGCGTACACGCTGGTCACCCGCGCGCCCTGCCAGCCGAGCGCCCGCGCGAAGGTGGCCCCGGCGACGTAGCCCGGGTAGCCGCCGCGCACCGTGTCCGCGCCCACCACCGAGCCCACGTCGGACCACTCCAGGCCCGCGTCGGCCAGCGCGGCCCGCGCGGCCGCCGTCCCGTACTCGACGAAGCTGCGCCCCCACTTGCCCCAGGGGTGCATCCCCGCACCGAGCACCGCCACGTCGCCGCTCACGACCGCACCTCCACGGGCCGGAACCGCCAGGTGGTCCACACCGTGTCCGCGTCCTCGTCGAGCACGCCCGGCACCACCTCCACGGTCATCCCGACCTCCAGGTCGGCCGTGGTCACGCCGGGCTCCGCCTGTCCGAGCACCACCATCCGCTCCGCCTCCAGCTCCACGGCGAGCAGCGTGTACGGCTCCCAGGGGGTGTCCGGATCGGAGACGTACGGGGCAGGCGGGCGGTACCTGCCGTCGGTGTACGACCAGACGCGGCCGCGCCGCGACAGCGGCACCTCCGCCAGCTCACCGCCGGCGCAGGCCGGGTTGCGGCAGAAGGAGTCCTCCCGCGGGAAGAACACCGAGGCGCAGGCCGTGCACCGGGTGCCCAGCAGGCGGAACTCCTCCTCGCCCGACGCGAGCGTGACGTGGGTGAACCAACCGGCCACGACCGGTGTGCGTGTGCGCGCCAAGACCCCTCCCCGGCATCTGATCTGACGATACGTCAGAAGTCTGCCACGGGGCGGGCCCGCGGGTCAGCGGTTCTCCGCCAGCCACTTCTCGGCTGTCTCGGCCAGCTCGGCGTCCCGCCCGGCCAGCATCATCCGTATCATCTGCGCGTCGCCGCGCAGCGACCACGCGGGATGCCCGAAGGTCGCCGGGTTGTTCCCCTCGATCAGGTAGTGCGCCGGCCAGGCGGTGCCGTACCCGATGAGGGGGAGTGCCGCGGCGTACCGCTTCCGCCCGCGCGCCAGCCCGTACACCGTGACGGCCAGGCCGGTCAGCGTCCCCGCCAGGTGCAGCCAGCGGGTGGCGGCGCGGGAGTGCATGGCGACGTAGTAGGGCCAGAATTCCTCGTACGACTCGAAAGAGCGCTCTGCTGCCATGTCCCGACGGTACTGCGGCCCGCCGACAACGTGACCGGTACGTCGAAGGAGGTTTCGGGGAAGGGCTCGGGCCGGAGGGTGAAGTGCCACCACTCCTCGGGCAGGTTGACGAACCCCTCGGCCTCAAGGGCGTTCTTGAGTCGCATCCGCCCCGCCCGCTGCTCCGCCGTCACCCGGCGGTCGTCGGTGTGGGAAAGGGTGTCGAAGAGGTCGAACGCACCCCCCATGTCCACCTCCCGGCCGCCCCCGGCCGTGCCGCTGCCGCCCAGGCCCGGCAGCCGCACCAGCGTCACGTCCACGGTGCTGCCCCTGCTGTGCGCGGACCGCTCGGCGATGTACCCCAGCTCGAACAGCCGGCCCTTCTCCACCCGCGGGTAGAACTCCGCCTTGGTCCGCTGGTCCGCCGGATCCCGCGCCCACCGCACGAAGTGCGCCACCGCCCGCCGCGGCCGGTAGCAGTCGTACACCTTGAGTCCGAACCCCCGGGCCAGCAGCGCCCGCTGCGCCCGCGCCAGCGCCCCGGCCGCCTCCCGCGTGAGCAGGCAGACCCCCTCCTCGTACCCGTCCACCCGCACCCCGAGGAAGTTGTGCTCCGAGGCGTACCGCATGTCCTCGGCCACACTCGGGTCCACGTCCCGCAACGCCACGAGCCCGGCGGACCCCCCACCGGAGGCCCCGGCGCCACCCGCCCCCACGAGCACCACCACACACACCAGTCCCACCAACCGGACCCGGAACCCCCGAAACCCCCCGACAGGCATCCATCGCATGGTCCTTGCTCTACCATCCCCACCGTGTCAGCACCGGTGAAGGACTCGCACTGCTCCGCCTGCGGAGCCCCCTACCCGCCCGCCGCGGCGTGGCCCCGCACCTGCCCCGCCTGCGCGACCGTGGCGTACCGCAACCCGCTGCCCGTCGCGGTGGCCCTGCTCCCCGTCGTGGACGACGAGGGCACCGGCCTGGTGGTCATCACCCGCACGATCGAACCCGCCCGCGGCGGCACCGCCCTCCCCGGCGGCTTCATCGACCACGGCGAGGACTGGCGGACCGCCGTCGTCCGCGAACTCCGCGAGGAGACCGGCATCGAGGCCCCCGCGGACCAGGTCGAGCTCGCCGACGCGCTCAGCTCCCCGGCCGGCCACCTCCTCCTCTTCGGCCTCCTCCCGCCCCGCCCCCGCACCGCACTCCCGCCCCCGGTCCCCACCGCCGAGACCACCGGCTGGCATACCCTCCGCACCCCCGCCCCCCTGGCCTTCCCCCTCCACACCCAAGCCGCCGCCGCCTGGTTCGCCGGCAGCTACACCCCCACCGCCCGTCACCCCGCCTGACCCGTCCGCCGGGTGCGCGCGGCTCAACGGTCGTACACGGTCACCGCCACGTCCCGCGCGCACAGCTCCTGCGTGACCAGCGGCTCGATCCGCTCCCACTTCCCGCCGGCCAGCCCGCACCCGATCCGCGGCATGTGCACGGAGGCCCCCAGCTCCGTCGCGTGCCCGGCGAGCGCGCCCAGGCACCGCGCCACGGCGTCGTACCGGATCGGCAGGCCCCCGCTACCGGTCCTGATCCCCCGCTGGCCGACCATGTTGGCGACCCACGTGTCCTCCCGGACGCGGACGAGTCGTACCGCGCCCAGCCCGAAGTCGTTCCCCGCCCGCTCCCGGTGCCAGCGGCGGTAGTCCCGCTCCGGCTCCGGCCACCGGCGCGAGAGGGCGAGGACGAAGCCCTTGCCCCAGCCGCCCAGGTCGTTGCAGACGTGCGCGATGATCTTCGGCCCCTTGGCCCGGGGGACGGTCGCGTCCCCGGCGATGATCTCGAGTTCCCTCACCACCCCATGCTCGCCCCCACCACTGACAGCCCGGTGGCGAAGCCCCCCGTCACACCCCCCGCACCCGCACCGGCAGCTCCGGGGCCGTGCCGTCCTCGCGCTCCACCCAGACCTGGCCGCCCGCCCACCGCGCGACGAACCGCTCCAGCTCCGGCAGCGCGAAGCCGTCGCCCTCGTCCCGTACCAGGAGACCGCCCCCGGTCCGGCCGAGCGCCGGCGCCCACACCTCCAGCTCCAGACCTGCCGCGCCCCGCACCGGCACCACCGCACCCGCCCGCGCCAGCACCGGGACCCGCCCCGCCGGCGCGTCCAGCAGCACCTGCCCCGGACCCTCGTACGCGGCCCCGGTGGCCGTGTCGTACCACCGGCCCCGCGGCAGCCGCACCGCCCGCCGGTCCGCACCCGGTTCCAGCACCGGAGCCACCAGCAGCGCGTCCCCCAGCAGGAACGCGTCCTCGCAGTCCCGCAGCGCCCGGTCCTCCGGAGCCCCCCACCACACCGGCCGCACGTACGGCGCCCCGGTCCGGTGGGCCAGCTGCGCCAGCGTCACGAAATACGGCCGCAGCCGCTCCCGTTCCGCGAGCGCCGCCCGCGCGTGCTCCAGCACCTCCGCCCCGAACTCCCACGGCTCCCGGCGCCCCGCCCAGATCGCGGCATGGGTGCGGAACAGCGGCAGGTACGCCCCCAGCTGGAACCACCGCAGGTACAGCTCCGGCGACGGCGAACCCCCGAACCCGCCCACGTCGGGACCCGAGTACGGCACCCCGCACAGCCCCAGCCCCAGCACCAGCGCCAGCGAGGCCCGCAGCCCCGGCCACCCCGTCTCCACGTCACCGGACCACGTGCCCCCGTACCGCTGCATCCCCGCCCAACCCGACCGCGAGAACAGGAACGGCCGCTCCGCCGGGCGCAGCCGCACCAGCGCCTCGTACCCGGCCCGCGCCATGGCCAGCCCGTACACGTTGTGCGCGGCGCGGTGGTCGCCGCCCGCCCCCTCCAGCGCGTGCCGTGCCGACCGCGGCAGCGTCATGTCCCCGAACGGCCGGAACGACACCGGCTCGTTCATGTCGTGCCACACCCCCGAGAAGCCCTGCGCCAGCCGCTCCTCGTACAGTCCGCCCCACCACTCCCGCGCCGCCGGATCGGTGAAGTCCGGGTACACGCACTCACCCGGCCACACCTCCCCCCGCACCTCGCGCCCGCGCGCGTCCCGCACGAACGCCCCGGCCGCGCGCCCCCCTTCGTACACCGCGTCCCCCGGCTCCGCCTTGACGGCCGGGTCCACGATCGACACCAGCCGCACGCCCTGCTCCCGCAACTCCCCGGCCAGCGCCGGAAGATCCGGGAACCGCTCCCGGTCCACGGTGAACACCCGGTGCCCGGCGTAGTGGTCGATGTCCAGGTGCACGGCCGCCAGCGGCAGCCCCCGCTCCCGGTACCCGGCCACCACCCGCCGCACCTCGCGCTCGCTGCCGAACCCCCACCGCGCGTGCTGGTACCCCAGCGCCCAGGACGGCGGCACCGCTGGCGCCCCCGTCAGGGCGGCCCACCCCCGCAGCACCCGCGCCGGCGTCCCCACCAGCACCCAGCCCCGCAGCGGACCGCCCTCCATGCGCAGCTCGGACACACCCGGCCGGTCCTGACCCGACCCCGCGCCCTCCTCGCCCTCGCGCAGCGTCACCCGCCCGTCCCACGTGCTGTCGTGGAACATCAGGTGCGTCCCCGCGTCCGACACCACCACCTGCACCGGCATCGTGATGTACAGCGGGTCGTCCTCCGGGCCGAACCCGCCCCGCGGGTCCGTGTTCCACAGCCGGTACGTGCCGTCCCGCAGCCGGGGCC
Organism: Streptomyces sp. NPDC101132; assembly: GCF_044759225.1. Classification (NCBI taxonomy): domain Bacteria; kingdom Bacillati; phylum Actinomycetota; class Actinomycetes; order Kitasatosporales; family Streptomycetaceae; genus Streptomyces; species Streptomyces sp. NPDC101132. The sequence goes on from NZ_JBIVYX010000027.1 coordinate 27,221, forward strand.
CCGAGGCCCGCCCACCCAGCCCGAAGAACCGCGCGTCCGCCGGCACCTCGGCCCGCGCCAGCCACCGCGCCCCGCTGCCCGCCCCGCGCCCCGCAGCCCCGCCGGGCACCCCGTCGACCCCGTCGCCGGCCGCCCCACCCCCCGGCGCCCCGCCTCCGGCCCCTCCGGGCTCCGGCGCCCCGCCTCCGGCCCCCGCCGCCCCGGCCCGCGGACCCCCGTCCACCGCTTCCCCCACCGGCTCCCACCAGCGCGGCGGCAGCTCCCGCCGCAGCATCGCGCCCCCCGGCGTCCGCACCTCCACCGCCCCGGTCCGCGAGACCACGACGGTCACCCGCTCCGACACCACCCGCCAGCCACCGTCCGTGTCCGGCTCCAGCACCGCCCGTGGATCCGGCTCCGGCCCGCCGCCCGCCAGCGCGTACGACGGCACCCACCCCGCCCCGTCCCACCCCCAGAACACCGCGCCGCCCACCGCGACCATCACCCGCAGCTCCGAACGGGCGAACCTCAGCACCCCGCCACCGGGCAGCGGCTCGGCACCCGTCAGCGCCCCCGGCACCCGCGCCCGCTCCGCACCCCGCCGCGGCAGCGCCGCCGCGTCCGCCCGGTCGTGCCGCCAGGCCGTGCGCAGAGCGCGCAGGCCACGGGCCGTTCCGGCGTCCTTCACCGTCCGTACGAGATCACGAGCGTCCATGCCGATCACCCTGCCACCCGCCCCCGGCCGCGCGGGCTCCGTTCAACTGGCGTTCACCCACATCCGGGACCCCGCCGACCTGTGGCCACCCGCTCTGGTGCGGATGTCGATCACGTGGCATGGTCCCTCTGAGCCTGACGCGCACCACCCCGCGCGCGCCGGCACCGTACGCAGACCCCGCGCAGAGCCGCCGAACACCGGGAGCCGAAGACCCATGACCGCAGCCACTCCGCAGCCCGCACCCCTCTGGCAGCCGAGCCCCGAGCGGATCGCCGCCGCCCGGATCACGGCCTTCCAGAGCTGGGCCGCCGAGCGGTACGGGGCGCCCGCCGACGGCGGCTACGCCGCGCTCCACCGCTGGTCCGTCGACGAGCTCGACACCTTCTGGCGCGCCGTCGCCGACTGGTTCGACGTCCGCTTCACCACCCCGTACGAGCGCGTCCTCGGCGACCGCGCCATGCCCGGCGCCCAGTGGTTCCCCGGCGCCGCCCTCAACTACGCCGAGCACGCCCTGCGTGCCGCGGAGGACCCGTCCCGCGCCGGCGACGCCGCCCTGCTGTACGTCGACGAGACCCACGACCCCGAACCCGTCACCTGGGCCGAGCTGCGCCGCCAGGTCGGCGCCCTGGCCGCCCGCCTGCGCGAACTCGGTGTCCGCCCCGGCGACCGCGTCAGCGGCTACGTCCCCAACATCCCGCAGGCCGTCACCGCGCTCCTCGCCACCGCCGCCGTCGGCGCCGTCTGGACCTCCTGCGCCCCCGACTTCGGCGCCCGCAGCGTCCTCGACCGCTTCCAGCAGGTCGAACCGGTCGTCCTCTTCACCGTCGACGGCTACCGCTACGGCGGCAAGGAGCACGACCGCCGCGACACCGTCGCCGAACTCCGCGCCGAGCTCCCCTCCCTCCGCGCCGTCGTCCACATCCCGCTCCTGGGCACCGAAGCCCCCGACGGCGCCCTCACCTGGGACGAGCTGACCGCCGGCGCCGACGAGCCCGTCTTCGAGGCCGTCCCCTTCGACCACCCCCTCTGGGTCCTCTACTCCTCCGGTACCACCGGCCTCCCCAAGGCCATCGTCCAGTCCCAGGGCGGCATCCTCCTGGAACACCTCAAGCAGCTCGGCCTGCACTGCGACCTCGGCCCGGAGGACCGGTTCTTCTGGTACACCTCCACCGGCTGGATGATGTGGAACTTCCTCGTCTCCGGCCTGCTCACCGGCACCACGGTCGTCCTCTACGACGGCAGCCCCGGCTACCCCGAGACCGGCGCCCAGTGGCGGATCGCCGAGCGCACCCGCGCCACCCTCTTCGGGACCTCGGCCGCCTACGTCATGGCCTGCCGCAAGGCGGACGTCCACCCCGCCCGCGACCACGACCTCTCCACCGTCAAGTGCGTCGCCACCACCGGCTCGCCCCTGCCGCCCGACGGCTTCCGCTGGCTCCACGACGAGGTCGCGGAAGACCTCTGGATCGCCTCGGTCAGCGGCGGCACCGACGTGTGCAGCTGCTTCGCCGGCGCCGTCCCCACCCTCCCCGTCCACATCGGCGAACTCCAGGCCCCCTGCCTCGGCACCGACCTCCAGTCCTGGGACCCCTCCGGCAAGCCCCTCATCGGAGAGGTCGGCGAGCTCGTCGTCACCAACCCCATGCCGTCCATGCCGATCCACTTCTGGAACGACCCCGACGGCAGCCGCTACCGCGACAGCTACTTCGAGATGTTCGCCGGCGCCTGGCGCCACGGGGACTGGATCACGATCACCGACCACGGTTCCGTGATCATCCACGGCCGGTCCGACTCCACCCTCAACCGCCAGGGCGTCCGGATGGGATCCGCCGACATCTACGAGGCCGTCGAACGCCTCCCCGAGATCAGGGAATCCCTGGTCATCGGCCTGGAAGAGCCCAACGGCGGCTACTGGATGCCGCTCTTCGTGCACCTCGCCCCCGGCGCCGCCCTCGACGACGCCCTCCGCGACCGCATCAAGCGCACCATCCGCGAGCAGCTCTCCCCGCGCCACGTCCCCGACGAGATCATCGAGGTCCCCGCGATCCCGCACACCCTGACCGGCAAGCGCATCGAGGTCCCCGTCAAGCGCCTGCTCCAGGGCACCCCGCTCGCCAAGGCCGTCAACCCCGGCTCGGTCGACAACCTCGACCTCCTCCGCTTCTACGAGGAACTCGCCCGCACCCGCCGCTGATCCTCACGCACGGTGGCGTTGTCAGTGCCCACGGTTACGTTGGGTGAGCACTGACAGCCACCGTTGTGGGGGGACACCATGGCCTCGTACGCCAAGCACTCCGGAAACCTGCGCCGCAGCCTGCGCCGCGAAGCCCCGAGCACCGTCGGCCTGCTCGCCGACCCCGAGGACTTCGCGGCCATGGCGCGGTACGAAAGCTTCCCCTTCGAGGACCATCCGGCCTACCTCCGGCAGGTCGAAGGACTCCTCAGATCACTGGCCGCCCAGGGCATCCACACCACGGTCGCCCTCTTCGACCCGGAGGACTACGCCGACTACTGCCGCGACCAGCGGCTCGCCCCGGACTCCGCCGCCGCCCGCACCCGCTTCACCGCCGAGGTCGCCGGCACCGGCGCCGGCGTCCCCTTCACAGGCCAGCCCATCGGGGAACTCGCCACGCTCGTCATCGACGAGACCGTCCGCCAGGCCACGTGGGAGTACGCCACCCTCCTCCTGGCCGGCCTCGGCCCCTGCGCCCACTGCGGCGAGGACATCGGACAGGCCTCCTTCGACCGCGCCACCCGCCTCCTGAAGCACCTCGTCGACGGCGCCGGCCCCGGCCGCCACCACCTGGTCTGCAGCATCCCCGCCGACGAGGAGCAGCTGACCACCGTCCTGCACGCCGACGCCGGTGCGGACGCCGGTCCACCCCGGCTCGACAGCCGCGAAGCACTCGACTTCGTCACCCTCCTCGCCGCCGGACTCGCGCTCCGCGGACCCGGGGGAGTGGTCCTCCGCAGCACCACGCCGGACCTCCCCGACCGCGTCCACGCCTGGCGCCTGGACCACGGCGCGGTCCGCCCCCTGACCGCGGGCGAGGTGTTCAACGCCTACTGCACCGACGCCGAGACCGGCGAACTCGTACCGCCCGAGCCCGGCGTCGAGCACCGCGCCGGCTATCCCGTCGACCACGAGGTCCCGCACCACCCCCGCGAGTAGCTCCGCGCCGGACACGAAAGAGGAGAGGGGCTCCCGCCTCGCGACGGGAACCCCTCCCCTCTCTCACCACGCAGCTCAGCGCGTCACCGGCTCACTCGCCGGACAGCACCGCCTGCGCGGCCACCCGCGCCTCGTCGGCGGAATCCGCGGCACGCGCCGCGGCGGCCGCACGCTCGCACTGGGCCAGCGTGTACTTCGCCAGCGTCGCCCGCACGTACGGAATGGAGGCGGCACCCATGGACAGGCTGGTCACACCCAGACCCGTCAGCACACACGCGAGCAGCGGGTCCGACGCGGCCTCGCCGCAGACACCACAGCTCTTGCCCTCGGCCCTGGCCGCCTCGGCGGACATGGCGATCAGGTCGAGCAGCGCCGGCTGCCACGGGTCCTGGAGGCGCGACACCGCACCGACCTGGCGGTCGGCCGCGAAGGCGTACTGCGCCAGGTCGTTCGTGCCCAGCGACAGGAACTCGACCTCCTGGAGGATCGAGCGGGCGCGCAGCGCGGCGGACGGGATCTCCACCATCGCGCCGAACTTCGCCTGGAGACCCGCCTCGCGGCAGGCGTCCGCGAAGGCCTTGGCGTCCGTCCGGTCGGCCACCATCGGGGCCATGACCTCCAGGTACACGGGCAGCCCCTGGGCCGCCTTAGCGAGGGCGGTCAGCTGGGTGCGCAGCACCTCCGGGTGGTCCAGCAGGCTCCGCAGACCCCGCACGCCCAGCGCCGGGTTCGGCTCGTCGGCCGGGGTCAGGAAGTCGAGCGGCTTGTCGGCGCCCGCGTCCAGCACGCGCACCACGACCCGGCCCTCCGGGAAGGCCTCCAGCACCTTGCGGTACGACTCGATCTGCTTCTCCTCGGACGGCGCCTTCTTGCTGTCGTCCAGGAAGAGGAACTCCGTACGGAAGAGACCGACACCCTCGGCCCCCGCCTCCACGGCCGCCGGCACGTCCGCCGGACCGCCGACGTTGGCCAGCAGCGGCACCTTGTGCCCGTCCGAGGTCGCGCCCGGACCGGACGAGGCGGCCAGCGCCGCCTTGCGCTCGGCCGCGGCGGCCTCCAGCTCGGCCCGCTTCTCCGGGCTCGGGTCGACGAAGATGTCGCCCGTGCTGCCGTCGACGGCGATGACCGTGCCCTCCGCCAGCTCACCGGCACCCGGCAGCGCCACGACGGCCGGGACGCCCAGCGCCCGCGCGAGGATGGCGCTGTGGCTGGTCGGCCCGCCCTCCTCGGTCACGAAGCCGAGCACCAGCGCGGGGTCCAGCAGCGCCGTGTCGGCGGGCGCCAGGTCCCGCGCGATCAGCACGTACGGCTCGTCGCTGTCCGGCACGCCCGGCATCGGCACGCCCAGCAGCCGGGCCACGATGCGGTTGCGCACGTCGTCGAGGTCGGCCACCCGGCCGGCCATGTACTCGCCGGCCCCGGCGAGCAGCTCGCGGTACGAGGCGAAGGCGTCGTACACCCCGCGCTCCGCCGTGCTGCCGACGGCGATGCGCCGGTCCACGTCCGCCATGAGCTCCGGGTCCTGCGCGATCATGGCCTGGGCCTCCAGCACGTGCTGGGCCTCGCCACCGGCCAGCTGGCCGCGCGCGATGAGGTCGGCCGCCACGGCTTCCACGGCCTTGCGAGCGCGCCCCTGTTCGCGCTCCGCGTCCTCCGCGGGGATCTGCTTGGCCGGCGGCTCGAGTACCGCCGTGCCCATGTGCCGTACCTCGCCGATCGCCACACCGTGGCTCACGCCGACGCCTCGCAGCGTTGTCTCCATTTCACCCGTCTCCGATAGTGCGGCGGACCCGCCCGCCGCGATGGATGTCCGACTCGCCTTGGCGGCGAAGGGCGCGTCAGGCCCAGCTGAAGAGGCTGTCTCCGGCCTTCACGTCACCCTCGACGACGTCAGAGAGCGCGTCGGCGGTGGCCTCCAGGGCCACGATCGGGCAGATGGGGGACTTGCCGGCGGCCTCGACGGCGGCCGGGTTCCACTTCACGACGGCCTGGCCGCGCGTGACGGTGTCGCCCTTGTTGACGAGCAGCTCGAAGCCCTCGCCGTTGAGCTGGACGGTGTCGATGCCCAGGTGGGTGAGGACGCCGTGGCCCTCGGAGTCCACGACGACGAACGCGTGCGGGTGCAGGGAGACGACCACGCCGTCGACGGGGGCCACCGCCTCCGAAGGCTCGCGCACGGGATCAATGGCGGTACCGGGACCCACCATCGCGCCGGAGAACACCGGATCGGGCACTGCCGCGAGTCCGATGGCACGCCCGGCAAGAGGGGACGTCACGGTGGTCATGGATGGCCTCCCAGGGGTGGGGCTTCGTCGTGTCGCCGTCACTATGCGTATGTGTCCGGCGTACTGTTTAGAAGGGTAAGACATAAGAAGTCCGGGTTCGCCCGGTGTTGGTCCCTACCTGGGCTGGCCCTTCGGTCCTGGAGACTAGTGGACTAGACCGGTGGACTAGACCACCATACGCCTGGATCGATTTGCTTCGACACCGGGCGAGAGGTACTGTCTTAAGTCCTGCCCGACCGCCCACGTGGTTCCACGTGATCGACGGAGGGTGGGCAACCCACTTCTTCAACTTCGCTGATCAGATCTCGATCTTTCGGCTCGTTCCGCATGCTTGCGGTCCGAGTGGTCGGAGAGAGCGAAAAGCGCTGATAGTGTGGGAAACGCCGAAAGGGAAAAGCGTCGGAAACGCCGCTGGAACCGGAAAGCACCGAGGAAATCGGGTCGGAAAGATCTGATAGAGTCGGAAACGAAGGAAG
>NZ_JBIVYX010000028.1:0-25586 GCF_044759225.1 Streptomyces sp. NPDC101132
CGGCAAAGCCGCCGCTTCCGAGCCCTCCCGGCGTCGTGACCCGCGGATGACCTGCCCACAATTCCGCCCAGCGGACCTCACGGCCCGGCGGGTGCGGGATGCCCCGGGCCGGGAGGGCGCGACGCTGTTCCCGTGATGCTGGTGGGTGATTTGTGCTGGTTTCGAGCCCTGCTGGCGTCTGGGCCCGCGGATGACCTGTCGACAGTTCCGCTCAGCGGACCTCAGGGCCCACCAGGTGCCGGAGGCCCCGGGCCGGGAGGACGCGACGCCGTTCCCGCCATACCGGTGCCCGATTCGTGCCGGTTCCGAGCCCCGCTGGCGTCCTGGCCCGCACCCGACCCGCCCACAATCCCGCCCAGCGGACCTCACCGCCCGCCGAGAGGCCCGGGCGCCGGGTCTCGGCAGGCGGACCGGGGCGTCGGGCGTCGGCCGGCGCGGCGCAGAATGAACCCATGGGGAACGGCGAGTGGGCACGGCACTGGCAGTACCCGGACCTGCCCGGCCTCGACCTATTGCGCGCCCGGTACGTCCGGCACGCCTTCCCGCGGCACGCGCACGACGGGTACGTGGTCGCCACCGTGACCGGTGGCATCGAGGAGGTCGGGCTGCCCGGCGGCGTGGTCAGGGCCGGGGCCGGCGACGTGATCCTGATCAACCCCGAGGTGCCCCACACCGCGCGGGCCGGTGTCGCGGAGGGCTGGACGTACGACACGCTCTACCCGGCCCGCGACGTGATCGTCGAGGTCGCCGCCGAGCTGTCCACCCTCCGGGGCACCCCCGGGTTCACCGTGGACGTGGTGGCCGATCCGGAGGCCTCCCGCCTGATCAAGGAGGTCCACCGGGCGGCCGAGGAGGGCAACGCGCTGGCCGCGGACAGCCTGCTGCGGGTGGCCGTGGCGGGCCTGCTGCGCCGCCACGGCGGCACGCTCCCGGCCCGTACCGTGCGGGGCGCAGGCGCCGCGGTCGCCGCCCGGGCCCGGGCGGTGCTGGAGGAGCGGATGGCCGAGCCGCCGTCCCTGGAGCAGCTCGCCGCGTCCCTCGGCACGAGCCCCTTCGCCCTGCTGCGGGCCTTCCGCGACGCGTACGGCATGCCGCCGCACACCTGGCTCACGGACGCCCGTGTCCGCCGGTCCCGGAGCCTGCTCGAAGCGGGGATGCCGGTGGCGGAGGCCGCGGTGACCGTCGGCTTCACCGACCAGCCGCACCTCAACCGCCACTTCACCCGCATCGTGGGCGTCCCCCCGGGCGCCTACCGCCGCGAACGCACCCCCTGACCCACCCGAGCGCCCAGACCAGCCCCCCCGACCCGCCGACCCCCGACCCGCATCACCGCATCACCGCAGGTGAAGGCCGTTGTCGGTGCCGGGGTGCACGATGGTAGGCATGGCCGGATCCGCGCTCGACTCGTTCTCCCCCGCGACCCGCTCCTGGTTCACGGGGGCCTTCCGTACGCCCACCGCCGCCCAGGACGGCGCCTGGCGGGCCATCGGGGAGGGGTCCGACGTACTGGTCGTGGCGCCCACCGGCTCCGGCAAGACCCTCGCGGCCTTCCTCGCGGCCCTGGACCAGCTGGCGAGCACGCCCCCGCCCGCCGAGGCCAGGAAGCGCTGCCGGGTGCTCTACGTGTCCCCGCTGAAGGCCCTCGCGGTCGACGTCGAGAGGAACCTCCGGAGCCCGCTCACCGGCATCCGGCAGGAGTCCGTACGGCTGGGCCTGCCCGAGCCCGAGATCCGTGTCGGCATCCGCTCCGGCGACACCCCGCCCGCGGAGCGGCGGTCGCTGGCCACCCGGCCGCCGGACATCCTCATCACGACCCCCGAGTCGCTGTTCCTGATGCTCACCTCCTCGACCCGGGACGCGCTGTCCGGCGTCGAGACCGTCATCCTCGACGAGGTGCACGCGGTGGCCGGCACCAAGCGGGGCGCCCACCTGGCGCTCTCGCTGGAGCGGCTGGACGAGCTGCTCCCGCGCCCCGCCCGGCGGGTGGGGCTCTCGGCAACGGTCCGCCCGGTGGACGAGGTCGCCCGGTACCTCTCCCCCCGCCGCAGGGTGGAGATCGTGCAGCCGCCCTCCGGCAAGGAGTTCGACCTCTCCGTCGTCGTGCCGGTCGAGGACATGGGCGAGCTGGGCGGCTCCCCCGCCACCGAGGGCCAGGACGGCGGCGACAAGCCGTCGATCTGGCCGCACGTGGAGGAGCGGATCGCGGACCTGGTGCAGGCCCACCGGTCGACCATCGTGTTCGCCAACTCCCGCCGCCTGGCGGAGCGGCTCTGCAACCGCCTCAACGAGATCGCGTACGAGCGGTCGGTGGGCGAGGCCCTGCCCGAGGGCGCCCCGCCCGCCGAGATCATGGCCCAGTCCGGCCGTGCGCACGGCGCACCCCCGCTGCTCGCTCGGGCGCACCACGGCTCGGTCTCCAAGGAGCAGCGCGCCCTGGTGGAGGAGGACCTGAAGGCGGGCCGGCTGCCGGCCGTGGTGGCCACCTCCAGCCTCGAACTCGGCATCGACATGGGCGCGGTGGACCTGGTGGTGCAGGTGGAGTCCCCGCCGTCGGTCGCCTCGGGTCTGCAGCGTGTGGGCCGGGCCGGCCACCAGGTGGGCGCGGTCTCCACGGGCGTGGTGTTCCCCAAGTACCGCGGCGACCTGGTGCAGGCGGCCGTGGTGACCGAGCGGATGCGCACCGGCTCGATCGAGTCGCTGCGCGTGCCGGCCAACCCCCTGGACGTGCTGGCCCAGCAGCTGGTCGCGATGACCGCACTGGACACCTGGCAGGTGGACGACCTGCTGGCGCTGGTGCGCCGGGCCGCGCCGTTCTCCTCGCTGCCGGAGTCGGCGTTCACCGCCGTGCTCGACATGCTGGCCGGGCGCTACCCCTCCGACGCGTTCGCGGAGTTGCGGCCGCGCGTCGTGTGGGACCGGGTCGCGGGCACGGTCACCGGGCGTCCCGGCGCGCAGCGGCTGGCCGTCACCTCCGGTGGCACGATCCCGGACCGCGGTCTGTTCGGCGTCTTCCTGGCCGGCGCGGACCCGAAGAAGGGCGGCGGCCGGGTCGGCGAGCTGGACGAGGAGATGGTGTACGAGTCGCGGGTGGGGGACGTCTTCACCCTCGGCACGACCTCCTGGCGGATCGAGGACATCACCCGCGACCGCGTCCTCGTCTCGCCGGCGCCGGGCGTGCCCGGCCGGCTGCCCTTCTGGAAGGGCGACCAGCTGGGCCGGCCGCTGGAACTCGGCCGTGCGGTGGGCGCGTTCCTGCGCGAGGTCGGCGGCCTGCCGGCCGAGGACGCCCGGCTGCGGCTGCTCGCGGCGGGCCTGGACGCCTGGGCCGCGGACAACGTCCTGGCGTACCTCGCGGAGCAGCGGGAGGCGTGCGGCCACGTACCCGACGACCGCACGATCGTGGTGGAGCGCTTCCGCGACGAGCTGGGCGACTGGCGGGTGGTGGTGCACTCCCCGTTCGGCGCCCAGGTGCACGCGCCGTGGGCCCTGGCCCTGGGTGCCCGGCTCGCCGAGCGGTACGGCATGGACGCGCAGGTGATGCACGCGGACGACGGGATCGTGCTGCGGCTGCCGGACGCCGACCTGCTCGGCATGGACCTGCTGGACGCCGATCCGGCCGCCCCGGGTTTCGAGTTCGACAGCGAGCAGGCGCCGCTGGGCGCGGCCGACGTGGCCTTCGACAAGGGCGAGGTCGACCAGATCGTCACGGATCAGGTCGGCGGCTCGGCCCTGTTCGCGGCCCGTTTCCGCGAGTGCGCCGCCCGGGCGCTGCTGCTGCCGCGGCGCAACCCGGGGAAGCGCACCCCGCTCTGGCAGCAGCGCCAGCGTGCGGCCCAGCTCCTCCAGGTGGCGTCGGAGTTCGGTTCGTTCCCGATCGTCCTGGAGGCCGTCCGCGAATGCCTCCAGGACGTCTTCGACGTGCCGGGCCTCACCGAGCTGATGGGCGACATCGAGTCCCGCAGGGTCCGCCTGGTCGAGGTCACGACGCCCGAGCCGTCGCCCTTCGCCCGTTCGCTCCTCTTCGGTTACGTCGCCCAGTTCCTGTACGAGGGCGACTCCCCGCTCGCCGAGCGCCGCGCGGCGGCCCTGTCGCTGGACTCCCGTCTGCTGGCCGAGCTGCTGGGCCAGGCGGAGCTGCGCGAGCTGCTGGACGCGGACGTGCTGGCGGAACTGGAGGCGGAACTCCAGTGGCTGACGGAGGACCGGCGGATCAAGGACGTCGAGGGCGTCGCCGACCTCCTCCGCCTCCTCGGTCCGCTGACCGACGCGGAGCTGACGGCCCGTGGGGCCGAGCCCGACTGGCCCGAGGCCCTCAGCCGTGCGCGGCGCGCGATCCGCGTCCGCATCGCGGGCGAGGAGCACTGGGCGGCCGTCGAGGACGCGGGCCGTCTGCGGGACGCACTGGGCACGGCGCTGCCCGTGGGTGTCCCGGAGGCGTTCACGGAACCGGTCAAGGACCCGCTGGGCGACCTGCTGGCCCGGTACGCCCGCACCCACGGCCCCTTCACCTCGGCGACCGCCGCGGCCCGGTTCGGCCTGGGCGTCGCGGTGACCGAGGGGGCGCTGCAGCGTCTCGCCGGGGCGGGCCGGGTCGTCCAGGGCGAGTTCCACCCCTCCGGTCTGGGTCAGGAGTGGTGCGACGCGGCGGTGCTGCGCCGGCTTCGGCGGCGTTCGCTGGCCGCGCTGCGCCAGGAGCTGGAGCCGGTGCCGCCGGCCGCGCTGGCCTCCTTCCTCCCGCAGTGGCAGCACGTGGGCGGCGGCGGCCTGCGCGGCATCGACGGCCTCGCCCGGGCCGTCGAACAGCTCCAGGGCGCGCCCGTCCCCGCCTCGGCGCTGGAGAAGCTCGTCCTCCCGTCCCGGGTGGCGCACTACAACCCTGCGCTGCTGGACGAACTCACCACCACCGGCGAGGTGCTCTGGGCCGGCGCGGGCGCCCTCCCCGGCAAGGACGGCTGGGTCTCCCTGTACCTGGCGGACGCGGCCCCGCTGCTCCTCCCGCCGCCGCACCCGCTGGAGCTGACGCCCCTGCACCAGGCGGTCCTCGACGCCCTCTCGGGCGGGTACGGCCTGTTCTTCCGGCAGATCGCGCAGTCGGTGGGCCGGAGCCATCCGGAGGCCACCGACCTGGAGCTGTCGTCGGTGATCTGGGACCTCGCCTGGTCGGGCCGGCTCACCAACGACACGCTGGCGCCGCTGCGTTCACTGCTGGGCAGCGGCCGGACGGCGGGCTCCACCGCCCACCGCGCGAAGCGCACGGTCCCCCGCGGGCGGTACGGCACGCTGTCCGCGTCCGCCCGCCCGGCCGTCTCCCGTACCGGCCCGCCGACCGTCTCCGGCCGCTGGTCGCTCCTGCCGGCCGCCGAGCCGGACGCCACGCACCGCGCCCATGCGGTGGCCCGCACGCTCTTGGACCGGCACGGCGTGGTGACCAGGGGTGCGGTCGCCGCCGAGGGCATCGAGGGCGGCTTCTCCGCGGTGTACCGCATCCTGTCCGCGTTCGAGGACAGCGGGCAGGCCCGCCGGGGGTACGTGGTGGAGGGGCTGGGCGCGGCCCAGTTCGCCATGGACGGCGCGGTGGACCGCCTGCGTGCCACCGCCACGGCCCGCGACCGCGCCGACTCCCCGCTCGAAGCACGCGTGCTGGCGGCCGCCGACCCGGCGAACGCGTACGGCGCCGCGCTGCCGTGGCCGGAGCCGCCGGCCGGGGCGGGCCACAAGCCGGGCCGCAAGGCCGGCTCCGTCGTCGTGCTGGTGGACGGTGAACTCACCCTCTACCTGGAGCGCGGCGGGAAGACCCTGCTGGCCTGGCCGGACCCGGACTCCCCGGCGCTGCTGGCGGCGACGGACGCCCTGGCCGCGGCCGCCCGCGCGGGCACGGTGGGCGCCCTCACGGTGGAGCGCACCAACGGCGCGCCCGCGCTCACCTCTCCGCTGGGCCGCTCCCTGGAGTCGGCCGGCTTCCACGCCACCCCCCGGGGCCTCCGCCTCCGGCCGTAGTCCCGTCCGGGCACCAAGGGCCTCCCCGCCCGGGCTACCGGAACCGCCCCGGTCAGCGCAGTCGGCAGCCTTGGGTGGGCGGACCGCGTCACCGGCGGGGCCCCGGGGCCGCGGAACCCCGTCCCAGTCGGCCACGGCGGCACCCGGCCGGGACGCGGCACCGCGGGACGCGATCGGCCCGCAGCAGCACCCACCCGGGACGCGGCACTGCAGGCCCCGGCCCACCCACAGCAGCACCCAGCCCAAACGCGGCCCCACGGGCCCCGACCCGCCCGCAGCAGCACCCACCCGGGACGCGGCACCGCAGACCCCGGCCCACCCACAGCGGCACCGGACCAGGCTCTCGGGACCCCCGGACCCGGTATGCCGACCGCGGCCCCCCGGCCAGGACCTCAGAACCGGGCCAGCGCACCGCGTAGCCCAGCCGGGGTGCTGGGCCGGGCCCAGGGCCGCAGGGCCGCAGGGCCGCAGGGCCGCAGGGCCGCAGGGCCGCAGGGCCAGGGAGACAGGCCGGGGCGCCGTACCGCCCCGGACCGGGGCGGCCGGAGCCACGGGCGTCGCCCGCCCATCGGCCCGCCCCCGTCCGGGAGGACAATGGCCGCATGCCCGAAGGAGACACGGTCTGGCACGCGGCACGCCGGCTGGACCAGGCCCTGACCCCCAGCCCGCTGACCCGGTGCGACTTCCGGGTCCCCCGGCTCGCCACCGTCGACCTCACCGGCCGGGCCGTGCTCGACGTCACGCCCCGCGGCAAGCACCTCCTGACCCGCCTCGAAGGCGGCCTCACCCTGCACAGCCACCTGCGCATGGAGGGCGCCTGGAACCTCTACGCCCCCGGCGAGAAGTGGCGCGGCGGCCCCGCCCACCAGATCCGGGCCATCCTGGGCAACGAGACGACCACGGCCGTCGGCTACCGCCTCCAGGTCCTGGAACTCCTCCGCACCGCCGAGGAACACAAGGCCGTGGGCCACCTCGGCCCGGACCTCCTCGGCCCGGACTGGGATCCCGCGACCGCCGAGGCCAACCTCCTGCGCGACCCGGCCCGCCCGCTCGGCGAGGCCCTGCTGGACCAGCGCAACCTGGCCGGCATCGGCAACATCTACAAGACCGAGATCTGCTTCCTGGCCCGCGTCACCCCGTGGCTTCCGGTGGGAGAGCTGCCGGACGCCGCGCAGGTCGTGGACCTGGCCCACCGCCTCCTGGAGGCGAACCGCGCCCACCCCGGCCGCCGCAGCACCACCGGCAGCCACCGGGCCGGCCAGATGCTGTACGCGTACGGCCGCGCCCGGCGCTCCTGCTTCCGCTGCGGCACCCCCATCCGGAGCGCCTCCCAGGACGACCGCCCCACGTACTGGTGCCCGCACTGCCAGACGGGCCCCGTCCCGGGCGGCCGCACCGGCACCGGCACCCACGGCCGCCCCCGCCGCACTGGTTGACGGTCCGTCAGATCCCGCCGTACCGTCCCCGCATGCCCCTTACGTCGTACGACCTCACGGGCCGCACCGCGCTGATCACGGGCGCCGCCAGCGGCATCGGACGCGCCTCCGCCCGGCTCCTGGCCCAGGCCGGCGCGACCGTCCACTGCGCGGACCGCGACGAGAAGGGCCTCGCGGAGACCACCGCCCTGATCACCGAGGACGGCGGCACGGCGGTGGCCCACCCGCTCGACGTCACCGACCGCGCCCAGATCCGCGCCGCCGTCGAGAGCGCCGGCCGCCTCGACATCACCGCCGCGATCGCCGGGATCATGCACACCAGCAGCGTGGTCGACACCCTCGACCAGGACCTCGACCGGGTCCTCGACGTGAACTTCAAGGGCGTCCTGTACGCCTGCCAGGAGTCGGCGCGCGCCATGCTGGCCGCCGGCACCCCCGGCAGCATCGTCACCATGGCCTCGGGGGCGGTGGACGCGGCCAGCCCGGGCCTGCTCTGCTACAGCGCCGCCAAGGCCGCGGTCGTCCAGCTCACCAAGACCCTGGCCACCGAGACGGGCCCGCAGGGCATCCGCGTGAACGCCGTCGCCCCGGGGTGGATCCGCACCCCCATGACCGGCCGCCACTCCCCCGAGGTCCAGGAGCAGACCGAGGCGATGATGGTCCGGATGTCCCCGCTGAGGCGGGTCGGCGAGGCCGAGGACATCGCCCAGACCGTGCTCTTCCTGGCCTCGGACGCCTCGTCCTTCATGACCGGCCAGATACTCCGCCCGAACGGCGGCGTCGCCATGCCCTGGTGACCGCCCCGCGCACCCCCGACAGGACCCCCTCGCCCCGCCGCCGCGCCGCCGACACGCCCGGCGCCCTGGCCAGCGGAACGCAGTGCACCGGCAGCAGGCTCAGCCCCCAGCCCCCGACCACCACGGCACCCTCGACGACCCCGGCGCTCGCCGGGGCCAGCACCAGTCGCAGCGCGGCCCACCACCACAGCGCACCACAGGCCAGGGCCACCGCGCCCAGGGCGGGGACCCGTATGCGCCCCCAGAAGCCGTAGCTCGCCACGCCGCCAGTCTCCCGTACGGCCCCGCACCCCGCACCCAGAACACCGGCCGCCGTCCTCGGGGAGGCCCCGGGCGGCGCTGCCCCCGGACAGCACGAAGCCCCGGCCGAGGTGCGTCACGCACCTGCCCGGGGCCCTGTACCAAGCTCAGCTCACGCGGCTACGACATCCACCGCTTCGGCAGGCGCCTTGATGGTCACCCGCTCCGGTCCACCCGCGACCGAGGTCACGGAAACCGAATTGAGCATCGGGCGTACCGGTGCCGGTACCGGGTCGCTCGCGGCCGCGGACGCGGCCAGCTCGGCGAGCGAGAGTTCATCGCTGACTTCGCGCATCAGCTCGGACATCCGTACGTCCAGCGCGTCGCAGATCGCGGAGAGCAGTTCGGAGGACGCCTCCTTCTGCCCCCGCTCCACCTCGGAGAGATAGCCGAGTGAGACTCGGGCGGACGAGGAGACTTCGCGCAGAGTACGGCCCTGGCGCTGGCGCTGCCGACGCAGCACGTCACCCAGCAGGCGACGGAGCAGAATCATCGGTGGCTCCCTCCTCTGACCGTATAGCCGCATCCTTCACGCCCCACCGTACCGCCTCGCGCCGCGGCCGTGCGGGGAGCGATGTCGTGTTCACTCAGGGCTGCAAACATCAAATCCCCCCGTTCTGTTCCGTATCCTGTGTCCGCGCATTGTCCAGGAGTTCGCTCGAGAACAGTTCGAGCACCCTCCGTACACTCTCCCTACGGATTTCCGCGCGGCCGCCGTTCAACCTCAGCGCAGCCGTTTTCCCGCCTGCCGGACCGGCCACGGCGACGTACACCGTCCCCACCGGCCGGCCGTCCTGACCCTCGGGACCGGCCACGCCCGTGGTCGAGATTCCCCACGAAGCCCCCAGCGCCCGCCGCACGCCGTCCGCCATCTCGGCCGCGACCTGCGGGTCCACCGCGCCTCGCGCCGCGAGCAGCTCCGCGTCCACGCCGAGCACGTCGCGCTTGAGGTCGGTGGCGTACGCCGTGACCGAGCCGCGGAAGCTCCGCGACGCGCCCGGCACCGCCGTCAGCTCGGCCGCGACGAGCCCGCCCGTCAGCGACTCCGCCACAGCGACGGTCTGGTTACGCTCAGCAAGCATGGAGAGTACCTCGGCCGCGGTCGCACCCGCACCGGTTTCCCCGTTACTCCCCACAACCTCGGCCATGACTCCCCCGCGGTCAGCCGTCGACGCCCCGCGCGCCCGGCTCGGAGCCCGGCGCCGCGTCCGTTCCCGTACCCGCCGCCCGCCCGGCCGCCGCGCGTTCCGCCGCCCGGCCGCGCCGCCGCAGGACGACCGCCTGGCGTACGTAGTCCAGGCCGGTGACCACCGTCAGCACCACGGCCACCGCCATCACCCAGAAGCGGAAGGTGGCGAGCGCCCCGGTCAGCGCCAGGACGTACATGCCGACCGCCGTGCCCTGCGCGAGGGTCTTGAGCTTGCCGCCCCGGCTGGCCGGGATGACGCCGTACCTGATCACCCAGAAGCGCAGCAGCGTGATCCCGAGTTCCCGGCCGAGGATGACGGCGGTCACCCACCACGGCAGCTCGCCCAGCCAGGAGAGGCAGATCAGCGCCGAGCCCATGATCGCCTTGTCGGCGATCGGGTCGGCGATCTTGCCGAAGTCCGTGACCAGGTTGTAGGTACGGGCCAGGTGCCCGTCGAAGACGTCGGTGATCATGGCGACCGCGAAGGCCGCCCAGGCCCATGCCCGCCAGACGGGGTCGTAGCCGCCGTCCGCCAGCAGCAGGAGCACGAATCCCGGCACGAGCACGAGCCGGACCATCGTCAGGATGTTGGCGATGTTCCACAGGCTGGCCTGGTTGACGGCCGCCGCGCCCAGCTTTCCGCCGGGTGCGGGCCGCGGCGCGGCGCCGCCCGTCGCTGATGCCGGGACTCCGGTCATCCGGCCGCCTCCTCGAGGTCCAGGGCCTCGGCGACCAGGTCCACGCCCAGGCTGCCGACCACCTTGGCGGTGACGATACGCCCGGGGGCCAGGCCCTCGCCGCTGGTGAAGATCACCTGGCCGTCCGTCTCGGGCGCCTGGTGGGCCGCACGGCCGGTGGCGCCGTCCTCGTCCCCGGTCTCCTCGCCGACGGCCTCCACGAGCACCTCGACGGTCTCGCCGACGCGCTCCTCGGCGCGCTGGGAGGTGAGCTCCTCGGCGAGCCGCTGCATGTGGGCCAGCCGCTCGGCGATCACGTCCTCGTCGAGCTTGTTCTCGTAGGTGACGGCCTCGGTGCCCTCCTCGTCGGAGTAGCCGAAGACGCCGATGGCGTCGAGGCGTGCGTGCGTGAGGAAACGCTCCAGCTCGGCGAAGTCCGCTTCGGTCTCACCGGGGAAGCCGACGATGAAGTTGGACCGGACGCCGGCCTGCGGGGCCTTGCCCCGGATGGTGTCCAGCAGCTCCAGGAAGCGGTCCGTGTCGCCGAAGCGGCGCATGGCGCGCAGCACGTCGGGGGCGGAGTGCTGGAAGGACAGGTCGAAGTACGGGGCGACCTTCGGGGTGGAGGTCAGCACGTCGATCAGGCCGGGCCGCATCTCGGCCGGCTGGAGGTAGCTGACCCGCACCCGCTCGATGCCGTCGACGGCCGCCAGCTCGGGCAGCAGCGTCTCCAGCAGGCGGATGTCGCCGAGGTCCTTGCCGTACGAGGTGTTGTTCTCGGAGACCAGCATGACCTCCTTGACGCCCTGCTCGGCCAGCCAGCGGGTCTCGCCCAGCACGTCGCTCGGGCGGCGCGAGATGAAGGAGCCGCGGAAGGACGGGATGGCGCAGAAGGAGCAGCGGCGGTCGCAGCCGGAGGCCAGCTTCACGGAGGCGACCGGGCTGGTGTCCAGGCGGCGGCGCAGGGGTGCGCGGGGGCCGGAGGCGGGCGCGAGGCCGTCCGGCAGGTCGGCGGGCGCCGGGGCGGGGGTCCCGTCGGTTTCCTGGGCGTGGCCGGGCAGGGCCACGCCGGCGGTGCCCTGGCGCTCGGCCGGGCTGATGGGCAGCAGCTTGCGGCGGTCGCGCGGGGTGTGCGCTTCGACGCTGCCGCCGCTGAGGATGGTCTGGAGGCGGCCGGAGATGTCGGCGTAGTCGTCGAAGCCGAGGACGCCGTCGGCCTCCGGGAGGGCTTCGGCGAGCTCCTTGCCGTAGCGCTCGGCCATGCAGCCGACGGCGACGACGGCCTGGGTGCGGCCGTGGTCCTTCAGATCGTTGGCCTCCAGCAGGGCGTCTACGGAGTCCTTCTTGGCGGCTTCGACGAAGCCACAGGTGTTGACGACGGCGACGTCCGCGTCGGCGGCGTCCTCGACGAGCTCCCAGCCATCCGCCGCCAAGCGGCCTGCGAGCTCCTCCGAGTCCACCTCGTTACGGGCGCAGCCAAGGGTGACAAGGGCGACGGTACGGCGTTCGGGCATGGACTCAAGACTACTTCGTCCCGGCACCGGCCCCCGCCGGGTGCCCCCGACCAGCAAGGATCCCCCGGATGCGGGGTCGCACCCGGGGGATCCCAAGATCGTCCGGCCGGTTTCCGGCCCGCGCCCGGCAGGCGCCGGAGGCTCAGCCGGCCTGCGGGGCGTCCTCGCGCGGGTCGTCCTTGGTGTAGGTCAGCCGCTCGACCTGCCCTGGCTGGAATTCGTCCTTGATCTCCTTGCCGTTCACGAAGAGCTTGACCGAGCCGGCGTCGCCGAGGACGAGGTCGACGGATTCCTTGTCGGTGAAGGTCTTCGAGTCCCCCTCTTCGAGCATGCCGTCGAAGAGCAGGCGGCCGTTGTGGTCCTTGGCCGAGATCCAGCTCTCGCCGCCCACGGCCGTCATCACGACCGTGACCAGGTCCTTCGGAGCCTGCGCGATGGCGCTGTCCGAGGGCTCGGCGGTGGGCTTGGGCGGGGTGGGGGCCGGCGGCCTGATCACCTTGCCGGTCTGCTTGGGCGCGGGCTGCGGGGAGGCGGAACCTTCCGCCACCGGCCGCTTCTTCCCGCCGTCCTCTCCGCTGAACACGGTGAAACCGACGAATCCGATCACGGCGACGATGGCCGCGACCATGGCGGCGGTCCAGTTGGGCCGCTGCCGCTCTGGCCGGATTCGTTCGGCCTCGAACAGAGGTGCGGCGGGCGTGGGTGCCGGCCGGCCGCCGTGGGCGGCGTCGAACTGCTCGATCAGCTCGGTCGGATCGAGGCCGACGGCGCGCGCGAGCGTGCGGATGTGGCCGCGGGCGTACACGTCGCCGCCACAGCGGGTGAAGTCGTCCTGCTCGATCGCGTGCACGATCGGGATGCGCACGCGGGTAGTGGTGCTGACCTCGTCGACGGTGAGCCCGGCACGGATGCGGGCCTGCTTGAGGGCCCGGCCGATGGAGGGGCCGTCGCCGTCGGAAGGACGGTCGTCTTCGGGGGAGTTGGCGTTGCCGATGGACACGAGGGCGCCTTTCGAGCGTGTAACCACCTGCTGGAGGTCCAGTCTAGGGGGGTTACGAAAGGGGTGAGCAACCGGGAGGGTGGACTTTGTACGCCATCGGTATGGCATCGGTATGACGTACGGGGTCCTCCGACGGAGCTGTCGTAACAGCCCCGCCCCTCTCCCTCAACTTGACGCGCGGCCAAGGGAAACGGTTGCCCCCCGATCCCTTACGAGTGAGACTCCCCCCGGATGACGGCGAGGACGCCGTCCAGCTCATCGGGTTTGACCAGAACGTCCCGGGCCTTGGATCCCTCACTCGGCCCCACGACGCCCCGCGACTCCATCAGGTCCATCAGCCGGCCGGCCTTCGCGAAGCCCACCCGCAGCTTGCGCTGGAGCATCGAGGTCGAGCCGAACTGGGTGGAGACCACCAGCTCCGCCGCCTGGCACAGCAGGTCGAGGTCGTCGCCGATCTCCTCGTCGATCTCCTTCTTCTGCTTCTGCCCCACCGTGACGTCGTCCCGGAACACGGGCGCCATCTGGTCCTTGCAGTGCTGCACCACCGCGGCCACCTCGGCCTCGGTGACGAAGGCTCCCTGGAGCCGGACCGGCTTGTTCGCCCCCATCGGCAGGAACAGGCCGTCACCCTTGCCGATGAGCTTCTCGGCGCCCGGCTGGTCGAGGATGACCCGGCTGTCGGCCAGCGAGGAGGTGGCGAAGGCCAGCCGCGAGGGCACGTTCGCCTTGATGAGGCCGGTGACCACGTCCACCGAGGGCCGCTGGGTGGCGAGCACCAAGTGGATGCCGGCCGCGCGGGCCAGCTGGGTGATGCGGACGATCGCGTCCTCGACGTCCCGCGGGGCGACCATCATCAGGTCGGCCAGCTCGTCGACGATCACCAGCAGGTACGGGTAGGGGCTCAGCTCCCGCTCGCTGCCCGGGGGCAGCTTCACCTTGCCGTTGCGGATCGCCTCGTTGAAGTCGTCGATGTGCCGGAAGCCGAAGGCCGCCAGGTCGTCGTACCGCAGGTCCATCTCGCGGACCACCCACTGGAGGGCCTCGGCGGCCCGCTTGGGGTTGGTGATGATCGGCGTGATCAGGTGCGGGATGCCCTCGTACGCGGTGAGCTCCACCCGCTTGGGGTCGACCAGCACCATCCGGACGTCCTCGGGCGTGGCGCGGACCATGACCGAGGTGATCAGGCAGTTGATGCAGGAGGACTTTCCGGAGCCGGTGGCGCCGGCCACCAGCACGTGCGGCATCTTCGCCAGGTTGGCCATCACGTAGCCGCCCTCGACGTCCTTGCCGAGCGCCACCAGCATCGGGTGGTCGTCCTCCGCCGAGTCGGCCAGGCGCAGGACGTCGCCCAGGTTGACCATCTCGCGGTCGGTGTTCGGGATCTCAATGCCGACCGCCGACTTGCCCGGGATCGGGCTGATGATCCGGACGTCGGGGCTGGCCACGGCGTAGGCGATGTTCTTGGTGAGGGCGGTGATCCGCTCGACCTTCACGGCCGGGCCGAGTTCCACCTCGTACCGGGTGACCGTCGGGCCGCGGGTGAAGCCGGTGACGGCCGCGTCCACCTTGAACTCGGCGAAGACGTTGGTGAGCGAGGCGACCACGGCGTCGTTGGCGGCGCTGCGGGTCTTCCCGGGCCCGCCCCGCTCCAGCAGGTCCAGCGAGGGCAGCGCGTACGTGATGTCGCCGCTGAGCTGGAGCTGCTCGGCGCGCGGCGGCAGCGGCTCGGAGACCTCGGGCGCGGCCTTGGTCAGGTCCGGTACGACGGCGGGCCGCGCCTCCCGGGCCGTGGGCAGCGGCACGGGGGTGGTGGTCTCCGCCGGCCGCTCCGGTGCGACGCCCTGGGTGAGGTCGGCGACCAGTGGTGAGGGCGGCAGCCCGTTCAGCACGGCGCCGTCGAGCGCGGCGGCCGCCGCGGCGGCCACGTCCACGGCGTCCAGCGGCCGGTCCCCGGCGGGCTGTGCCCGGCGGGGGCGGCGGCGCCGCGACAGCGCCTCCTCTTCCGCGCTCTCCGGGCTTCCCGCGGGGGCGACGGGCCCGCTACCCCGGCGGGCGCGCGCCGGCCACGGGCCCTCGTCGTGCTCCTCGCCCGTGACGGTGCCGTACGGGTCCTCCTCGGGCGGGGCGACGACGCCCAGCCGCACCCCGAGCTGCCGGAGCCGCTGCGGGATGGCGTTGACCGGTGTGGCGGTGACGACCAGCAGGCCGAAGACGGTCAGCAGGAGCAGCATCGGCACGGCGAGCGGGGCGCCCATGGTGAAGACCAGCGGCTGCGAGGCGGCCCAGCCGACCAGGCCGCCCGCGTCCCGGATGGCGGCGCTGCCGGCGTCGCGGCCGGGCGATCCGCAGGCGATGTGCACCTGGCCGAGCACACCGACGACGAGCGCGGTGAGGCCGACGCCGATCCGGCCGTTGGCGTCCACCTGCTCCGGGTGCCGGATGAGCCGTACCGCCATCACGCCGAGCAGCAGGGGCACCAGCAGGTCCAGGCGGCCGAAGGCGCCGGTGACCAGCATGGTGACGAGTTCGCCGACCGGGCCGCGCAGATTCGACCAGGTGCCGGCGGCGACGATCAGCGCCAGGCCGAGCAGCAGCAGCGCGAGGCCGTCCTTGCGGTGGGCGGGGTCGAGGTTCTTCGCGCCGCGTCCGAAGCCGCGGAACACCGCGCCCACGGCGTGCGCGACGCCGAGCCAGAGGGCGCGGACGAGCCGGACCACGCCCCCGGTGGGGGACGGCGCCGCCTTCGCCGCGGGCCGGGCCGCGGCCTTCTTGGCCGGGGCCCGCTTCGCGGCCGCGGCCTTCTTGGCCGGCGGCTTGCGCGCGGGCGCCGCCTTCTTCGCCGCCGCCGTCGTACGGCCGGTGCGGGCCTTCGCGGTGCCCGCCGTGCTCTGGGAACCCTTGCCGGACGTACTTGAGGCCATGGGGGCGAGGTTACCGGTGTCGGCGGCGGGGGACACGTGTGCCCACCCCTTCACCCGTTCGTGTCGGGCTGCCGGGCGGTGATTTGACGGCCCGTCGGGAGCCGGTGGGCGTCGCCGGTGCCGGCGCCTGGGCCGCGTACGGGCCCGGGCGCCGGAGCGCCGTCAGGTCCCCGCGGGCAGCGCCGGGGTGGTGCCTCCCGTATCCGGCTCCAGTGCGTCGAGCGCCCGCCGCAGTCCGGTGAGTTTGCGCTCCAGGTGCGCGGCCGTGGCGACCGCGGCGGCGTCCGCGGCGTCGTCGTCCAGCTGCTTGGAGAGCGCCTCGGCCTGCTCCTCCACCGCCGCGAGGCGCGCGGAGAGTTCGGCCAGCAGGCCAGCCGACTCCTTCGCGCCGGCGGCGCCGGCCTGTGCGCCGCCGCCCTCCAGCTGGAGCCGCAGCAGCGCGGCCTGCTCCCGCAGTTGGCAGTTCTTCATGTACAGCTCGACGAAGACCGACACCTTGGCCCGCAGCACCCACGGGTCGAACGGCTTCGAGATGTAGTCCACCGCGCCGGCCGCGTACCCGCGGAAGGTGTGGTGCGGACCGTGGTTGATCGCGGTCAGGAAGATGATCGGGATGTCCCGGGTCCGCTCGCGCCGCTTGATGTGCGCGGCGGTCTCGAACCCGTCCATTCCCGGCATCTGGACATCCAGCAGGATGACCGCGAAATCGTCCGTCAGCAGCGCCTTGAGCGCTTCCTCCCCCGACGACGCCCGGACCAGGGTCTGATCGAGCGCGGAGAGGATGGCCTCCAGCGCCAGCAGATTCTCCGGCCGGTCATCGACCAGGAGGATCTTGGCCTTCTGCACCATGCCCTGTCCTCCTCGCCCCCGAAGGGGGCCTCCCCGGCTCGCAGAACCCGCCCGTCCTTGTGCCGGTCATGGTAGCCCCACTCCCGAGATCGCCACACCCTGTCACCGAGATGTCACTGTCTCCGTAGCAGAAACGCGGTGGGGGACCAGAAGGTTCCCCCCACCCCGCCCCGCCATCACGTGGCGTGCATCCACTGTTCCATGACCGTGAGCAGGTAGTCCGGGTCCACCGGCTTGGTGACGTAGTCCGAGGCGCCGGAGTCGATGGCCTTCTCCCGGTCGCCCTGCATCGCCTTCGCCGTCAGCGCGATGATCGGCAGGCCCGCGAACTGCGGCATCCGCCGGATCGCCGCCGTGGTCGCGTACCCGTCCATCTCCGGCATCATGATGTCCATCAGCACGACCGTGACGTCGTCGTGCTGTTCCAGGACCTCGATGCCCTCCCGCCCGTTCTCGGCGTACAGCACCGCCAGCCCGTGCTGCTCCAGCACGCTGGTGAGCGCGAAGACGTTGCGTACGTCGTCGTCGACGATCAGCACCTTCTCGCCCTGGAACGCGTACGTCCGCGGCGCCGCCGGCTCCTCCGCCTCGGCTCCCGCCCAGGGGGCGGCCTCCTCCTCGGGCACGCCCTGCGCCTGGCCCTGGCCCTGGCCCGGCAGCGCCGGGCGCGGCTCCAGCTCCGTGAGCGCCTTGCGCCGGCGCCGGAACAGCGTGGGCGCCGCACCGGGCGTCTCCGCCGCCGCGGGCGCCACGGGCACCGGGGCGGGTGCGAGCGGCAGCGCCTGCGGGAGCGTCCCGGGCCCCCGACGGTACCCGTCGCTCCGGCTGCCGGGCGCGGGCTGCGCGTACCCCTGCGGGGGCAGTTCGCTGGGGTGGAGCGGCAGGTACAGCGTGAAGGTCGACCCGCGGCCGGGCTCGCTCGCCGCGTGGATCTCCCCGCCGAGCAGCCGCGCGATCTCTCGGCTGATGGACAGGCCCAGGCCGGTGCCGCCGTACTTGCGGCTGGTCGTGCCGTCCGCCTGCTTGAACGCCTCGAAGATCACCAGCATCTTGCTGGCGGCGATGCCGATCCCGGTGTCGGTGACGGAGAAGGCGATCAGCTCGCCGTCCGCCTCCCGCAGGGAACCGGCCTCCAGGAGCTGCTCCCGGATCTCCACGGGAACGTCCGACCCGGCCGGCCGGATCACCAGCTCGACCGCGCCGCTGTCGGTGAACTTCACCGCGTTCGACAGCAGGTTGCGCAGCACCTGGAGCAGCCGCTGCTCGTCGGTGTGCAGGGTGGCCGGCAGCTCGGGCGAGACCCGCACGGAGAAGTCCAGCCCCTTCTCGGCGGTCAGCGGCCGGAAGGTGGCCTCCACGTAGTCGACCAGCTGGACCAGGGCGATCCGGGTCGGGGAGACGTCCATCTTGCCCGCCTCGACCTTCGACAGGTCCAGGATGTCGTTGATCAGCTGGAGCAGGTCGGAGCCCGCGCCGTGGATGGTCTCGGCGAACTCCACCTGCTTCGGCGACAGGTTGGCGTCCGCGTTGTCGGCGAGCAGTTTGGCCAGGATGAGCAGGGAGTTGAGCGGCGTGCGCAGCTCGTGCGACATGTTCGCGAGGAACTCGCTCTTGTAGCGCATGGACACCGCCAGCTGCTCGGCGCGCTCCTCCAGCACCTGCCGGGCCTCTTCGATCTCGGTGTTCTTCACCTCGATGTCGCGGTTCTGCTGGGCCAGCAGCTCGGCCTTCTCCTCCAGTTCGGCGTTGGCCACCTGGAGTTCGCGCTGCCGGTTCTCCAGCTCGGCCGACCGCTCGCGCAGCTGCTCGGTCATCTCCTGGGACTGCTTGAGCAGCACCTCGGTCTTGGAGTTGACGCTGATGGTGTTGACGCTCGTCGCGATCATCTCCGCGATCTGCGAGAGGAAGTCCTTCTGGATCTGCGTGAAGGGCTGGAAGGACGCCAGCTCGATCACGCCCAGCACCTTGCCCTCGAACAGCACCGGCAGCACGATCACGTGCGCCGGGGGCGCCTCCCCGAGACCGGAGGAGATCTTGAGGTAGCCGGGCGGGGTGTTCTCGACGAGGATCGTGCGCTTCTCCTCGGCGACCGTCCCGATCAGCCCCTCGCCGGGCCGGAACGAGGTCGGCATGGCGCTGCCGGCGTACGCGTAGCTGCCGCGCATCCGCAGCTCGTACGCGCCGTCGCGGCCGCCCTCGGTGCCGATCTCCTGCGCGCCGCCGGACGGCACGGCCAGGAAGAACGCGCCGTGCTGGGCCGAGACCACCGGCGTCAGCTCGCTCATGATCAGGGAGGCCACGTCGTCCAGGTCGCGGCGGCCCTGCATCAGGCCGGAGATGCGGGCCAGGTTGCCCTTGAGCCAGTCCTGCTCCTTGTTCGCGAGGGTGGTGTCGCGCAGGTTGGCGATCATCGTGTTGATGTTGTCCTGGAGGACCTGGATCTCGCCGGCCGCGTCCACGTCGATCTTCAGGTTGAGGTCGCCGCGGGTCACCGCGGTGGCCACGGCCGCGATGGCGCGCACCTGCCGGGTGAGGTTCCCGGCCATCTCGTTCACGGACTCGGTCAGGTCGCGCCAGGTGCCGTCCACGTCGCGTACGCGGGCCTGGCCGCCCAGGATGCCCTCGGTGCCCACCTCGCGGGCCACCCGCGTCACCTGGTCCGCGAACGAGGACAGCTGGTCGACCATCGTGTTGATCGTGGTCTTGAGCTCCAGGATCTCGCCCCGGGCGTCGATGTCGATCTTCTTGGTCATGTCGCCCTTGGCGATGGCGGTGGTGACCATGGCGATCTGCCGCACCTGACCGGTCAGGTTCGACGCCATCGAGTTCACCGACTCGGTGAGGTCCTTCCACGTACCGGAGACGCCCGGTACGTGCGCCTGGCCGCCCAGCCGCCCCTCGGTGCCCACCTCGCGGGCCACGCGCGTGACCTCGTCGGCGAACGAGGACAGCGTCGTCACCATCGTGTTGACCGTGTCGGCGAGCTGCGCGACCTCGCCGCGCGCCTCGACCGTGACCTTCTTCGTCAGGTCGCCGTTGGCGACCGCCGCGGACACCTGCGAGATGTTGCGCACCTGGACGGTCAGGTTGTTGGCCATCAGGTTGACGTTGTCGCTCAGGTCCTTCCAGATGCCCGTGACGCCCCGGACCCGCGCCTGGCCGCCGAGGATGCCCTCGGTGCCCACCTCGCGGGCCACCCGCGTCACCTGCTCGGCGAACGACGACAGCTGGTCCACCATCGTGTTGACGGTGGTGACCAGTTCGAGGATCTCGCCCTTCGCGTCGACCGTGATCTTCTTCGACAGGTCGCCCATCGCGACCGCGGTCGTCACCTCGGCGATGTTGCGCACCTGCGAGGTCAGGTTGTTCGCCATGAAGTTGACGGACTGGGTGAGGTCCTTCCAGGTGCCGGAGACGCCCTTCACCTCGGCCTGGCCGCCGAGGATGCCCTCGGTGCCCACCTCGCGGGCCACCCGCGTCACCTGGTCCGCGAAGGACGACAGCTGGTCCACCATCGTGTTGAGGGTGTTCTTCAGCTCCAGGATCTCGCCGCGCGCGTCCACGTCGATCTTCTGCGACAGGTCACCCCGCGCCACCGCCGTCGCGACCTGGGCGATGTTGCGCACCTGCGCGGTCAGGTTCCCGGCCATGCCGTTCACCGAGTCGGTCAGGTCGCGCCACACGCCGGCGACGCCGGGCACCTGCGCCTGGCCGCCCAGCCGGCCGTCCGTACCCACCTCGCGGGCCACCCGGGTCACCTGCTCGGCGAAGGCGCTGAGCTGGTCGACCATCGTGTTGATGGTGTTCTTCAGCTCCAGGATCTCGCCGCGCGCGTCCACGTCGATCTTCTGCGACAGGTCACCCCGCGCCACCGCGGTGGTCACCTGCGCGATCTGCCGCACCTGGGAGGTCAGGTTGCCGGCCATGAAGTTGACGGAGTCGGTCAGTTCCTTCCAGGTGCCCGAGACGCCGTCCACCCGCGCCTGACCGCCCAGCCGGCCCTCCGTGCCCACGTCCCGCGCCATCCGCGTGACCTGGTCGGCGAACGACGACAGCTGGTCCACCATCGTGTTCACGGTGTTCTTCAGCTGGAGCATCTCGCCGGAGACGTCGACCGTGACCTTCTGCGACAGGTCGCCGTTCGCCACCGCCGTGGTCACCTGCGCGATGTTCCGCACCTGACCGGTCAGGTTCCGGAAGGCGGTGTTGACCGAGTCGGTGAGGTCCTTCCACGTCCCCGCCGCGCCCGGCACCTGCGCCTGACCGCCCAGCTCGCCCTCGACGCCGACCTCGCGGGCCACCCGCGTCACCTCGGAACCGAAGGACTGGAGCTGGTCCACCATCGTGTTGACGGTGTTCTTCAGCTCCAGCATCTCGCCGGCCACGTCGACCGTGACCTTCTGCGACAGGTCGCCGTTCGCCACCGCCGTGGTCACCTGCGCGATGTCGCGCACCTGCGTGGTGAGGTTGCGGAAGACCGTGTTCACCGAGTCGGTGAGGTCCTTCCACGTCCCCGCCGCGCCCGGCACCTGCGCCTGACCGCCGAGCAGGCCCTTCGCGCCGACCTCGCTCGCCACGCGGGTGACCTCGTCGGCGAAGGTCCGCAGCGTCTCCGTCATCTGGTTGATCGTTTCGGCCAGCTGTGCGACCTCGCCGCGTGCGCTGACCGTCACCTTCTGCGACAGGTCGCCGTTCGCCACGGCCGTCGTGACCTGCGCGATCCCGCGCACCTGGGCGGTCAGGTTGCCCGCCATGGTGTTGACGGAGTCGGTCAGGTCCTTCCACACGCCCGCGACCCCGGGCACCTGGGCCTGCCCGCCCAGCTCGCCCTCCGTACCGACCTCCCGGGCCACGCGCGTGACCTCGGACGAGAACGACGACAGCTGGTCCACCATCGTGTTCACGGTGTTCTTCAGCTGCAGCATCTCGCCGGCCACGTGCACCGTGACCTTGCGCGAGAGATCGCCCTTGGCCACCGCGGTCGTGACGAGAGCGATGTCACGCACCTGAGCGGTGAGCCGGTACGCCATCGTGTTGACGGAGTCGGTCAGGTCCTTCCACGAACCGGACATACCGCGCACCTGGGCCTGGCCGCCGAGTTTGCCCTCGGTGCCGACCTCCAGTGCGACGCGGGTCACCTCGTCCGTGAACGCCGACAGCTGGTCGACCAGGTTGTTGACCGTGCGCCCGACCTTCAGGAACTCCCCGCGCAGCGGGTGCCCGACCCCCTCGGCCGTCTGCGTCCGCAGGTCCATCCGCTGTGCCAGGTCGCCCTCGGCCACCGCCGACAGCACCCGCCCGACCTCGGACACCGGCCGCGCGAGGTCCTCCACCAGCTGGTTCGAGGCGTCGATCGCGGCCGCCCAGGAGCCCTCGCAGGCCCCCGTCTCCAGCCGCTCGCTCAGCTTGCCCTCGCGGCCCACCATGCGCCGGACCCGGGCGATCTCCCCGGTGAGGTGGAGGTTCCGGTCCGCGACCTCGTTGTAGACGGCGGCGATCTCCGCCATCACCCCGTCGCCGGAGACCGTCAGCCGCTTGCGGAAGTTCCCGTCCCGCATGGAGACGAGCGCGGTCAGCAGCCTGTTCAGCGCGGCCGAGTCCACTTCCGTGGTCCCGCCCCGCCGCGGCCGCCCGCTCTTCCCCCGCGCACTGGCCCTCCGCGCCGCTACGCCAGACTCCACCGTGTCCCTCCCGAAAGGGTTCGCGCTCTACCCGGGTCTGCCCTTGCCAAGCCTTCCCAGTGTTTCACCATGGCCGAACACGGCCATAAAACTCCGGCACCTTCGCACGGGACCCGCACCCTGCGGGTGGAATACCCGCAGCTGCGCCCGCTGTGACCGCGAAGGTAAGTAACCTGGCATCCGACTGTCCAACCGCCCCGGTCCGCCCGGCAGGGGACGGAGGCGCCGAGACGACCGGGCACGGAGGAATGGTCCGATGGCGGAGCCGGGCATCGCGACACGATCGAGGAGCGCTGTGATCACGGCCCGGGCCGCTGCCAGTTTCGACCCCGTGGGGCGTTCGGTCGCCACGGCCCGAGCGTTCGTCAGGGACACCCTCCAGGGCTGGGGCTTCTCCGACATCGTCGACGACGCGGTCGTGCTGACCAGCGAACTCGTCACCAACGCCGTGATCCACGCCGGCACCCGAGCCGACGTCCTGTGCCTGCGCTCCGCCGACGGCGTCCGCGTCGAGGTCGCCGACCGCTACCCCGAGCGCGAGGTGCCCCTCCGCCACCCCGACCGCCCCTACGCCTCCCCCGACCACGAGGGCGGCCGCGGGCTGATGCTGTGCGCGGCCATGGCCAGCCGCTGGGGCGTCGAGTACGAATCGGCCAGCAAGCACGTCTGGTTCCAGCTGGACCTGCCGGCCCGCCCGGTCGGCACCCGCTCGGCGGGACCCGCGATCCCCGACGGACAGCTGCCGGTCGCCGACGGCCGCGTACGCGTCGCCGTCCTCCAGATCGACGCCGGCGCCCGCATCTCCTCCTGGAACGAGGACGCCGAGCAGATCTTCGGCTACCCCGCCGAGAAGGTCACCGGCCGCCCCCTCGCCGACTTCGCCGCCTGGCCCCACACTCCCGGCACCGGCACCGGCATCGCCGAGGCCCTGCGCCTGTCCCGCTGGGAGGGCAGCTACGGCCTCCGCGGCGCCGACGGCCGCGTGATCCCCGTCTACGCCTCCCACCTGCGCGTCCGCGACGCGGCCGGCGAGCCCTCCACGGTCTGCCTGCTCGTCCACGACAGCGAGCGCGCCGTGCTCCAGTCCCCCGCCCGCTCCGCCTCGCCCGCCGCCGACCCGGCCCAGCTCTCCGAGTCCCGGACGACGGACCCCTTCGAGGTCTTCATCGGCTCCCCCGCCCCCGACGACCTCGACAGCCTCCTCCAGCGCACCGTCGAGCGCGCCCGGGACATGCTCGACGCCGACGCCGCCTTCCTCCTCCTCGCCACCGACGACGAGACGGAGCTGGAGGTCCGCGCCACCACCGGACTCCCCTCCACCCGGCAGCGGTTCGCCCGCGTCCCCGTCGAGGCCGGCACCAGCCGCTACGGCTCCGCGCGCATGCCCGCCGTCCACGAGGACCTCACCGCCGTCCCCGGCGCCGTACCCCTCCTCAACGGCACCGGCATGCGCTCGGCGGTCACCGTGCCGCTCAAGGTCGAGGGCAGGCTGACCGGTTCGCTGGGCGTGGCCGCGGAAAGCGCCGCCCGGTACTCCAACGAGGAGGCCCTGCGCCTCCAGTTCGCCGCCGACCGCATCGCCCTCGCCGTCGAATCGGCCCGCCTGGGCGAGCTGGAGCGGCTGCGCCGCGGCTCGCTGTCCTTCCTCGTCGAGGCCTCGGACCTGCTGGCCGGCACCCTCGACCGGGACCAGACCCTGGCCCTGATGGCCCAGATGACGGTCCCCACCCTGGCCACCTGGTGTGCCGTCTACACGATCGCCGACCAGGCCTCGGACCCGTACCTGGCGTACGTCCTGCACGAGGACGAGGAACTGATCGACGGCCTCAAGTCCCTGCTGTCCCGCATCGATCCGCCCGAGCCGGGCACCGACCAGACGGTCCGCCCCTGGAACGCACCGGCACACGCGGCCCACGACGCGGCACTGCGCACGTCCATGCGCTCGGTCGGCCTGGGCTCGCCGTCGGACTACACCTCCGGCATCGGCACCACCCTGGCGACGGCCGCCGCGGTCGGCGGCGAGACGGTCGTCCTGCCGCTGATGGCCCGCAACCGTGTGATCGGCATGCTGACCCTCGGCAAGCCCGCCGACGAGCACTTCCGCCAGGAGATCCTCGAACTGGCCGAGGACCTGTCCCGCCGGGCCGCCCTGGCCCTGGACAACGCGCGCCTCTATTCGGAGCGCATGGCCATCAGCCGCTCGCTCCAGCGCAGCCTGCTGCCACCGAGCCAGCCCGCCATCCCCGGCATGGAGGTCGAGGTCATCTACCGCGCCGCCGGCGAGGGCAACGAGGTGGGCGGCGACTTCTACGACGTGTTCCCGATCCGCGACGGCTCGTACGGCTTCGCCATCGGCGACGTCTGCGGTACGGGCCCCGAGGCGGCGGCCGTCACCGGCCTCGCCCGGCACGCGCTGCGCCTGCTGGCCCGCGAGGGCTTGGGCGGCCCGGCGGTGCTGGAGCGCCTGAACGCGGCGATCCTCGACGAGGGCGCCCGCAGCCGCTTCCTCACCCTGCTGTACGGAGAGCTCCGCCCGCTCCAGGACGGCGGGGCGGCGCTGAAGCTGGTCTGCGCCGGCCACCCGCTCCCGCTGCGCCTGCGCCCGAGCGGCGAGGTGGAGCCGGCCGCGGAGCCGCAGCCGCTGCTGGGCGTGATGGACGACCTGGAACTGTACGAGGAGACCCTCACCCTGGAGCCTGGCGATGTCCTGCTCTGCGTCACGGACGGCGTGACGGAGCGCCGCGAGGGCACCCGGATGCTGGGCGACGACGGCCTCACGGACGTCCTGACCACGTGCACCGGCCTCACGGCCGGGGCCGTCGCGTCCCGGGTCCTGCGGGCGGTGGAACGCTTCGCCGCCGAACCGGCCTCCGACGACATGGCCATCCTGGCGTTCCGCGTCCCGGAACCGCGGCAGGGCGACTGACCCGCCGGGCAGGCCCTGGCCGCCAGGGCCTGCCCTGTGGTCGACTCACCGCCGTGGAATACGCCGGCGCGGTGACGGAACTCAAACAAAAAAGGCCCCCGCCATCAGGCGGGGGCCTTTTCTCTTGGAGCCCTTTAACGGAATCGAACCGTTGACCTTCTCCTTACCATGGAGACGCTCTACCGACTGAGCTAAAAGGGCGGGTTGTTCGGCGGCGTCCTACTCTCCCACAGGGTCCCCCCTGCAGTACCATCGGCGCTGAAAGGCTTAGCTTCCGGGTTCGGAATGTAACCGGGCGT
>NZ_JBIVYX010000029.1:0-16211 GCF_044759225.1 Streptomyces sp. NPDC101132
CCCACCCCTGGGGCTTTGGGGCTTCGCCCTGGCCTTCGGCCACCCCAGGCCCGGGCCTGCCTCCGGTCCAGCCTGCCACGACGCCTCAAGCACCTCCCCCACACACCACACGACCCACCAGGGCAGCCAAGGGTTGTGCGGGGGAGGGGGGAGTGGGGGAGGGGGGAGGGGGAGGGGGAGTGGGGGGAGGGGCATGGAGCCGTGTCGGTCGGGCAGGCGCGGGGTGTACTGCGTCGCCGTGGCCCCTGTGCGTGAAGCGGAGTCCTTCCCATGACCAGCACCATCGATCGAGACCGTACGACCGCTGGGCCCGTACGGCCGCGGGCTGCTCTGTTCGACCTGGACGGGACGCTTGTCGACACCAACTATCTGCACACCCTGACCTGGTGGCAGGCCCTGCACCAGCATGGGCACGACGTTCCGATGGCAGAGATCCACCGGGCTGTGGGGATGGGGGGTGACCGGCTTCTCGACCATGTGCTGGGTGCGGGGCACGACCATCGGGAGGATCAGGCGCTCGACGACGCCCATCATGCTCTGTATGCCACCTGGTTCGACGCGCTGCCTGTGCTGGGTGGAGCGCGTGATCTGGTGCGCGCCGTTGCCGCGCGGGGGATGCGGGTCGTTCTTGCGAGTTCTGCGTCGGCGGACGAGGTGGCGGCCATCCGGAAGGCGCTCGGCGTCGACGATGTCGTGCACGGTGCCACGTCGGCCGATGACGTGGAGTCCACCAAGCCTGCTCCCGAGCTGGTCGAACGGGCTCTGGAGCTGGCCGGGGTCGAGGCCGGGGAGGCGGTGTTCGTCGGTGACACCGTGTGGGACGTGAAGGCCGCGGCCCGTGCCGGTGTCGCCTGTGTCGGGCTGCTGACCGGTGGGGTGTCGGAGGCGGAGCTGACGGCCGCGGGGCCGGTCACCGTGTACCGGGGGCCCGGGGAGCTGCTGCGGGGGATCGATTCGAGTCCCTTTGCCGCGGTGACCGCTTAGGGCCAATAGGGGGGAGAGGGGGTTATGTGTGTGGATGTCGTTGAATGGGGCGGTTTGGCGTTTTAGGGTCCATGGCGATCCCGGGGCCGAACGGCGGCCCGGCGAGACCGGAGGCTGCCATGAACCGGCGCACATCCCTGACGGTGGCCACGGCCGTCGTGCTCGTTGCCCTGGCCATGCCGGGTTCGGCCGTCGGAGCCGAGGAGAACCTCTGCTTCGGACGGGCTGCCACGCTGACGGGCTCGGGGACGATCACGGGCACCGCGGGCGACGACGTGATCATCGGGTCTGCGGGTGCGGACGTCGTGGACGGCGGTGCCGGGAACGACCTGATCTGCGGACTCGGTGGCGACGACACCCTCGCCGGAGGTCTCGGCAACGACCAGGTCGACGGTGGTGAGGGCGGCGACCTGGTGCGCGGTGACCTGATCTCCACCCGGACCCCGGTGGAGGGCGGCGGGAACGACATCGTCTTCGGCGGGCCCGGCGACGACCGGGTCGGCGGCGACAGCATCGCGTTCGGGGCGAGTGCCTCCGGCGGTGGCAACGACATCGTGTACGGCGGCGACGGCGACGACCACATGGTCGGCGACAGCCGCGGCGGGATCGACGCCTCCGGCGGCGGCAACGACATCCTCGACGGCGGTGCCGGGGACGACCAGATGACCGGCGACTCCTCGGCCGAGTCCCGTGCCACGGGCAGCGGGAACGACGTCCTGGTGGGCGGCCCCGGCAAGGACGACCTCATCGGGGACAGCAACTCCGGCCGCATCGCGCACGGCCGCGACGAGGCCGACTCCGGCACTCCGGCGTCCCGCCCGCCGCGTCCGACGCCCGCCCCGGCCACCGGGGCGGCGCCCGCGGCGGCGGCACCCGTGGCCGCCGAGGGCGGCAACGACGTGCTCGACGGCGGTGCGGACACCGCCGACACCTGCGACGGCAAGGACGGCGACGACATCGCCCTGGCCTGTGAGAACGCCACCAACATCCCGTAACCCCGGTTTCGCTGCGGGCGCCCGGGCGGGGAGCACCGGTCCGTTCGCCGGGCGGCGGGCCCTGATCGCGGGCGGCGCGGGCAACTTCGTCGAGTGGTACGAGTTCGGCGTCTACGGGTACTTCGCCCCCGTCCTGGCCGCCGTGTTCTTCCCCGCCTCGGGTGGCGGCACCGGCCCGCTGGTCGCCACCTACGCGGCTTTCGCCCTCGCCTTCTTCTTCCGTCCGCTCGGCGCGCTGCTCCTCGGCCGGCTCGGGGACCGCGTCGGGCGGCGGCCCGCGCTCGTCACGGCCGTCACGCTGATGACGCTCGCCACCGCCGCCATCGGCCTGCTGCCCACCCACGCCACCGCGGGCGTCGCGGCGCCCGTCGCGCTCACCGCGCTGCGGGTGCTCCAAGGGGTCTCCGCGGGCGGTGAGTTCGGGGGAGCGGTGTCCGTGCTGACGGAGTTCGCACCGCCCGGCCGCCGCGGCCGGTACGGGTCCTGGCAGTCCTGCACCGTGGCACTGGGCCTGCTGGCCGGCGCGGGTACGGCGGCCGCGCTCGCCGTCGCGCTGCCCGAGCCCGCCCTGTACGCCTGGGGCTGGCGCGTCGCCTTCCTGCTCGCCCTGCCCCTCGGCCTGGCCGCCCTGGCGCTGCGGCTACGGCTGCCGGAGACCCCGGAGTTCCGCCCGGACGGCGCGGGCCCGGACCGGCGGCTGCGGCCGGGTGACGTGCTGCTCGGTGCGGGGCGGATCGTCGGCTGGTCGGGGGCCGGGTACGCCTTCCTCGTCGTGCTCCCCTCGCACCTCCAGACCGCGCTCGGCGCCTCGTACCGGGACGCGCTGCTCGCCACCGTGCTGGCCAACACCGCCTTCGCCGCCGCGATCGTGCCCGCCGGCGTCCTGAGCGACCGGTTCGGGCGGCGGGCCGTGCTGCTCAGCGGGACCGTGCTGGTCGTCGTGCTGGCCGTACCGCTGTTCGCGGTCCTCCGCGACCCCGGACAGCCCGCCACCGCCAAGGCCGCGGCCGTGCTGGCCGCGGGTGTGCTCGTCGGGCTGCTGGCCGGCCCGGGACCCGCCATGCTGGCCGAGATGTTCCCGGCCCGGGTGCGCTGCACCGGGCTCGGTACGGCGTACGCGCTCGCCAACGCCCTGTTCGCCGGCTGCGCGGGACTGGTCATCACCAGGACCGCCGAGTGGACCGGCCGGACCGACGTGCCCGCCCTGTACGCGGCCGCGGCGTGCGCCCTGAGCCTGCCCTTCCTCTGCACGCTGGGCCGCGACGACCACCGGCGGCCGCTGCGATGACCCACCCTCCGGAGGCCCCCGTGCGCGTGATCGGCATGATGTCCGGCACGTCCTGCGACGCGATCGACGCCGCCGCCGCCGAACTCGCCGTCGACGACGGCGTCCTGCGCCTCACCCCGCTCGGCATGGTCAGCCGCCCGTACCCGCCCGGCCTCCAGGACCTCCTGCTCCGGGCGCTGGCGCCCGACGGCGCGGTGACGACGGGCGAGGTGTGCCGGCTCGACACCCTCATCGGCCGGGCCTTCGCCGAGACCGCCGTCCTCGCCGACCGCGAACTGTGCGGCGGCACCGCCGGCCTCGTCGCCTCGCACGGCCAGACCGTGTACCACTGGGCCGAGGACGGCCGCGTGCACGGCACCCTCCAACTCGGCCAGCCCGCCTGGATCGCCGAGGCCACCGGCCGCCCGGTCGTCGCCGACTTCCGCCCCCGCGACATCGCGGCCGGCGGCCAGGGCGCGCCCCTGGTGAGCCTGGTCGACCTGCTGTGGCTCCGGGGCCGGCCGGGCGTACCCGTGGCGCTGAACGTCGGCGGCATCGCCAACCTCACCGCACTCCCGGCCGGCGGCCCGCCGGTGGCCTTCGACACGGGCCCCGGCAACACGCTGATCGACACGGCCGTACGGGAGCTGACCGGCGGGCGCCTCGGCCACGACGTGGACGGCCGGATCGCCGCGGCGGGGGAATGCGACGAGCGGCTCCTGGACGTCCTGCTCGCCGAGCCGTACTACCGCCTGCCGCCGCCCAAGACGACGGGCCGGGAGCTGTTCCACGGCGGCCACCTGCGCGCCGCCCTGGCCGCGGCCGGTCTCCCCGGGCCGTCCCCCGACGTGGTCGCCACCCTCACCCTGCTCACCGCCAGGACCGTCGCCCGGGCGGTGCACCCGCTCGGCGCCACCGAGGTGATCCTCTCGGGCGGCGGGTCCCGCAACCCGGTGCTCACCGCCCGGCTCCGGCGGGAACTGGGCGCCACCGCCCTCCGCACGTCCGACGAACTCGGCCTCCCCGCACAGGCGAAGGAGGCGTACGCCTTCGCCGTACTCGGCTTCCTCACGCTCCTGGGACTGCCGGGCAACGCACCGCCCTGCACGGGGGCGTCGGGCCCCCGGGTGCTGGGCTCCCTGACCCCCGGCCGGCACCCGCTCCGGCTGCCGCCCGCGGTACGGGCGGAGCCCCGTGCGCTCGTCGTCACCCCGGCCGGCACGGCCCCTCGAGGGCCCGGTCCGGCACCCGGCAGCCGGCCTACTGGGCCAGGTACCCGCCGTCCACCGGCAGGACCGCCCCGGTGACGAACGAGGCGGCGTCCGAGGCCAGGAAGGCGATGGCCCGGGCGACCTCGTCCGGCTCGCCGAGGCGTCCGGCCGGGTGCATGGCGACGACGCGCTCGAGGTACTCGGGGCCGCCGGGCTCGTCGTCCAGCCGCTGCACCCGCTCGGTGCGGATCGTGCCGGGCGCGACCGCGTTGACCCGGATGCCGCGCGCCGCCCACTCGACGGCCAGGTGCTTCGTCAGGCCCGTGGCGACGAACTTCGCCGGCCCGTAGGCCGCCTGCCGCGCCTGACCGGCCAGACCGGACACGGACGACACGCAGACCACCGCCCCGCCCGAACCCTGCGACGCCATCTGGGCGATGGCGTACTTGCAGGTCAGGAACATGCCCCGGCCGTCCACCGCCATCACCCGGTCCCAGTCCTCCGGGCTGGTCTCCAGGACGTCGGAGAGCGGGATGATCCCCGCGTTCGCCACCAGTACGTCCAGCCGCCCGTGCTCCCGCACCGCGGTGCCGACCATCCGCTCGGCGTCCGCGGCGTCCGACACGTCCCCGACGACCGGCACCGGCGCGTGGACCGCGCCCGCGCAGTCCCGCCGCAGCGACTCCAGGCCCTCGGCGTCCACGTCGGAGGCCGTGACCCGGGCCCCCATCCGGGCGAACAGCCCGGCCGTGGCCCGCCCGATGCCGCTGGCCGCGCCGGTGACCAGACACGACGCTCCGGCGAGACGGAACAGCTCCACCACGCACCACCCTCCACGTCCCCCCGGACACCTCTGCCGGCACGGCAACGACGGCCGGAGCGCCGGGGTTACCCGGCCGGCCGCGCGCTGACCGGCACGGGTGCCGGCCGGCCCCGTTGGGGTGGGCCGGCGGTGCGGCCGGGTTCGTACGGGGGCGGGGTGTGGTAGGTGCTGGGCCGTCGGATGACGACCGGTACGGCGGTGCCGCGGTGCGGGTGTGCCGCGCTGTGGCGAGAGCGTGGGGAGTGCGCGGTGGACGAGCAGGGTGCGATGTCGGCGGCCGAGGTCTTCGACGGGCTGGGCGGGGAGTACGAGCGGGCCTTCGCCCGGCTGCCGGGGCAGGACGCGGCACTGGAATGGCTGGTGGCCCGGCTGCCGGCCGGGGCGGCCGTGCTGGACGTCGGCTCCGGCACCGGGCGGCCCGTCGCCGCCGTCCTGGCCGCGGCCGGCTGCCGGGTGACCGGCATCGACGTCTCGCCGGCCATGGTCGCCCTCGCCCGCGCCCAGGTGCCGGGTGCCACCTTCGAGGTGGCCGACGTCCGCACGTACCGGCCGGAGCGGCGCTTCGACGCCGTCTGCGCCTTCTTCCCGCTGCTCGTCATGTCGTACGAGGACGTGACCTCCTCCCTCGAACGCATCGCCTCCTGGATCGAGCCCGGCGGCCACCTGCTGTTCGCCACCGTGCCCGGCGACCTGCGCGACGCGCCGATCACCTGGATGGGCCGGCAGATGAACGTCAGCAGCCTCACCGCCGAGGACTGCATCGCCCGGATGGAGCGGCTCGGCCTGACCGTGCTGCACCAGCACACGGCCGTCTTCCAGCCCGACAGCCCGGTCGCCGGACCCGAGGAGCACCTCTTCGTCCGCGCGCTCCGCCCCGGCCCCGGCACCGGGCAGGACGCCGCGCGCCGTCCGTGACCCCGGTGCGCCGGGCCGTTGGGCCGTTGGGGTGGTGGTCGCCGTGCGCGCGTAACGCACCCCGTTCCACGCGGCGTTGAGCGGATCATGCGAACCCTCATCACCGCGGCCCTGGCCGCCGCGAGCGCAGCGCTGCTCCTCGCCCCGGCCGCCCCCACCCCCGCCCACGCGGCGGACCTCGACAGCGGCCTGTACGGGGAGTGCTGGGACGCGAAGGGCAGCTGGCCGTGCACGGTCCAGGTGGCCGTCACCGCGAGCGAGCGGCGGTACGGCCCGGCCCACCAGGAGGGCGACGTGTACGTCAACTGCACCCGGCAGACGGTGGAGCGCCAGCGCTCGCTGAGCGGCACGCGGCCCGGGCGTGCCGACTTCGCCGCGGGCAAGGCGGCCAACGGGACGCGGCGGCCCGCCCGTTTCACCTGGAGCGAGTACACG
This sequence comes from Streptomyces sp. NPDC101132, assembly GCF_044759225.1. Classification (NCBI taxonomy): domain Bacteria; kingdom Bacillati; phylum Actinomycetota; class Actinomycetes; order Kitasatosporales; family Streptomycetaceae; genus Streptomyces; species Streptomyces sp. NPDC101132. Next base: position 6,631 of record NZ_JBIVYX010000029.1, read on the forward strand.
GACCGGTCCCTCAACGAGCAGGTCAGGCCCGGCGAGGCGTCCTGGGTGGAGGTGGAGCGCGCGAGCGAGTCCGGCACCGCCACCTTCACCGTCACCGACGGCGACGGGCGGGCCCAGACCTTCACCGGGACCTTCGACGGCCCGGCCCGGGGCCTGCCCGACCGCGTCTACCAGCGCACCGGCCCCCTGACGGACGCCGAGCGGTCGCGCTGCCACGCCGCCCGGGCTTGACTTTGCCGATCTTTTGCGATTGCGTACGCGTGTCGTCTTGATCGCTCCCTAAGGAACACCCGTGCTCAGCTCCAGGTCCGCCCGTACCGCCCTCGTTGCCGCCGTCCTGCTGGCCGGCGTGACCGCCTGCTCCGCCTCCGAGGCCACCAGCCAGGTCGACAAGGCGATCGACAAGGCGGTCGACGAGACCTACGAGGTGACGTACGAGGTGACCGGCAAGGGCGTCGAGCACATCGAGTTCGCGGCCGGCGGCGGCACGGCCACCGCGCCGAAGATGGAGACCGTCAAGGGCGTCGCGCTCCCGTGGAAGAAGACGGTCACCCTGCGCGGCATCATGCCCGCCTCGGTCATGCCCGTCGCGGCCGACGTCACCGGTGCCGAGGTCGCGTGCAAGATCACCCACAAGGGCAAGGTGATCGCCGAGCAGACCGCCCAGGGCCTCGCGACCGCCGGTGCCTGCGTCGCGGTGTCTCCGATCGCAAACTGACCGGCCTGCCCCACCGGCACTTCGCCCACCCTGCCACCCGCCCCGTGCGGGACGTGGCAGGGTGGGCGCATGAGCATCGAAGTGCGCCCGGCGACGGTCTTCGAGGACGTCAGGACCCTGGTCGGGCCGAAGTCCCCGGACGCCAACGTCTGCTGGTGCCTCAGCTACCGCATCCCGGCCAAGCTCAACAACGAGCTGCGCGGCCCCGCCCGCGGCGAGCACGTGGCCGGACTGTGCCGCGCCGACCCGCCCCCCGGCGTGATCGCCTACGACGGCGACGAGCCCGTCGGCTGGGCCGCCGTCGCCCCGCGCTCCGCCACCTCCTTCGCCCGCAGCCGCACGATCCCGCACGTCGACGACCTGCCCGCCTGGTCGCTGTGGTGCATCCGCGTCCGCCCCGGCCACCGCAAGCAGGGCATCTCGCACGCCCTCATCGCCGGCGCCGTCGACTTCGCCCGCGCCCACGGCGCCCCGGCCGTCGAGGCCTACCCCCTCGACAACGGCGACGCGAAGGTCGACCTCACCATGGCCTACGCCGGACTGCGCCGGAACTTCGAGCGCGCCGGCTTCACCCATGCCGCCGACACCACCTCGGTCCTGGCCGGCCACCCCCGCGTCGTGATGCGCCTCGACCTCCGGTGATGGTGACGGCGACGGCGACCGCGCCGGTGACGGTGACGCGGTGTGACGCCCGCCCCCTCGGGGTGCGGGCCGGCCGCGCGGGCCCGACGCTGGTGCCATGAGTGCGAAGCAGCGTGTGGTGGTCTACCCGCCCGAGGAAGGCGGCGGGCGCCGGGTACGAGTCGACGGCGGGCTGCTCGGTCCGGTCTACGGGACCGAGGACCTCATCCTGCTCCTGGAGCGGTCCGGCCTGCACCGGGACGACATCTACCTGGAGGACCCCCTCCTCGTCGACTGGCGCGGCGGCGGCCCCGACGTCTGGGCCGCCGAACCGCCCCCGGTACCGGGCCACGTCGCGGGTTCGTGACGTGCCGAGGGCCCCGGCGCACACGCGCCGGGGCCCTCGGTTCCCACCGGTCCGGTTCCGGTCAGACGGTGCGGAGCGTCACCTCGCGGGACGCCCGCTCCAGCTGCCGCTCCTGCGACGGCGCACCGCCGCGCAGCAGGTCGACCCAGCCGTCGCCGGCCCGTACGTGGAGCTCCGAGGCACCGCCGAACAGCCGGCGGCCCCCGGTGATCCGGATCTCCCGCGAGAGCTCCGCCTCGAACGCGGCCGTCATCTCGCCGACCGACGGCGACTGCGCCCGGAAGGACGTGAGGACGGGGCTCTCGCCCAGCTCACCGCCCCAGCCGAGGGCGAACGACCCGCCGGCCAGGAGCACGCGCAGGGCGGTCTCCCGGTCCCAGCCGAGCGACAGGTTCAGCTCCAGGGCGTCCTCGCCCTCCAGCGCGGTGCCGAGGTACCACTGGGCCTCGTCCCGGACGATCCCGGCCGGGTCCGCGGCGGCCAGCAGCGCGTCGATCGCCAGGATCAGCTCGCGCTCACGCTCCGTCGGCTCGTCCCGGGCGTTGAGGTCCGGATCGGTGTGCAGGTACTGCAGGTGGTTCATGGCGGTCATGGCCCCAGCCTTCCTCAGAACAGGGTGAAGTGCCGGGGCTTGTTGCGCCAGCGCCAGCCGATGCGGAAGGTGGGCCGGTTGGCGAACCGGTTGTAGTTCCACCCGATCTTGACCCGGCGGCCCTGGTGGTTCCAGCGCCCCGCGGCCGTTCCGCGCTGCCAGGCGTTCTTCGCCCGCCCGTAGTTCGCCACGCTGATGTTGCCGTAGCGGTAGCTCAGGCCGCCGTAGCGGCCCGAGCGCAGCGCCCGGGAGGCGAACTTCGCGGTCTTGGCCAGCCGGTAGGCCCGGTACGCCGTGTAGCCGAACCGCGCGGCGGCGATGAACTGGCCGCCGGGCGCGAAGGTCAGCGCCGCCGCCCCGATGTTCCACTTGTTCTTCCAGGCCCAGCGGCCGGCCTTCTTGCACCAGCCGCAGCTCCACCGGCCGTCCAGGTCGTACTGGTTCAGCGGGTCGGCGTTCGTGTACTCGTACGCGTTGGCCGAGCCGCCGTACACCGGGTCGAGCGACAGGAAGCGGCCCGCCTGCGGGTTGTACAGCCGTACGCCCATCAGGGTGAGGCCCGTGAGGGTCTCGGTGGAGCGCTGCTTGGCGCCGAGCCAGTTGTACCGGGTGGCCTCCTGGCCCGCGCGCGGGTTTCCGTACTCGTCGGAGTCCAGCGCGACCGGCGCCTTGGCGGTGTCCAGCGGCAGCTGCAGGGCCACGTCGCCGTGGATGCTCGCGAGCTGGAGCACGGTGTCGCCGGTCTTGGTGGTGGTGGCGCCGAGGTCGCCGGAGGCCGAGTCCACGTTGCGGGTCACGGTGCCCGTGGCGGTGTCCTCGGTGATCCAGCGCGGGTTGTCGCCGTCACCGTCGTAGTGGTTGACCTTGGAGGCGGTCTGCGTCCAGGTCTGCCCGCTGCCGGTCTCCACCTTCCAGGAGCGGAAGCGCTGGTTGGAGTCCAGCTGCCAGGTCTGCCGCCGGCCGCCCGAGGTCTGCTGGTGGACCAGGTCGTTGGCGTAGTGGCCGAACGTGGATCCGGGCAGCGCGGTGGTGCGGCCGAAGGCGTCGTACGCGTAGCCGGCGTCGACCAGGCGGTCGGCGCTGTCGTACGTGTGGCTGACGGTGGTGCCGCCGGAGGCCGGGCAGTCCGCGCCCGGCGTGCCGGTGGCGGTGGTGCGGGACTTGCGGTTGGTGCGCGCGTCGAAGGTGTACGTGCGCTTCGTGCACTCGGTGGCGTACGTGTCGGCGGCCGAGACCAGACGGCCCGCCGCGTCGTAGCCGTACACCTGGTCGGACCAGCCGGCGTGCGAGGTGACCTGGCCGTGGACGGACTCGGTCACGGTGTCGGAGTAGACGACCGTGCCGTCGCCGTCCTTCCGGTACGTCCGGTCCACCGGCGAGCCGGTGGGGTCCTCGGTGACGGTCAGGGTGTAGCCGCCCGGCAGCTTCTCCGTGGTGACCGAGCCGTCCGCGTCGTACCGGGCCTCGAAGGTGCCGGCGACGGAGTCGGTGGTCTTCGTGGCCATGCCCCGCGGCTCGACCGCCGTGTCGTAGGTGTACGTCACGGTCGACGGCACGTTGTCGGACACCTTGACCGGACGGTCCAGCAGGTCGTACTCGGTGGTGGTGACACCGCCGTCGGCGTCGGTGTACGAGATCTGGCGGCCGAGCCTGTCGAACGCCTCGGTGATGGTGCCGCCGGTCGGGGAGGTCGCCCTGACGGCCTTGCCGGACGCCGGGTCGTACTCGGTGGTGATCTCGGGCACCGCCTGGCCCACGCCGCCGGTGACCGAGGTCTTGGTGACCCGGCCCGCGCCGTCGTAGGTGGAGGTGGTGGTGCGGGTGACGCCGTTCGCGGTCTCGGAGACCACGGCCGGGTTGCCGTACCAGTCGTACTCGGTGGTGGTGGTCGGCAGCTGCGACGGGTTGGCGCCGCCGCCGGTGACCGCGCCCGCCGGACCGGTGGAGCAGACCAGGTCCGCCCACTCCGGCCGGCCCTGGCAGGCGCCGGTGCCGGTGCCGGACCAGTACGTGGTGACGCGGGTGCCCGCGTCGGTCCCGGTGGCACCGGGCAGCAGCTGCTTCACGACCCGGCCCTGGGCGTCGTACTCGGTGGCCTCGGTGATGGCGAGGCCGCCCGGGTCCTTGACCGTCTGGGTCGGCAGGCCCTTGGCCCAGTCGTAGGTCGTCTGCGTGACGCGCGCCTCGCCCTGCACGGACGGGTGCTCGCGCACCTGGGCGCCCGTGGTCACCTTGGTGGCCACGTCCCTGACCTTCGCCGTGCCGTCGGTGGGACGGCCTGCGTCGTACTCGGTGACGGTCCACGAGCGGGCGGTCACCGGGGTGCCGGCCGGGACGAGGACGGTGGAGCCGGACTTGAGGTCCGCGGTGAGGTCGACCCGGCGCAGCGGGCCGAACTCCTCCAGCTCCCGGGTGCCGGTCTCGTTGTACACGGACCGGGTGGCCAGCAGGTCGCCCCGCTCGGCGGAGGTGAGCTGGGCGATGCCCAGTTCCGCCTGGGTGGTGCGGTCCGCGGCGGTGGTGCCGAGGGCCACGGCACGGTTGGCCGCCGAGAGCTCGCGCACGGTGTTGCCGAAGCGGTCGTACTCGGTGGTGGTGACGTGCCCGCCGGGGGAGGCGGAGTTGACCTCGCGGCCGGAGACGCCGAGGTAGTGCAGCGTGGCGCGGCCGTAGTCGCCCGAGCCCAGCGAGGAGCCGCTGTGCGAGGACGGGACGGCGTCGGCCGGGAAGACGGCCGTGGCGTCGGTCGGGGCGTCGAGCTGGCCCCATCCCTTCACGTCCGGCGCACCCATCGCGTACGGGGCCGCGCCGCCGGTCAGCGGCACGTCGTACACCACGGAGGTGGCGGCCGTGCCGGACGCGACGTCGGCGGTGCCCTGCTGGAGGCCGGGACGGGACGCCTTGAGCAGCATGCCGGCACCCGCGGTGTCGGCGTTGCCCGCCTGTCCGTAGGTGAAGGTCCACGGCAGCTCACCGGGCGGGGTGAGGGTGGTGACCCGGCCGGCGGCGTCGTAGGTGTACGCGGTCTTCAGCGCCGGGGTGACCCGCGGGTTCCAGGTCTCGCGCAGGCGGCCGGAGTCGTCGTACGCGAAGGAGGCGATGTCCTGGGCGGTGGAGGCGGCGGCCCCGGGCGCGGTGGCCCACAGCCGGACGGCCTTGACGCGGCCGGTGTAGTCGCCGAGGGCGCCGGCGGCGGCCGTCGTGGAGGTCGCGTAGACGAACTCCATCATCCGGCAGCCCTTGGTCGCCGGGGCGGCGGCGCAGGCGGAGGCGGTGACCGCCGAGCTCGGCGCGATGATCCACTTGGGGCGGGCCAGGGCCTTGCCCGCGACGTCGGTCCGCTCGGAGACCACGGTGGTCGCGGAGTTGCCCAGGCCGTCCTCGAGGGTGCTGGACACCTGCCAGGTGGGCACGGACGGGTCCGGCTTGGCGAAGGCGGTCACCGTCCCCTCGTTGTCGGTCAGCGTGAACGAACCGGTCACGCTGCCGGTGAGGGTGAGGTGCTCCGCGCCGGGCTCGGCGATCCAGCCGGTGCGCGCGGCGTTGGCGGTGAAGTGGGTCTCCTCGCCCTCGGAGTCGACCACGGCCACGGCCGTGTCGGAGATCTTCCGCAGGTGGGAGTAGTCGGACTCGGTGAGCTCGGCGACCGTTCCGGTCACCCACTCGGGGCCGAAGACCGGCGCCTGGCCCTCCTGGGTGGCGCCCTTGTCCGGGGTGCGCGAGGACGCGGTGCGGGTGACCGACATGCCGAAGGCGGAGGCGTCGGTGGCCGACAGGCCGTAGTCGCCGGTGAGCAGGTTCACCGAGCCGGGGCCGACCTCGGTGGTCGCGGCGCCCGAGGCGTTGCGGTCCACGGTGACGGTCAGCGGCTGGGTGGCGCCGGCCGCGGAGTTCGGGCCGGTGAAGTCGGCCTTGATCTGCACGGTGCCGTCGGGGTTGACGGTGTCCGTGGCGTTCCACACGAGCGCGGGGCTCTTGCCGCCGGTGAGGACGGCCGGCCAGGCGGTCAGGGCGGTGCCGCCGGCGGTGACGTGGCCGGCGGGGATCTGCACCCACGGGTCGGCTTCGGAGCGGCGCCAGGAGAACGACACGCGGTCGTACCTGGTGCCGTCCGCCTCCGCCGTCAGGGGCAGGCGGCGGGCGGTGCGGTCACCCTCGTCGGGGGCGACGAAGCCGCCGGGCCCGGCGTGGAAGGTGTACTGCACGGCCTCGGACTTGTTGTCCGCCTTGTCGACCTGGCGCACCTGGAGGGTGTGCGTGCCGTCCTTCGGCGGGGCGACGGAGAGGGCCTTGGCCGCGGCCGAGCCGCCGGTGGCGGCCTTGGTCCAGGTCACGCCGTCCAGCGACCATTCCAGCCAGTTGTGGTCGGTGCCGTTCGGGGTGACGGTGAAGACGCCGGCCTGGCCCGCGCCCTTGACCCAGGCGTTCGACGGGTAGTCCGTCGAGGTGATGCCGGTGGGGGCGGAGGGGGCGGCGGTGTCGACCGTGAAGGTCTTCCAGGCCGACCAGCCGAGGTTGTAGTGGGCGCCGTCGTACGGGGACGTGCGGAACTTGTACGTCTTGCCGTTGGTCAGCACGCCCGCGGGCACGGTCACGGACGCGACCTGGCCGGAGGGGACCCACGGAGAGACGAGGTAGCCGCCGACCTGCGTGTCGGTGGCCGCGTCGCGGACCTCGAAGGTGCCGTTGACCTTGTCGCCGTCGGCGTCCACGAAGGTGTCGCGCAGGGTCGGGGTCACCGTGTTGACGGTGTAGGCGCCGCCGTAGGAGAAGTACGGCGGGCCGGCCTCCTGCCTGGTGCCGGTGCGCGGCCGGTAGTTGTAGGTGACCGTCAGCTTGGGCGGGTTCGAGGCCGCGTTGGCGGAGTTCACCCGCTTCCACTGGGCGACGACGGTCTCGTCGGAGGCGCGCAGGCCCAGGTGGGAGACCGAGGCGCGGGCCGAGGCCCACTCCTGCACCAGGGTGGTGACGGTGGCGTTGATCCAGCCGTCGGCCGTGCAGGCGGAGTTGCCCTTGGTCTCGGTGGAGGTGGCCTTCTTGGCGGTCCACGCGGGCTGGGCGGTCCAGCGCGAGGAGGTGGACGAGGCGCCCGCGGACCAGACCTCCCACGGCTTGGCGAGGCAGTCCGTGTTGCCGGAGTGGAAGTTCCACAGCGACAGCTTGGCGTCGGTCACCAGCGCGTCGGAGATCTTCGCGGTGTTCCAGCTGATGAAGGAGCGCGCGGTGCGCCAGGTGCCGTCGGCGTTCTTCGTACCGGGGTTGCCCAGGTCCAGCTCGGTGTCGCCGGACCAGTCGACCGTCTCCCCCTGCTGGACGTACGTGTCGAAGACGCTCGACAGCGAGGAGGTGGACGGGTCGACGGTCACCGGGTACGCGGTCTTCGGGTCGGCCAGGAACTTCGCGTCCGGGGTGACGACCAGGTCGACGGCGGAGCCGTTGCGGACCACCTTCAGGCCGGCCCTGACCCGGCGGGTGTGCTCGCCCGAGACCGGGTCCACGGTGGCGTCCCACATCACGGGGGCCGGCATCACCGCGGTCTTCTTGTTCTTCCGGTCGGTGAAGAGGACGCTGCCGTCCGCCTGCTGCTTCACCGTCAGGCCCTTGGCCTTGAGGGGCAGGGTGTAGGAGAAGTCCCCGGTGGCCGGCTTCTTCTTGATCTCCACGAACTGCTCGAAGCCGGTGCGGGTGGCCTCGACCACCACGTCGGCCCCGGGCACGGCCTCGGGGTATTCCGCACGGGTGCCGGTCAGCCTGGGCGCGGGCAGGCCGCCCCGCCACTGCAGGGTGATCTGCTGGTCGCCGGTGCCCAGGGTGACCAGGTCGGTGGCCGGGGCGGTGCGGGCGGCGGAGAGCGAGGCGGCCGGAGCCGCCTTGGTCCGGCCGGCCAGCCGAAGGCCGCGCGGGTGGGCCGCGGGGGCGACGGAGCCGTCGGCGCCGGTGCGCAGGTCCAGGTCCACGGTGCGCCAGTCGCCGGTGTGCGGGTCCTGGAAGCGGATGGGGCCGGCGGTCAGCTCGGAGGTGAGCGAACCGTCCTTGTTGGCCCAGGTCGTGGAGGTTTCGGTGCGTTCGGAGAGTGCCTCGACGCGCTTGCCGGACAGCCGGGCGGCGACGCGGGCGGACGGGATGTCCGCGGCCTGCGTGGCGGTCGGCTTCGGGGCCGCGGCGGGGGCCGCGGCCCGCTCGCTCAGGGCGCTGGCGGCACTGGCGTCGGCCAGTCCGATGACCATGGCCAGGGTGAGACCGCCCGCGACGTGACGCAGGCTCCCCCCGGACCACGGCCGACCTCGCTCCTCCGGAGCGGGTATGTCAACCGTCATGTTTCCTCGGTCTCATGTGTTCGCTGTTGCACCGGCCGTGCGATGCAGCAGCGAAGATATCGAGGCAGAAAAACACAGCAACCGCAGTAAAGCGGTCGTAAAACGGACGTCATAGTTCCGGATGTTGACGTGATTTCGGCCACGGGTTCGCGTTGGTGATCGTTTACGGATGCCGCCCGCCCGGCCCGGTCCGCGTGGCCCGGCCTAGACTCCGGGGGTGGACGACAGCACGAACGGCATACGGATCCGGCCCGGCGGCCCGGACGACGCGCCCGCCCTCCTGGACATGCTCGACGGGGCGGTGGCCTGGATGAACGCCCGGGGCAACACCGAGCAGTGGGGCACCACCCCGTACTCCCAGAAGCCCGGCGGCCCGGCCAGGGTCCTGCGCTACACCACCGAGAACGCCCCGTTCGTCGCGGAACGGGACGGCACTCCGGTCGGCGTCCTCGTCCTGGACTCCGGCCCCAGCCCCGCGATGCCGGTCCCGCCGGCCGGCGAACCCGAGCGGTACGTCCGGCTGTTGGTCACCGACCGGGCCCACGCGGGCCGGGGCATCGGGGCCGCCCTGCTGGCCCGTGCCGCCGAGGAGACCCGCCGGGCCGGGGTGGACCTGCTGCGCGTCGACTGCTGGGCGGGCGGCGGGGGCGAACTGGTCGCCTGGTACCGGCGCAACGGCTTCACGCCGGCCGGGTCCTTCGACTCCGACGGCTGGCCCGGCCAGGTGCTGGCCCGGCGGGTGGGCTGAGGGACGGGGCCGGACGGGGAACCGGGCCGGACCGTGCGCGTCCGGCCGGACGGGGCCGCCGGGTGACGGAACGACACGCCGGTCCCGCCGGGCGGGGCCCGGGGAGCAGCGGGCGGCCCGCCCGCCTAGGCCCTGTCTTTCGGATCAGGCCGGATCAGGGAGCGGGGCCTGGTGCGTGCGATCGCAAGGCGGAGGAGGGAGTCAACGCGGAGCGTTGG
>NZ_JBIVYX010000030.1:0-11286 GCF_044759225.1 Streptomyces sp. NPDC101132
GCCCGCCCGCGGGGGGGGGGGGCCCGGGGGGGGGGGGGGGGGGCGGCCGGCCCCCCCCCCCCCCCCGGGGGGGCCCCCCCCCCCCGCCGGGGGGGGGCCCCCCCCGCCGCCATGTGCCAGGTCAGTACCGGGAGTCCGCCCAGGCCGCGTCCAGCGCCGTCTCCAGCCCGTTCGGCCGGTAGCCGCCCTCCAGCAGCACCGCCGCCGCGCGGCGCGTGTCACCGGCCGCCGTCTGCTTCACGCCGAGCGCGTCCATCACCGCGCTGAGCGGAACCAGGTCGAGTTGGTCCTGCTCCTGGGCGCGCTGCGGGTCGGCGCCGGCCGCCAGCAGCATCCGGGCCACGACCCGCTCCGCCCGCTCGCGCTGAGTCAGCCGGGCGTAGTCGTCAGCCTGCTGGGCCCGCGCTTCGATCAGGGACGCGTCGTACCGGGCCGCGGCCGCCGCCTTCTCCGCCTCCGCCTTCTGCGCGGTGGCCGCCGCCTTGTCGGCCTCGGCCCGCTCCGCCGCCGCGGCCGCGCGCTCCTGCTCGGCCGCCCACTTCGCCTTCTCGGCCGCAGCCTTGGCCGCCTCCGCACGCTGGCGCTCGGCCTCCGCCTCGGCGCGCTCCGCCCTCTCGGTGTCCTCGGCCGCCTTCCGGCGCGCGGCCGCCGCGTCCCGCGACTCCAGCGCCTGCGTCTCCGCCAGGGACTGCCGCTCCGCCGCCGTGCGTCGGTGCTCCGCCGCGACCTTCGCTGCCGCCGCTTCCGCCTCCGCCGCCGCGCGGGCAGCCTCCGCCTCCGCGGCCGCGGTGCCCTTGCGGGCCGCCTGCTCGTACGTGGCCACCTCGATGTCGGCGTCGTCCGCCAGCTCCCGCAGCCGGTCCGCCTTGGCCTGCTTCCGGCGCCGCTCCGCCTCCGCCCGCTCGCGCTCCGCCTCGGCGCGGGCCCGCTCCTCCGCCTCGGCCTTCCACTTCGCGGGCAGGGCCAGGGCCTCCTCCACGGAGTAGCCCTGGGACGCCATCGTCATCGGCAGCAGCTGCTCATCGGTCGCCTTCGACAGGTCCCCGCCGAGTTCCTGCTTCAGCCACACCTTGTAGCCCTCCAGCGCCCGCTTGCGCTCCACCATCTGCGGATAGGAGCGGATGTTCGCCAGCCGCATCTCCCGGTACAGCCGCGGCGTCCGCCACGGGGACAGCGCCCAGCGGTGCAGCGGGATCCGGTCGATGGCCGTGCCGTCCTCCAGCTGCACGGCGTGCACGATCAGCCGCCGCGCGGCCTCCACCCCGACCACGAACAGCACCGGCATCAACCCGTGCCAGAACACCCGCACCGGGGTCGGCAGCACCTCGGCGGCCACCCCGGCCGGGGCCACGGCCGCCCCTGCGGCCGCGTTGATGAGGACGGTGGCCGCCGTCATCCCGTGCGCGGCGAACCGCAGCAGCGGCCACGGCGTGCGGCGCCGGGTCATGTAGAGGTCCAGCGCGAGGAACCCGATGATCGCCCCGTCCAGACCGATGGGGATCCACGGGGCCAGCCAGCCGGCGAACCCGGCGGCCGCCGCCTTGTCCGCGACCGTGGTGTACGAGGCGGCGAACCCGATGATCGCGACCGGGATCATGCCGACCAGCGCGGCCACCGCGAGCACCTTCGAGACCCGGCCGGCCCCGGCCGAACCGGCCTCGGGGGTGGCCACCGTGGCCGGGGCCACGTGGCCGGTGGCCCCGGCCATGACCACCCCCTGGCCGGCCACCCCCGGCCGACCCTGGCCGCCCAGACGCGGCAGGGCCGGAGTGGCCTCCGGTCCGCCCGGAGCGGGCGGCCGTGGCCCCGGAGCGGCCCCGGCCGTGGCCGGAGTGGCCGGGGCCATGGCCTCCCCCTGGCCTACCGTCTGGCCGTGCGTCAGCGTCTCGTTCATCCCGGCAGTCTCCCCCCTCTCACGCGGGAGCGGAGCACCGGCCCGCCCAACCGGAGCGGCGTCCGGTCCGGCCGGAGCGAACGGCACGGGCGGCCGGGTCAGATCGTCAAGCGTGTGGTGCGTCGTCACAGGAACCTCCAGAGCAGGGTCTTGGGGGGCGGGCCGGGACGGTGCGTCCCGGCCCGCCGGATCGAGCGGCCGCGGTGGCCTGCCCCTCGGGGAGGGGTGCTCTTCCACGGCAAGGGGTGGCCGGTCAGCGGCCGAGATGCGCGGCGATGTCCGCGTTCAGCGCGGCGGCCGCCTCCGAGGCGGCCCGTATGGCCGCGGCCGCCTCCTCCGCCTGCTGCTGCGCCTGGGCCTGCTGGAGCCGGGCGGCCTCGTACTCGGCCTGAGCCTGCGCGCTGTTCACCGGGCACCCCCGGCGAGGAAGGCGGCGATCAGGCGGGTGGTCCAGCCCCCGCACACCGCGCACCGGTAGGTGCCGCGGGTGGCCCGGTCCTGCCGCATCCGCCGGCCGTGGCAGCGCGGCGCGGTCGCCCGGCTCACCGCCGACCCCACCGGCGGCCGCCGCTGCTGTCCCGGTCCTGCTCCTGGCTCGGCTGGGGCTCGGCCTTGAACCAGCCGCCCCGCGAGGGCTGGTACTCCGTGGCGTGGCGCTCGCGGTCCGCGTCGGACTGGCGCTCGGCCAGCTCGCTCTGGGAGATCGTCCGGCGAAATGCCATGATGGGAACTCCTGTTCCGTGAGGGATAGGTGTCCCCGGGGCGGCCGCCCAACTGCCAAGAAAGTCGGCCGTCCCGGGTGTCTTGTTTCTGGTGCTTCCGACCCCTCTCGGGGGTCGGCGTCTGAGGTGTCAGGGAAGGGCGTCAGGCCCCCTGTTAGGCCCCGTAAGGCGGCCGATAGAACCGCAGGTCACAGAGCCGATAGGCCGGTCTAACGGGCTTCCTGGGCCCGCCCCTTGGAGAGGGCCGGGGAAGGGGCTGAATCGGGGCCCAGCAACCCACCGGGAATCAGCCGCAGGGCGGCCGGTGCGGGGGTGCCGGCGGGGGCCGGTACGGGGGCCTCGGCGGGGGTGCCGGCGGGGGTGCCGGCGGCCCTCTCCCCGACCGCCTGAGCGGGCACCCCGGCGGGGGCCGCAGCGGCCGCCACGGCGGTCTCCCCCGGGGTCTGGACGGAGGCCTGGGCGCGGGCCCGCAGCAGGGCCGCCGGGGACATCCCCAGGGCCGCCGTCGCGGCGTCGATCCGCAGCCCCACGCGGGTGGTCGGCCTGCCGTTGATGCGCATGCCGACCTTGTCGGCGGTGGGCAGGCCGCAGCCCTCCACCCAGGCCCGGAACTCCCCCTGCTCCGTGCCCTCCGCCAGCAGCCCGGCCGCGACGGCGGAGGCCAGCACCACGTCCAGGTGCAGGCCCGCCCGCCCGGCGCCTTCCGCCTCGGCCAGCGCGCCAACCACGTGCAGCAGCAGCGCCGTACCCCGGTCCGGTGCCGGTGCCGTGTCCTCGGCGTCGGGCTGCTGCTCCCCGGCCTCCGGCTCCTGGCCGTCGTCCTCGGCCGCGGCCGGGGCCAGCGTCCAGGCGGCCACCGCCCACCCCATGCCGCCGACCGTGAGCAGCACGCCCTGGTACGGGCCGAGCTGCTGCACGTACGGCCACAGCAGGGTTCCGGCGGTGCCGGCCGCGCCGGAGGCCAGCAGGCCCCCGAACGCGGCCAGCCCCAGCGATTCGAGCACCGGGCGGCGGACCGGCCGGACCGCAGGCGCCGTCACCGTGGCGTCGTCCTCCGGCTCCTGGTCGTCGTCCTCGACGTCGTCGTCCTGGTCGGCCTTCGCGCGGGCCGCCTTCCTGGCCTTGGCCGCCTTCGCGCGGGCCGCCTTGTCGGCCTTGGCCTGCGCGGCCGCGGTCGCCTCGGCGTCCACGCTGGCCACGTCCCACAGCCACCCGGCCGCCCGCCCAGCACACCGGCACAGCAGCCCGGCCAGCACCACCGACCCGGACACCAGCGCCGGGAGCGCGTTCCCCGGCCGGACGATCTCCCGGACCTGCGCCCCAGTCCCGCTCACAGCGCGCCCAGGATGTTGGCCAACTTCAGGACCAGGCCCACGCCGATGCCCCAGATGCCGCCGGCCTGCCCGTAGATGACCCCGGCCGAGATGCCCAGCAGCGCGGGCCACAGGGTGCGCCTCCACTTCGGGAAGAAGGTGAGGATGGACAGCGCGAGCGCCACGCCGCCGAGGCCGATGTTCCCCAGGCCGGAGCCCTGGATCACGGACGTGGGTACCTCGGAGATGCCGCGGACGACGTCGCCCCACAGCTCCCCGGCCGCCACGGCCAGCGTGCCGAACGCGATGCCCCACCCGCCGGCCTTGTCGCGGTCCAGCTTCATGCGGTCCGAGCCGCGCACGCCGAGGAACAGCAGCAGCCCGCTCGCCAGAGCCAGGCCGGAGATGCCGACCGACCCGAACACCGGCCCAGCGGCCAGCACCACGTCCGTCGCGATGATCTGAGTCGTGTTCACAGCAGGGCCCCCGGGGCGTAGAGGAGAGAAGAGAGGGTCACGGTGGCGAGCGGCATCCGGGCCACCCACCGCAGGGGCTGCGCCCAACCGGCGGCGTGCCGCTCCAGGTAGAGCCAGCACACGGCGCCGAACGCCCCGGCCACCGCGAGCGGGGCCAGCAGCGCCGACCACGGGGCCGACCACGCCATGAAGTCCGTGATCAGGGGTCCGGTGCCCTGGCCCCAGAACGCGGCGCCGAACGCGGCGGCCGGGCGGGCCGCGAGACCCGCGAGCCCGAGCCCCCGCAGCAGACCGCCGGCCTTCCACCCCGCGAGCGCGGCGGTGCAGGTGAGCGTGAACGTGGCCACCGGCACCAGCGACAGGTTGATGTCCGCCATGACCGTGGCCCCGGCCATCTGATCGCCGGACACAGCCCAGAGCAGGCAGTGGCCGACCGCGGCCGCGCCCCCGTTGTAGGCCAGCCACCGCCACCGCGACGGCTGCACCGCCACGGCCGGGACGACCGCGGCCGCACCGGTGCTGTGCTTCTTCCTCCGCTGCTTCGCACGGCCGGCCTTCCCAGCCGGGGCGGCACCACCGCGGCGGAGCCACCCCCACCGCGAGGACTGCGCCACCGCAGCCGGAGCCGCCGCGGCCGCGGCGGTGCTCTGCATCTTCTTCCGCTTCTGGGAGCGGCCGGCCTTCCCGGCCGGGGCGGTGGCGCTCACTTCGACGCCCCGTTCTTCGGCCGCTTGCCGAACAGCCGCACGTGCAGCGCCCGCCGCTCCGACTGACGCAGACCCCCACGCACGCCCAGAATCCGCGACGGCGTGGAGGACTGCTCCAAGTCACGGCCCAGGCACCACGCCTGCACCGGGCACCCGGCGCACACCGCCAGCGCCTCCCGCTCCGCCGCCGACGCCTCCCGCTCCACCGGGGTCAGCTCCCACCGCTTCGGGAAGAACAGCTCCGGGTCCACGGACGCGCAGGCCGGACCGTCCACCCGCTCCCGGCGCACCGCCGGGGCCGGGGCCAAGTCCTCGTACTGCCACAGCCGGTCCAGCCAGTCCGCCGGACGCGCTGCGACCCATCCCGGCGGGAGCGGGGGCACCCCGCGCATGGCGCTCACAGCTCCACTCCCAGCGCCCGCAGGGACGCACGCACCCGCAGCTCATCCCCACCCAAACCCAGCACCTCCGGCGCGGGGGCCGGTACCGCCAGCGCCGTGGTGCAGAACCGGAGCGGCAGAGCCGTCCGGGTTCCCGCCACGGCGCCGCGTGCACCGCGCCGGAACCGCCAGCGGTGCACCACCTCTGTCAACATCACCACGTCGGTACTCCTCGCTAGTCACGTCGGAGCCGACAGCGGCACAGGTGCAGCAACACCTGCGCCGCCCTGCCCGGCTGGTGTACAGACCAGCCGGGCAGTCTGCGTTTGCGCAGGTCAGAGCGCATTTACGCAGGTCGGTAGGCGCGCCGACAACTCCCGACCTGTCTGGCTCGGTCAGTGCCGCCGACTCGCCAAACAGTAGACCACTAGCGATAGAGAGCGCTAGTGGTAGCGCTACAACACTCCGTGGTCTAGCCTCAGAGGTGCACCGCTGTACTCGGGGGAGTGCGGCACTAGCCAGGGAAGGGTCCGGAATGACCGAGACAACCGGGTACGCAGAGATCGCTGCGTACTACCGCAAGCAGATCCAGGACGGAGCGCTCAGGCCGGGCGACACGATGCCGTCGCTGCGCCAGGCCAGCGAGCACTTCGGCGTGGCCCAGACGACCGCCAACAGGGCGTTTCGGCTGCTCAAGCAGGAGGGTCTGACCCTGCCGAAGGCTGGCGTGGGCACGATCGTTGCTGGCCCGATCAGCAACAACATCGCGGCCCGGGTGCGCCTGCACGAGACGACCGGCAGCGCTCTGGCCGGCGGCGAAACCTCGCACATCCTGGAGATCGGAACAGTCGGCGCTGATGAAGTGGTAGCGCCGCGTCTGGACGTGGCCCCGGGCACCCCCGTACACGTGCGGCGCCGCGTGGTTAGCCGCAACGGCGTCCCCGTGCACGTCAGCAGCTCCTACTACCCGGCGTACGTGATCGCCGTGACGCCCGAGCTGACAGAGCCGGTGTCCACCGGCGGGTCTCGTGAGCTGGCGGCCGAGCGGCTGAACTCCCCCCAGGACCACGTCCTGGAAGAAGTCACCTCTCGTTTCGCGACGGAATCCGAAAAGTCCGCGCTCGGCCTCACTGCCGGAGAGGTAATCGTCACTCAGGTCGTCCGGACGGTTTATCTGGCAGACGGCCGCGTCGTGGAGGTAGCCGTCAAGGTCGCGGGAGGCGCAACCATTCTCAGGTGGGCCACCTCCCTGAATTCTCAGGCTGCTACCGAAACACCGAATAACTAATATGCGAATGCACGGAAACCGTAGTTCGCGAGTAGTGCCCAATCTATGGTTCGGCTCTGCACGCCACAGCACGGATTTTCGATCGCTTCTGGATTGCCCCCGAAACGTCCACGGACGGAATTTCGTCCAAGCATTTCGATGGGGGTGCGGGAGCATGTCCCCACAACGCAACGAGCCCCGCCGTGGTGGGCGGGGCTCGGAGGTCCACCCCGGGTTCACGGCCCGGGACGGAGAAGCACTCCACGCATCTGCAAGGAACGGGAGGTGCGCTCACTGATGAGCGTACGTGGAACGACACACCGAGCACCACATGGCCCCGGTCACGGCGGCGGGTCCACCCGAGCGGGGGTGGGGCGGTGAGCATGTACCCGGTCCTGTGGGCCATCGATCACGCCCCGGTCTACGACGCCGAGGAGCGTGCCGTCCTGGCGGCCCTGGTGGTCAAGGGCGACTTCGACGGGATGAACTGCTTCCGCTCGTACCCCACCCTGGCCGCCGCGGCGCGGGTGGACCGGAAGACCGCCGGCGCGAAGTGCCGCGCGATGGAGTCCCGGGGGATCCTGCGCCGCCAGACCAAGCACCAGTCGCGTGCGTGGCTGTCCATCCCCAAGGAGCAGCGGCCCGTGATCTGGGAGGTCATGATCCCGGCCGAGTGGTGGAGCGCGGCCCAGCTGGAGTCCATCAACGAGCAGCGCGCCAACCTGGGGCGCGCCCCGATCACCCCTGAGACGCGCCCTGCGCTGGCCCCCGCGCCTCCCAAGAAGGCGCGGGCGGACAAGGGCGTGAAGCGCCCGAAGAAAACCGCTGCAGCCTCCGACCCAGGGACTGACAGTCCCCGGGTCGAAACAGACATTTCGGAGGGGGGGGTAGGGACTACAAGTCCCTACCCCAGGGACTACAAGTCCCTACCCCAGGGACTTGTAGTCCCCCAACCTTCTGAGTCACCTTCCGAGTCACCATCCGAGAACAATCCAGCGCCTCCGGCGCGAGCCGGTGGTGACGGCCGTAGGCCTACTACCGGTAGTGGCGCGCGAGCGGCCGCGAGCGGCTCCGCCGCGTCCGACGGCGCTGACGCGCCGAACCAGGGTTCGCGGTCGGGGAAGGCCGACAAGCCTGGGGTGCGGATGTCCCCCGAGCAGGCCGCTGCGGTGGCGCAGGTCGAGGCTGCCTGGCCGGAGGCCCTGGCCGCGCTGCTGCCGGCGTACCGGTTGCCGGTGGTCCGGGACGCGATCCTGGCCGCGCTGGACGGCGGCCGGACCCCGGAGCAGCTGGCGGAGCGCGTACGGAGGCGGTGGTGGAACCACGGCTACGCCATGGACGCGGCCGAGGGCGGCAAGGGCATCGGCTCGGCGGTCGGGGTGGCGGTGGGCCTGGTACGCCCGTCGACGGACTGCCCGGACCCGATGTGCGAGGACGGCGTGACCATCGACCGGGACACGGCGTGTCCGGCGTGCGAGCAGCGGCGGGCGGACCGGAAGGCGGCCCGGCGGCAGGGCCTGGTGCCCGGACCGCGGGAGGCCGGGCCGGCGCCGGTGTGGTGGGACTGCGAGGGCGAGGACTGCGACGCGACCGGGCACGGCCCGCGGCCGGAGGACGGCCTGTGCTGGAAGTGCCACGACCGGGCCGAGGCCGAGGAGATCGAGCGGGCCACAGCGGGCCTGCGGGCCGAGGCCGAGGCCGAGTACGCGGCGCAGGCCGAGCGGGCCAGGGCGGCGGCGAAGTGGGGCGCGATGCTGGACGACGCGTACGCCGAGCACGCCGAGCGGGAGGCGGTCCGCAGCGCGGCCGTACGGGCGCGGCGGGCCGCCGAGGCGGAGGAGACCCGGCGCCTGCGGGAGCAGCTGGCGGCGGAGCACCCCGAGTTGGCCGCTTACGCCCAGCAGCCGGAGGACCAGGCCGCCACCGCCCCGTTCTAGCCGCTGTACGGCCCTCTGAGCGCCTCGGAGGCGATTCCCGTCCCTCGGGTGGGAGCGGCTGCTGAAAGGCGCTCAGATGGGCTTCTGCGGCCCGCGGTTCGTGCGGGGTGCTCCGGAGCGCGGCGGGAAGGCCGATGGTTCCCCGACTCCCGGAATCCCGGGAGTCGGGGCTGACCTGCGGAAATCCGGGGTGGTGGCGGCTCGGCCGGTTGGGTGGAGCGGGCCCTGTCAGGCCGGAGAGGGCGGCGGGTTCGGCTCTACGGTGCCGGGATGGACCACCGGTACGCGGGGCGGCGGCGTGGCTGCCGGAACCTTCGGGAGCCGCAGCGGGAGTTGGCCGAGCTGCTGGCGGCGCGGGCGGAGCGGTTGCGGGCCGAGGCTGGCCGGGACGGCGGGGACGGGTTGTCCGTGGCCGAGGCGGTGGCCCTGGCCGCCGTCCAGCTCGGCCTGGAGCCGCCTGCGGCCGTGCCCGCGCCCCGGGCTGACACCTGACACGTCAGAACGGCCGTTGACCAGGCCCAGGGCCCCTCGGGGCGCGGGACGGCGGTGTCAGTGTCAGGTGTCAGCCCCCGTGTCACACAGGCCTGTCACACGGGCCGCCGGACGGTGTCACACAGCGGTTCATCACCGCCGTGGGCCCGATGAACGGGCGGGGTCGAGGTGCGCGCCTGCACGCGCGCGTGCCGGGTCCCGCCCGTCCCTCGGGGCGGGCGCCGGCCGGGCCGGGGCTAAGGTCTGGCCCAGCCCGCGCCGATCTGGCGTGCGCGGGCGAGGCCCGGTGCCCAGAGCGCTCTGGGGGCAGTACCACCGGGCCGCCCAACACGTGGCGCGCGAGGCTGTCGCGTCGTCCTGTCGCGTGGGCCGCAGGGTCGGCGCGACACGGGGCGGGTGACCAGCAGCAGGAAGACCAGGGGCCCGGGCGTGCGACCGGCGCGACAGCTGGCCGCGACCGGGCCGCCGCCCCGCCCCCGGACAGCTCTGAACCTCTTCCTGGCTACCGCAGGAAAAGAGGTGTCGTCGCAGGTGAGGGGCTTGCCCACGGGGGCTGACCAGCGGGAACGCGGGGTGTCCGATTTGGGGGGCTCCCACCGCTGGCCCTACCGCCGGTGCAACCCCTAGTACACCTGTGCAGCCACCTGTGGGAGCACCTTCCGGTGCAACCCCCGCCCCGGCGGCCGCAGGTGGGCCGGCCACACGGCCGCCGGGACCGCCAAACGGGGTCCCGTACGGAAGAAGTCGGCCCCGGCAGAGCCCCTTGACCACGGGCCCTGACCTGCGGTTCCGACGCTCGGCCGGGGAGGCTGGGGGCAAGTTGGAGAGCAACTTGTAGGGCACGTTGTAGGGCAGGCCGTAGAGCAAGTTGTGGGGCAACTTGCAGGGCAAGCCCTGCCGCGCCCGGCCGGGCGTGGGCAAGCCTGCCCGCACGGTGGTGGGCAAGCCTCCCCTGCTGCTGGGCAAGCCTGGTGTTACCTCCCCGAAGGAAGGCCGGTCACGGGAGCCTCCGCCCAGGTCAGAGCCGGTAACAGGGTCCGGGGTAACCAGCCTGGTAACCGGATAGGTAACAGCCCGCCGAGGGTGGGCAAGCCTGGGCTTGCCCACCCTCGGCGCACCCCCTTGACCCGCCCTCTTTCACCCTTGACCTCCCGGTTTGCTCTCCCTGGTCAAGGGGCGGTCCGCACACGACCGGTGACGACAGCTCAGGCGCCCGTGTCCGCGGCCCCGTGGCCCAGGCGGCGCCGGCCGGACTCAGCGGCGGACCGCGCTGCGGGGCCATCGGCCTCGGCGGCCGGGGCCGACGGGGCCAGCTCGGCGGCGAGACGGGCCCGGGGAAGGGGCGGGGCAGGGGAGTCGGTGACGGGGCGGGGGCCGGTGCCCAGCAGGCGGCGCGCGATCATGCCGCCAGTCTCCCGGGACGGCCAACCCGGGCCCGAGCCAGGACCCGCACATCAGTCCAGCACCCCACCCGATCGGGGCGGCCCGCACCCGAAACGCACATCAAATCCCGCCGAGGAATCGGTTATTGAGGTGCCCGCCAAAACCAGTTTCAGGCAAATTGAAAAGGCTCACTACAATTCATAAAGGCGACACTGGAATTGCAGAGAACAAACATGACGCACCGTCAGACAGGTGCCATTTGGTGATACTCGGGGTGTGGCGCTGAACCCGCGGAGCCCTGTACGCTCTTGTGCGGGCCGTTCTCCACCCGTTCCTCCCTGGGGGATTCTCGCAGCTCAGAAGGCCGTAGACGGGCCGTCAGGGCCCCGCGAGGGCCCTTCGGTTGGGTCCGGCTGGGGGAGCGTGACCACAGCGCCCGGCCCTCCCGCTGCTGCTAGCCGCCCGCGAAGCGGGCCCAGGGCCGGGGGAGCGGAGCGGACCTGGCCCCGCAGGCCGCGGAGCGGCCGGCCCCGGGCAGAGCGAAGCGAAGCCCGACCGGTGAGGCGCGAAGCGCATCACCGCAGGTCAGAGAGCGAAGCGAACTGACCACGGCCGAAGCGAAGCGCAGGCCGCACCGGCCCGAAGGGCCGGCCACCGCGCGCAGCGCGGTGGATCACTTCCAGAGCGCGCAGCGCTCTGGGTCCCGCTCCGCGGG
>NZ_JBIVYX010000031.1:0-1857 GCF_044759225.1 Streptomyces sp. NPDC101132
GATGGGTAGGGGAGCGTCGTGTGCCGGGTGAAGCAGCCGCGGAAGCGAGTTGTGGACGGTTCACGAGTGAGAATGCAGGCATGAGTAGCGATACAAGAGTGAGAAACTCTTGCGCCGATTGACTAAGGGTTCCTGGGTCAAGCTGATCTGCCCAGGGTAAGTCGGGACCTAAGGCGAGGCCGACAGGCGTAGTCGATGGACAACCGGTTGATATTCCGGTACCCGCTTTGAAACGCCCAATATCGAGCCCATTAATGCTAAGGCCGTGAAGCCGCCCTGGAGACTTCGGTCAAAGGGGAGTGGTGGAGCCGCTGACCCAAGGTGGTAGTAGGTAAGCGATGGGGTGACGCAGGAAGGTAGTCCAGCCCGGGCGGTGGTTGTCCCGGGGTAAGGGTGTAGGCCGTGTGGTAGGCAAATCCGTCACACGTTAAGGCTGAGACCTGATGCCGAGCCGATTGTGGTGAAGTGGATGATCCTATGCTGTCGAGAAAAGCCTCTAGCGAGTTTCATGGCGGCCCGTACCCTAAACCGACTCAGGTGGTCAGGTAGAGAATACCGAGGCGTTCGGGTGAACTATGGTTAAGGAACTCGGCAAAATGCCCCCGTAACTTCGGGAGAAGGGGGGCCACGCTTGGTGATCGGATTTACTCCGTGAGCTGGGGGTGGCCGCAGAGACCAGCGAGAAGCGACTGTTTACTAAAAACACAGGTCCGTGCGAAGCCGTAAGGCGATGTATACGGACTGACGCCTGCCCGGTGCTGGAACGTTAAGGGGACCGGTTAGTGACCTTTCGGGGTTGCGAAGCTGAGAACTTAAGCGCCAGTAAACGGCGGTGGTAACTATAACCATCCTAAGGTAGCGAAATTCCTTGTCGGGTAAGTTCCGACCTGCACGAATGGCGTAACGACTTCTCGACTGTCTCAACCATAGGCCCGGTGAAATTGCACTACGAGTAAAGATGCTCGTTTCGCGCAGCAGGACGGAAAGACCCCGGGACCTTTACTACAGTTTGATATTGGTGTTCGGTTCGGCTTGTGTAGGATAGGTGGGAGACTTTGAAGCAGCCACGCCAGTGGTTGTGGAGTCGCCGTTGAAATACCACTCTGGTCGTGCTGGATGTCTAACCTCGGTCCGTGATCCGGATCAGGGACAGTGTCTGATGGGTAGTTTAACTGGGGCGGTTGCCTCCCAAAGGGTAACGGAGGCGCCCAAAGGTTCCCTCAGCCTGGTTGGCAATCAGGTGTTGAGTGTAAGTGCACAAGGGAGCTTGACTGTGAGACCGACGGGTCGAGCAGGGACGAAAGTCGGGACTAGTGATCCGGCGGTGGCTTGTGGAAGCGCCGTCGCTCAACGGATAAAAGGTACCCCGGGGATAACAGGCTGATCTTCCCCAAGAGTCCATATCGACGGGATGGTTTGGCACCTCGATGTCGGCTCGTCGCATCCTGGGGCTGGAGTCGGTCCCAAGGGTTGGGCTGTTCGCCCATTAAAGCGGTACGCGAGCTGGGTTTAGAACGTCGTGAGACAGTTCGGTCCCTATCCGCTGTGCGCGTAGGAATATTGAGAAGGGCTGTCCCTAGTACGAGAGGACCGGGACGGACGAACCTCTGGTGTGCCAGTTGTCCTGCCAAGGGCATGGCTGGTTGGCTACGTTCGGGAGGGATAACCGCTGAAAGCATCTAAGCGGGAAGCCTGCTTCAAGATGAGTATTCCCACCTCCTTGAGAGGGTAAGGCTCCCAGTAGACGACTGGGTTGATAGGCCAGATGTGGAAGCCCGGTAACGGGTGGAGCTGACTGGTACTAATAGGCCGAGGGCTTGTCCTCAGTTGCTCGCGTCCACTGTGTTAGTTCTGAAG
>NZ_JBIVYX010000033.1:0-1399 GCF_044759225.1 Streptomyces sp. NPDC101132
TAGTAGTGCTTCGTTAGGTTCTGGTTCTGTTGGTCGGTAGGGGTCGACCGCAGGTGGTGCAGGTGCCGGTCCAGCAGCGCAACAGGTCCTGCAGAGCATCGAGGACCTGGTAGAGGCTCAGGCCGGCATCTGGGCTTTTGGGTCGAGCCGCCTGAGGGTGAGGAAGGCCTGTGCGGCGGTGACGAGGGTGACGTGGTGGTGCCAGCCGCGCCAGGTGCGGCCTTCGAAGTGGTCCAGGCCCAGGCCGTGCTTGAGCTCGCGGTAGTCGTGCTCGATCCGCCAGCGCATCTTCGCCCACCGCACGAGGTCGGCGATCGGAGTGGTGGCGGGCAGGTTGGTCATCCAGTAGCCGGTCGGTTCGGCTGCTTCTGCGGGCTGCTCGACGAGCATGGTCCGCAGCGGCAGTACCCCGTCCCAGCGGCTGCGTCCGCCGGC
Organism: Streptomyces sp. NPDC101132; assembly: GCF_044759225.1. NCBI lineage: Bacteria > Bacillati > Actinomycetota > Actinomycetes > Kitasatosporales > Streptomycetaceae > Streptomyces > Streptomyces sp. NPDC101132. The sequence continues at coordinate 436 of NZ_JBIVYX010000033.1, forward strand.
CTGCTCCTGCGCTGTGCGGGTGGCTTCCTTGCCCGAGGGCCGCACTTCGATCACGGCGAAGTGCGAGGTCATCGCGCCTTTGCTGCCCTGCCGCCAGGTGACCTCCTCGAACCGGGTGCCGGTCTCGACGAGGCCGGGCAGGGGCCGGGCCGCCTCGCGGTATCGGGGCAGCGTGGGCGGTCCCAGCCCGCCATAGACGGGCTGATGAGGCACGGCCGCCGCAGGCCGGGCGATCTCCTTGGGGTCGACGGCCACGACATAGGACCAGCCGCGTTCCTCCAGGGCGAGCCGGAAGGAGACGCTGCGGCCGTAGCCGGCATCCGCCACGATCACGGGTACTTCCAGTCCCTGCGAGGCCAGTCGCTCCAGCAGCCCCAGCGCAAGCCAGGTCTTGGACACGTGCCCGACATCATCGGGGACCCCGGCCCTCCGGCGTCGCCGGTGATCGCCCGCCCACTCCTCGGGCAGGAACAACTCCCATTCCAACGGGCACGACGCGGTGTCGGTGGCCGCGTGCACGCTGACCGCGACCTGGCAGTTCGCCCGTTTGCCCAACGCTCCGCAGTACTGCCAGGCCACGCCCGCCGACGCGGTGCCGCACTTGGGGAACGACACGTCGTCGACGACCCATACCTCGGGCTGGATTACCTTGCACAAACGCTCGGCGATCCGCTGCCGAACCGGCAGCGGATCCCACGGCGACTGGTTCACGAACTGCTGCAGAGCCTGCATGTTGCCGTCCGGCAGACGATCGGCCATCGGCTGGATCGACTTGCGCCGGCCGTCCAGCATCAGACCCCGCAAGTAGCACTCGCCCCACCGGCGCTGATCCCGCCGCGGCAACGACCCGAACACATCGGCAACGAACTCCGCCAACTCATCACGGAGCCGTTCCACCTCCCCCAGCCTCATGCGCAGAAGCTGCCCACGAGCAGGCAAGATCACCCGACGTAACGAAGCACTA
>NZ_JBIVYX010000034.1:0-1108 GCF_044759225.1 Streptomyces sp. NPDC101132
CGGACTCGCTTTCGCTACGGCTTCCCCACACGGGTTAACCTCGCTACACACCGCTAACTCGCAGGCTCATTCTTCAAAAGGCACGCAGTCACGAGGATCCGAAGATCCCGACGCTCCCACGGCTTGTAGGCACACGGTTTCAGGTACTATTTCACTCCGCTCCCGCGGTACTTTTCACCATTCCCTCACGGTACTATCCGCTATCGGTCACCAGGGAATATTTAGGCTTAGCGGGTGGTCCCGCCAGATTCACACGGGATTTCTCGGGCCCCGTGCTACTTGGGAGATGAGCAAGCAAGCCGTACAGATTTCAGCTACGGGGGTCTTACCCTCTACGCCGGACCTTTCGCATGTCCTTCGCCTATCCATACGGTTTCTGACTCGCCTCACAGCCGGCAGACTGTGAAAGCTCATTCCCACAACCCCGCATGCGCAACCCCTGCCGGGTCTCACACGCATACGGTTTGGCCTCATCCGGTTTCGCTCGCCACTACTCCCGGAATCACGGTTGTTTTCTCTTCCTGAGGGTACTGAGATGTTTCACTTCCCCTCGTTCCCTCCACACTGCCTATGTGTTCAGCAGTGGGTGACAGCCCATGACGACTGCCGGGTTTCCCCATTCGGACACCCCCGGATCAAAGCTCAGTTGGCAGCTCCCCGGGGCCTATCGCGGCCTCTCACGTCCTTCATCGGTTCCTGGTGCCAAGGCATCCACCGTGCGCCCTTAAAAACTTGGCCACAGATGCTCGCGTCCACTGTGTAGTTCTCAAGCAACGACCAGCCACCCATCACCCCACCAGACAAACCGGTGAGTGCACTGGGGCCGGCATCGCGAAGGTCCAGCCAACCGGCCGTACCCTCAGATACCCAACAACGTGCCCGGCACGATCCCGTCGATGTGATTCACGTTCCACGCCGAAGCAGTACTAGTGATCCATCTTGTGAATCGTGCCGAATAGTCAACGTTCCACCCATGAGCAACCGTGTGAGTCATGCGCTCACAGTCGGCTATGTGCTCCTTAGAAAGGAGGTGATCCAGCCGCACCTTCCGGTACGGCTACCTTGTTACGACTTCGTCCCAATCGCTGGTCCCACCTTCGACAGCTCC